>NZ_CP128988.1:1250000-1875000 GCF_030406045.1 Thiohalobacter sp. IOR34
TCGACAAGGCGCGCGAGGCCGGCAACGAGCGGATCATGGTCTGCGAGCGCGGCGTCTCCTTCGGCTACAACACCCTGATCTCCGACATGCGCGGCCTGGCGATCATGCGCAGGACCGGTTGCCCGGTGGTGTTCGACGCCACCCACTCGGTGCAGCAGCCGGGCGGGCAGGGCACCCGCTCCGGCGGTCAGCGCGAGTTCGTTCCGGTGCTGGCCCGCGCCGCTGTGGCGGCCGGTGTCGCGGGGGTCTTCATGGAGACCCACCCGGATCCGGACCAGGCCCTGTCGGACGGCCCCAACGCCTGGCCGCTGGGGAAGATGGCGGAACTGCTGGAGACCCTGAAGATCATCGACCAGGCGGTCAAGCAGCAGGGCTTTGCCGAGGCGGCGTACTTGTGACCCGCATATCGCCAGCCGACGGCGAAGCGGGTTACAATGTCCGGATCTGATCCAGAGATAGAATTAACTATCAATTGTAATTGATTGGAATAATGGAGAAAAAATGTCCCTGATTGCAAACATTCGCGGGCGCGAGATCCTGGATTCGCGCGGTAACCCCACGGTCGAGGCCGATGTCCTGCTGGAATCCGGTGCCGTGGGCCGGGCCTCGGTGCCCTCCGGTGCCTCGACCGGGGCACGGGAGGCGGTGGAGCTGCGCGACGGGGATCCCGCGCGCTACAACGGCAAGGGTGTCCTCAAGGCGGTGGAGAACATCAATGGCGAGATCCGCCAGGCGCTGATCGGCATGGAGGCGCTGGCCCAGAAGGAGATCGACCACAAGCTGATCGAGCTGGACGGAACCGAGAACAAGGGACGGCTGGGTGCCAATGCCATCCTCGCCGTCTCCCTGGCGGTGGCCCAGGCCGCGGCCCGCGAGGCCAGCGTGCCGCTCTATCGTCTGCTGCAGGGCAAGGGACCCTACCATCTGCCGGTGCCGATGATGAACATCCTCAACGGCGGTGCGCACGCCGACAACAGTGTCGACCTGCAGGAATTCATGATCCTGCCGGTGGGCGCCCCCAGCTTCCGCGAGGCGGTGCGCTACGGTGCCGAGGTGTTCCATGCGCTGAAGGCGGTGCTGGCCGGACGCGGCCTGAACACCGCGGTCGGCGACGAAGGCGGCTTCGCGCCGGACATGCCTTCCAACGAGGCGGCCATCGAAGTGATCCTGGAGGCCATCGACAAGGCGGGTTACAAGGCCGGCGAGGACATCTGGCTGGGAATCGATGCCGCCAGCTCCGAGTTCTACAAGGATGGCAAGTACGTGCTGGCTTCGGAAGGCCGTAGCCTGGACGCCGCGGAATTCACCGACTATCTGGCGGCCTGGGTCGACCGCTATCCCATCCTCTCCATCGAGGACGGCATGGCCGAGGACGACTGGGAGGGCTGGAAACTGCTCACCGAACGGCTTGGCGAGCGCATCCAGCTGGTCGGTGACGATCTGTTCGTGACCAACCCGAAGATCTTCCGCGAGGGCATCGACAAGGGCATCGCCAATTCCATCCTCATCAAGCTCAACCAGATCGGTACCCTGACCGAGACCCTGGAGGCGATCGAGATGGCGGCCGAGGCCAGCTACACGGCGGTGGTCTCGCACCGTTCCGGCGAGACCGAGGACACGGTGATCGCCGATGTCGCGGTCGGCACCAGCGCCAGTCAGATCAAGACCGGCTCGCTGTCCCGTTCCGACCGGGTCGCCAAGTACAACCGGCTGATGCGGATCGAGGACCAGCTCAAGGACGATGCCATCTATGGCGGACGCAATGCCTTTCCCCAGCTGCGGGACTAGCAGTCCGTCCGGGGCGTGATGAAGCGTCTGCCAGCCCGGCACGGCGGCCTGCATGGTTCCTGCCATGCACCGCGGGCGATCCTGAAGACCGACCTGTCCGCCGGGGGGGGCGGCAAACTGGGCAGGCCCCTAGCCCGGATATTGCACCAAGGCGGCCTCAATGATCGGAATGCAGGTTTTGATATACAAGGTCGGGAGGCTCGTAAACGGGCCCTCGTGGCAGGGTACAGGTTGTGCCTGTTCGATTTCAGGACGCATCTGGCTGCGCATCCTGGCCGATCGCCCTTGAACCATAGCTACGGCTATGCTTCGGCGGGCGATCGAACAAACTGCTTGGCCAGCTTCGCCCTGAAACTCGAATCCTTCGCGCAATATCCGGGCTAGCGGGCACTGCGCATGCGTATCTTCGGCGTGCTGCTGGTTCTCCTCTTCCTGCTCCTGCAGTACCAGCTCTGGGTCGGCGACGGCAGCCTGGCGGAGGTCTGGCGCCTGGGGCAGGCCGTGGAACGGCAGCGGGCCGAGAACCGGCAGCTGCGGGAACGCAACCAAGCGCTGGATGCCGAGGTCCGCGACCTCAAGCAGGGACTGGAGGCGGTCGAGGAGCGGGCGCGCACCGAACTCGGCATGATCCGGCGTGACGAGCTGTTCTATCAGGTCGTGGAACCGGCGGCGGACGGGGGAGGGGACTGAGCGATGGCCAGATACTGGGCCATGGTGCCGGCGGCCGGGGTTGGGCGGCGCATGGCGGCCGACCGCCCCAAGCAATATCTTACCCTGGGCGATCGCACGGTGCTGGAGCATAGCCTGGATGCCCTTTATGCCTGTCGGCGGATCGCTGCCGTGGTGGTGGCCCGTGCCGACGATGATCCCTACTGGGACGGGTTGTCACTGAACTACGACCGGCCGCTGTGGCAGGCACCGGGCGGGGCCGAGCGCTGCGACTCGGTGCGCAACGGGCTGGCGGTGCTGGCCGAGCATGCCCATGACGACGACTGGGTGCTGGTGCACGACGCCGCCCGTCCCTGCCTGCGCCAGGAGGATCTGCAGAAGCTGATGGACAGCCTGCGCGATCATCCGGTCGGCGGTTTGCTGGCGGTGCCGGTGCGCGACACCATGAAGCAGGCGGATGCCGCCAACCAGGTCGCCCTGACCCTCGATCGCAGCCAGCTCTGGCATGCGCTGACCCCGCAGATGTTCCGCTTCGATGCCCTGCGCGCGGCACTGGCGCGGGCCGAGGCCCGGGGCGAGGCGGTCACCGACGAGGCCTCGGCCATGGAGCTGGCCGGCGGTCATCCGCAGCTGGTGGAGGGCCATGCCGATAACATCAAGATCACGCGTCCGGAGGATCTGGCTTTGGCGGAATTCTATCTGCAGCGGCAGGGGCGGCTATGAGAGTCGGTCAGGGGTTCGACGCGCACGCCTTCAAGGCAGGCGGGCGGCTGGTGCTGGGCGGGGTGGAAATCCCTTCCGAACGAAGCCTGGCCGCGCATTCCGACGGCGATGTCGTGCTGCATGCCCTGTGCGATGCCCTCCTTGGGGCGGCCGCGCTGGGTGATATCGGTCATCACTTTCCGGACAAGGATCCGCAGTTCAAGGGCATCGACAGCCGTGTCCTGCTGCGCCGGGTCGTCGGGCTGATCAGGGAGGAAGGATTTTCGGTCGGCAACGTCGATGTCACCATCGTCGCCGAGGCGCCGCGGCTCGCGCCCTACATCGAGGCCATGCGGGTTTATGTTGCCGAGGATCTGCTTGTGCCGGTCAACCGGGTCAGTATCAAGGCGACGACCACCGAACGCATGGGGTTCACCGGCCGTGGCGAGGGCATCGCGGCCCTCGCGGTGGCGTTGCTCAAAGAGGGGCCGGGCTAGCACGAAAAAGGCCGGTCATCGACCGGCCTTTTTCGTGCGACTGTCAAAGCGTCTTACAGTTTGTCGGCGTTCTCGGCCAGGTACTCGGCCACGCCTTCCGGCGTGTCCTTCATGCCCTTCTCGCCTTCGTGCCAGTTGGCGGGGCAGACCTCGCCATGCTCCTCATGGAACTGCAGGGCGTCGACCATGCGCAGCATCTCGTCGATGTTGCGGCCCAGGGGCAGATCGTTGACCACCTGATGACGCACCACGCCATCCTTGTCGATGAGGAAGGAGCCGCGGAAGGCCACGGCGCCGTCGGGGGTCTCGACGTCATAGGCCTTGCAGATGGCGTGGGTCATGTCGGCCACCAGGGGGTAACCCACCGGACCTATGCCCCCCTCGTTGATGGGGGTATTGCGCCAGGCGTTGTGCGTGTAGTGAGAATCGATGGAGACGCCGATGACTTCCACGTTGCGCTTCTTGAACTCTTCCAGGCGGTGATCGAAGGCGATCAGTTCGGAAGGACAGACGAAGGTGAAGTCCAGGGGATAGAAGAAGACCACCGCATACTTGCCATCGACGGCCTTGGAGAAGTTGAAATCATCGACGATGGAACCGTCGCCCAGTACGGCCGGGGCGGTGAAATCAGGGGCTTTGCGGCCTACGAGAACTCCCACGAGAGTATCCTCCTATGTCCAGTTGTTCAGGTTGCTGTGTCGATGCGGATGATGACAGAAACGGCGAAAAAAAACAGGGGGGATTCCCATGGAATGGTTCGGGATTGGCGCAGAACTGAGGAAATAGAGCAAATAGAGAGCAAATAGGGGCCAGGTCTCACAATCCAACACTCCGACACTTCATAGCAAATAGGGGTCAGGTCTCACAATCCAACAATGAGGAGCAAAAGAAATAGGGGTCAGGTCTCACTATCCAACACTCCGACACTTCAAATCGCCATACTGCCCGGCGCGCTGTTGCAGAGTTCATGGAAATAGAAAATAGTGGAATGTGAGACCTGCCCCCTTTTTCTCTGACCCCTTTTTCTTGACCCCATTTTTCTGACACTTTGCGCCTGTTCGACTGACTCCGGGCATTGCCCGCCGTGGATCCCGTCCAATCGCGGCCTGGAGGCCGCTCCTACAACAGGTTGTGCGTAGGAGCGGCCTCCAGGCCGCGATTGGTGTAGAGCCAAGGCCCTAGCTAGCCCGGATATTGCACCAAGGCGGCTGGCATGAAGGGGGTTCGTGCTGTAATCCAAGGACGCCATGGCCATGAAAGGCCCCTTGGGCGGGTTACAGTTTGCGCCTATTCGATGTCAGGTCGACTCTGGCTGCGCAACCTGGGTGATCCTCCTCAAGCCATGGCAACGGCTATGACTTTTCGGACGATCACCCAAGCTGCCTTGCCAGCCTCGCCCTGAGCATCGAATCCTTGGTGCAATATCCGGGCTAGCGGAAGCGGCCGGCCGAGCCGTGGCCTATGGCCCGTCCCCGGCCATAGGCCGCGCCGCTGCCGGCGATGCCGCCCTTGCCGATGACGATCCCCTGGCCGGAGACGGTGCCCGTGCCCCGCTTCCGGTGCAGATCGCCGTTGGCGTCCCGGTAGATCACCATGCCGCTGCCGCTGGCGGTACCCGAGCCCCGGGCGATACCGGCGCCGCGCGCGGCACCCTGGCCCTTGGCCCAGCCCTGACCCTGTACCTTGCCGGCCAGAACCGGGGCGGCGGCCGTGGCGAGGAAGAGAAGGGAGGCAATGCTGACGAGGGATGTCCTGTTCATGGTGTTTTCTCCTGTGTCCTGAGGGATGTGAATCTTCTGCCTACAGGAGTTCACAACGCCACGTCGCGGAATCGGTTGACAGCCCGGCTGACTGTGACCGGTTGCCGGTTTTCGGAAAGGGCCGTGAAATCCGGCCTTCAGGCTGTGTTCCAAACTTCCGAATCGGGATACAACGAGGAGAAGGTCATGTGCAGCACACCGCGGTGCTCCGGCCTCATCAACCACTTGGCCTGCGCCAGGCCGGGCCACGGAGGCAGACTGCGGGTCGATTCGCCGTTTCAGCCAGGTCGGCGCAGCGAGCTTCCCAGCAGGCGGCGTTCCTCGGCAATCAGCCGGGCCAGGTTTTCCCGGCGTCCGGCGGGGACGGTCTCGAGGGCCATGAGTCGTTCGCCGTAGTCCGCGGTGCGTTCCAGGATGTCGACCAGGATTTCCGCCGCCTCGCGCTGGCTGAGGCCGAAGGCATGGCCGAGCGCGACCAGGTTGTCACCCAGCCCGATTCCGGGCTCGAAGGCGATGGGGATGGCCGAACGCAGGTTGTGGCGCGGCCAGGCGCGCATCGGTGCCGGGTCGTAGACCGGCGCCACCCGGACCGCCTCCGGGCCGCCGAGGAAGGCCAGGTTTTCCAGGTGCAGATCGCCGTTGCCGGTGCAGAAGGCCAGAACGAAGCGGCGATAGACCTCGCGCTGCGCCACGCGCCGGTCCAGGTCGACCAGGGTGGCGAGCCGCTCCAGCATGCGGCCGACGGCGCTCAGTTCGGTATCCCCGGTGCCGAACACCCGGTGGTTGCCGGCGGCCATCACGGAAAGGAAGCTCTCCATGGGCAGCGGGCGTCCGTGGGTATCGCGGTCGAAGCGTTCCACCGCCAGCAGCCGCAGGCCGTCGACCTCGGCCAGCCAATGGCGCGGCACCTCGAAACCGAGTTCGCGGTGGATGTCCAGGCACAGTCCCTCCAGCGCCAGGACCCCTTCGTACTGGGGCGGTTCCACCTTGAGCACGACCTCGACGCAGGCCTGTGGGCCGATGCGTTCCGTCCCCGGCGCGGCAAAGCGGCCGTCCCAGTCGGCCGTATCGGGGATGGCGGCCAGCAGCTTGGGGATCATGCCGCCGACCGAGGGGGTGGGGCCGAGCAGGTCGCTGATGACGTCGGGGTCCACGCTGTGCGCCGTCTGTCTGACCTCCTCGCGAACGAAGCGCCAGACGGCGGAGCGCCGGCCGATCGCCTCGCCGCCAGCCGGCTGGCGTTCGTACCAGTCCCGCGCCTGCAGGTCGTCGGCGAACACGTCGAGATGGCCGATGCCGCCATGGCCGGCGAGCAGCAGCAGCGCCCATTCGGTCTCGAAACCGGGTCGCGGCGGTGTCGGTTGGCGGGCCAGCAGGGCGGTGAGCACGCGCCGTTGCAGATTGCCCGGGGTATCACCGGGCAACAGGGCCATCAGGCGGGGGTGCAGGGGCATGCGCGCGCTGCTCGGGTAGACCACGGCCTCGCGGTCATAGAGCCCTGGAGGGGCGATCAGGGACAGGCCCGGCAGGCCCGGCCGGCCGAGGAAGTCCTCGGTATAGCTGAAGCGGCACTCGGTGGGGGTGGCCACCAGATTGCCCATCTTCAGCGGACCCTCGGGGCCGCGGGTCCAGATCACGGCATGGCGGTCGGTCATTCGAAGAAGCGTCCCTGGCGCAGGGCCTCCAGCCGGTCGTCGTCCGGAAGCAGGCTGAGCCGCAGGCCGACGATCGCGGCCAGCCGTTCGATGGTCGTCAGCTCCCCGCTACCGCGCTTTTTCATCCGCGACAGGGTCTCCGGCGTGATCCCGGCGCGGCTGGCCAGCTGTTGCTGGGTGAGGCCCCGCTCGCGCGCGGCAGCCAGGATCTGTTCCAGCAGCGTCGTCGATGGCTCGGGCATGGGGTTGAACCCGGCGTCAATCATTGTGCGAATCATCTTCCAAGTAAATCAGAATTGACGTACAAGTCAAGAAAAGGCGTGTGCAGGCTGTTAAAAGCAGTCTAATTGATCATTTCGTCAATTCATGGCGACCCGCATTTGCGGCCCCTGCCTGGCACAGTAGAATGCCCCCTCCCATATCGTCCATCAGAGCGCCCGGCGCCACACACGGAGGAACCCTGCCCATGCGTTGTCATGAAGTGGACTACGAGATCATCGGTCACAGCATGCAGATGGTGGAAGTCGAGCTCGACCCGGGCGAGACGGTGATCGCCGAGGCCGGTGCCATGAATTACATGGAAGAGGGGATCGTCTTCGAGACGCGGATGGGCGACGGCTCGGAACCTGAGCAGGGCCTGATGGGCAAGCTGTTCAGCGCGGGCAAGCGCATGATCAGCGGGGAATCGCTGTTCATGACCCACTTCAGCAATCGGGCCAGCGGCAAGCGGCGGGTCGCCTTCGCCTCGCCCTTCCCCGGCGCCATCCTGGCGCTCGATCTCGCCACCCTGGGCGAGGAGGTGACCTGCCAGAAGGATGCCTTCCTCTGTGCCGCGCTCGGCACCCGGGTCGACATCGCCTTCAACCGCAAGCTCGGTGTCGGCTTCTTCGGCGGCGAGGGTTTCATCCTGGAACGCCTGCAGGGTGACGGCATGGCCTTCATCCATGCCGGCGGCACGGTGGTGGAGAAGGAACTGAAGGGCGAGACCCTGCGCCTGGATACCGGCTGCCTGGTCGCCTTCACCCGCGGTATCGAGTACGACATCGAGATGACCCCCGGCCTGAAGAGCATGTTCTTCGGCGGCGAGGGGCTGTTCCTCGCCACCCTGCGCGGTCACGGCAAGGTCTGGATCCAGAGCCTGCCGTTCTCGCGCCTCGCCGACCGGGTGCTGGAGCATGCCCCGGGGGCCGGCGGCAAGGATCAGGGTGAGGGCTCGGTGCTGGGCGGTATTGGCCGCCTGCTCGATGGCGACTGAACGCGGGGGCGATCAGCTCTGCGGCGGTTGCTGCGAGTTCTTTATGAACCAGGAGAACAGGAAGATCGCCATGCCGATGATGAACACCACCACGAACAGCGACAGCAGGCCGGTGAAGTTGCCGAACAGTTCCGAGAGCAGTTTCATTGCACGCCTCCTTGAGGTCCAGATATCGATTCCCGTGTCCGCCAGCCTAGTAGGCGCGCGCCGTGCTCACCATGACGGGCATCAATAAACCGGTCGGCCTGGCAGTGGACCATGAACGGGAATGAGACCTTGCCCGGCCCCTTCGGCCCGCCCCTGGGCACGGCGCAGATCCGCTGCCGGCCGGAGGACTTCCGCGTCTTCGAGATGCCGCCCTGCGAGCCGGACGGCGCGGGCGAGCATGCCTGGCTGAAGCTGCGCAAGCGGGAACAGAACACCGAGTGGCTGGCCCGGCAGATTGCCCGCCTGGCCGGCGTCCGGCCGCGCGATGTGGGTTTCGCCGGTCTCAAGGACCGCCATGCGGTGACCGAGCAGTGGTTCTCGGTCTACCTGCCGGGGCGCCCCGATCCGGACTGGACGGCCCTCGAGGATGGCCGGGTGGAGGTGCTGGCGGCGACCCGCCATGGCCGCAAGCTGCGTCGCGGGGCGCTGCTCGGCAACAGATTCGAGCTGCGGCTGCGTGATGTGGCGGCCGATGCCCGGGCCGTGGATGCGCGCCTGGAAGCGCTGCGCGAGCGGGGGATGCCCAACTATTTCGGCGCCCAGCGCTTCGGTCGCGACGGCGCCAATCTGACACGGGCTGCGGCCCTGTTCGCCGGCGAGCTGCGGCGGCCGCCGCGGCACCAGCGGGCGCTCTACCTGTCGGCCGCGCGCAGCCTGCTGTTCAACCAGGTGCTCGCGGCGCGCATCGGACAGGGAGTCTGGGACCGCTGTCTGCCGGGCGACGTGCTGCAGCTCGACCGGCGGCGCGGCCGTTTCCGTATCGAGGCCGTGGACGAGGAAACCCGCGGACGCTGCGAGCGCCTGGAGATCCACCCCACGGGGCCGCTCTGTGGCCGTGGACCGGTGGAGGTGGAAGCCGAGGCGCTGGCCCTGGAACAGGCGGCGCTGGCCGGACGGGAAGACTGGATCCGCGGCCTGGAGCGCCTTGGTCTGGAGGCCGACCGGCGTGCGCTGCGGGTGCGGATCGCCGGCCTGGTCTGGGAATGGGCGGCGGCGGACGAGCTGTGGCTCGGCTTCGAATTGCCTGCCGGCAGCTATGCCACGGTGTTGCTGGAACAGCTGTTTCGCATCGAGGACCGGGCGCTCAGCGCAGCGCCTTGAGCAGCACGTAGACGGCGCCGGTGCCGCCGTCCACCGGCCGCGCCGAGCAGAAGGCGAGTACCTCGTCGCGCTGTCGCAGCCAGTGGTCGACCTTGCGCTTGAGCACCGGGATGCGCTGTACCGAACCGTGTCCCTTGCCGTGGATGATGCGCACGCAGCACTGCCGGTTGAGCCGGCTGTGCAGCAGGAACTCGGCCAGCACCTGGCGGGCCTCGGCCACGGTCAGGCCGTGCAGGTCGCATTCGGCGTCGATCGGCAGCTGACCGCGGCGCAGCCGCTTGAGCAGCCGTCCCTGCAGGCCGGGGCGGGCGAACAGCAGCTCCTCGCCGGTTTCCAGTTCGGCCGCGTCGAAGGCGTCGGAGAGCATGTCGCGCAGCACGGCCCGCTCGTCCGCCTGACGGAAGCGCGGCTGCGGTGGCGGGCGGCGCGGCGGGTGCTGCACCCGGTCCGAGCGCAACGGCCTGACCGGTCCGACACTGTCCCGGAACAGGGCGCGATCGGCGGGGTCGACGGAGGCTGCCGCCGGGGGGCGCTTGCGGCGGGACATGCGGGGTTCCTGTGTGTGAGAAGCGGTGCGCTTCCAGTATAGTGTGGGCTGTCCAAAGGTAAAACCGCTTGAGCATGCGCATTCTGATCAGCAACGACGACGGCTACCGGGCACCGGGTATCCGCTGCCTGGCCGAGGCACTGGCCGGGCTGGCCGAGGTGACGGTGGTGGCCCCGGACCGCGACCGCAGCGGTGCCAGCAATTCCCTCACTCTGGACAATCCGATCCGCGCCACCGAGGCCGAGAACGGTTTCATCCGTGTCGACGGTACCCCCACCGACTGCGTGCACCTGGCCATCACGGGCCTGCTCGACGACGAACCCGATCTGGTCGTCTCCGGCATCAACGCCGGGGCCAATCTCGGTGACGACGTGCTCTATTCGGGGACCGTGGCGGCGGCCATGGAGGGGCGTTTTCTCGGCTTGCCGGCGATCGCCGTGTCCATGGTCGCCGCCCGGCCGCGTCACTTCGAGACCGCCGCGCGCATCGCCTGCCAACTGGTGAAGCGGCTGCGCCAGCAGCCGCTGGCCGGCGATACCATCCTCAACGTCAACGTGCCCGATCTCGCCTACGAGGATCTGGCCGGGATCCGCGTGACCCGCCTCGGTCACCGTCACAAGTCGGAGCCGGTGATCCGCATGCAGGATCCGCGCGGCCGGCCTATCTACTGGGTCGGTCCGCCGGGTGGCGAGCAGGATGCGGGGGAGGGCACCGACTTCCACGCGGTGCGCAACGGCTTCGTCTCGGTGACGCCCATCCATGCCGACCTGACGCGGCACGATGCCCTGCAGCGCATCGCCGGCTGGCTGGAGGTCTGATGCACACCCGGATCAGCGGCATCGGCATGACCTCGCAGCGCACCCGAGACCGGCTGGTGCAGCGGCTGCGCGCCAAGGGTATCGTCAATGAGGCCCTGCTGGAGGTGATGGGGCGCATGCCGCGGCACCTGTTCGTCGACGAGGCCCTGGCCAGCCGCGCCTACGAGGACACGGCGCTGCCGATCGGCTTCGGCCAGACCATCTCCCAGCCCTATATCGTTGCGCGCATGACCGAGGAGCTGCTGCGTGGCGAGCCGCGGCGGGTGCTGGAGGTGGGTACGGGGTCGGGTTATCAGGCCGCGGTGCTGTCGCAGCTGGTCGAGAAGGTGTTCACCGTGGAGCGTATCGACGCCCTGGCCCGGCGTGTCCGCCAGCGTTTCCGGCAGATGGGGTTCCGCAACATCCAGCTCAAGCACAGCGACGGCAGCTGGGGCTGGCCGAGCAAGGCACCCTTCGATGCCATCCTGGTGACCGCGGCACCGCCGGAGATTCCCACCGGTTTGCTGGAGCAGCTGGCCGATGGCGGGCGCATGGTGATCCCGGTCGGCGGGCGCAACGGCCAGACGCTGGCAGTGATCACCCGGCGGGGTGCCGTCTGTGAACGCGAGGATCTGGAGGCGGTCAGCTTCGTGCCCCTGCTCGGAGGGGCCGGCTAGTGGGCCTGTTCAACGGCCTCTACGAGCGGACCATGCGCTGGTCGCGCTCACCCCGCGCCCCCTGGTATCTTGCCGCCCTCAGCTTTGCCGAGTCGTCCTTCTTCCCCATCCCGCCGGACGTGATGCTGGCGCCGATGAGCCTGGCGCGGCCGGCCCGTGCCCTGGGCCTGGCGGGGCTGACCACCCTGGCTTCGGTGCTCGGTGGCTTCCTCGGTTATGCCATCGGCTATTTCGCCTTCGAGGCCGTCGAGCCGCTGATCCGCGACCTCGGCTACTGGGAGAAATACGCCACGGCCCGTGCCTGGTTCGATACCTGGGGCTTTTGGGCCGTGCTGTTGGCCGGCTTCTCGCCCATCCCCTACAAGGTGTTCACCATTGCCGCCGGCAGTCTGTCGATGGCGCTGCTGCCCTTTGCCGCCGCCTCGCTCGTCGGCCGGGGCACGCGCTTCCTGCTGGTCGCCCTGCTGATGGCCTGGGGTGGCCCGCGGCTGGAGCGGGTGCTGCGCGACTACATCGAGGGCATCGGCTGGCTGCTGGTGGTTGCGGCCGGCGTGGCCTATCTCGTCCTGCGGAGTTGAATCGGGCGGCCATGCTGGGTGCGGCGATGCTTCCCGGGATTCTGCGCGCGACTCCGCTCCGCTTGCTGACACTCCTGCTCTGTCTGCTGCTCGCCGCCTGTTCGGGTTCCAGGGCCCGGGCACCGGTGGGGGAGCGCCTGCCGGTCGCAGTCCCTGCGAGTTCGCCAGCCAGCCGGCCGGCGGTGCATCTGGTGCGGCGCGGCGAGAGCCTGTTCTCCATCGCCTGGCAGTATGGTCTCGACTATCACCGCCTGGCGCAGATCAATGGCATTGGTCCGCCCTACACCATCTATGTCGGTCAGCGGTTGCGCCTGAAGGCGGCCCCGGCGGTGCCTGCCCCGCCCCGGAAGAAGGCCACGTCACCCGCCCCCCAGCGGAAAGGAACCGCCAGGAAAGAAGCTCGGACGAAGGCCGCGGCCGGTGTGCGCAGGCAGGCAAGATCGGCGCAGCCGGCAGTGGCCTTGCGCTGGCAGTGGCCGGTGCGCGGGCGGCTGTTGAAGCGTTTCGATGGCCGTTCCACCGGTAAAAAAGGTATCGCCATCGCCGGTCGTGCCGGCCAGAAGGTAAAGGCCGCGGCGGCTGGCCGGGTGGTCTATGCGGGGAGTGGACTTGTTGGTTACGGACGGCTTATCATCATCAAGCATAACAACATCTTTCTCAGCGCCTATGGTCACAACCGCAGGCTGCTAGTGAAGGAGGGCGATGCGGTCCGAGCCGGGCAGGTGATTGCCGAGATGGGCAACAGCGGTACCAACCGGGTCATGCTGCATTTTGAAATCCGGCGCAATGGACGGCCGGTTGATCCACTCGGGTACCTGCCGCGATCTTGAGCGGCGGTTCAGGGTAGACAGACAGCACGCGTCACCGTTCGGGGGAGCGGGGCCGCAGTGCGGCAACACTGGAGGTGGACGATGGCGCGTGATCGCGACGCCGAACAGCTGGAAACGGACCCGGCGGTACCGGTCCCGGATATGGATGCCGAGGCATCTCTGCCAACCGAGCCGGCCGAGTTGCCCGGCGACACCGTGTTCGAGGTCGGGGAAGTCTCCAGCCAGCATCTGGATGCCACCCGCCTGTATCTCAACGAGATCGGTTTCTCTCCCTTGCTCAGTGCCGAGGAAGAGGTCTATTACGCGCGTCTTGCCCAGAAGGGCGACGAGGCGGCGCGCAAGCGGATGATCGAATCCAATCTGCGGTTGGTGGTGAAGATCGCCCGGCGCTACATGAATCGCGGCCTGGCGCTGCTCGATCTGATCGAGGAAGGTAACCTGGGGTTGATCCGGGCGGTGGAGAAGTTCGATCCGGAGCGCGGTTTCCGCTTCTCCACCTATGCCACCTGGTGGATCCGGCAGACCATCGAACGCGGCCTGATGAACCAGACCCGTACCGTGCGCCTGCCCATCCATGTGGTGAAGGAGATCAACGTCTATCTGCGCGCGGCCCGCAAACTGGCCCAGACCCTGGACCATGAACCCAAGCCCGAGGATATCGCCGAGCTGCTCGACAAGCCGATCGAGGACGTCAGGCGCATGCTCGGCCTCAACGAACGCACCGCATCGGTGGACAGCCCGCTCGGTTATGGCAACGAGCGCTCGCTGCTGGACGCGATTCCCGACGACAACAATCCCGATCCGTCCGAGCTGCTGGCCGAGATCAGCGTGCGGCAGAACCTCGACTTCTGGCTCGACCAGCTGAACGACAAGCAACGCGAGGTGGTGGAACGGCGCTTCGGTCTGCACGGCCGCAAGATCAGCACCCTGGAGGAGGTCGGCAACGAGATCGGCGTCACCCGGGAGCGGGTGAGGCAGATCCAGATGGATGCCCTCAAGCGACTGCGTGAGATCCTCGAGAGCGAGGGTTTCTCCCAGGATGCGCTGCTGCGCTGATCTGCGGGCTAGCAGCCTGTCGGACTCAGGACTGATCTACTGCGCGGGTGGGAGAGCGGCCCGAATCTCCCCGATTTCTCGTTGCGTAGTGCCCGCTATGCGCCTCGAAATCGTGAAGATTCGTTCTCGTTCTCCCACCCTGCTCGCTACGATCGCCTAAGTCCGACAGGCTGCTAGCCCGGATATTGCACCAAGGATTCGATTCTCAGGGCGGAGCTGGCAAGGCAGCTTGGCCGATCGTCCGCGGAAGCATGGCCGTAGCTATGATTCAAGGGCGATCGGCCAGGATGCGCAGCCAGATGCGCCCTGACAAAATCGCCGGGAGCGATTTTGAACAGCCGCAAGGCTGGCCCGAAGGGCGGAGGGCAGGATGCCCGGAGTCAATCGAATAGGCACAAAGCGTACCCCGCCACGAGGGCCTATTTGCGAGCCTCCTGGCCTTGTATACCAGCCTGCACTCCGATCATGCGGGCCGCCTTGGCGCAACATCCGGGCTAGGGGATCGAGCGGTCCGCTCCAGTTTTCCGGTCGTTCCGGTGGATGCGAGCCTGCTGTGTCAGGGGATTTTACAGTCTTCTCGGGGATGCGCCCTTGTGTCAATGTAACGCATTGTTTGATAGGTAAAAGAATAATTGGAACGGAATCTGCAGGTCGATAGATCAAGAGCGTATATCAATCTGCGATGTACAAAACAAGCTGCGGCAAGGGAGGGAGCACCCATGAACATCATCAGATACATGCATACGACTGTGGCCCTGGGCCTGGCGTTGTTGCTGCCGCTGGTGGCGCATGCCTTCCCCATCGCAGCACCGGGAACCGAGGGTCTGAAGGTGATCGTCGGCAACTCGAACCCGATCATCGCCACCTACCAGGGCAACTCGGCGATGTACAGCAACGACCTGTACCTGGTGCAGGGCGACGGCGATGTCTTCATCTTCAACAACCACAGTTCCGCGGTGGGCAGCCAGGTCAACCTCGGCTCCTTCCCGGTGGGTACGGAACTGGTCTTCCGCCTGCATGTCAACAACACGGGCTATGACTACTTCACCGGTCCGGCCAGCCGCAATCCGGACCAGCATGTGCATGCCCGGGTGCAGGAGAACTGGCAGCCGAAGGAGACCCTGGTGAGTTTCGAGGACCTGTACAACGGTCCCTTCAACTACAACGACCTGAGCTTCTCCTTCACCAATACGGTGACGACACCCCCGCCCCCGCCGACGGGTGGGGTGCCTGAACCGGCCGTTGCCAGCCTGTTCCTCATCGGCTTGGCAGCCAGTGGTGTGGCAGCTCGGAGCAAGCGGCGGCGCTGAGTTTCGTCCACCGTTCGTTATTCGCATTGCGCCCGGTTCTGCCGGGCGCGTTCGTTTCTGCTTTGGGATATTGTCAACCCGGCAACCTATTTGGTTGCCGGGTTGACAGGAAGAGGGTATTCGAGAGACGGTCGCCTTGATCCGGGGCTCTGACTACATGGCGTGGCAGGCGATGCACAACCGGCCCGGTTCCGGGCCGGTGGTGAGATCGGCGCTGGCGGTGCAGTTGTTGGCGGACGAGGGGCTGCGGTCGGATACCTGGGTGGTGTGGCCAGCGTCGCGTGTCCGGTGACAGGAGATGCAGGTGACGGTGCCGTTTTCCAGCCGGATGCGCGGGTCGAGCTTGCCCGGCGCGACATAGACCGCCGGATTGCGGCGGGCATGGCGAGCGTAGGACATGCCCACGGGATGATCCAGAGTGCGGTGGCCGCGGATCTGCATGGGGCTGTCCGCATCCTTGATGGTGATCGCCGTGGCGCTGCTGCCGTCATGGCACTGCATGCAGTGCCGTGCCTGGCTGGCGCGTGAGAGCTGGTCTTGCGCCGCTAGCACGCTGGCCTCGGCCGGTGAGCCGAGCACGAAATCGCGGAACGCATCGGCAAAGCCGCCGGCCATGGCGTTTCCAACCAGGCTGAACATCATCGCCAAGATGCTGAGATATCGAGCGAAACCGCTATTCATGCCCAAGTTTCCTGTGCTCGCGGCGGTTTCGGGCCGGGCAGCGTGTGGACGCTGCCCCCGTCGGGACCGCTGATGAAAGCAGGGGGATCTGCCCTGTTATCGGGAACCCGGGGGGAATCCTTGAGCCGGTAGAGGAAGCGGGGCGGGCTCAGCGGGCCAGGGAATGCTTGATATGGCCCTTCTTGGCATGGAAGTACTTGTATCGGTAGAGGGAATCGGGGCCGTGACAATCGGCGCACAGGAAGTCGCGGGTATCCGACAGGCGCAGGAAGCTGCTGGTGACATCGCCTTCCTCGTTGCGGCCGCTGCCTGGATGGTCGCTGCCGGCTCGCCAGCGATGGGGGTCGTGGCAGGACGGACAGCTGATGTTGCCGATGCTGGCCTGCTTGCCGTTCTCGTCAAAGACCGGCACTGCGCCGTGGCTGCCGGGTCGCAGGCCGGCGCGGAGGCTTTCCGCCCAGACCAGGATGCGGGTTGGATGCTGGCTTTCCACCGGGATCTTGGCCGAGGCCGATGCCCCCGCGGCATGGCAGCTGCGGCACAGTCGTTCCACCGGGTTGCTGCCCGTGGCACCGGGGACGCGTGCCCAGAGACGCAATTCGCTGCCCGCGTTGTGCACGCCATGGCATTGGCCGCAGAGGCCGGATTCGGACACGGTCTGATGGCGGGCGTTGACCGCAGTCGGAGCGGTTACCGCCAGATCATGGTCGGTACCAAGGATGGCCGCCTGCTGGCGGTGGCAGTCGGCACAGAGATCGCCCTTCTCGGCGCTGATGCGCAGAAAACTGGTGCGTGCATCCCCTTCGGTCTTCATGTCGTCGGTCTGGCGCGGCCTGTCTGGATTCCACTGGTGCGGATTGTGGCAGCTGGCGCAGTCCAGATGACCTTT
The DNA here is from genome assembly GCF_030406045.1 of Thiohalobacter sp. IOR34. GTDB lineage: Bacteria > Pseudomonadota > Gammaproteobacteria > Thiohalobacterales > Thiohalobacteraceae. Next base: position 1,267,000 of record NZ_CP128988.1, read on the forward strand.
CTCGTCATGGCTGCCCCTGCTGCTGAACAGCGGCAGTCGACGTGGCCGGTAGGGGGGAGAAGGCTTGATGCCCAGCGGATGGCTGTGTTCGCCCGTGGTGTGCTCCTTGGCGGCCCCGTCAGCACGGTGGCAGTCGGTGCAGAGGCGCTGTACGGCAGTGCTGCCGGGTCCCATATCACGAGCCCAGAGAAAGGGGCCGCGCGCCTGATGGGGCCGGTGGCAGAGGCTGCAGCTCCCCCGCCCGCTATTGTCCGGCAGTGAGAGCCGGGCTTGAGCATGGCGGCTGCGTGCGACCACGCTCTTCTGCAGATGGCAGTTGGTGCACAGTGCACTGCGACCGCCGTCGGCAATGCGCAGGAAGCTGCTGTCGGCATCTCCTTCGACCTTCACCTCCGGCTTGCCGCGGGTCGACCAGCGGTGCGGATCGTGACAGGTGGCACAACCGACCCGTCCCTCGTGGGTGCTGCGCCTGCCGGCAAGATCGAACAGAGGCAGGGGGGTGGGCGGAAGGATGCCCAGACGCTGAGGCAGACGGCTCAGCCAGCGGTCCAGCGTGGCCTTGATACCCAGCCGGCCGATGGGTACGTCGAGCGGGTGGTTGTGGCCGTCGATCGCTTTCTTGGCGGCGGGGCCGTCCTGGCGATGGCAGCTCAGGCAGGGCGCGGCGGTCGGCCGGATACCTGCCGGCAGTTGCCGCGCCCACATCAGCGGGCCGAGGCCGTTGTGTACCCGGTGGCAGTTGCCGCAGAGACCGGCCTGTTTTGCCGTCTTGCCGCCCGCCGTGCGCGCCTTGGGTGCGGAGCGCGCCAGATCGTGCTCACTGCCGGCAATGGCCCGCTTGCTGATATGACATCGACGGCAGAGTTTCGAGTTACTGTCGTTGGCGATGCGCAGGAAGCTGGTTCGTTCATTGCCTTCTTCCTTGCTGTTGCCGCGTCGATCGGCGTGAGCTGGATCCCACTGGTGAGGATCGTGGCAGCTTGCGCAACTCAGCATGCCCTTGCCATCGCCCTGGTGTTTGACACCCGTGGCGGAGAACGCCGGCAGGCTGACCGCCTGGCCCAGCCGCGCGATAGGCGCGCCGACCGGATGGCTGTGACGACCGGTCCGGTGTTTGCGGGCCATACCGTCCGCCTGGTGGCAACTCAGGCACAGCGTGGCCATCGGGTCGAGGCCGGGTGGGCGATCACGCGCCCACATCTTCGGTCCTTTGCCCTGGTGCGGCCTGTGACAGGCAGCACAGGTACCGCTCGTGCTGTCCCGCTTGCCGGGCTCGAGCTCGGCCACATCATGTTTGCCACCGATCACGCCTCGCTGCTGGCGATGGCAGCTCAGGCACAGACGGGAAGCGGCATTGCTTGCCGTTAGCAGGCCGGACGGGGACTTGGCGTCGTGCGGCCGATGGCAGGTCTGGCATATCAGCTCCCCGCGGGGACCCCTCCTGGCACCCAAGCTGATCAGACGGGGAGGGATGGAGGCCTTGCCTGGCTGCAGATTGACCGGATGGGTGCGGGCTTCGGCGGCTGCCTGCAGCGAGTGGGTGTAACGGTCGGCATGGCAAGTGCCGCATAGCTCGGAACGCGGATTGGAAACGACCAGCAGCTTCTCCTCCGGTGCATCATGTGCGGTATGGCAGCTCTGACAGGTGATCCTGCCATCGTTGCTCAGTTTGGCATGTGTAGTTCGAAACAGAGCGGGTGGATTCTCCAGCGGCTTGTCGATTGGATGGCTGCCACTGGCGGGGCCATGGGTCTTCTCCTCGTGGCAGGATTGGCAGAGTGCCCCGTCGATACTGCGGACGCGCATGAAGATGGGCGAGTCGGTTGTCTCCCAGTCGACCCCGTGCGCCGAATGGCAGCTGCCACAATAGATGTTTCCATCGTCATTGAGGGGGAACAGATTCTTGCCATTCTTTACCGGAAGGCTGATGCGTTCCGAGGGCTTGACCCCGACCGGATGCTGATGCCTTCCCTTCTTCCATAGGAAACGTGAGTCGAGCACGAAGCCATCATGGCAGGAAAAGCACATACGTGGGGTGCTGACCACGTCTTGTCGGCCGGTTTCGAGAACCGGCTTTGGTTCGTAAGGGATCAGGGTCTGCACGTCTTCACGCTTGAATGCCTTGATCCACATGACATGACAGATGGCGCATTCACGTTGTGCGCCAATATCTCGGGCAGCAAATGTCTGGTTGTTGAAGATCAGGGCAAGTGCCAGGAGCAGCAGCAGAAGCACCGCCTGGGTGTTGTGAGGGGTGCGTGTGGAAATCATGGTGGAGGCAGATCCAGTTGAAAGACAGAGACCCGGTTGGCGAGCATCTCACAGACATATAACAGTCCATTATTGCCCAGGGCGAGGCCACTCGGTGTGGTGAAGCCACGCGAGGGGTCATCCGTTAGGAGCTGGAACCGGAAACGACTGTCGCTACTGAAGACCTGAATTGCATTGAGGTAGCTGTCGGAAACCAGTACCACACCACTGCTTGTAGCAGCCACCCCTTTGGGGCGGTAGAAGTTGCCGGGCCGTACCCCCCATTCTCCGATCTGCACCAGGAATCGTCCATCCTCGGAAAACTTTTGTACACGTGTGTTGAGGACATCGACGACATATATCGAGCCGGTGCCATCGAGGGAAAGAGTGGCCGGGTAGCGGAATTGGCCTTCGTCGACGCCTTCACCTCCCCATTGGCTGAGATAGCCTCCATCGCGGGTGTAGACCATAAGGCTGTGATTATTGTTGCCGGTAATGAAAAGCCGGCTGCCATCCGCAGAAACAGCGACATCGATCGGGTGGATGGAATACTTCCCGGACCGAAGCGGGATATCCTGGATCAATTTGCCATTCAGGGTAAATCCCAACACCCGACTGTTGTTGCGATCGGCGACGAACAGGATGCCGTCTGCAGAAATCCCGATGCCTACGGGTCCGTTCATGCCGTTGAACTGCTTGCCTTTCCGGCCTATTTCATAGAGCCATTTTCCTGTGCTGGAGAAGACTGCAATCCTGTTGTTGCCGCCGTCGACGACATAGGCCCGGCCGCTGCTGTCCAGGACCACATCGCTGGGCAGGCTGAGCGGACTGCCCGGTGGTCCTTGCAGGTCATACAGGTGCTTGGCCACCAGGGTATGTGGCTCACTGGCAAGGCATGGCGTGATTGCGATGAAAGAGATCAGGACAAACAGGAGGGCTACAGCCAGCCACTCCTGCATGGTCTGGGTGGAGGATCTGCCATGGCGAGACCTGTCAGCGTGTCCGATCATCGGTCTTTTCCCACCAGGGTTTCTGACGGTTCCTGTCATCAGGGCTTGCCAGGACCTTGCTGCTGGAATGGCCAGTCAGGTTTTCCAGCGGGGGCAGGGATTTTTTCGATTTAAGGAGATTTGGGATATAGAATTTTTTGTATTTCTCGACCAGGCCGATGATATTGAGATTGGTCAGGTTTTCCTGCCTCTGTTCGGTGAATCCGAGTGCAGAAAAGTCGAGATAGGGTTCCTCGCGATTGTGGCATCTGCTGCAGAAACGGCCCTTGGGTGTGACGAGTTTGTGAAATCGCTCCTTGACCGCTTCACGGTCGCGATCACTCAAATGCTTGTAAACACTGTAGAATTCGCGTGCCTCGGGTCTATCTGGTGTGATCTCCAGCAGTTGACCGTCACTGTATGCGACGATCTTCGAGTAATAATCGTCGGTCTCGATCAGGTCGCCGGTTTGCTGGTTGATATCAGTTCCGAAATGGGGGCCATCGACCTCGATTCCAGAGTAGTTCAACCATCCGAAGGACAACGATGACTCCGGTATGAGTCGAGGATCGTTGTGGCATGTCATGCAACCAATGAACTGGGTATGCATGTTCAGGATGGTGCGAATCATTCGCTCCTTGGAATGTGGGAAATCACCATGGCAGAGGAGGCAGACTGCCTTTTGCCCGCGGGTCGGGTCTATTTCTGCAGAAATATTGTGAAAGTGCCTGATGCGTTCATGCTTGCGTTGTGCCTCGATCGCACTCATCAGGGTTGGTTCTTCTTTCTCAGTCCTTGGCTTGGCATAGGTCTCATAGAGTGTCGCCAGCAACTCCAATGCTAGGCTGCCGATGATCGCGACCAGTATGGTCGTGGTCAGAAAGGCGATCACCGGATGGTCGCGCCTGATGCCGGATATGCTGAATGGGTCATGCGTGAAACCACCTGGCAATCGTGCCTTGTGATCGATAAGCACGAGTATCGCTATTCCCAGGAAGAAGAAGAGCAGTACCGTTATTACAATGAGAACGGCAATTGGTGATTCTGACTGAGGCATGATTCTCTTCCTGTTGCTATAGGTTCATTCAGGATGGGTGAGTATCAACCAGATGGCAAAGAGTCCAAGCAGTGTCCATATCAGAATGATGAACAATGATGCATAGGCGACTACTTTCTGCCATGCCTTCAGTGGCTTCATCATGGCAATAGGCCTAGTCGGCTGGTTCAGGTACCGGTGCTGGCTGCTCATCGTCTTCGTTGATGAGTTCACGGCTTTCCATCATCTCTCGCAGGTAAGCGCGTTCTTCCGGGATCTCGACCAGATTGCGCAGATATTCGAGGAAATGCTCTTCCATCTGGTGTTCACGGGTTATTCTTCCGGTGAGGAATGTCCACTGCATGGGGAAACGTCCAGGCGCAAGGTGCACGTTGTACCAGTGCCAGAAAGCAATGACCAGCAGAGCGAGAAGTGCCTCATGTGGATGCGATAGACGCATCAACTCCTGAAAATGTGATGATATCGATGGCGGCAGTACGCTGGCCCAGAACTCTGGGAACAGGAACGAGGAACCTGATATAACCATCACCATGTTGCCGAAAGCGGCAGCGAAATAATGGATCTTCTGCTTGTACATGAACTTGTCCATTTCCGGACGCTGATCGCGTCTGCCGCTGAAATAGAGCAGATCGTCCTTGAAATCGCGGATATCCTTGAACAGCGGGATGATGGTGCGTTGCAGGTCGAACCTGTTGCGCATGATTTGTAATGCGGGGCCAAGTGTAATGGTGAATACATGGTAGATCATCGAGAAGATCATCACCGAGGCCAGGGTGCGGTGAATGATGCGGGTGATCTCGACGCCGCCTAGCATGGTATTGAGAGGTTCGGCCCAGAATGCATCACTGAAGTGAATCGGCAGTCCGGTGAAAGCAAGTGCCAGGAAGGTGACGAAGGTGAGCATGTGCTGTAGGCGGATATGGATGGAATAACGTGGCAAGTCGCCAATCGGATTCGAAACCACGTTCTTGTAGAGGAGGACGCGGTCGTCGGGCAAGGAATCGATCAGTGACATGATCTCGTCGCGGTCCTTGTCAGTGACCTTGTTTTGCTGCATGCAACGCTCGATGACCTTTTGTGCTTCGCTAGACAGTTTCATGATTCATTGTCCCATTTGCATGGCGGGTTAATAACCACTTATTCATACGATGCGATCCCGATCTCTGGGCGATTTGCGCCACCAGGATGAACCGTGGCGAATCTTCCAGATGACTCCGTCGCGACGGCGACCGATGGTTTCGAACAGGGAAATGCCCACCAAACCTATTATCACTACGTCGCCAATGACGTTATATATGAGTTCCGCATAATAGCGGAATGGATTGTCTTGCGGATGGCTGGTTGGGTGTGGATCCAGCCTGACATAATTTTCATCCGCATAGATATGGCACTTCCGGCAGGCTTCTACGCGGTTGCTCTCGTGCATCGGTGACTTCGGATCGCGTGAAGGGAGAATTTCGTGAACGCTTCTGTAGTAATTGACTTCGCTGGCATGGCAGTCAAGGCAATTCGGCGTCTTGCTGAAGCCATATCCGGTTAGCTTTCCGTGGAAGCTTTCATTGTAGGATTCGACAGCGAAAGCGAACTTGCGGCCGAGCTCTCGATCCTCCTCCTTGGCGAGTTCCATACGGCGCTTTATGAATTCCGGGTCGCCGTGGCAGGAGGAGCATAATGCTACGATTTGCTCGGATGACCTGCGTACCTCCCTGATTCGCCGGCTCGTATGATTGTACCAGCGGTTGGCGAATTCCCTGTCTTCATGACATACGACACAGCGGTCGACGATCCTCTTTGGCGGGGCGGATTCAGCGGGGTTGTACAGGGGGTTGGTGTGACAGGTGATGCAGTAGGGCTTGTCTGTATCTGCGCCGTGTGCAAGCTTGTCACGGCCGTGAACACTGCTGCGGTAGGTATTGTAGATCGGCTTGTGCGAGAATGGCTTTCCGGTGGCCGGATTGTTTATTGAATGGCATTCGATATTGCAGCTGACCCCTTTCTTCACCGGTCTGTGCGGCAGTTCCTTGATGTAGTTGTGGCAGTCGCGACAGGGTACGTTCCTGTGGACGGTCTTCGAGAAGATGCCTGGTACTATGAAATAGGAACGGAACACGCCTTCTTCGGTCATTCTTCCCATCATGGGATATTTGTGGCACATGAGACAGGATTCGTCATCGGTGAAGCTCATTGCCTGTGCTGCAAACAATGCCGACATGACGAACATGAGCCTGCATACCATGCTGAGGACAGAATGTCTGTTATTCATCGTCTTTACCTGCTGCTGATTGCTACTAGGGTTGACGGCTTCATCTATTTGTCATGGCAGATCGTGCAAATCTTCGTGCTGCGCAAGCGGTCCTTGTTCGTGGCACCCACGCCGGCAGCGCCGGCAACCACCCCTTCCTCATGCGGGTTGTGGCAGGTTGCGCAAAATATCTTTCCATTCGTCGGATCAAGAGGCATGATCACGCCTCTCTCCGCGGAAATTTCCACTAATCTCTCATGCATGGCTCGATCAGGCCTGATGAGGTGATTTGGTGGCTTGGCGTCCGAGAAGAGACGGAATTTCCCGCCAGGATGGGGAGTCCAAGGGTGGCAACCGAGGCACATCTGGCGAAGGTCGGACTTTATATGGAAGTCGACATCTGAGATGCCTCTGGCTGAACCCAGTGCCTCGATATTTTCGTGGCACAAACGGCAACTCGGCTTCCGAATGTTACCCTCGTCATCAATCTGTTCGTGTGGGTTCAATCGCACATGGCGTTCCTGGTCATGACACAAATAGCACACGTCACTACGACTTTTCCTGATCCCTCCACGGACGAAATCCGGGTTGGTCTTCTTTTCGCTGATGCGTGATGGAAGACACTGGGAGCGCATGTCATGGCATGTTGTGCAGACGATGTTCTGTGCACGCATCGAATTGCGGTAATCACGTGGCATGCGCCGCAGCATGTCCGTCCTTGGTCGAATATTGGATGTGTGAAGCAGCTTGTTGCTGGCGAGTCGCGAATGGCAGGTGTTGCAGATTTCCTCCCGTGCGCCCTTGCGCAAGGAAGACAAATCCGCTGCAGGCTGCTCGAGGTGACAGATATCGCAGCTGTCCGGGTTCCAGTGAGGATTCGGTATCTTTTCATCGAGAAGCCGGTCTCCGACGATCTGCAGCAGTGTGTATTTCGCAGCGATGGCATCGTCATCTCCGATGTCAGCCTGGATATCCATCGCCATTACTCCCATGGATGCAGTCAGTATGAACAATCGTGACAACAGGCGTAGTATCAATGTACAGATGAACCCGCTTGCAGGAATGTCTTCTATCTCGACTGTCGGGTGAAACGTATTGCTGTCTGATACAAGCAAGCGCCCCTTCAACGCAGGGGGAGGCATGCCCATATAACATCTACATGCCACCGCCACCGCCCATTCCACGCGGATATGAGAAATTCCGATGTTGCCGGTTATGGCACCGCAGACTGCAGCTGCCAGCAAAACGCCCATTGTCCGTGAATGCCAGTTCTCCCCAGCGGTTCGGGCTTACCACGGATGTATCAAAATTGATCAGATGGGTATTGTTCGTGCTGTTGCCCTGGGTGTCGCTGATGCCGTGTGGATCATGACATATGTTGCACGGCGCCTTCTGGCCGACGATATGCCGGCGATGCTCGCTGAAGCTTTCATTGCCAAGGATGCTGTTCCTGTCGTGGCAGCCGTAACAAAGCGCATAGTTGGCCGGGCTTTCACGGGTATAGTCAAGAGTGACGTATTGTCTGATGAGTATTGGTTCATAGTTCGAGCCGTGCGGACCATTGGCGCCGGATCCTCCAGCCAGGGTCGAGCTGTCACTATTGTGACAGTCTGTACATTCGATCTGGCTCGTGCTGTTCAATGGCGAGATCAGGCTCGGCACGTCAGGGTTGCGTCCAGGCCCGGCAACAGGGTGAAATGAGGGGTTGGTGGTGGCGAATTCGAGCCGTGTGTTGATCTGCGATATCTGCCTCGGCGTCGCCGGTGCAGGCTGTCCCGGGCTGTCTGAATGACAACGAAAGCAGAGCTGGTGTGTACTGCTGATGGTTTCAAGTCCTGATCCGTTGATATCGATACCTCGGACCAATGCAAGCGGTCCAAGCGTCGCAATGCTATCGCTACGTGCAGCATGTGGATTGTGACAGTCCTGGCATTCCGCGTGTCGATTGCTGACGATGGTGCCTTCTCCTGCATCATGAACGCCGGTATAGGAGTAAATTGGGTGTGCAGAATACTTGCTGAACTGCGACATGATATCTTTACTGGCGACATTGCCGTTATGGCAGGCAGAGCAGTTGTCCTCTTCGGCCTGGTGCTTGAGTAGCAAGGTGCTGCTACCTGCCGAGTGTGGTCGATGGCAGTTCAGGCAGGCATTGTCACTGACTGTTTGCCAATCGGTGTCGGACCAGGGGTCCGGGGGGATGCCATTCCAGTCCGCATTCGAAAGGCTGTGTGACGCCTGCAGCCAGCCGTGCTTGATATGACAGGTGGTACAAAGTCTGGATGCGCGGTTGGGCATGACCAGGAACTTGCCAAAGCTGTCATTGTGCGGATCATGACAGCTCGTGCACTGCAATTGTCCGCTTTTGTCGAGGCGCACCGTACCTGTCAGTTGGCCGGGGTCGACGAGCTCGCCTTGCTGTGCTGCGAGTGACGCGGAGTAGACGAATGAAACAGGGTGGTCGTCAGAGAGATCCGTGCCAAGTCTGGTTGCGCCAGGCGGCATGGTGGTCACCCCTCCCGACATGCTGATCTCATTGCTCTGGCTGATTATCTTGCCGAGGGCAATGGTTCCGTCATGGCAACTCAGGCAAAGAATCGAGGCGCCAGTCGGCTGGCCCGGTTGGGCGACAGCAGTCGAACTGGAGTAGGGTATGTACAATGCCGCCGATTGTTCACGGTTCCAGAGTGGAGCTGCAGAGGAGGCATTGTGCGGGGTATGACAGAAGATGCAGATTCTGGATTCCTGGTCCGATTTGATGGTCCCGGGTCCAGAAACTGAAAGGTTATGTTTGGTACTGGCGATGCCTGCAACTGCCGGCATGACCGCAAGCATCTGAAAGAGCAGGGAGAACAGCCAGCGCACCCTCATGACTGCCCCCCCGAATAACGGAACATCTGTACGCGCTGATTATGTGAGTCAGTGATGTAGATGGTGTCGTCCGAGCTGATAAATATCCCGGTAGGCAGCCAGAATTGCCCAGGAGCTTGTCCCTGATCGCCGATGAACAGGAGAAGAGCACCCTGCTCATCGAAGATCTGGAATGCATGAAACATGGCATCGACGACATAGATATGGCCAGCGCTATCGGTTGCCAGGCCCTTGGGTCGTGAAAACGCGCCCGCCACGTCACCTGCCCTGCCAAAACTGCCGAGATAGCTTCCCTGCAGGTCGAATGTCTGGATCCGGTAATTCAGTGAATCCGTCACCCGGACCAGGCCATGCGCATCGATCGAGATGTGTGTCGGGTAATTGAATTCCGAAGCACCGGTGCCGCGCCTGCCGAAGCTTCCAAGATAGCGGCCATTGGTGGAAAAGATCCTCACGCAATGCGAGGCTGCATCCACGATATATAGGTTGTCTGACAGAGGGTCGATTGCAACCCCGGTTGGTTGTTCCAGCTCAGACTCGAGTTGCATCCTCTTCAGGACCTTTTCCCCTTTGGCAAGAGAAAACACTGCACCTAGGGCAGAGTCCGTCACATAGACGGTGCCATCTTCTGCGATCGCGATGCCTACGGGTGATGGAAGTGGCTGCCGCTTTTTACGCTGGAGAAATGTATACTGACCTGTGGCAAGGTCAAAACGATGTATGCCGCGTGCACCGGGATCGGTAACAAGAAGCAGATTGCCGTGATCAGCGCTGGCAACCGCCATGGGGCGAATCAGCCTGTTCTCGGACACACCTCCCAGCCAGTCGCCAAGATGTTGCCAGAAAGACTTTTTGATACCGAGATCTGCAGGTGTTCTGAAGCTGCCAAGATAACTGATGTAGGCCGGTGCCGGAGCTGGTGGCCAGGCGATTTCCTGCTCCGAGCCGATGGTCGTTGTCTGGATGCTGCAGGCGGCAATAAACAGCGCTGCTGCTGCAGCTACCAGGCGGAGAAGAAACGGTTTCTGGATGGCGACAGGCATCAGAAGTTCCGCCTCAGATAGGCCATGATCTTGGCCTGCTTCTGTTCGACCGCACCTTGCTGGCTGAGGATGCTCTCGGCACGGAGCTGGAAAGCCAGTCTGCGGAAGTGCCATGACAAGCCGAGATAGGCGCCACGCCGTTTTCGTATCAGACTACCGCCCGTATCTTTCTGAAAATCGGCGTCCGCAGTAAGCAAGGTCCGAAACCAGGGGCGTGATGTCAGGCGCAGCATCAGCTGTGTGAGATCAGTATCTTCCTCTGTGTTACTGACATCTATAGTTTCGCGGCGAGCCGTGATGCGCAGCCGGGTGACGAGCGGCAGGCTGAGCTCGACATACCCTATCAGGCTGTTCCGTGTGTAGGGGGAAATATCCTCCTGGTGGTCCTCGAATTCTGCATTGGCGCCCGCGAGCCAGCCGCCCTGAAAAGGGTATTCAACCCGGGCCCCGACCAGCATGCTTCGTGTCGAATTGACGGGGATGCTGCTCACACCAGCAGAGAGATTCTGATTCAGATCTCGATAACGGACATAGAATTCATAGAATCTGGAGATCCTCAATTGAACCGAATAGTTCTGGGCAAGGGTATTCAGATTGAAACTGCCACCCGTCTGGTAGTCGTAGTCGACCAGTACGGTTTCGCCGTCAATGATGTTGCCACCGATCAGTCGTTCGATCTCGGTTCGCGAGCCTACGGTTCGGATCCTGTAATCGAGATCCTTGATGAAGGTCTGGGTCTTGGCCTGATTTCTGACGATGATCGTGTTTTCTTCCACGAACTCATGTTGCAAGGCAACAGGCGCCGTACCGGAGAGGGTCAGTGGCTCGTCGAAGACCTGGATTTGACTGGTTTTGCTGCGCTGCCCGGATCTGTCATAGAGGATGCTTGCGCCGAGCCTCAGGTCAGCTCTGCCAAGCCTCAAGTCGTAGCCGATATTTCCCCGCGAACCACGTAGCGTGCGATTGAATCCCGTTGTGTCCTGTTGTTCCTTCTCACCATGGATGTCCAGATTGCCACGCAGCCCATCGACAGACATGTAGTTGACGCCGGCAACGAGAAACTGATTTCTGGTATCGATGTCCGACCGTTGGTTGTTCGTCAGTCGGTACTGATAAAAACTGCCTACCTCCCTGCTGTGTTGCCAGCGCATATCAAAGTTGTAACGCAGGTCGTCGATATCCGTCGCAGGGTCGTTCTGCAGCCTGGATGTCTGCTGGCTGAGGGTGAGTAGCTGGGTGACGTTGATCTTGTCGTTTTCGCCAAATGCATTGCGGGCGCTGATATCGATGGTGCGGCTTCGGGTATTGTTTTTCTGTATGGGGAGACCAAGACTGCCGCTCTTGGAATCGACTTCGATATCGAGATAGGAAACCTGGATATGATCGTTCCCATTATAAGATTTGAATGCGCGAAGGGTGAGCTGATCCGTTATGTCATTGATGCTGGTGTCGATGCCTTGGCCGCGGTTTTCATAATGTAGTGTGCCCAGATAGAGCAGCACTGGAGAAATGCTTTCGAGCAGGCTCGCCTGAAATCCATAGCGGATGTTCTCGACCAGAAACCTGCCAGATAGGCTGGTGGAAACGGATGGGTTGCTACGGTTGTAGAACAGACTGAATGGATAGGGTTTCCGTTTCAGGAAACTCAGGCGCGCATTCAGATTATAAAGCGATTCATTGCTGTTGTTGGAGCCCTGGTTCGTCGAAAAATCCTGCTGCACGAACAGCAGGCCACCACCCAGATCCATGTCGAGCAGATTCGGGTGATAGACATAGCTGTGCGTCAATACATTGATTTCTTCCTCGAACGTAGGCCTCGTCTGGTAACTCGTGTTTCCAAGCGCATCGGTTTGCCGGTATTCATCGTATATAGCGTAATTCCGCCTTGCCTTCGACATCGGTCAGCTGATATGCACGGATGTCGCTGGTACGAGCATGGCTTGCTTGATTGCTCAACATGATACACAGGCCACATAGGCAAGCTAAGACTAAGGAAACACCGTCTCTACAGCAGATTCTGGCGCAACGGGTCAGGCTGCCTGCACGCCCAAATTCTCTTCCCATCTGTCCCGGGAAAAGGTCTTGGCATGCAGCAGAGGTAGCCAGAAACATCGTTACTCATTTCAGTAATAGGTTGAATCAATCCAGGTTCTGTCAACACGATCCCAATGCGTTCTGCTGGGGCCCACTTTTCGCCCGGCAAGACAGAATGAGCGAATGGTAATGCCACTGAGCGGGGAAACAGTCCCAGCCCTGCGCTTTGCTCGTCGTTCACTTGGCTTCACCAGACTGCACTCCTCGCGCTTCGGTTGGCACTTCCTCAGGCACAGCACAGCCTATTGGTAGCCTGTCAACAGGCCCTGGTCTCAATCCCGTTTTGGTGGCGCCGAGCTGTAGTCCATGCCTGACATCTTGCCAAAACCGAACGCAGTAACCTTGTTTATTCCGAACTGGCTGGAGACCAGTATCACATACTCAAGATTGAAATCTGGTGCGGCATATCTGCGGAAATATTCGACATTGTCATAGTCGATGTAAATATCCGCCGGGAGGTTGATATTGCCGGTTTTGTCGCCTGCTTCACCAAAGAAGAGAAGCGGGGTTCCATCCTTGTCGAAGATCTGCACGTTCTCGAATGCAGCATCTACGACATAAAGTCGTTCGCGGCGGTCAACGGCGATACCTTTCGGTCTGGCAAAGTGTCCGACGGCATCACCTATGCCGCCATAGGTGCGGATATATTTACCCTCCAGAGTGAACTTCTGTACTCTGAAATTTCCGCTATCGCTCACATAGATGGAACGGCCATCAGGGCTCAAAGCAAGATTGGTCGGTTGAAACAGCTGCCCTTCCTTGGATCCAGCACTGCCAAAGGAGAACAGCTCATCGCCTGTCGATCTGTCGAGAACATGCACCCTGTGATGGTAGAGGTCGGTGACATACAGGCGATCACCGGCGATCAAACAGTCGATCGGCTTGAATTCCTCGGGTGTCCCGAATGCCTTGACGTATTTGTCATCACGGCTGTAGACCAGAATCTGGTTGCGTCCCGTGTCCGTGATGTATTTGGTGCCGTCTGCAGCGATACTGATGTTGATCGGCTTCTTCATGCTGCCGTTGCCAAAGCCTTGGATGAAATCTGTGCGGCGATTTTTCAGATCATAGATGCCATAGCCATTGCCGCGAATATCGACCACATAGATCTTGCCATCGTACAGCGCAACGCCGTAGGGCTTGCGCACCAGATGGCCCTGCATGGACTCCTTCCCGAACAGGAAATCCTTGAGTCCGCTGGCATCGGCAACAAGGTCGCCCTGGGTCGAAAAACGTGCCAGATACTGAATGCGAGGCGGGTTGGGCAGGGGCGGAAAGAATAGCTTTGCCTCCTCCGGGGTTCTGGTTGGAGTGGCGCAGCCTGCTGTAAGGAGAAGCAGAAGCAAGGCGATCATCGGCCAGCCGGGAATTGAGGCGCCTGTCAGCTTGTTTTGTTTCGACTGCTTCATGACCCTGAGTGACTGTCATCCAAGGTTGGTATCGGCCCCCACCGGCAGAAGCCGGCGGGGGCATGGCGGCTTACTTGTTGTGGCAGGTCAGGCAGATCTTGCTTTTCGCCTTGCTGACCTTCAAGAACGGCTCGCCGTCGGTGCCGGGTGCCACAAAATTGTTATGCACGTCGTGGCAGGAAGAACATTGCACCTTGTTCGAAGGAAGCATGAGGTCGGCCACGGTGCCGCTTCTCGTCTTGTCTCCATTCTCGCCGATGATCACGCTCTTGGCCGTCGGGTCGTGCAGGCCGGGGTCCGTGGTGGCGAGCGCCGCATCGTAGGTTATGGAGATCGGGTGGTCATTGGTCAGATCCCCGTTCTTGCCGACGGCAGCAGTCGCGCTGCTCATCACGAAGGTGCCAGTATTGCCGCCAAAGCTGTCGATGGCGGTGGCACCGTCATGGCAGGAGAGACACAGTTTCGAGGTGCCGGTAGGTTGGGCATCCTGGGCCGCATCGAGCGTGGGGCTGCTGTACATGGTGAAGTTGGTCTGGGTGACCGTGTGATTCCAGAGCGGCGCTGTCGTCACGGATGTGTCTGAGTTGTGGGGGGTGTGGCAGACGACGCAGATCTGGCCGAGTGAGAAGCCGCTTGCCGAGAAATCATGATCGGTGCCAACGATGGTTCCGCTGAGCGCCGGTCCTGCTGCCACTCCCAATGTGATCGCCAGGGCACTGGCGATTGATACGGATGCCCTTCTTGCGGACCTGGTATTGCAGGTTATATTTTTCATTTCGATTTCCTCCGAACTGCGCGTATTTGATGCGGAGGAGTCAGGCTCGACCGCCTACTACGCTTGGGTTGTATACATCGATATCTCGCTTTCTCCTTTGCTTGTTGATGTCATAAGCCTTTCCGGTCTGGAAGAAGCAGTCGCAATTCGGTTTCCAATGGATGTCTTCACTGCTCCTTGTGTCAGAGTAAGACATATAAGTGTTTTAGAGGGCAATGATACAGATCAACAACTGACTTGTTGTGACATCTGGGTGCATGCACCCGGATATTAACGCTGTTGCTTCACCACTTGCTGATACAAGCTGGCGAAGCAGTGCTCGTTCTTGATCCCGCCCATTGGCTATTCCCGTAACGGCATGCACGTCTCCACTTGAGGGGTTATATCTTTTTGAAAAAAAACCAAGTTGAGAATTCTGCTCGGTTATGGGCGGGGGCTGCGGGCAGCACTTCAGTATATTCTTATGCGCGGTTATTGATCCGGCAACCAAGCCAAGACGCCAAGAGTGCTTCATGAATTCAATAAATAGAAAATTGGCGTTGTTGGCGCCTGGGTGGCCATGTCGATTGATCGGTTCCAGCCCGCATATTGCATCAGGACCCTGGACGATGGCGTGGCTGGACCCGCCGAAGATCGCGGCCTGGAGGCCGCTTCTACGGGGCATGGCGGCACAATCTGTTGCAGGAACGGCCTCCAGGCCGCGATTGGCGTGGTGTTAACAGATTCCTAGCAGCCTGGCTGGCGTGGGGTTGCATCCGCCTGGCGGCGGTTCAGGGTGTCCTGGCGGAAGTAGCTTTGCAACTGCAGGTAGACGGCAGGGCAGTGTTCATGCAGAACCCATGGCGCGGTGAAGAAGTACTCACAGAGCACGGCAAAGAATTCCGCCGGGTCGGTTGCCGCATAGGGGTTGATCCACGCCGGGTGATGGTGCTGCAGTTGCCTGAGCAGGGTGTTATAGGCCTCGCTCAGGGCGCGACTCCAGGCCTCGACCGGCATCTCCGGGTGCAGTGGCGGCATGCCATTGGCGCGGCCATTGCCCATGTCCAGCTTGTGGGCGAACTCGTGGATGACAACGTTGCGACCCGGCTGCAGACAGTGGCTGTCCCGCTCGACATCTTCCCAGGAAAGGATCACCGGCCCCCGCGACCAGGATTCGCCGCTGAGGATGTTCGCCTCCTGGTGCACCAGGCCTGCGTCGTCCGCGGTCTGTCGCTCGACGCGGAAGGCGCCGGGATAGATCACGATCTCGATCCAGCCGTCGAAGGCGTCCAGTCCAAGATTGAGGATCTGCAGACAGGCCTGGGCCGCGACGGTAAGGCGCATCGCCTGGTTGACCTCCAGGCCCTGGACACCGGTGAAGGCCTTCTTGTGCAGGAACAGCGTCACCAGTTTGCGCAGCCGCGCCCGCTCCACGGCGCCGAGGTCATGCAGCAGCGGCAGGCTTTTCGTGGTTTCATGCCAGGCGCCATCCGCAATCGGATGGTCACGGAGGATCTTCAGGGTGTGATAGCGGCGGAAGAATTTCATGCTCAGGGACATATTACCCGTGACTTGACTGCCTGGGATCCCGGGCCTCGACAGGGGGCAGCACCCCTGGTGATGACTATAAGACTGTCACGCCCTTTTTCGCGTCGGTTCCCCGCCACGGGGTACTGGAAATGTGGTACTGGAGGAGGGTGACATCGGGGTGAAACCCCAAGGAAAGCACGGCATGGCACCCTTACGGGCTGGATAACTTTCTTCCATGTGCGCTCAAGCTATTGAAAAATGGTGGGCGGTACTGGGATTGAACCAGTGACCCCTGCCGTGTGAAGGCAGTGCTCTCCCGCTGAGCTAACCGCCCGCGCCTCGGCCGTGACGAGGAAGGGTGATTCTAGTGAGCCGCGCTGGGCGGGTCAAGGGAGGGGACTGTGCGCGTTCACCGGGCTGTCGACGAGCGGTGCCGGGCGGCCGAAGAGGTAGCCTTGGCCGTGGCTGAAGCGGACGCGGCGGGCGATGTCCAGGGTGGTGGCATCCTCGATGCCTTCCGCAACTAGCCGGTAACCGGCGTCGGCGATCATCTCGGCGAGTTGGCCGATCATGGTTTGCTGGCGTCCACCCTTGGACAGCTGGCGGATCATGCTGATGTCGAATTTGACGATATCGACCGGCATATGTGCCAGGTAGCGAAGCGACGAGTAGCCGCTGCCGAAATCGTCGAGCGCGATCTCGAAGCCGAGCTTGCGTGCCTCGTCGAGTGCCTGGGTGGCGGCCTTGAGCTGGGTGATGAGGGTCGTTTCGGTGATTTCCAGCACCAGCCTGTACTCATTGGCCAGCAGGGCCAGGGGTGCCAGGGCCTTGAGGGTGGAGGGGTGGCAGATGCTGTTGCCGGAGAGATTGATGGATACCCCGGTGCCCGCCGGCAGGCGGCCGTTGTGCAGGTCGGTGCGGATCGCTGCCAGCACCGCGATGTCGAATTCGAGGGCCAAGCGGCGGGCCTCGACCAGAGGCAGGAAGCTGCCGGGGTTGAATAGCTCGCCGTTCTGGCGGATGCGGACCAGCGCCTCGTAGTAGTCGACGCTCAGGTCTTCCAGGCGGACGATCGGCTGGTAGTGCATTTCGATGCCGCTGCCATCGCGGATGGCGGAGTAGACAGCGTTGATAAGGCGGTTCGAGAACAGGGTGTCGGTGCCCTCGCGCATGGCCTCGCAATAGACCTGCACCGGGTCGGCGTTGGGGCGCTTGGCCCGGTACATGGCGATGTCGGCCCGGCCCTGCAGTTCGGAGAGGCTGGTGCCGTCATCACCGTCGGCCAGGGCGATACCGACGCTGATGCGCACCGGCTCCATGATGCCGAGCCCGGAAAAGTCCTCTTCCCCGATGTGTTTGATGCAGCGCCTGGCTACCTCCTGGGCGCAGTCGCGGTTGCAGTTGAGTAGGATGGTGGCAAACTCGTCGCCGCCGATGCGGTAGAGGCGATCACCTTGGCGCAGGCCATTGAGGATGCTCCTGGCCAGCCGCTGGATGACCTGGTCGCCGGTCTGGTGACCGTAGCTGTCGTTGATGGCCTTGAAGTGGTCGCAGTCGAAGAGAATGAAGGCGATTTCCAGGCGTTGTCCGTTGAGTGTCGACCGGATCTCCGTCCAGTCATGGTCGAAGGCGCGGCGGTTGTAGGTGCCGGTCAGGGCATCGTGGTGCGCCATGTCCCACAGGGCGCGGTTTTTCTCGTCCAGGTTCTGGTGAACCTCCTGCAGCTGCTGCTGGTATTCATCGAGCGAGCTGCGCACTTTTTCCAGCTCAGCGATCGGCAGGCTGTTGTGGGACAGGGCCGTGGCTGCCACCGGGTTCGCCTTCATCTGGTCGATGATGCGTGACAGGCGGCGCAGAGGGAGGCCGAGCAGGGTGGCCAGCATGGCATAGAAGGCGAGCACCAGAATGCCGATGATCAGCGACAGGCGGATCACGGACATTTCCATGATCTGTTGCAGGGAACCGTTCTCCGGGTTGTTGCGCACGCCGATATGGGTGTATTCAGCCAGTCTGCTGAGTGCGATTCGCTGTCCGGCCGGCAGTTTGAAGCGCAGGCTGTCTTCGTCCAGGTAACGGAAATGGCTGTTGTCCAGCAGCAGCTTCGGCAAGTCGGCCTTGAGCCCGAGGTGGCCGAGGAGGTGTCGGCCGTCGTCCCCGGACACTGGTTCGAACAGGTAGAGATAGACGCCTTCGCCATCGCGCAGCAGATAGGCGTCTGGCGAGGCCTGCAGCCGGTGCGGTAGTTGGCTGTCGGCGACCTGGGCCAGTGCCTGCCGCTTGCTGTCGTAGACCTCGGCGGCGACGATGTGCGGCGGGAGGTTGCCGGGCTTGAGCAGGCGGTGACCGCGCCAGTAGGCATAGTAGAGCGGTTCCCGCAGCTGCTGCCTCAGCTCGTCCCAGGCGCCCAGCTGCCGGGCATCGTGCCGCAGCCGTTGTTCGCTCTGACGCAGCAGTCGGCGGAATTCCTGCTGCGCGGCCGCCTTCTCGACCGCCTCGATCTCGCGCCGGGCCTCGTCCAGTTGCTGTAGCGTCAGCCAGCCAAGCACGCAGAACAGCGTCAGGGTGAGGACCACAAAGATGCCGGTATAGGCGGAAAGGGGCAGGGGGCGTGAGAGGGGCCGGAACATGGGGCGTGGAACAGCGCTAGCTGCCCGGATATTGCACCAGGGATTCGATGCTCAGGGCGGAGCTGGCAAAGCAGCCTGGCCGATCGTCCGCGGAAGCATGGCCGTAGCCAGGGTTCAAGGGCGATCGGCCAGGATGCGCAGCCGGATGCGTTCTGAGATCGAACAGGCACAAACCGTACCCCGCTATGAGGAGCCATTTGCGAGCCTCCCGGCCTTGGATGTCAGTCTGCATTCCGATCATGCGGGCCGCCTTGGCGCAAAATCCGGGCTAGCGGGCACGCCCTTGCAACAGGACCTCGATCCGGTCCAGCAGGTCGAACTCGTGTTCGGCATCGAAGAAGTGGTCGGCCCCGTCAATGATCGACAGACTGACGCCCTGTTCGGCCAGCGCCTTCTTCCAGGCCTCGTTCATGCGGCTGTCGGCACTGCCGATCACCACCTCCACCGGTACCTGCAGCCCGGCCAGGGTCTGCAGCACCCGGGCCTTGTCCCAGGCATAGTAGCTCAGCGCCTGCGCGGCCGTGCTGACGTATTCCTTGCAGTAGGCGAGCCGGAAGGGGTGCAGAGCGGTGTCGCCAGCGGCTTGCAACTGTTCGGCGCGCAGCCGGTCATGGCTCTTGCCGCCCCCCTGGAACAGGCTGGTGTCCTGGCCGAAATAGGTAAGACTGATGAGGATGGCCTTCTTTACCTCCGGTCGGGGCTGACGCAGATAGGCTATCTCCATGATGCTGCCGCTGCTGTGTCCGATGAGGACCACCTGGCTGTGGCCATGCTGGACCAGCCAGTCGACCCAGAAGCCGATCTCGGCCACGGCCTCGTCCAGGCTGTGGTTCTGTATCGCCTCGCAGGGCAGGCTGCGGCGCCGCCCGTCGATACCCAGGCTGAGGGTGGGTCTGAAGACCGGATAGCCGAGTTCCTGCAGGGAGTCTGACAGGCGCTGAACGGTTGGAAACTCGTGGGTCTGCAGGAAACCATGCAGCAGCAGCACGGCCGGCCTGCCCGCGCTGCCCGGCTGGTAGTCGGCCCGGACCTTGAGGCCGTTCGGCAGCGTTTCCAGGAGAGGCGTGGCGCCGGCATTCAGCGCCAGGAGCAGGGCAAGACAGCCCGACAGCAGCCCGAAGAATAGGTGGCGTTCCTGCATCATGTGTCGCTCCCTCGTTGCGGCACCATTTCAGGGCCGGCAACCGATGGTCCCTCCTTCCCGGGAGGGAAATCCCTATTCATACTATACGACGAGGGATGAATTTACTTTAGCAGCCCGTGGAGGGTGGGCAATGCCTGTCCCCGCGGTCAGTTACTAAGACAAACGATAACAAAGCCTCATTCAGAGCTTGCCAGGCGCCCCGGATCAAGGCGTGCCCCGCAGGGAATGGCCCGCCCTTGCCAAGGGGCACAACGCAGAGCCGGGGCGCCTGGCAAGCTCCCTGCGGGCGGGCCTCTGGACGGCCATCCGCAACGTTGCAATGGCTTGACAGGGAATCACCCTGCCGGCGCCATTGCGCCTTGCGGGCTGATCGACCAGAGACCCGCTGAATGAGGCTTTGTTATCGTTTGTCTTAGTAGCCGCGCGCTGCGCTGCTGAAGCTCTTCCTCCATATGCCGCGAGGCTGACGTATCTTTGACGTCCGCAGCCATGGGGTTTCCGCCTGCGGCTGCTTGCGCCGGGGTTGCCTGGCGGGCGATCTGCACTGACGGCGCCGCCGGGCATTTGCTAGAATGCTCCTCCCCATCCAGCCGAGGCCGCATCCACAGCCATGACCGTACGCACCCGTTTCGCCCCCAGCCCGACCGGTTACCTGCACATCGGTGGCGCCCGCACGGCGCTGTTCTCCTGGCTCTATGCCCGCAAGCATGGCGGCAGCTTCATCTTGCGCATCGAGGATACCGACCTGGAACGCTCCACCGCCGAATCGGTCAACGCCATCCTCGAAGGCATGACCTGGCTGGGGCTGGAGTACGACGAGGGTCCCTTCTACCAGACCCACCGCTTCGACCGCTACAAGGTCATCATCGACCAGTTGCTGGAAACCGGCCATGCCTACAAGTGCTATTGCAGCAAGGAGAGGATCGAGGCGCTGCGCGAGGAGCAGATGGCGCGCAAGGAGAAACCGCGCTATGACGGACACTGCCGGGCCGGTGTCGAACCGCCGTCGCCCGATGCGCCCTATGTGATCCGCTTCCGCAACCCCACCGAGGGCGAGGTGGTGGTCGACGACCTGATCCGCGGCCGGGTGGTATTCCAGAACAGCGAGCTGGACGACCTCATCATCCAGCGCAGCGACGGCTCGCCGACCTACAACCTGACCGTGGTGGTGGACGACTCCGACATGGACATCACCCATGTCATCCGCGGTGACGACCACCTCAACAATACCCCCCGGCAGATCAACATCCTGCGCGCCCTGGGCGCCGAACCACCGGTCTACGCCCATGTGCCGATGATTCTCGGCCCGGACGGCAAGCGGCTCTCCAAGCGCCATGGTGCGGTCAGCGTCATGCAGTACCGCGAGGAAGGTTACCTCCCGGAGGCGCTGCTCAACTACCTGGTGCGGCTCGGCTGGTCGCACGGCGACCAGGAGATCTTCAGCATCGACGAGATGGTCGAGCTGTTCGATCTGCCGGACGTCAACAAGGCCGCCTCGACCTTCAACCCGGACAAGCTGGTCTGGCTCAACCAGCAGTACATCAAGAACAGCCCGCCGGAGCATGTCGCCCGGCACCTCAGCCACCACCTCGGCCGCCTGAACATCGACCCCGCCCCGGAGCCGGATCTGGTGGAGGTGGTCAAGGCGCAGCAGGAGCGGGCCAGGACCCTGGTGGAGATGGCCGAGAACAGTGTCTTTTTCTACCGCGACATCGAGGAGTTCGACGAGAAAGCGGCGAAGAAGAACCTCAAGCCGGCGACCCGCGAGCCGCTGGCCCTGCTTCGCGAGCGTCTGGCGGCGCTGGAGGAGTGGGCCCCCGGGCCCATCCATCAGGCGGTGCAGGAGACGGCCGAGGCGCTGGATCTCAAGCTGGGCAAGGTGGCCCAGCCGCTGCGGGTCGCGGTCTCCGGCGGCCCGGTCTCGCCTCCCATCGACGTCACCGTCTGGCTGGTCGGGCGGGAACGGACCCTGGCCCGTATCGACCGTGCCCTGGCCTGGATCGACGCGCGCAGCGACTGATCTCCCCACCCCTTGTTTTTTGCCCGGCTGCGACCCACATATTAGCAGGCTGTTGAAAAAGTCTCTGGCGAGTGCGAGACAAGGCAAAAAATGGCGAAAAAGCGCAGTTTACATGGCCGTAAATGAGCATTTTGAGCCATTTTTCAACGCCGTATCCTGCCGTCAGAGGGTTTTTTCAACAGCCTGTCAGGTCAGTTCCCCACTGGCCAAGGGCAGGTTTATCGACCGATAGCCAACCTGTCAGGCCTGAATGTCATGCCGCAACAAGGAGATGCATGCAATGACGAGAACCATGGTACTGGTCGCCGAAGGCAGCCGGGCGAAGCTCTATCTGGCCGAGGCCAAGGCGGCACCGCTGCGCGAGATCGCCGATTTCGTCAATCCCGAGGGGCGCCTGCACGAGGGCGACCTGGTGAGCGACGATCCCGGTCGCGACGGGGGTGGCGGCGGTTTCGGGCCGCATGTGCTCGACGAGGAGGTGCCGGCCACCGAGGAGGTGCAGATCGTTTTTGCCAGGCAACTCGCCGAACGGCTGGAGGAGGAGCGGCTCAAGGACAGCTTCGACGAGCTGGTGCTGGTTGCGGCACCGCATTTCCTCGGTCTGCTGCGTAACAAGCTGACCCCGGAGCTGGCCCAGCGCGTGGTCGAGGAGATCGACAAGGATCTGGTTCGGATGCCGGCCGACGAACTGCGGGCGGAGATCTCCGTTCTGCTCTGATTGGCCGCAGTCGTGTGTGCGGACGCCAGGCGTGTCCGCCTCAACAAGGAGGGCAAGATCATGAGCAAAGAGAACACTACACCCACTGTCACCGAGAAACAGGCCGGACAGCTCCGGCCGCGGACCTTGCCGGGTCCCTTTGCCGAGATGGAACGCATGTTCGAACTCTTCAACCGAGGCGGTCTGCTGCCGTCACGCTGGGAGTGGCCGAGCTGGGCCGAGATGCCGGCCGTGTACAGCGGTCCCGGACCGAAGGTCGACATCATCGACCGGGAAGACGAGATCCTGCTGCGTGCCGAACTTCCGGGCGTTGACAAGAAGGATATCGACATCTCGGTCAACGAGGACAGCGTGACCCTCAAGGGCAGCACCAAACTGGAACACAAGGAAGAGAAGGGGGACTATGTCCGTTCGGAGATTGCCCAGGGCAGCTTCAGCCGCACCCTGACCCTGCCGGCGTCGGTCGACCCCGACAAGGCCAAGGCCAGCTTCAAGGACGGCATCCTGGAACTGACCTTGCCCAAGCAGGCCCGTTCGAAGCGCAAGACCATCAAGGTCGAGTGAGCGTCTGCACGCTACGGCCGCCCGGCGCATGGCGGGACTGGCGCCGCCATGCGCCGTCCATCGGGTCTGATGCGCGTGCACAGCCTGAGCTGGCCTCCATGCGAGGCCATCGCGGCGTGGACGCCGCCCCCACAGCGAAGCGTACCGCCATGCCCCCTGTAGGAGCGGCCTCCAGGCCGCGATCGGGGCAGGGGACGGCACCCGCCGGCCGGATCATCGCCACCGCCCCCACAGCGAAGCGTACCGCCATGCCCCTGTAGGAGCGGCCTCCAGGCCGCGATCGGGGCAGGGGACGGCACCCGCCGGCCGGATCATCGCCACCGCCCCCACAGCGAAGCGTACCGCCATGCCCTGTAGGAGCGGCCTCCAGGCCGCGATCGGGACAGGGGACGGCACCCGCCGGCCCGGATCATCGCCACCGCCCCCACAGCGAAGCGTACCGCCATGCCCCCTGTAGGAGCGGCCTCCAGGCCGCGATCGGGACGACAGGGAACGGCACCCACCCGCCGCCTCGCCGGCCATCGCGGCCTGGACGCCGCCCCCGCAGCGAAGCGTGCCGCCATGCCCCTGTAGGAGCGGCCTCCAGGCCGCGATCGGGGCAGGGGACGGCACCCGCCGGCCGGATCATCGCCGCCACCCCGGCCATCGCGGCGTGGACGCCGCCCCCGCAGCGAAGCGTACCGCCATGCCCTGTAGGAGCGGCCTCCAGGCCGCGATCGGGATAGACGTGCGGGGTGCAGGCCCGCCATGGTGTCATCCGTCATTCCCGGATCACGCAGGCCGCGGTCTCCCCTCTCAACCGCGCACCTTCTTCAGCAGCCGCCGCAGCTGCGCCAGGCTGCGGGTGTTGAGCACGTCCTTCTTCTCCAGCCAGCCGCGCCGCGCCTGGCCGACGCCGAAGCGCAGGTTGTCGAAGTCCTGCACGCTGTGCGCATCCGAATTGATACTGACCAGCACCCCTTCCTCGCGGGCCATCTGGCAGTGGGTGTCGAGCAGATCCAGCCGCTCCGGGTGGGCGTTGAGTTCCAGGTAGCAGCCGCGCTGGCGGGCGTGGTGGATGACGCGGTTCATGTCGACGTCATAGGGCGCGCGGCGCTCGATCAGCCTGCCGCTGGGGTGGGCGAGCAGTGTGAAGTAGGGATTGTCCATGGCGCGCAGGATGCGTCGCGTCTGTTTTGCCCGGGACAGGTCGAACTTGCTGTGCACCGCGCCGATCACCAGGTCGAGGCGGGCCAGTACCGCGTCCGGCATGTCCAGGCTGCCATCCTCCAGGATATCCACCTCGATGCCCTTGAGCAGGGTGATGCCCCCGAGCTTTTCGTTCAGCTCGTCGATGGCCTCGATCTGCTGTAGCAGCCGCCGGCTGTCCAGGCCGCGGGCCACGGTGAGGCGCTTGGAGTGTTCGGTGATGGCCAGGTATTCGAACCCATGGTCACGGGCCGCTTCGGCCATCTGCCGGATCGAGGCATGGCCGTCACTGGCGCGGCTGTGGCAGTGCAGGTCGCCGCGCAGATCGCCGAGTTCGACCAGCTTCGGCAGCAGCCCGGCGCGTGCCGCCTCGATCTCGCCACGGTTCTCGCGCAGCTCGGGGGGGATGAAGGGCAGGCCGATGGCCCGGAACATGGACGGCTCGGTGTCGCCGGCGACCCGACGTCGTCCCCGCCAGGCCCCGTATTCGTTGAACTTCAGCCCCCGCTTCTGGGCGAGGCGGCGTACTGCGATGTTGTGTGCCCGGCTGCCGGTGAAGTAGTAGAGCGCCGCGCCGTAGCTCTCGGCGGGGACCACCCGCAGGTCGACCTGCAGGCCCGAGCGCAGCAGCACGGTGGCGCGGGTAGGTCCCTGGGAGAGCACGTTCTCCACCTCGTCGTACTCGGTGAAGGCGCGGGTCACGGCCTCGCCGTCCTCGGCGATGGCCAGGATGTCGAGGTCGCCGACCGTCTCCTTGGCGCGTCGGTAGCTGCCCGCCACCTCGGCCTGTTCCACGCCGGGCAGGGCGCGCAGATAGGCGAGCAGCGGTTCGGCATACTGGGCGGCGACCGCCAGCTTGAAGCGCCGGCTGCTGTCGGCATGGGCGGCCAGGGTCTCGAGGATGCGTGCCTCGGTCTTGGCGCCAAAGCCCGGCAGCTCGCGGATGCGGCCGTCGCGGGCGGCGCGCTCCAGTTGTTCAAGGGTGTGGATGTCCAGATCGTGATACAGGGCATGGACCCGCTTGGGGCCAAGGCCGGGGATGCGCAGCAGTTCGGAGAGATCGGGCGGCAGGCGTTTCTGCAGCTTCTCCAGCGCCCGGCAGCGGCCGGTCTCGATGATTTCAGCGATCTTGGCCGCCAGGTCCTTGCCGATACCCGGCAGCCGGGTCAGGTCCTCGCCGGCCTCGCGCAGCAGGCGCACGTCCTGACCCAGTTCGCGCAGGGTGCGGGAGGCGTTGCGGTAGGCGCGGATGCGGAACGGGTTGGCGCCCTCGATCTCCAGCAGGTCTGCGATCTGGTCGAAGATGCGGGCGATGTCTTCGTTGTGGACAGGCATCGTCTTCTTCAGCCCTTGATGCAGATCAGCGGTTTCAGCCGGGCCACCTTGCGTGCCAGGCCGGCGCGCTCGGCGACCTCGACCACCGCGCTCACGTCCTTGTAGGCCCCGGGGGCCTCTTCCGCCACGCCGCGCATCGTCTGGCTGCGAATCAGGATGCCGCGCTGGGCGAGGTCGTCGATCAGCCTGCCGCCGCGCCAGCGCTTGCGGGCCTGGGTGCGGCTCATGGCGCGGCCGGCGCCATGGCAGGCCGAGGCGAAGCCGGGGGCGCCGGGTGCACTCATCCCGGCCAGGATCCAGGATGCCGTGCCCATCGAGCCGCCGATCAGCACCGGCTGACCGGTCTCCGCGAAGGCCGCAGGCAGCTCGGGATGACCTGGCCCGAAGGCGCGGGTGGCGCCCTTGCGATGCACGAACAGGCGCCGCTCGACGCCGTCGACCACATGGGTCTCCTCCTTGCAGGTGTTGTGCGAGACGTCGTAGAGCAGATCCAGCGGCAGGTCCTCGATCACCCGCCACACGGCATGCCGGGTGAGATGGGTGAGGATCTGGCGGTTGGCCAGGGCGCAGTTGATGCCGGCGCGCATCGCGCCCAGGTAGGCGCGGCCGAGATCGGATTCCAGGGGCGCGCAGGCCAGCTCGCGGTCCGGCAGCTCGATGCCGTGGTCCGCCGCGGCCAGCGCCATGCGCCGCAGGTAGTCGGTGCCGATCTGGTGGCCCAGGCCGCGCGAGCCGCAGTGGATGCTGATCACGATGTCGCCTTGGCGCAGGCCGAAGACGTTGGCGGTGGCCGGGTGATAGATCTGCTCGATCTCCTGCACTTCCAGGTAGTGGTTGCCGGAGCCGAGGGTGCCCATCTCGTCGCGCTGGCGGTGCTTGGCCTGGCTCGAGACCTCATCCGGCAGGGCGCCGGCCATGCGGCCCTTCTCCTCGGTATGTTCCAGATCATCTTCACTGCCATAGCCGCGCGCCACGGCCCATTGCGCGCCGCCCTCGAGCATGGCGTCCATCTCCCGCTCGTTGAGACGCAGGTGGCCGGTGCTGCCGACACCGGCGGGAATGGCCGTGAACAGGCTGTCGGCCAGACGCTCCTCCAGGCCCTCCAGCGCCGTGCGTGGCAGGCCGGTGGTCAGGGTGCGCACGCCGCAGGAGATGTCGAAGCCGACGCCGCCGGCAGAGATCACGCCGCCCGCGGCGGGATCGAAGGCGGCCACGCCACCGATCGGGAAGCCATAGCCCCAGTGGGCGTCGGGCATGGCATAGGCGGCCTGTACGATGCCGGGCAGGGCAGCGACATTGGCGAGCTGTTCACCAACCTTGTCGTCCATCTCGGCGAGCAGTTCGCTGTCGGCGAAGATCACGCCCGGCACCTGCATGGCGCCGCTCGCTTCGAGCTGCCACTCGACGTCGGAGACCCTGGTGAAGCGTTTGGAATCCATGCTCGGCTTCGTGCCTCCGTCAGACGTCTACCACGCACTGCGCCAGCCAGCGCCCGTCGGCCTGCTGGTCGACCTTCAGCTCGGTCAGGGTGGCGCCCTTGATCTCCACCGCCGGCCGATGTCGGCCGGGATCGACCGTCTCGCCCAGTGCCACGCCCCGCAGATGCTCGCCGTCGATCGCCACCCGGAAGTCGCCGAACAGCATGTGTCGCGTGGCCATTTCGTAGATCAGTGCGTTCAGCCAGTCGAGCAGCAGGAAGTCGAGTGTCGGCGCCTGGCAACGGATGTTCACGGTATCCCTGGCCTGTACCGCCGCGGGTGATGTGACCACGGCGGTCAGGGCCAGCGCGGCGGACTCGAAGGCTTGAGCCGGCGTGTCGCCGTAGCCGCGTACCCCGATGTCCGCGCCGTGGGCAAAATGCTCCCAGCGGCGTCCTTCCGCAGCAGGCCCGGACTCAATCATGTCCATCTCCCGGTGGAATGCCCCCTTGCCTGCCGACCCTTGTTACCATAACTTCAACTATAGCGCCTCCTCTGCGGCGCGTCAGGCCGGCAGGCCGATGGGAAAAAACAATGACAGCAGACAGCACGATTCCTCCCGAGGCGCTCAGCTACCGCTGCGACGCCAGTCGCTTCGCTTTCGAGACCACGGACGAGCTCGAGTCCTTCGATGGCGTCATCGGACAGCCGCGCGCGCTGGAAGCGATCCGCTTCGGTATCGGCATCCGGAACGAGGGTTACAACATCTTCGTGCTCGGGCGCCACGGCAGTGGCAAGCACAGCGCCGTGCGTCAGTTGCTGGCGCAGGAGGCGGGTGAGACCCGGCTCTCGGACTGGTGTTACGTCAACAACTTCGACGATCCGACCCGGCCGCGCCTGTTGCGACTTCCGGCCGGCATGGGGGCGCGGCTTGCGGCGGACATGGACAGTCTGGTCGACGAGCTGCAGATCGCCATCCCGGCGCTGTTCGAGGGCGAGGATTACCAGCGCCGTCTGCAGGCCATCAACCAGGAATTCGAACAGCGCCAGCAGGCGGCCTTCGCCGCGCTGCAGGAGAAGACCGAGGCCAACGACATCCGCCTGTTCCAGCAGCCGGGGGAGTTTACCTTTGCCGCCGTGCGTGACGGCAAGGTGCTGACGCCCGATGCCTTCGCCAGGCTGCCGAAGGAAGAACAGCAACGCATCGAGGCGGTGATCGCCGAGCTGCAGGCGGAACTGGAGGAACTGCTGCGCCAGCGCATTCCCCAGTGGCAGCGCGAACGCCGGCGGCGGATCCGCCAGCTCAATGACGAGGTGGCCCGCCAGGCCGTGGGCCGGCTGCTGGAGGCATTGCGGGACAGCTACCGCGAGTTTCCGGAGACCCTGGCCTATCTGGAGGCAGTGGAGGCCGACCTGGTGAACAACATCGGCCTGTTCCGCGAGGCGGGCGAGGAAGGCGCGGGCCAGGGCGCGGCGGGGCCGTTCGAACGCTATGCCGTGAATCTGCTGATCGACAACGGCGGCGCCAGCGGTCCGCCCCTCGTCTACGAGGACAACCCCACCCATCCACGCCTCATGGGCCGCGCCGAGTACCTCGCACAGTTCGGCGCGCTGCTCACCGATTTCACCCTCATCAAACCCGGCGCCCTGCATCGCGCCAATGGCGGCTATCTGCTGCTCGATGCGCGCAAGGTGCTCGAACAGCCCTTCAGCTGGCAGGCGCTGAAGCGCGCCCTGTTCGCGCGCCAGTTGCGTATCGAGTCGCTGGTCCAGGCGGTGAGTCCGATCAGCACTGTTACCCTGGAACCGGATCCGATGCCGCTCGACGTCAAGGTGGTGCTGCTTGGCGACCGGCTGCTGTACTACCTGCTCTGCGACCTGGACCCGGAGTTCAGCGAGCTGTTCAAGGTGGCGGCGGATTTCGATGACGTCATCGAGCGCAGTGCCGAGAACGAGGCCCTCTATGCCCGGGTGCTGGCCACCCTGGTGCGCAAGGCCGGCCTGCGCCATCTGCGCCGCGACGCGGTGGCGGCGGTGATCGAGCGCGCCGCCCGGCTGGCGGCGGAGGAGGCCAAGCTCTCCACCCACATGCGCAGCATTGCCGACCTGCTGGCCGAGGCCAACCATTGGGCCGGAGAGCGCGACAGCCTGTGGATCGAGGCGGCGGACGTGCAGCGTGCGGTCGAGGCCCGGCGCCATCGCCTGGACCGCTACCGGGAACGGCTCTATGAGGAGATCGGCCGCGGCGTGCTGCGCATCGATACCCGCGGCGAGGTGATCGGCCAGGTCAATGGCCTGACCGTGATCGAGGGCGGCGACTACGCCTTCGGCGTGCCGACGCGGATCACTGCCACCACCCGGCTCGGCGAGGGCGAGGTGATCGACATCGAGCGAGAGGTCGATCTCGCCGGCCCGGTGCATTCCAAGGGGGTGTTCATCCTCTCCAGTTTCCTCGCGGCGCGTTATTCGGCCAACTATCCACTGTCGCTGGCTGCCAGCCTGACCTTCGAACAGTCCTATGGCGGGGTGGAAGGCGACAGCGCCTCACTGGCTGAACTCTGCGCCCTGCTGTCGTCCCTGGCCAGTGTCCCGGTCCGCCAGGGCTGGGCGCTGACCGGCTCGGTCGACCAGCTCGGTCAGGTGCAGGCCGTCGGCGGCGTCAACGAGAAGATCGAGGGCTTCTTTGCCATCTGCCAGCGGCGCGGGCTGGATGGCAGTGAGGGGGTGATCATCCCGCGGATCAATCTCGAACACCTGATGCTGGATGCCGAGGTGCGCGAGGCGGTGGCAGAGGGGCGCTTTGCCGTGCACGCCGTGGAGCACGTCGATCAGGCGATGCAGCTGCTCACCGGCATGGCGGCGGGTGAGGCGGATGCCGAGGGCAACTTTCCCGACGACAGTCTCAACGGCCGCGTCCAGCAGCGGCTGATGAGCCTGGCCAATATCCGCCATGCCTTTGCCGGGCATGACGCGGCGGGCCACGAGCGGCGGGGCTGAAATCCACGGCCGGCAGTATTGACAGCCGCAGGGGCTTGGCGTAAAGTTCGCGCTTCGCTTTTCGGGGCTATAGCTCAGCTGGGAGAGCGCCTGCATGGCATGCAGGAGGTCGGCGGTTCGATCCCGCCTAGCTCCACCAGATACCGAAAAGGTTCCGCATCCGTGATGCACCGCTTGGGCCGATACGCCGTGGTCTTCGGCATCCTCCTGACCGCAGCCGGCCTGATCGGTGGCTTCACAGCCATGTTCCAGGATGCGGACGCCCTGGCCGTCAACCTGCTGATGCTGGTGCCGCTGGGGTTTGCAGCCTTGCTGACCGGTGTGGTCACCACCCAGTTCAGCAGACCGAGTGACGAGTAGTGAACGTCCCCTTCGTCTAGAGGCCTAGGACACCGCCCTTTCACGGCGGCGACAGGGGTTCGACTCCCCTAGGGGACGCCAATTCCAAAAAAGGGTTTACCCGCATGGCGGTAAACCCTTTTTTGTGTGTCCGGGCCAGAGCACGACCGCTGAAGCGGTCTGCCTCCCCGGCATCGCGTCTCCGGTCGACACTAGCATGAGCGAATCACCGACCCTCACCCTTGCCATTCCCCTCGATCGCCTGGATCGTTTCTGCCGACGGCTTCTGGAACGTTCCCGTGACATCGCCCATACCCAGGATGCCCTGGCCAGCCTCCAGGCCCTGGTGGTCAATTTCGCGGCGGCAACGGACGAACCGGTGTACCGACAGGCCGAGGCCCTGCTGGCGGCCCATACCGAAACGGCACGTCAGCGGCTGCTTGAGCTGCGTGCCCGGCAACTGCTGCAGGTCATCCTCGACCAGGACCTGCAGGCGCTGACGGCCCTGCATCTGCCCCTGTCACGCAGCGGTTTCCAGACGGTCGCGGAACAGGCGCTGGCGGAGCTGGACGCAGGGCAGTACAGGCTGACCCTGGACTGGGCAAGCGCCTGGCTGACGGATGCGCGGCGCCGTGCCGAGGCGGCCAGCGGTTTCCCTGACGCCCTGGACTTCAAATCTGCCGGCGTGCGCATCGAGACCTTTCAGGCCATGGCCGATCTTTGTCTGGCCCTGGAGCGCGGCCGTTGAGCGGTCTGAGCGCAGCGGTGTACACTGCGCCACCGCATATTCTGAGGTGAGATACATGCCCTGTGCCATCTACAAGGGGCCTCGCAAGGCCGATACCTACCTCTATGTCGAGCAGGAGGGGGACTTCGAGCGGGTGCCGGCAGCCCTGCTGGAACTGCTGGGGCCGCTGCAACTGGTGATGACCCTGGATCTGGACGAGCGGCAGCAACTGGCCCTGGCGGACATCGAGGAGGTCCGCCGCCAGCTCAGGGAACAGGGCTATTACCTGCAGATGCCGCCCGAGGAGGGCCTGCCGGTCTAGCCCGGATATTGCACCAAGGATTCGATTGCTGACAAAGCAGGCTGACCGGTCGCCCGCCGAAGCATAGCCGTAGCCATCGGGGATCGCGGCCTGGAGGCCGCTCCTACGGGGCATGGCGGCACCCTGGCAGGAGCGGCCTCCAGGCCGCGATTGGCGTCCGTCAGGAGGCGAGAACGGCGTTCACCTCGGCGAAGCTGTTGGCAACCTCGGTGGTCTCGATGGGGGTGCCGAGCTGCTTGCTGATCTGGGTGCTCGAGAACAGGCCGCGCACCCGCTGCCGTCCCTGACCGTCCCGATCGACGACCAGGGCGTGCTGCCGGCCACAGCGCTGCAGGGTGGCGACGATGTCGCCGACGCGGGAGCGGGCAACGTCCTGCATCTCCAGCACGTCGAGCTTGTCCTGCGGGGTCATGATGTCACGCAGGTAGATGTCCTCGCGCTTGCCGCCGACCTCCTGCAGGTACTGCATCGGGCGTTCCCCCTGCAGGTCGGTGGTGGTCACCACGCCGATGATGGCATTGTACTGGTCGGTGACGAACAGCAGGCGCACGCCGGTGGCGATCATCCGCTGGTTGGCGGCGCCGAGGGTGGCGCAGGGGCCCATGGTGATGGCCGCGACCTTGCTGAAGTCGGTCATGACGTCGGTAGCCGGGTGGTCCAGCGTGACGTTCTCCGGAAGGCGCTGTGGCGGGCGGTGGTAGGTGACGCCTGCATCGAGAGTGCGAGGGTTGAGTGTGTTGTATTTATCTGTCATGGCATCCTCCTGCCATCCTGCTGTGATCTGGACACTATCTTTGATAGAACAAAATCCGCCCGCCTGCGCGCTAAATATTTTTCGGAGGCGATCAAGTTTTTGAATGAGTCCAATTCCATTCTTTGTGCATGGTTATTGGCGCGGCATATTCAGTTGTCGGGTCAATGATGGGGCGGATCAATAAGTCCCTGAACCAGCGATGGAATCGCTGCCGATGTCAGGCATGCCGGGGTTCCTGCTGAGGGAGTTCGATGCGTGGAACTGATCGATACCCACTGTCATATTGATGATATCCGCTTCGCTGCCGATCGCGACGAAGTCCTGGCACGGGCCCGTCGGCTGGGGGTGAAGCGGTTGATCGTGCCCGGGGTCACGGCGGATGGCTGGGCAGGCATCGCGGCGCTCTGTGACGCTCAGCCGGGGCTTTACCCGGCCTATGGCCTGCATCCGCTGTTTGTGACCGAAGCCGCCGATGTGAAGCGGCTGGAACACTGGCTCGCCGGGCATCCGGCGGTGGCGGTGGGAGAGATCGGTCTCGATTTCCATCCCCCGGGGGCAGATCGCCGCTTGCAGCAGAGGCTGTTCGAGGCTCAACTGGTGGTTGCCAGGGAAGCGGGCCTGCCGGTGGTGCTGCACGTGCGCAAGGCCCACGAGGAGGTATTGCGCAGTCTGCGTCGCAGCGGGGTGCGCGGCGGCACCGCCCATGCCTTCAACGGCAGCCTGCAGCAGGCGCAGCGCTACCTCGATCTGGGCTTCAAGCTGGGCTTTGGTGGCATGCTCACCTACGAGCGCTCGCGCCGGCTGCGTGCCCTGGCCCGCGAGCTGCCCGCCGAGGCCCTGGTGCTGGAGACCGATGCCCCCGATCTCACGGTGGCCGCACACCGCGGGGAACGCAACAGTCCGGAGTACCTGCCGGACTGCCTGCAGGCGCTGGCCGAGGTGCGTGACGAGCCAGCGGAGGCGCTGGCGGCCCAGACCACGCGCAATGCCCTGGAGGTGTTTGCCCTGGAGGGGTGAGCGGGTCAACCCGGATACCCGCCGCGCCGCCTTGGTGCAATATCCGGGCTGGCGGTTATCAAGCGATGCTGCATATTGCATCAGGCCCCCGGATGATGGTGTGGCCGGACCCGCCGGGGATCGCGGCCTGGAGGCCGCTCCTGCGGGGCATGGCGGCACATGGTAGGAGCGGCCTCCAGGCCGCGATTGGCGCGGAGTCGACAGGCCCGAGTCTGCCGGACCTGGGACTGAGCTACTGCGCGGGCGGGAGAACGGCGCGAACCCCCCGATTTCCCGTTGCGTAGTGCCCACGATGCGTCTCGAAATCGTGAAGATTCGTACTCCCACCCTGCCCGCTACGATCGCCCAACTCCGACAGGCTGTTAGCTGCATATTGCATCAGGCCCCCGGATGATGGCGTGGCCGGACCCGCCGGGGATCGCGGCCTGGAGGCCGCTCCTGCGGGGCATGGCGGCACATGGTAGGAGCGGCCTCCAGGCCGCGATTGGCGCGGAGTCGACAGGCCCGAGTCTGCCGGACCTGGGACTGAGCTACTGCGCGGGCGGGAGAACGGCGCGAACCCCCCGATTTCCCGTTGCGTAGTGCCCACGATGCGTCTCGAAATCGTGAAGATTCGTTCTCCCACCCTGCCCGCTACGATCGCCCAACTCCGACAGGCTGTTAGCTGCATATTGCATCGGGACCCCGGATGATGGCGTGGCCGGACCCGCCGGGGATCGTGGCCTGGAGGCCGCTCCTACGGGGCATGGCGGCACATGGTAGGAGCGGCCTCCAGGCCGCGATTGGCGCGGTGTCGACAGGCCCAGGAGTCTGTCGGACCTGGGACTGATCTACTGCGCGGGCGGGAGAACGGCGCGAATCTCCCCGATTTCCCGTTGCGTAGTGCCCACGATGCGCCTCGGAATCGTGAGGATTCGTTCTCGTTCTCTCACCCTGCCCGCTACGATCGCCCAGGTCCGACCGGCTGTTAGGCAGGCTTTGCGCTATACTGGGTCTTCCGTACGAGCAGCGAGAGAGCCGCCCCTTCAGGGTACGAGTTCATCGATGGATTTTCCTGCCGGTCTGCTTCCCACCTGGCTGCTTCTCAGCAGTGATCTGCTGTTCGTGGCCCTGTTGCTGCTGGCCCTGCTGCGCGCCCCCTGGCAGCGCCTGACCGAGAATGCCTTTTCCAATCTGCTGTTCGCCAGCTGCGTCGGCCTGCTGCTGTTGTGGAATCTGCGTGCCGGGGTCCAGCCCGGTGTCAATTTCCACCTCCTGGGAGTGACCTCGCTGACCCTGATGGTCGGCTGGGCAGCGGCCTTTCTCGGTGTTGCCCTGGTGACGCTCGGCACCACCCTGAACGGTCATGGGGCCCTGGAGACCTATGCCCTCAACAGCCTGATCATGGGTGGCCTGCCGGTGTTGGTGACCTGGCAGTTGCTCGGCCTGGCACGACGACGCCTGCCCTACAACTTCTTCGTCTATGTCTATGTCAACGCCTTTCTGGCCGCAGGGCTGGGCATCGTCACCGTCGGTTTCGCCACGGCCGCCGTCCTCTGGCTGGCCGGGGTACACAGTTTCGCCTGGCTGGGCCAGCAGTACCTGGCCTATTTCCCGCTGATGTTCTTTTCGGAGGCGGTGATGAACGGCATGCTGATGACCATGATGGTCGCCCTGCGGCCGGCCTGGGTGTGCAGCTTCGACGATGAACTCTATCTCGATGGCAAGTGAATGGATGGGACGGATGAAAGCAAAGGGTGATACGGACCGGATCTACGCGGTTTCCGTCGCTGACTTCGAGACGCGGGTGCTGGATGTCTCGCATCGGCAGCCGGTGCTGGTCGATTTCTGGGCTGAATGGTGTTCGCCCTGCCTGGTCATCGCCCCGGTGCTGGAGCGGGTGATCGACGGCTTCGGAGGTAGCGTGCTGCTGGCCAAGGTGGAGGTCGACGAGGGCGAGAACATGAAGCTCGCCGGTCGCTACCGGGTGCGTGGTTTTCCGACCCTGATCCTGTTCGAGGCGGGGCAGGAGCAGGCACGCTTCAGCAGCGCCCGGCCGCAGCATTACATCCGCGAGTTCATCGAGCAGCACAGCCGCCTGTTGTCGGTGTGACCGGATATTTTCTGACGCTATTCAAAGACTTTACCCAAGGTGCCTGGCCCTGCTAGTATGGTAGGCGAATCCCCGGTTCCCAGTGGGGGAGTAGCCATCCGGGCGGATAATAACAACGCTTGACGGCAGGGCCTGGAGAGATGCCTCGGATCATCACAGTCACCAGTGGCAAGGGCGGGGTTGGCAAGACCCAGCTGAGTGTCAATCTGGCTCATGAATTCGCCCGCCGTGGCCAGAAGGCTTGCCTGTTCGATGCCGATCTCGGTCTCGCCAATGCCAACATCCTGCTCGACATCCGCCCCGAGCGCACCCTGGAAGACGTCATCGAGGGCCGCTGTGGCCTGGCCGACATCATCGTCCGGCCGCTGCCCGGGCTGGACGTCGTGCCGGGCAGCTCCGGGATCGAGAAGATGGCCAATCTGGCCCCCTTTGCGCTGGCCGAGCTGCGCGAGCAGTTCGACGTCCTCGACCAGTACGACGTCCTGATCTTCGATACTTCCTCCGGCGTCGGCCGCAGCGTCCTGCAGCTGGCCCTGGCCTCGCCCGAGGTGCTGCTGGTGATGACCCCCGAGCCGACTTCGCTCACCGACGCCTATGCCCTGCTCAAGCTGCTGCGCCAGAACGACTACGGCGGCCAGCTGCGGGTGGTGGTCAATGCCGCGCGGAGCAGCGAGACCGCCAGCCACACCTTCCAGAAGTTCCGCGAGGTGGCGCGTGTCTATCTGCGTCTGGAACTGGAACTGCTGGCCAGCATCCCCTATGACGCCCAGGTACAGGCCTCGGTACGGGAACAACAGCCGATCACCCTTGCCCATCCGGAGGCCGCCGCCACCCGGGCCATCGTCCGCCTCGCCGACAGCCTGCTGGCCGCCGAATCGCCGCTGCAGTTGGCGCTGTCCGAATTCTGGTGGCGCTACAGCAATGCCGGTGGGGAACGGCCGGGCCCGCGTGAAGCGCCCACGGCGCCCGCGCCGCGTCGGCCTGAGGCGGCCGACGCAGCGAGCCGTGAGGCGCAACTGGAGACCAAGCTCGATCTGCTGCTCGCCGAGATGCAGTCGATGAAGGCCGAACTGGCCCAGCTCAAGGCGGTCGAAGCGCCACGGTCGGCGACGGAGGAGCCGGCGCAACGACAGCAGCCGCCGGGGAAGATCGAGCGGCGTGGCGGGGTGCAGGTGCCTGGCCACTCGCGTGCCCTGCGCGGCGACCGCCGTCCGACCCCGATCGACAGCCTGGCCTTGCGCTGTGTCGTCGGCCGTCTGCTGGTCGGAGTCATGCAGGCCAGCGATGGCAGCCAGCCGGTGCAGATCGATTCCGGCACCGAGGTCCTGGCGGTGGACAACCCCTACAACCTCCTGCCCGGCCGTTATTCCTCCATTGCCCTCGGCTTCAGCGGCATCGACCACCCCGACGACTTCGTCGAAGAGGTCTTCACGAGCTGTGCCATCACCGGCTGCAAGGTACACACTCTGGGTTCCAACAAGCGCTATTGGCCGACCCGCGACCGCGACGGTTGCCTGCTGCTCGACGAGTCAGCGGCCGAGGGAGGACGGATCAGGATCTATCTGCCGATCGGTCAGCCGGCATTCGAGGGCGTGTCTTCCGAGCAACAGCCCCGGGCCCGACTCAGTCCCGAGCCGGCGCAGGAATTCGACTGGCGGCGGCGCTATGCCGATCGCCTGCAGGCCCTGCCGGCGGAGGAGGCCGGGGGCAGTCGCTATTATGAACTCCAGCGTGAAGGCCGGCCGCCGGTGATCTTCGTGCAGAATCCATCCACCGAGGAGAAGGATTCGCGCGAGGCCGGTCTCTGCTGAGGGCTGTCGGCGGCCGCCCAGCTCACGACGTTAACCGCCACCCCGGCGTTCTGCGGAGAAGCAAATATCAACCCGGCAACTATTAACCCGGCAACTGAATATGCCGTGTTAATAAAAAACGGCACGCCCGGGGGCGTGCCGTTTTCGCGGTCTACTTGTTGATATCGATCTTGGCCTTGCTGCGCAGGCTGCCCAGGAACTCGTCGATGCGCTTGTTCTGCAGCATCGACCGGATCTGCGGCTTGACCTCCTCATAGGACGGCGGCTGGGTGTCGCGCGAGTCCTCGAGCAGGATCACGTGCCAGCCGAACTGGGTCTGCACTGGCGTTTTGCTGTAGCTGCCCTTTTCCATCGAGGCCACGGCATCGGCGAAGGGCTTGACCATCTGTTCCGGTCCGAACCAGCCGAGGTCGCCGCCGTTCTTGCCGGTCGGGCCGGTGGACTTCTCCTTGGCCAGGCTGGCGAAGTCGGCGCCGCCGTCCAGGGCCTTGATGACGGCCTTGGCCTCGTCCTCGGTCTTGACCAGGATGTGGCGGGCGTGGAACTCCTTGCCACCCTGTTTGGCGACCAGGTTTTCATAGGCCGCCTTCATTTCGGCCTCGTCGACCGGATGCGCGCTGAGATAGTCGCGCATGTTCTTGCTGACCAGGACGCTGCGGCGATGCCACTTGAGTTCGCGCACCACCTCGGGCTGCTGGTCGACCTTCTTTCTCTCGGCATCCTGGGTGACCAGTTCGATATCGATCAGCTCCTTCAGGGCCTGTTCACGGCTGGGCGCCTTGCCGGCGCCCTGATGGCGGTGGCTGCGCTGGGCCTGGTAGGCGCGCAGCATCTCTTCAGTGATCGGTTTGCCGTTGACGGTGGCCAGTACCTCGGTGTCGCTGGCCAGGGCAGGACTGCCGGCGGTGGTGAGTGCTGCGCCGAGCAGCAGGGTGGCGAATAGGGATCGCATAGTGGTTCCTTGTCGTGTGGGTGAGCGGATTTCAGGGTGCGGATTCGTCCGGTGTGCCGGCCTGGATGCTGAGCGCATGGATCTCGCTCTGCATGGCCTCGCCAAGGGCCTCGTAGACCATGCGGTGGCGCTGGATCAGGCTCTTGCCGGCGAAGGCCGGACTGACGATGTCGACGATGAAATGCCCGCCGCCGCCTCGCGCACCCGCATGACCGGCATGCTTGGCCGAGTCGTCGCGGATCTCAAGCCGGATCGGGGCCAGGGCGGCGGTAAGGCGTTCGCGGATCAGGGTCACACGGTCGGTCATTTCGGAAATACCTTCTTGAACGGTTTGACGCTGACCTCGGCGTAGACGCCAGCGTCCTGATAGGGATCGGCATCGGCCCAGGCGCGGGCCGCCTCCAGGGAATCGAATTCCGCCACCACCAGGCTGCCACTGAAACCGGCAGGGCCGGGGTCCTCGCTGTCGATCGCCGGATGCGGCCCGGCCAGCAGCAGCCGCCCTGCGGCCTGCAGTTCCTCCAGCCGGGCGAGATGGGCGGGGCGGGCGGCGAGGCGCTGTTCCAGGGTGCCGGGGTGGTCCCGGCTGATGATGGCGTACCACATGCTCAGGATTTCTCTTCGCCACCCGCCTCGTCGTCGTCGAGGTAGCGGGCGATGAACACGCCCTGTCCGAGTACGAAGGCCAGGGTGATGCCCATGATGCCGAACAGCTTGAAGTTGACCCAGGTGTCCTCCGGGTAGTTGTAGGCGACGTACAGATTGACGATCCCCATCAGCGCGAAGAACACCACCCAGGCCAGGTTGAGGCGGGTCCAGACGTGGCGCGGGGCGCTCAGTGCCTGGCTCATCATGCGTTCCGTGAAGGAACGTTGACCGATGAACTGGCTGCCGAGGAAGCCGATCGCGAACAGCCAGTAGGCGACAGTCGGCTTCCACTTGAAGAACACGGGGTCGTCGAAGATCAGGGTGGCGCCGCCGAACAGCACCACGATGGCCAGGACCACCAGATGCGAATTCTCGAAGCGCCGGTGCCTGAGCCAGAACAGGGCCACCTGGAGGATGGTGGCGGCCACCGCCACGGCCGTGCCGACATAGAAGCCATACAGCTTGTAGGCGACGAAGAACAGCAGGACCGGAAAGAAGTCGAATAGGAATTTCATATATGTCGTCGTTCGTCGCCGGCAGCGGTTCGCCGGCCCCTTGCCCCGCCTTCCCGGGGTTCCGGACTTTATCAGATCGTCCAAATAGTACCCGATTTCGACGCCGGAGGGGCAGGGGAAGTTCCCTGGCAGCCTGTCGGACTTAGGCGATCGTAGCGAGCAGGGTGGGAGAACGAGAACGAATCTTCACGATTTCGAGGCGCATAGCGGGCACTACGCAACGGGAAATCGGGGAGATTCGGGCCGCTCTCCCACCCGCGCAGTAGATCAGTCCTGAGTCCGACAGGCTGCTAGCCCGGATATTGCACCAAGGCGGCGCGCATGATCGTAGTGCAGGCTGGAAATGGATCGGGAACTCGTAACCCGGCTTTTGTCTGTTCGATCGACTCCGGGCATTGCCCGCCGTGGATCCCCCAATCGCGGCCTGGAGGCCGCTCCTACAAAACAAGAGGTTCCGCCCTACCCCGTAGGAGCGGCGTCCACGCCGCGATTTTGGTGGCAACCCCCATCGCGGCCTGGAGGCCGCTCCTACGGGGCATGGCGGCACAATGTGTTGTCGTAGGAGCGGTCTCCAGGCCGCGATCAAGGCGCAAGGGGTACCGCGCCATCCTGCCACCCCGGCCCACGGAGCCTGCCTTGGTGCAATCTAGGCATGGCCAGGGTGCGACTGTTGGCACCTCAGGGGTTCGCGGCAAGACCTGCCGCCGGGGGATGCGGTAGAATGTCCGGATGCCCGTCGAATACGATCTGCACAGCCATTCCCTCGCCTCGGACGGCACCCTGTCGCCGGCGGCCCTGGTGGCGCGCGCCGCCGCGGCCGGTGTCGAGGTGCTGGCCCTGACCGATCACGATACCACGGCCGGCGTGGCCGAGGCGCGCGCCGCCGCCATGGAGCAGGGCATCGAGCTGGTGGCGGGGGTGGAGATCTCGGTGACCTGGCGGCGACAGACGGTGCACATCGTCGGTCTGGGCGTGGATCCGGACGACGCCCGGCTGCAGAGCGGCCTGGCTGGGCTGTGCGAGTTCCGCGCTTGGCGTGCCGAGGAGATCGGACGGCGGCTGGAGAAGGCCGGCATCGCCGATGCCTGGGCCGGCGCCCGGCGCCACGCGCGCGGCGTGCTGATCAGCCGTACCCACTTTGCCCATTTCCTGGTCGAGGCGGGACATGCCAAATCGGTGCGTGATGTCTTCAAGCGTTATCTGGTGGCCAACCGGCCGGGCCACGTCAGTGGCCAGTGGGCCGCCCTGGAGGATGCCGTCGCCTGGATCCGTGGTGCCGGCGGCCAGGCGGTGGTGGCCCATCCGGCACGCTACCGCCTGAGCGGCACCCGCCTGCGCCAGCTGCTGGGTGAGTTCCGGGAATGCGGCGGGGTTGCCCTGGAAGTGGTCTCCGGCAGCCATTCGACGGAGGAGATGCACCGCATGGCCGGCCTGGCGCGCAGCCTGGGCCTGCTGGCCTCGCGCGGCTCGGACTACCACGGGCCGGAGAACCCCTGGATCGAGCTGGGCCGGGTGCCGGCGCTGCCCACCGGCTGCGTCCCGGTGTGGAGCGACTGGCCCCAGGGCCTGCCGCTCGTGGTCAACCAGTGATGGGCTGCTGAGCCTGCGATAGGGACGTCATGAGCCAGTTCTTCGAGATCCATCCGGACAATCCCCAGCCGCGGTTGATCCGCCGCGCCGTGGAGATTCTCCGCCAGGGGGAGGTGATCGCCTATCCGACCGATTCCAGCTATGCGCTCGGCTGCCTGATCGGCGACAAGGCGGCAATGGAGCGCATCCGCCGCATCCGCCAGCTGGACGACAAGCACAACTTTACCCTGGTGTGCAGCGACCTGGGCCAGATCTCGACCTATGCCAAGGTCGACAACAGCGCCTTCCGCCTGCTCAAGGCCTTCACGCCCGGTCCCTATACCTTCATCTTCAAGGCCACCCACGAGGTGCCGCGCCGTCTGCAACACGGCCGCCGCAAGACCATCGGCATCCGCATCCCCGATCATCCCATTGCCCAGGCGCTGGTCGCCGAGCTGGGCGAACCGCTGATGAGCAGCACCCTGATACTGCCGGGTGCCGAGCTGCCGGAGACCGATCCCTGGGAGATCCGCGAACGCCTGGAGCACGAGCTGGGGCTGGTCATCGCCGGTGGCAGCTGCAGCCCGGAACCGACCACCGTGGTGGACATGACCGAGGGCGTGCCCCGGATCCTGCGCGAGGGCCGCGGGCCGGTCGAGGGTCTGGTCTGATGCCGCAGGGAGGCGGGGGAAAAGCGGGTATACTGCGCCGATGCACGGCCTGACGACCATACAGATGATCTCGGTGGCGGTACTGCCGCTGCTGTTTGCCATCACCGTCCACGAGGTGGCGCATGGCTGGGTGGCGCTGCAGTTCGGCGATCGTACGGCACAGCTGCTCGGCCGGCTGACCCTCAATCCGTTCAAGCACATCGATCCCGTCGGTACACTGCTGGTGCCCGCCGTGCTGCTGCTGCTCGGTGGCTTTGTCTTCGGCTGGGCCAAGCCGGTGCCGGTCGACTGGCGCAACCTGCGCAACCCCAAGCGCGACATGGCGATCGTCGCTGCCGCCGGGCCGCTGGCCAATCTCGCCATGGCCATCGGCTGGGCGCTGATCGCCAAGTTCGCCCTGTTGCTGGATGCCTCGCTGCCGCAAGCCGCCGTGCCACTGCTGCTGATGGGCAAGGTGGGCATCTACATCAATATCATCCTGATGGTGCTCAATCTGCTGCCCCTGCCGCCGCTGGATGGCGGGCGCGTGCTGGTGGGGTTGCTGCCGCACCCCTATGCGGCCGCGGTGGCGCGCCTCGAACCCTATGGCTTCTTCATCCTGGTGGCCCTGCTGGCCACCGGAATCCTGGGTCAGATCCTCGGGCCACCGGTGGCGGCCCTGGAACGTCTGCTGTTCACGCTGGCCGGAATCTGAACGCCATGCCAGCGCTTTTCCCTTTCCCTAGCTGTACTGTCACCCGGAGGATGACGTGAACACCACGCTCCCGCAGAACGGCCGTGTGCTCTCCGGCATGCGCCCC
The DNA here is from genome assembly GCF_030406045.1 of Thiohalobacter sp. IOR34. Classification (GTDB taxonomy): domain Bacteria; phylum Pseudomonadota; class Gammaproteobacteria; order Thiohalobacterales; family Thiohalobacteraceae. The sequence continues at coordinate 1,309,467 of NZ_CP128988.1, forward strand.
ACCGGCCAGCTTCATCTCGGCCATTACCATGGCGTGTTGCAGAACTGGATCAAGCTGCAGCACGAATACGACTGTTTCTTCTTCGTTGCCGACTGGCACGCCCTGACCACCCACTATGAGGACACCGGCGACATCACCGAGAGTGCCTGGGAGATGGTCATCGACTGGCTGGCGGCCGGCGTCAATCCCGGTGCTGCCCGCCTGTTCATCCAGTCGCGGGTGCCGGAACATGCCGAGCTGCACCTGCTGCTGTCGATGATCACGCCGCTCGGCTGGCTGGAGCGGGTGCCGACCTACAAGGATCAGCAGGAGAAGCTCAAGGAGAAGGATCTGGCCACTTACGGCTTTCTGGGCTACCCGCTGCTGCAGAGCGCCGACATCCTCATCTATCGGGCCACCGGGGTGCCGGTCGGCGAGGACCAGGTGGCGCACGTCGAGCTGACCCGAGAGGTGGCGCGGCGCTTCAATCATCTCTACGGCCGCGAGCCCGACTTCGAGGCCAGGGCCGAGGAGGCGGTGAAGAAGATGGGCAAGAAGAACGCCAGGCTCTACCGCGAGCTGCGCCGCAAGTACCAGGAGCAGGGCGACCACGAGGCGCTGGAGGTGGCACGGGCCCTGCTGGCGGAACAGCAGAACCTGTCGCTGGGCGACCGCGAGCGGCTGTTCGGCTACCTGGAGGGGGCGGGCCGTATCATCCTCCCCGAGCCCCAGGCGCTGCTCACCCCGGCGGCGAAGATGCCCGGGCTGGACGGGCAGAAGATGTCCAAGTCCTACGGCAACACCATCTCGCTGCGCGAGGATCCGGACAGCATCAGCCGCAAGCTGAAGACCATGCCCACCGACCCGGCACGGGTCCGGCGCAACGATCCCGGCGACCCGGACAAGTGCCCGGTGTGGCAGCTGCACCAGGTCTATTCCGATCAGCAGACCCGCGACTGGGTGCGCGAGGGCTGCACCAGCGCCGGCATCGGTTGCCTGGACTGCAAGCAGCCGATCATCGATGCGGTTCAGGCCGAGCTGGCGCCGATCCGCGAGCGGGCCCTGGAATTCAGCCAGAACCGGGGGGCGGTGCGCAGCATCATCGACGAGGGCTGCGAGGAGGCGCGCGCCATCGCGCGTGATACCTTACATGAGGTTCGTTCTGCAATGGGCTTGAATTATAACTAAAAAAATATCCGCCCAATCTATCGGCAGCCGCCTGGCATTTTAGGGTAGAATGGTCCGATCCTAACGATATGAACCCCGTACCCGGCCACCAGCCCAGATGAGCGACAACGAAACCCCGGCCGGCACCAGCGAGACGGTGCCGCAGCAGGTCGAGATGCCCTTTGCCATCGTCCAGGGCGAGGCGGTCATGGCCCTGCCCCAGGATCTCTATATCCCGCCGGATGCCCTGGAGATCTTTCTCGAGGCCTTCGAGGGGCCGCTCGACCTGCTGCTCTACCTCATCAGGCGCCAGAACCTGGATGTGCTGGACATCCCGGTCGCCGAGATCACCCGCCAGTACATGGAGTACATCGGCCTGATGCAGGAGATCCAGCTGGAGGTGGCGGCCGAGTATCTGGTGATGGCCGCCATGCTGGCCGAGATCAAGTCGCGCATGCTGCTGCCACGCCCGGTGGAGGCCGATGCCGACGAGGAAGATCCCCGGGCCGAACTGGTTCGCCGCCTGCAGGAATACGAGCGCTACAAGCAGGCGGCCGAGGACATCGATCAGCTGCCGCGCCTGCAGCGTGACCTCTACCCGGCCTCGGCCGAGCCGCCGGCGAGGGAACAGGCGCGCAAGGTGCCGGATGTCGATCTGCGCGAGATCCTGCTCGCCTTCCAGGACATCATGCGCCGCGCGGAGATGTTCTCCCATCACCACGTCCAGCTGGAGGCCCTGTCGGTGCGCGAGCGGATGTCGGCGGTGCTGGAGGCGGTCACGGCCGACCGCTTCGTCGAGTTCACCAGCCTGTTCAAGGCCGAGGAAGGGCGCATGGGCGTGGTGGTCACCTTCCTCGCCATACTCGAACTGATCAAGGAATCCCTGTTGGAGATCATCCAGGCCGAGCCCTTCGCCGCGCTCCACGTCAAGGCCGCCGGTGGCGACGGCACGGCGCGGCTGCCCACGGACGACGCGCCCGAGGCCGCGGAGGCCTGAGCCGACACATCTGCAAACCACGACTGCCATGACCGACATCTCCCTGAAGAACATCATCGAGGCGGCGCTGCTCGCCGCCGGCCGGCCCCTGACCCTGGACCAGTTGCGCGCCCTGTTCGACCTGCACGAGCAGCCGGACAAGGCCGAACTGCGCGAGGTGCTGCAGGCGTTGCAGGCCGACTACGCGGGGCGAGGCCTGGAGTTGAAGGAGGTCGCCAGCGGTTATCGGGTCCAGGTGCGCGAGGCCCTCTCGCCCTGGGTGTCGCGGCTCTGGGAGGAAAAGCCGCCCAAGTACTCGCGCGCATTGCTCGAGACCCTGGCCCTGATCGCCTACCGCCAGCCCATCACCCGGGGCGAGATCGAGGACATCCGTGGCGTCAGCGTCAGCTCCTCGATCATGAAGACCCTGCTGGAGCGCGACTGGGTGCGGGTGGTCGGTCACCGCGACGTGCCGGGACGGCCAGCGATGTATGCCACCACCCGGGAATTCCTCGACTACTTCAATCTCAAGTCGCTGGACGACCTGCCGACCCTGGCCGAACTGCGCGACATCGACAGCATCAATGCCGAACTCGACCTGGGGCCGCCGGACGGTGCGCCACAGGTGGCGCGCATTGCCCTGGCCGGCGACCCGGAGGCCATCGACCTGCAGGCCGTGCCGGACGACACCGACATCGACGCCGCTGAGGCGGGCGATGTCGAGGCCGGACCGGCGGCGGGCGGAGACTCCCTGTCCGAGGCGCCCAGCGGGCCGCTGCACTGAGCCCCCTGGACGCATCCGCTTCGATGAGTGAACGCTTGCAAAAGGTGCTGGCCCGCTGGGGGCTGGGCTCGCGGCGTGAGATCGAGGGCTGGATCCGAGAGGGGCGCATCCGCGTCAACGGCAAGCCGGCCGAACTGGGCACCTGCCTCGATGAGAGCGACCGGGTCGAGATCGACGGCAAGCCGTTGCGCCGCCCGCGCCTGTTCAGGCCGCGCTGCCGGGTGCTGCTCTACCACAAGCCGGTCGGCGAGGTCTGCACCCGCAAGGATCCGGAAGGCCGGCCGACGGTCTTCGACCGCCTGCCGGTGCTGAAGACCGGCCGCTGGATCAACGTCGGCCGGCTGGACGTCAATACCGCCGGCCTGCTGCTGTTGACCACCGACGGTGAACTGGCCAACCGGCTGATGCATCCCTCCTCGGAGATCGAGCGCGAATATGCGGTGCGGGTATTTGGCGAGGTCCCGCCCGAGATCATCGAGCGCCTGCAGAAGGGCGTCGAGCTGGAGGACGGCACGGCGCGCTTCACCAGTATCCGCGATGCCGGTGGGCAGGGCATGAACCACTGGTATCACGTGGTCCTCAAGGAGGGCCGCAACCGCGAGGTGCGGCGCCTGTGGGAATCCCAGGGTATCCCGGTGAGCCGGCTGATCCGGGTCCGCTACGGGCCCATCGAGCTGGACCGGGCGATTCGTCCCGGGCGCTGGGAGGAACTGGACGACGCCAGCCTCAATCGCCTGCGGGCCGCGGTCGGCCTGGCGCCGCAGAAGCCGGCCCGCAACTCGCCGGCGAGGCGCGCCAAGTACCGGCCGGGCGGCAGGCGGCCCCGCGCCCGGCGGTGACTGCGCTGCGGCTGCCGGCCCGGCGCCTGCGCTCGGTCCACGACCGCCTGCTGCGGGCCTACGGTTCCCAGCACTGGTGGCCGGCCGACAGCCCCTTCGAGGTGATGGTCGGCGCCATCCTCACCCAGAACACGGCCTGGAGCAACGTCGAGCGGGCCATCGCCAATCTCCGCCGCCAGCGCTGTCTGGGCCCGCGCGCCATTCTCGCCGCCGACCCGGCCGAACTGGCAGACTGGTTGCGCCCCTCCGGCTATTTCAACGTCAAGGCACGGCGCTTGCGCGACTTCTGCGCCTGGTACCAGGCGGCCGGTGGTCTGCGGCGGCTGCGCGCCCTGGATACCCAGGTTCTGCGCGAGGCGCTGCTCTCGGTGAAGGGGGTGGGGCCGGAAACCGCCGATGACATGCTGCTCTATGCCTTCGAGCGGCCGGTGTTCGTCATCGATGCCTATACCCGGCGGCTTTTTTTCCGGCTGGGACTGCTGGAATCGGCCAAGCTCGGATACGAGCCTCTGCGTCATGCCGTGGAGCGGGCCCTGGGTGAGGACGTGTCACTGTTCAACGAATTTCACGCGCTGATCGTGCGCCATGCCAAGGAACACTGCCGGGCGCGGCCGGTCTGCACCGGCTGCCCGCTGGCAAGGGGCTGCAGAGGGTAGGAGCGGCCTCCAGGCCGCGAAAAATGTTGCGACCGAACCCCCCATGGGGTGGAAGATCAGTCGTCGGCGCTGACCACCTGGTTGCGGCCACCGGTCTTGGCGGCATAGAGGGCGCTGTCGGCGCGCTCGAAGAGGGTCTCGGCCGACTGTCCCTGGTGCAGGGCCGCGACCCCCGCGCTGATGGTCAGCTCGATCCGTTCCCCGTCACAGATGCACTCCATGTTCTGTACCCGACGGCGGATGCGGTCGGCCAGCAGGTGGGCCCCTTTCTGGGCGGTATTGCGCAGCAGCAAAACGAACTCCTCGCCGCCGTAGCGGAACAGGCTGTCGCTGCTGCGGGCACAGCGCTGGGCGGCCTCGACCACCTGCTTGATGGCGCAGTCGCCACGGCTGTGGCCGTAGCTGTCGTTGATCGACTTGAAGTGATCGATATCGAGAATGATCAATGCCAGCGGCGTGCCATGACGTTCGCTCAGGCTGACCTCGCTGCGCAGGGCCTCGTCCAGCGCGGCGCGGTTGCAGATGCCGGTCAGCGGATCCTTCTGGGCCAGGGACAGGGCATCGCGGTAGAGCAGGGCATTGCGCAGCGGGTAGAGCAGGCTGCACAGCAAGTTCTCCAGCTGGCGGATCTCCTCGCCGGAGAAACTGCGCCGGCGGCGGAAGCTCAGCTGGCCGAGAGGGATCTCCTCCAGCGTCAGGTCATAGCTGGCGATGTGCCGGGCACGCTCGCCGAACTTGGCCGCCGGCTGGCCGCGGTCATCGATGTATTCCATGCCACCGAGCGGTATCCACTGGGAGACGGCCTCATAGAAGAGCTGCAGCAGGCCGTTCAGACTCAGCGTGGTCTGAAGCCGCTGGGTGATATGCAGCGCGGCGTCCGTCTCCGGCTCGGGATGAAGCAGAAGCTGATTCGGTTTGGGTGCGCCCATGGTTTCTTTTCTCCGGCGTCGCGGCTACTGGGCCGTCGTCTGTATGTGTGTGGCAATTCCGTGGCCTGAACTCACGGCTATTCACTATGCGAATTGCATGCCATTTTGTGCTATTTCAACAATATCACGATAAAACAACAAGATATTTTTATTAAATGGGGGCGTGACGAAAAAATGTCAAGGAATTGACATTCTGGCGTTCCGCGATTGGCCGCCGTCCTCGGGCCATTTCCGGCAGGCAAATGAGCGATTCTCCCTGCCTGTCATTATTGTTTAATAAAATCAATGCGATATGAAAAGTTGAGGATGCCTGTCAGGCTTGATCGGCAAGGCTTTCGATGCGAGCATGGATCCCTGAGTCAGGGTAACGAGGGGTCGGGACGATGCGTCTGATCATCATCATTGCAGTCGGTCTGCTGACGCTGGGGCGGCCGATGTTCGCCGCTGCGGATGCCGCGCCGGCAGAAGAGACCCTCGCCGAGGGCATGGTCAATCCGGGGTTTCACGAGCAGCCCGAGTGGTTCAAGCAGTCCTTTCTCGATATCCGCGAGGACGTGGACGAGGCGAGCGCGGCGGGTAGGCGGGTGCTGCTGTATTTCTATCAGGATGGTTGTCCCTACTGCAAGAAGCTGCTGGAGACCAACTTTGCCCTGCGCGAGATCGTCGACAAGACTCGCAACAACTTCGATGTCATCGCCATCAACATCTGGGGTGATCGCGAGGTGACCGATCTCCAGGGGCGCCCCACCACCGAGAAGCGTTTTGCCGAACAGCTCAAGGTGATGTTCACGCCCAGCCTGCTGTTTCTCGACGAGCAGGGTCGGGTGGTGCTGCGACTGAACGGCTATTACCCGCCGGAACAGTTTGCCGCGGCGCTGGACTACGTGGCCGGCCGCCACGAGAAGGCGCAGACCATGCGCGCCTTTTTCGCTGCACGTGCTCCGGCCAAGGCCAGTGGCCGGCTGCATCGTGAACCGGGTTTCCTGCAGCCGCCCTACGACTTCCGGACAGGGCGTCGCGAGCGGCCGCTGCTGGTGATGTTCGAGCAGAAGGTCTGCCCCCCCTGCGACGAGCTGCATCAGGACATCCTGCAGCGGCCGGAGAGCCGCAAGCTGCTGTCCCGCTTCGATGTGGCATTGCTCGACATCCGTGGCCAGGCAGCGTTGGTGACGCCGAGCGGTGAACGGCTCGGCGAGGCCGAATGGGCCCGGCGGCTCAAGGTGCAGTATGTTCCGACGCTGGTGTTCTTCGATACCGCCGGCCGGGAGGTGTTCCGCACCGAGGCCTACCTCAAGGCGTTCCACCTGCAGTCGGCCATGGACTATGTCGCCTCCGGCGCCTACCTTGACCAGCCGAATTTCCAGCGTTTCATCCAGTCCCGCGCCGATGCACTGGAAGCGCAGGGGGTGCATGTCGATCTGATGAAGTGAGGTAGGAGTCAGAAGCCAGAATCCAGAAGCCAGAATCCAGAAGCCAGAAGCCAGAAGCCAGAAGCCAGAAGCCAGAAGCCAGAAGCCAGAAGCCAGAAGCCAGAAGCCAGAAGCCAGAAGCCAGAAGCCAGAAGCCAGAAGCCAGAAGCCAGAAGCCAGAAGCCAGAAGATGGTAGGAGCGGCCTCCAGGCCGCGATGCGGCGGTAGCGCCGCTGCTGACCCCTTGAATCCTGGCCGGCGCGGTTCCCCGCCCTGCGCGGAGCCGGTGAAATCGCCGTGTCAGAATTCAGGAGTCAGAAGATGCGGGGAAGGAGCGGCCTCCCGGCCGCGATGCGGCGGTAGCGCCGCTGCTGACCCCTTGAATCCAGGCCAGCGCGACTACCCACCCTGCGCGGAGTCAGTGAAATCGCCGTGTCAGGATTCAGGAGTCAGAAGATGCGGGGTAGGAGCGATCGCCAGGTCGCGATGCGGCGCGTAGCGGCGCTGGTGCCCCCCTGAATCCAGGTCAGCGCGCTTCCCCGCCCTGTGCGGAGCCGGTGAAATCGCTGCGGCTGAAGCGTTGGCCGGTGACGCCGCGGCTGTCGGGGCCGAGCAGGTAGAGCAGGGGGTCGACGACGTCTTCCGGTCGTGGCAGCTGACTGCTGTCTTCGGCCGGGAAGGCCTGCAGTCGCAGCCGGGTGTGTGCCGGCCCCGGGTCGTAGCTGTTGACCCGGATCGGGGTGTTGGTCTCCAGCTCGCTGGCCAGGGTCTCCATGAGGTTTTCCAGTCCCGCCTTGGCGGCACCGTAGGCACCCCAGTAGGCGCGGGCCTCGCGGCCCACGGCATCGGACATGAAGACCAGGCTGGGATCTTCGGCCTTCATCAGCAAGCCCAGGCAGGCGCGGCTCAGCATGAAGGGGGCATTGAGGTTGACCTGTACCACCTTCTGCCAGTGTTCTGGGTCGTAGTGGCCGATCGGTGCCAGGTAGCCGAGCAGGGCGGCGTTGTGCAGCAGGCCGTCGAGGCGACCGAATTCCCGCTCCAGGGTGATGGCCAGTCCCTCGTATGCCTCGGGGGTGGCGCTTTCCAGATCGAGTGGAAACAGCGCCGGCTGGGGGGCACCCATTTGCTCGATCTCGTCGTAGACGGCCTCCAGCCGGCTCTGGGTCTTGCCCAGCAGGATCACCGTCGTGCCGTGCCTGGCCAGGGCGAGGGCGGTGGCGCGGCCGATGCCGGCACCGGCGCCGGTGACGAGAATGATGCGGTCCCTGAACAGGTCCGCTGCGGGTTGCCAGTCTGTCTTCATGCCTGTGTCGTCAGGTTGCGTGGGAAAGACGGGATTATACCCGAATATTGCATCAGGACCCCGGATGATGGCGTGGCTGGACCCGCTGGTGATCGCGGCCTGGAGGCCGCTCCTACGGGGCATGGCGGCACCCTGGTAGGAGCGGCCTCCAGGCCGCGATTGGCGTGGTATTAACAGGCCCTAGCCCGGATATTGCACCCAGGATGCGCAGCCCGATTCGGTCTGACATCGAATCCTTGATGCAATATGCGGGTCATACTGCACTGCGGAACAGTTGTCCAGGAATTCGGAACGGCAGGGGCGGGACTCAGAACCCTTCATGTCTCGGGGACCAGCGGCGCAATCCGGTTGGCGCAGTGGAAACCGCTCGCCACCGCGCCCTCCAGGGTCGCCGGCAGGCCGGTGGCCGTGAAGTCGCCGGCCAGCCACAGCCCGGGCACGCCGGTCTCGGCCCGCGGGCGCAGCCGTTCGACGTCGACCTGGCTGAGAAAGGTGGCCCGCTTTTCGCGGATCAGCAGCCGTTCACCGGGTGCGGGCCAGTGCGGAAAGAGCCTGGCCAGTTCGTCGATCACCGTCTGGGCAAGCGCCTCGCCCTGCATCTCCATGTGTCGCCCCGCGCCGCTGATCACCACGGCCATCAGCCCCGGCTGTCCACAGACTCGGCGATCGAAGACCCACTGGCCGAGGCCGTCGAGTATCCCCAGCATGGGAAGGTTCAGCCGCGTGTCCGGCGGGTAGCGGAGATAGAGGGTGCTGATCGGGGCCTGCGGCAGGCGGGCAAGCTGTTCGCTGATGCTGCGGAAGGCGGCATGCGGGCTCAGCAGCCGGCGGCAGAGGGTGGGGTTGACGGCGAGGATCAGCTGCCGGGCGGTCAGGCTGCCGCCCGGCCAGAGAACCCGGTGGCCGTCGCTGCCGGGCTCGATGGCCTGGACCCGGTGACCGAGCAGCACCCGGCCGCCCTGCCGTTCGATGTACTCAAGGGCGGGGGTCGGCAGCAGCGTGCCGAGATCCGTCTTCGGGATCAGCAGGTCCGAGGCGTCGCGCTGGCCGCCCAGACTGTCCCTCAGCACGCGCAGGAAGAGGTGCGCCGATGCCTGGTCCAAGGGGGTGTTGAGGGCCGCCAGGCAGAGTGGTTCCCAGAGTCGCCTCAGCAGGCGTCCCGTCTGACGTTCGCTGAGCAACAGGGCCTGGGCGCTGATGTCGCGCCGCTGGCGGATGTGGCCACGGCGCAGGCGGCTGGCGAAGCGCAGCAGATGGAGCCGTTCCAGCGGGGACAGGCCGCCGGCCCCGAGGATGCCGGTGAGCAGGTGCAGCGGTGCCGGCAGGCGGGATGCCTGCAGGCGCAGGCTGCCGCCATTGAGGGAGCGCAGCCGCAACTGCAACGGCTGGCGGTCCAGCACCTGGTCCGGATCGATCCCGAGGATCGCCAGCAGGGCGAGCAGATGTCGGCAGGCGCCGAGCAGGAGATGCTGGCCGTTGTCGACGCGCAGTTCGCCGAAAGGCACGCAACGCGCGCGGCCGCCGAGCTGGCGTCCCGCCTCCAGCAGGGTGACGCGTCTGCCGCGCTGGCTGAGCAGAACCGCGGCGCTGAGCCCGGCCCATCCGCCGCCGACGATGAGTACCTCGCCGTCAGGTAGAGCGGCCGGCTTCATCGCTGGCGCCCATCCGGCGCCAGCCGGGCCAGGCGCCGGGCGCGGCGGGTCTCGCCGCGGGCGGTGCGCCAGGCGATCCACAGCTTGCGCAGCGGGGTGAGGGCGATGCGCTGTTCCAGTACGCGAAATCCGTCGCGGGCGATCTCCTCCAGGGTGGCGCGGTAGATGGCGGCCATGATCAGGCCGCTGCGATGCCGGTAGCGGTCTGCCTCCGGCAGCAGGGCCAGGGCCCGCCGGTAGTAGTCTTCGGCGCGCTGATACTGGTGCTGCATCAGCTCGATGAAGGCCGGCGTGGTCTGGAAGGCGAGCAGGCTGCGGGGATCGACGCCGAAGCGTTCCAGCTCGTCCTGGGGTAGATAGATGCGGCCGCGTGCCGCGTCCTCGCGCACGTCGCGGATGATGTTGGTGAGCTGCAGGGCGGTGCCGAGTTCGGTGGCATAACGCAGCGTGTCGCGCTGGCTGTAGCCGAAGATCTCGGCGCTGAGCAGACCGACCACGCCGGCCGAGCGGTAGCAGTACAGGGCCAGTTCCTTGAAGGAGGCATAGCGGTGCCGCTCCAGGTCCATCTGCATGCCGTCGATGATCTCCTCGAAGTATTCTCGCGGCAGGTTGAAACGTTCCAGACGCTGCTGCAGGGCGCGGCCGATGGGGTGCTGCGGGCTGCCGTCGAAGACCCGCCCGATCTCCTCCCGCCACCAGTCCAGCTTGCGTCGGGCAACGGACGGCTCGCGGCAGTCGTCGACGGTATCGTCCACTTCGCGGCAGAAGGCATAGAGGGCGATGATGGCGCCCCGTTCCTCGGCCGGCAGGAAGCGGAAACTGTAGTAGAAGCTGGAGCCGCTGGCGGCGGCGCGCTGCTGGCAGTACTGGTCGGGGGTCATGCGGCGGCGCTGGTTGAAGGGGGGCTCAAGGATAAAGGATTTTCCGTGGCTGCGCGATCCGGCCGGCCGTCCTCAGCGACGCGCCGGCAGGGCGTGCCAGGCGAGGCTCAGCCAATCGCGGCGCGACAGTCGCGGCCGCGCGAAGGGCGGGGTGGCCGGATCCAGCAGGCGCTGCAGGATGCGGTCGGCAGCGAGCACGGTGAGGCGGATCTGGATGCCCAGCCGGCCGCCGAGCTGGTTGCCGAGCGGGGCGCCCGAGTGCAGCAGCCGGCGGGTACGCTCGGCCTGGAACTGCAGCAGGCGGCGCAGAGCCGGGCTGTCGCGGCGCTCGCGCAGCTGGGCCTCGGTGACGCCGAATTCGGCCAGTTCATCCTGGGGCAGATAGAGGCGGTCGTTCTCGTCCAGATCCTGGCCGAGATCCTGCAGCATGTTGGTCAGCTGCAGGGCGCTGCAGATGGCATCGGAGTAGCCGACCTGCTGCGGCAGGAAGTTGTCGCTGAGCAGCAGCACCAGGCGGCCGACAGGGTTGGCGGAGCGCCGGCAATAGTCGAGCAGCTCGGCAAAGTCGGTATAGCGTGACTGGCGCAGATCCTGGCGGAAGGCATCGAGCAGATCGGTGAAGGGGTCGAGCGGCAGCTGGTGACTGCGGATGCAGTCGCCGAGGGCGACGAACAGCGGGTCGTCCAGCGTCTGCCCCCGTGAGCAGGCCTCGAGCGCGGCCTGCAGGGCATCCAGTGCGGCGAGTCGTTCCGCAACCGGCGCATCCCCCTCGTCGGCCAGATCGTCGGCGCGGCGGGCAAAGGCGTAGATCGCCGCCAGGGGGCGGCGCAGGCCGGGTGGCAGGAGCAGGGAGGCGACCGGGAAGTTCTCGTAGTGGCGGCGCGCCAGTTGCTGGCAGTGGCGATAGGCGGCGTCGATTGTGGACATGTCTCAGTCGCTGTCCGCCAGCGGCGGCTCGACCTGCCGCGGTGCCCGTTCGATCTGCTCCGGCCGCTTGCCGTCCTTGCCGGCGGCGATGCCCATGTCGACGAACTTGCGGGCCCCCGGCAGCACCCGGCTGTCGAAGGAACCGACCGCCTTGTTGAAGGCGTTGACGCTGCTGTCGAGACTCTTGCCGAGCTTGGCCAGGTGTTCGGAGAACACCCCGAGCCGCTGGTAGAGTTCCTCGCCCAGCTCGCGGATCCGCTCGGCGTTCTCGGCCAGCGCCACCTGTCGCCAGCCATAGGCCACGGCGCGCAGCAGGGCGACCAGGCTGGTCGGCGTGGCCAGCACCACCTTGCTGGCCAGGGCGTCCTCCAGCAGTTGGGGGTCGATGTCCAGCGCGGCGCTGAGAAACTGGTCGCCGGGGATGAACAGCACCACGAAGTCCGGGGTGTTGGGCAGGCGTTCCCAGTAGGCCTTGGCCGAGAGTTCCCGTACCCGTTCGCGCACCTTGCGTGCGTGGCGCTGAAGCTGGGCGCCGCGTTCGCTGTCATCGCCGGCTTCGATGGCGCTGAGGTAGGCATCCAGCGGGGTCTTGGCATCGACCACGATCTCGCGTCCGTCGGGCATGCGCACGATCATGTCCGGACGCAGGATGCCCTCCTCGCCGCTCAGCTGCTGCTGTTCGTAGAAGTCGCAGTGCTCGACCATGCCGGCCAGTTCCACCAGCCGCTTGAGGGTCAGCTCGCCCCACTGGCCACGCACCTCGGGGCGGCGCAGGGCCTGGACCAGGTTGCGCGTTTCGGCATGCAGCAGGCGGTGCGACTCGGCCATGGTCTCGATGTGCTTGGTCAATGAGCCGAAGGCCTCCTTGCGCTCGTTTTCCATGCGCCGTACCTGCTGCTCGGTCCGTTCCAGTGCCTCGCGGATGGGTTTGACCAGGTTCTCCACCGCCTTCTCCCGCTGGCCGAGTTCCTGCTGCGCCTCGCTCTGGAAGCGTTTCAGGTTTTCCTGGGCCAGTTTGAGGAATTCACTGCTGTTGTGCTTCAGCGCCTCGCTGGCCAGGGCGCTGAAGGTGTCGTTCAGCTGGTCGCGTGCCTGGCTGAAGGCCTGCATGCGTTCCTCGGCGGTGCGGCGCTCCGCCTCCAGCTCGGCCTTGAGCCGGATTTGTTCCGCCTGCAGAGCGTGCAGCCGCGGGCTGGTCCGCAGGTAGACGATCAGGCCACCCGCCAGCAGGCCGAGCAGTCCGGTGACGAGCAGCAGGAGGATCTGGGATTCAGGCATGGGCATATGGTAGCACCATGAATGGCTGTGAAATCCACGAAAGAGGATATGCCGCCTGACGGGGCGGAATAGCCGGCGCCTCCGCACGTCCTTGCCTCGCCTAGCCCGCATATTGCACCAAGGATTCGATGCCGAGGGCGAATCCGGCAAAGCAGCTTGGGCGATCGGCCGAAAAAGCATGGCCGTCGCCATGGTTCGAGGGGGATCGCTCAAGATGCGCAGCCCGATTCGGCCTGACATCGAATAGGCACAAAGTGTATCCCGCCACGACGGCCTATTTGCGAGCCTCCTGGCCTTGTATACCAGCCTGCCCCCCGATCATGCAAACCGCCTTGGTGCAATATGCGGGCTAGAATCGCGGCCTGGAGGCCGCTCCTACTGGCGGCCAGCGGCCACGCCACGATTGTCAGGCCGTTTCCATTCGAGGGCAGGCGAGGCCTGTCATCTTCCGGCTTCTGGGAGATCTTCGTGGCTATGGGCCCACTACCCAATCCCGGATCTCGTCCGGCTTCGCCACCAGTCCATCGGCGCCCCAGGATCGGGGGTCGTCATCGGGGCCAAGGTAGCCGAACAGCGCGACCAGGGTGTGCACGCCGGCGTTCCTGCCCGAGCGGATGTCGCGTTCGGCGTCGCCGATGTAGAGGCAGTTGGCCGGCGCGGCGCCGGTCTCGCGACAGGCGTAGAGAATGGGGGCGGGGTGGGGCTTGCGTTCGGCCAGGGTGTCGCCGCTGACGACCACGGCGGCGCGCGCCAGCAGACCCAGTTGTTGCAGCAGGGGTTCGGTCAGCCAGGACGGCTTGTTGGTGACCACCCCCCAGCGAATGCCCCGGGCCTCCAGTTCGTCCAGCAGGCGTTCCATGCCGGGGAAGGGGCGGGTGTGGCGGGCGAGGTTTTCCCGGTAGACGTCCAGCAGCCGCTGGCGTCGTGCCGCAAAGCGGGGATGTTCCGGCTCGCACTCGAAGCCATGGCGGATCAGGGCGATGCTGCCGTGGGAGACGGCCGGGCGGATGCGTTCCAGGGGCAGGGCCTGCAGGCCTTCCTCCTCGCGGACGTGGTTCAGCGCCCAGACGAGGTCGGGGGCGGTGTCGAGCAGGGTGCCGTCGAGGTCGAACAGCACGCTGCGGATCGGCGGCCGGGTGGAAACGGGCATCGGCGGCCTCAGTCGCGCTGGCAACTGACCAGATAGTTGACGTCGGCGTTCTCGCTGAGGCTGTAGTGGCCGGTCAGGGGGTTGTAGCTCATGCCGCTGATGTCATCGATGTGCAGGCCGGCCTGCCGGGCCCAGGTGTCCAGTTCCGAGGGACGGATGAACTTGCGGTAGTCGTGGGTGCCCTTGGGCAGCAGCCGCAGCAGGTATTCGGCGCCGATGATGGCGAACAGATAGGACTTGGGGTTGCGGTTCAGGGTTGAGAAGAAGACGTGTCCCTGCGGCTTCACCAGGGTGGCACAGGCGCGGATCACCGAGGCCGGATCCGGTACGTGTTCCAGCATCTCCAGGCAGGTGACGACGTCGAAGGCGGCGGGTGCCTCCTCGGCCATGCGTTCCGCGGTGGTCTGCCGGTAGTCGACCTTGAGACCGGATTCGTACAGGTGCAGGCGGGCGACGGACAGCGGCGCCTCGCCCATGTCGATGCCGGTCACCTCGGCGCCCAGCCGGGCCATGCCCTCGGAGAGGATGCCGCCGCCACAGCCGACGTCGAGCACCTTCTTGCCGGCCAGGGGAACCCGCGAGTTGATGTAGTCCAGGCGCAGGGGGTTGATGTCGTGCAGCGGCTTGAACTCGCTGTCCGGATCCCACCAGCGGGAGGCGAGTTCCTCGAACTTGGCGATCTCGGCGGCGTCGACGTTGGGCTTGGCTTCGTTCATGGGGCAAGCATACTACGGCATCAGGGCCGGGAACCATCCGGATCGGTGGCCGCGATCCGTGTCTGCCAGTGCAGCGCGCGGTCGCGGATGCTGGTCTCGTCGAGGCTGGTGAGGCGACCTTCCTTGAGCAGGTGGCGACCGCCAACCCAGACGTCGCTCACCTGGTGGCGGCCGCTGGCATAGACCAGTTGGGAGACCGGGTGGTAGCAGGGCGAGGTTTCCAGCCGACCGAGGTCGACGGCACAGAGATCGGCCCACTTGCCAGGCCTGAGCGAACCGGTCTCCTCACCCAGGCCCAGGGCCCGCGCGCCGTTCAGGGTGGCCATGCGCAGCACCTGGTGGGCGGGCAGGGCGCTGGCGTCAGCGGCCACCGCCTTGCCGAGCAGGGCCGCGCTGCGCATTTCGCCGAACAGGTCCAGATCGTTGTTGCTGGCCGCGCCGTCGGTGCCGAGAGCCACCTCGATGCCGGCCTCCAGCAGCCGCTGCACCGGACAGAAGCCGCTGGCCAGCTTGAGATTGGACTCGGGACAGTGGACCACCCGGATGCCGGTGGCGGCGGCATGCTCGATCTCCTCATCCTGCAGCTGGGTCATGTGCACGGCGGTCAGGGCCGGCGAGAGCAGGCCGAGATCGTCGAGCCGCTGCAGCGGCCGCCGGCCATGCTGTTGCAGCGACTGGTGCACCTCGTCCCGGGTCTCGTGCACATGCATGTGGATGGGGATGTCCAGCTCGTCGGCCAGCACCCGCAGGCGCTGCAGCGGGCCGTCCGAGACGGTGTAGGGCGCGTGCGGGGCGAAGGCGGTGTGGATCAGCGGGTCGTTGCGGTATTCGTCGTGCAGCACCAGGCCCTTGTCCAGGTAATCGTCCGGACCGGCTGCATAGGCGGTGGGGAAATCGATGAGGATGAGGCCGACACAGGTGCGCATGCCGGCCGCCGCGGCGACCCTGGCCGTGACCTCGGGAAAGAAATACATGTCGTTGAAGCAGGTGATGCCACCGCGCAGCATCTCTGCGATTGCCAGCTGGCTGCCGTCGTGAATGAACTCCTCGTTGATCCAGCGCTGTTCGGCCGGCCAGATATGCTCGTTGAGCCAGGTCATCAGCGGCAGGTCGTCGGCCAGGCCGCGCAGCAGCGACATGGCGGCATGGGTATGGGCATTGACCAGGCCAGGGATCAGGGCGTGCTGTGGCAGCTCGATCCGGGTCTCGGCACGATAGCGCTCGCTGGCCGTCCCGGCCGGCAGGACGTCCAGGATCCGCCCCTCGTCGATGGCGAGGGCATGCTCCTCCAGGACCCGGTGGTCCGGCTCCACGGGGATGATCCAGCGGGCCTTGATCAGGGTGTCGATCGCTTGCATCGGCAGGGCTCGGGTATTTCGAATTCCGCAGTATAACGAAGTCGGGAGCGATTGCGTAAGCAGACTTTCGGCTTTGTCGGATCAATAAATCCGCAAGCTTGCCAAAGCAGTGGCGATTGGTGGAATATGATGAAATCGTGGTAATGGAGAATGCCACGTCGATAATAAAACCAATGTGGGAAATATTCGGCAGCGGGGGCGCCGTGGAGGGAGGATGCGGGATTAAGGATATTCCACCGATAGCGATCGGACGCTATCGTTTCGTCTTTCGTGCACTTGACCAGATCACCTTTCCCGCATACGCAGGCTCCGCCTGGCGCGGCGTGTTCGGTCATGGACTGAGAAAGACTCTCTGCGTGACCGGTCGGCGCGACTGCGCCGGATGCCAGCTTCTGCACGGTTGCGCCTACGCCTACCTGTTCGAAACGCCGCCGCCCAGGAATGCGGCCAAGCTGAGCCGCTACACGGCCGCGCCCCATCCCTTCATACTCGAACCGCCACCCGACGACTCGAATGGGGTCGAGGCGGGCAGTACCTTCGAGCTGAGCTGCGTGCTCGTGGGGCGCGCCAATGCGCACCTGGCCTATATCATCCAGGGGTTGCGGATGGCGGGGCAGCGGGGCATCGGCCGGGGCAACGCGCGTTTCATTGTCGAGGCGGTCGATTGCGAAGCGGCGCCCGGCAACGGCGAATGGCGCAGGATCCTTGACAAAGGCAACCCCATACTTGCTCCTTTTGAAGCGCCGACTCTGTCGCCTCCCGCCGGGATCCCGGGAGTGCTGCAACTCGAATTTCTCACGCCGCTGCGGCTCAAGCGTGACGGCAGGCTGGTAACGCCGGAGTGCTTCGAATTCCACGACCTGTTACGCAACCTCCTGCGCCGCCTCTCGCTGCTTTCCTACTTTCATACCAATGATCCCTGGGAACTCGATTTCGCCGGTTTGAACAAGGCCTCCCGGGAGGTTGTGCTGGCCGGCAGGCGGCTGGAATGGCGCGAATGGACGCGCTATTCCTCCCGGCAGGGGACCACCATGAAAATGGGCGGGCTGGTTGGCAAGATCAGGCTCGCCGGCGAAGACATTGTCCCATTCTGGCCATTTCTGTGGTTCGGGCAATGGGTCCATGCGGGCAAAGGCACCAGCATGGGCCTGGGGTGGTACCGGATCGCCGCAAGCTTGCCGGATGAGGGAAGGCGGGCTGATGGAACGACAATGACCGCCGGGGAGGTCGCCCGGACGGTGGCCAGGGAGGTCAGGGATGGCCGCCCCGCGTCATGCGGAGAAGGAATGGAAGAATGACGAACAACAGATCCCGGCCAAGTGACTTTCCGAGGCGCATCCTGCTGGCAGTGACCGGGCTGTCACCCCAGGTCGTCACCGAAACCCTCTATGCCCTGATAAAGAAAGCCCCGCGGTTTGTGCCGACCGAAATCCATCTCATCACCACGGCGGAAGGCGCCGAGCGCGCGCGGCTTTCCCTGTTGCACGAAGAGACCGGCTGGTTCCATCGCCTGTGCGCCGATTATGAACTGTCCGGTGTCAGTTTCGGGGAAGAATGCATCCATGTCATCCAGGATCCCGCTGGTGGCGCGCTCAGCGACATTCGCACACCGGAGGAAAACGAACGCACGGCGGACCAGATCGTTGAACAGGTTCAGAAGCTCACATCCGACGAACGAAGCGCCCTGCACGCATCCATTGCCGGCGGCAGAAAAACCATGGGATTCTACCTTGGCTATGCCATGTCGCTCTATGGCCGGCCGCAGGACCGGCTCTCCCACGTGCTGGTCTCGGCGCCCTTCGAATCTCATCCGGATTTTTTCTATCCGACGCCGGAAAGCAGGATCATCTATACGCCCGGACCCGACAGCAAGCCCCTGGACACGCACATGGCGGAGGTCACGCTGGCGGAAATACCTTATGTCCGCCTGCGCCATGGCCTGGACGAGCGGCTGACGGACGGGAAAACGAGCTTCAGCGAGGCGGTCGCCAGCGCCCAGGCCGCTGTCGGCCCCGTCCGGCTGGTCATCGATCTGGAGGGGAAGAGGATCGAGGCCGGAGGCAAGGTTCTCCACCTGCCCCCCACACAGCTTGCTTTCCTGAGCTGGCTGGCACGGCGCAAGGCCGAAGGACACGGCCCGGTACGTTGCCCATGTGACGGTGCGCCAGAGCCCAATTACGCCAAAGAATATGTGCGTGAATACGAAGAAATCGCAGACCCGCAGGCAACCGGCACCGCCACAGGCCTGAAAGAAGGCATGAGCAAGAATTTTTTCGAACAGACCCAGTCCCGTCTGCATAGGGAGTTAAAGAAGGTGCTGGGGCCAGCCGGCCGTTTTGCCTATGGTGTAATTTCCGAGGGAAAGCCCAAACGCTACGAACTGGCCGTGGGGCGGGAAGACATTGAGTGGGGGATGATCAGGCAGGATGACTGTTGAAGTGGTGCAATATCCGGGCTAGAGAAGGGAGCGGCAAGCTTGCAAAACTCCCTGGAGGCTTGGAGAGGCTGGCAGAATACCTGTGATAAAGCTTTTGAAGCATCAACGGAAAAAGGGAAGTGGATATGCCGTTTCGGTGGCTGCTAAAACTATTGGGGCGTGAAAGAAAAGAGCCGGTTTCTGGCGGCCGGGCACTTTTCGATGGCCTTGAGCCGGACTTGCCCGATTTCCTGCATGCAAGGCGCGAGATCGTCTTCGAGACACCGGAAATGCATGGCTTTCTGGTGCGCAATGTGCCAACGATTGCGGAAGGACTGTTTGGGCGCCAATCGGTTCCAGATGAGTTTCGCATCACCTTCCCTTACGCGCTGGTGGTTCTCGATATGGATACCCTTCAACCGCGCAAGATCGTTGCCCTGGAGAAGGGGGGCATGGGTAACCTTTTTCTTTGTCTGTACGCAGGTGATGCCCACATGAATCTGGGAAATGGCAGCGACCTCCTGGATCGTAATGCCTTCCTTGAACGAGCGCTCACTTTGGTATCTTTGGAGAAAAGCAGGCAAACATCAAGGTCGATGGGATTATCCCGGCAGAGGTGCGAATAGCGATGATGTTGATAAATTCCTAGTGAAGGGAGAAGGCTTCATGGGCTACACGAAACGCGAATTGAGGGTGGGCTTTCTCACCCCGGCTTTTCTGGGCAACGCAGAACAATCGGGTCAGTGGCGCACACCGCCCTTCAAGCACCTGCTGCGCGAGTGGTGGCGGGTGGCGTGGGCGGCGAAAAACGATCCGGCGAACTGGAAAAAAATGCGTGAGGTCGAAGCCCCGCTTTTTGGCCATGCCTGGTGGAAAGGTGACAAGGACAAAAATGGAAGGTCGGTCAGCGTGCGCAAGAGCAGGGTGTTGCTGCGCATCGCCCCCTGGGACCGGGGTTCCATGAACGCAATGCCCGTCACCAAACCGGCGGCGGAACGCGCGCCGCAAAGCGCCAAGTACCTGGCTTATGGTCCTGAGGGTGAACTCAATGAGAAGCCTGCCATTTCCGAAGGGATTCATTCGGAACTGCAACTGGCCTGGCCGGACGGTATGGCGGGTACCGAACATCTGGAAGAGACAATGAAACTCATCCAGGCCTTCGGGACGCTTGGCGGGCGCTCGCGCAATGGCTGGGGTTCCCTCTGGCTGGACGAGATAGAAGGACTGCCAGACGTCAACGTTTTCACCAGACCCTGGAAGGACTGTCTGGCGCTCGAGTGGGCGCATGCCATCGGCAGGGATGAGACAGCCCCCCTGATCTGGACGACCGGAGAACCCGTCAGAGAATGGACCGCCGTCATCGAATCCCTGGCGGCCATTCGCAAGGCCGTCAATGCCGCGATGGATGGCGGAGCCCGAAAAGTCCTCAACCAACCCGTGGCCGGCCGGGGCGGGCGCGTGCCCAGCAGTCTTCGCTTCAAGGTGCGGAGAGTACAGGGCGGGCTCCAGGGCGTGATCTTTCACATGCCCTGCACCCCGCCAGACCTGGCAAGACATTCCCGAAAAAACGTTTTGGACGCCTGGCAGCAAACCCACGAACTGCTGGACGGGCAGTTCAGGAGGAGTTCGGTGTGATCAGATTCAGACGGGATTCAACACCAGCGATGACCAGAAAGTCCCGATCCTGTGTCAGCAACGGCACGCGGTGCTCCACCGCCGCGGCGGCGATCAGGCAGTCGTGCGGGCTGCGGATGGTGATCCCCCGCCAGCGGCAGCGGGCGTACAGTTCGCCGGCGGCGAGATGGGTCTCCAGGGTCACCGGCAGGCAGGGCAAGTCAGAAAAACGTTGCCGGAGGATGGCCAGTTCCCGTTCTCCGCGGGCGCCATGGAGCAGCTCCTGGACGATGACAGGCAGCAACCGGGCCAGCCCCTTGTCGAGCCAAGTGTCCAGTTTTTCGGTGGCTGGCGTCCGGTGCTGTTTCAGCCAGTCGATCCACACGCAACTGTCAATCAGGTACACGGCTGCGGGTGGCGTGGCGCTCGGCGATGACGTCGTAGTCCGGGTCGATCAGGTTCATGCCTTTCAACTCCTTCAGCCTGCGCTGCCGGTTGCGCATGACCAGGTCGCGCAGCGCCATCTCCACCACCTCGCGCTTGGTCCGGGCACCGGTGGCGGCCATGGCCTCGGCCATCAATTCATCATCGATCACGATATTCGTCCGCATCATACACCTCCTGATGTGTATTGTAGCACCAACCCGCAGGGAGCACGCCCATGAACGACGACAGACTCTGGCACACCAAGCTGGCGGCACGCCTGCACGATCCGGGCGAGAAGGCGCTGGTCCTGCTGCGCGATCCGGCCGGGCATGAGGGTGGCACGGTGCGCATTCTCAATGCCTGGCTGAATCCCGACCAGGCCGACGAACAGGCCGTCAAACGGGCCGACTGGTGGGCCTCGGCCGCCGACCGCCCCCAATGGCCAAAGGATCAATGGGCGCAGGTGCGCTGGACGAACGATCCGGTCCTGATCCATCCGGTCAGTGGCGCCATCGTCGATCTGCGGGCGACAGGCCGATTGGCCGATACCAGCCTCGAAGACATCAAGGCCCGCAGCCTTGACCACTTCAAGGCACTGGCTGACGCGGCCGGGGGAGATGCCCGCAAGACCCTGCTGGCCTTCTGGCGCTTCGGCCCGGCACTGCGGGAAGAAGACGACCACGGCAGACTGGGCGCGCTGTGGGAGCAGCTTCCCGCCGATACCCGCGTGCCCGACCACTCCATCTGGGAGCATCTGGATCTGACTTCGGCCTTCGCGGGCGCGGCTGCCGCCGACGAAAAGGGCGAAGTGGCCCTGCTGGCCCTGGCCATCGGCCCGGTGCAGCCCTTCATCGAAGCCGCACGCAGCACCTCGGATCTCTGGGCCGGCTCGCACCTGCTCGCCCGGCTTGCCTGGGAGGCCATGAAACCCGTCTGCGAGGCCCTGGGACCGGATGCCATCCTGTTCCCGCGCCTGCGTGGCGTGCCGCAGGTCGATCTGTGGCTGCGCGAACAGGGCCTGACGGACGGGCTGTTCGCCGATGCGCCCTGGCAAAAGGGTGGCACCGACGCCAATCCCCTGTTCGCCGCGGCGCTGCCCAACCGCTTCGTCGCCGTGGTGCCGGCAGGGCAGGTACGCGAGCTGGCCGGACAGTGCGAGCGGGCGGCGCGCGAGTGGCTGCAGGGATTGGGAAAGACCGTCGTCGAACGCCTGCTGGAAACCGCCGGCGAAAACCCCGACGACGAAACCCTCTACTGCTTTGGACAGATGCGCCGCCAGCTCGACGGCTTCCCCGAGGTGCACTGGGCCGCCGTGCCCTTCTCGCTGATCGCCACCGAAGGCAACAAGGCCAGTGATGTCCAGCCCGAACTGTCGGCGGCCATGGCGCCCTTCTTCGGGCAGGAGAACGGCGGCTTTCTCGCCAGCCCCGCCTGGCAGGTGCTGAAGCAGGAAATCCAGCTCGAACAGGGCGTGCCCTTCTTCCGGCCCAACCCCGGCGTGCTCTATCCGGCCATCTTTGAACTGGCCGAGCGGGTGCTGGCCGCGGCCAAGTCGGTGCGCGCCTTCGGTCAGACGGACGAGCAGGGCTGGCGCTGCTCCCTCACCGGCGAGACGGAATGGCTCACCACCGACAAGGATCAATTGCACATTCCGCCGGGTAGCCGCAAGGACACGCTGTGGACGAAGGTGGCCGAGAAGAAGCCCTCCTGGGCCAAGAAAGGCGAACACCTGGGCGCGCTGCCGGCCATCAAGCGCCTCTGGCCCACGCTCTTTGCCGAGGAGGTGAGGGATGCCATCGGCAGGCCCATCGGCCGCTTCGTCGTCTCCACCCACAGCATGGCGCTGGCCCATCAGCTCGACCAATGGCTGGAGCACGGCGGCCTGACCGCGGCGGGCTTCGCCGAAGCCGAGGTCGGCCGCGAGCGGGTCGCCTTGCCGCAGAGGATTCTGCTCCGGCATCGGAAGAGCAGCGGCTTCGAGCGCCTGATCGGCGATGCTGGCAAACTGCTGGCCCTGATGGAAGACGCCCAGGAATGTGACAGCGATACAGACGCCGAGCGACCGCGCCGGATCGTGCGCGAGACGCTGAAACAGAGTGTGCACGAGAAGCAAGGGCCGTCCTTCCGCCTGGAAACCTACTACGGCCTCTTGCTGATGGACGGCGACTACATGGGCGCCATCCTCTCCGGCGAGGACAAGCACACGCCCAGCTACCGGCAGAGCTTCCATCCCAATATCCATGATGGTTTCGACCAGCGGGCGCAAAACAACCCGAAGCTCGAGGCCTATGGAGATTGCAGGCGGGCCGTCTCGCCCGCGCGCCACATGGCCATATCTGGCGCGCTCAACGACTTCGCCCTCCACGTGGTGCCCCACGTCGTCCAGCGCGAATACCTGGGCCGGCTCATCTATGCCGGCGGCGACGACGTGCTGGCCATGCTGCCGGTGGCCGATCTGCTGCCCGCCGCCGCCCGGCTGCGCGATGGCTGGTCGGGCATGGCCCGGTACGGCAAAGTGAATGATAGCGACAGCCAGCAGAAAAAACTGTCATTGGACAAGGGCTATGCCTGGCTCGAGGGCCGGCTGCTACGCCTGATGGGCGAACATGCCACGGCTTCCGCGGGGCTGGTGGTGGCCCACCACCAGACGCCACTCTCCAGGGTACTGCGTGAAGCGCGGGAGGCCGAGAAGACCGCCAAGGGCGTGGATGGTAAGAACGCCTTTTGCCTGCGCATCCTCAAGCGTTCTGGCGGTGCGCTGGAAGTCGTGTTGAGGTGGAAGCAGATCGGCACCTTCAGAGAACTGGTCGACTTCCTGCGAAACCCCGACGTCTCCCGCCGGGCCGTCTATCACAGCGTGCAATGGCTGCGCGACCTGCCCGAGCCCGAGGGCGACGGCGCCATGCTGGCCGAACTTCTGGCTTACCAGTTTCAGCGTCAGGGCGGTGACAAAGCGCAGTCGCAGGATCTGGCGCACAAACTGACCGGCATGGCGCTCGACCAACCCGAAAACACGCGCCGCGCGTGGCTGGAAAACCTGCTCTCGGCCGCCGAGTTCCTCGCGCGCGAGACCCGCGCCACGCCGCTCGAAGTCTCCAAAACGGGACAGACAGAGGAAGGAGGAGAAGCCGCATGAACTGGCATGCCATCGAACCGCTGGACGTGCTCTTCCTGCGTGGCAACAAGCTGTTCGGCGATCCGGGCAGCTACGGCGAGGCCCTGGTGCCGCCCTGGCCGTCGGTGGCCGCCGGCGCCATCCGCTCGGCTATCCTGGCCCGGGATGGTGTGGATTTCGGCGCCTTCGGCGATGGCCAGGTGGCGCACGAGACCCTGGGCACACCGTCTGCGCCCGGTGCATTTCGCCTCACCGCTTTCCACCTGGCGCAATGGGCCGATGGCCGGTGGCAGGCCCTCCATGCCCCGGCCGCCGACTTGGTCATCGCCAAAACGGACGAAGACGGCATCACCGTTCACCGGCTGGAACCGCAGGCGGTGGCCAACGGCATCCAGGGCTCCATCCCCACCGGACAACTGCCCGTGATGGCTCAGCCCGAACGCGCCAAGCCCGATAGAGGCTGGTGGCTTACCGAGGCGGGTTATCGAATCTATCTGGACGGGGGTACGCCGGAGCCGCCGGAAAAGGGCGAGAAGAAAAACCATCACATGATCCATTCGAACCGGCTCTGGCAGATGGACGAACGTGTGGGCGTGGGGCTGGACACCGCGCGCCGCCGCGCCGACGATGGCAAGCTGTTCACCGTGCAGGCCGTGGCCTTCCGGGTGGGGGTCGGCTTTCTCGCCGCCACCGAGGGCGATGCGCTTGGTGAAGAGACCCTGTTGCGCCTCGGCGGCGATGGCCGGGGCGCCACCCTGCGCGCCGTGGACCACCGCCCGCCCGAACCCGACCTGGAGGCCATCGCTTCCGCCGGACGCTGCCGCATCGTGCTCACCAGCCCCGGCATCTTCCCCGAGGGCTGGCGGCTGCCGGGCATGGACGGGGACGGCCGTTTCGAACTCGGCGGGGTGCGCGGGCGTGTCGTCTCGGCCTGCGTATCCCGCGCCGAGACCATGAGTGGCTGGGATCTTGCCGCCCGCCGGCCCAAGCCGGCGCAGCGTACGGCGCCCACCGGCAGCGTGTACTGGCTGGAAGACCTGAAAGCCTCGCCCGAGGCCCTTCGCAAGCTTGTGAACCACGGCCTGTGGCCGGAACCGGGCTACGATTCCCAGCGCAGGGCCGAAGGTTTCAACCGCTTCACGTTTGCCACCTACTGATTCAAGGAGATTGCCATGTTCAAAAAACAGGCCGCCGTATTTCTGTACGCCGTCAGCCCCGTGCACATGGGGGCGGGCACGGCCACCGGCATCATCGACAACCCCATCCAGCGGGAACGCCATACCCACCACCCCAGTTTCGCCGGCTCCGGCATCAAGGGCGCGGTGCGCCATGCATGGCAACAGCTTGTCGATGCCTCGAAACTCGATGAAGAGGAAAGAAAGGAAACGGCAGGCATGCTCACTGCCATATTCGGCCCCGAATCCCGTAGTGGCGATCTGCACGCCGGCGCGGTGAGCTTCGGCGACGCCCAGCTCGTCGCCTTCCCCGTGCGCAGCCTGAAGAACGGCTACGTGTACGCCACCTGCCCGCAGGCCCTGGCGCGGGCACAACGGCTGTTGGACCTCGTGGGTGAGGCCGTCGAATGGGAGATACCCGACGTCAAGGAAAACAACTGTGTGCTGCGATCTTCAAAAGCGCTTTGCACCGAGAGGGACGGCAAACAGCTTCTCCACGTTGAAGCCTTTGAATACAACGCCGTAGAGTCTGATTCCTTGGGGCGGGTTGCCAGCGATTTGGCCGAAAAGGGCCTGCCGGACGACAGTGCCTATGGCTTCTTCCGCGACAAGCTGAAACAGGATCTGGTACTGCTGTCCAACACCGATTTCGCCTGGTTCGTGGAAAATGCCACCCTGGTGGAACCCCACGTGCGCATCGACCCCGACACCGGCGCCGCCGACGGGGGCGGCCTGTTCTACACCGAGAACCTGCCGCCCGAGTCCCTGCTCATCGCCCCGCTCATGGCCAGCCAGACCCGCAGCGGGAAAGCGCAGCACATGGAGGCCGGCGAAGTCATGATGAAGATGAAGAACGCGCTGGACGGACAGCTCCTGCAGGTGGGCGGCGACGCCACCACCGGCCGCGGCATGGTGATGGCGAGCGTGGTGGGAGGCTGAATATGGCTCAGACACTGGAACAGAAACGGGCACAGCACGCCTGGCAGAAAGCCGGGGAAGGCGTTGCCAAATTCAACGAAGCCTACGTCAACGATGCCAAGGGCCTGTCGGCGCTGATCATGAATTCCGGCCTGATGCAGGTGATGGCCTTTCTCGAGGGCAAGGACGGACGCCACGCCTTCCTCGGCGGCCACCTGCGCGACTGGCTGCACGCACAGTGCGGCACGCCCATCGACTTCACGGAATTCATGGAACACCTGCAGCAGGCCAAACCGCAGGACTACCGCAGCGTCCATGCCGAGGCCATGGCCTGGCTGCGCTGGCTGCGGCAGATGGCCCCGGCCGTCGAAAAGGGAGGCGCCTGAGATGCCCATCGCCGCCGTACCCGGATATCTGGGTCAGAATTTCGAAACCGCCTCGCCCGGCATGCGTTTCGGCATGTACTTCCGGGGCTGGAACCACCGTTTCGCTTTCGAGAAAGACAGGAAGCATGAAGCCGTCGAGACCGCCTGTGCGTTGAGCGTCCAGGACAAAAAGGCCCTGAACGCCATCCGCAAACGTCAGGACACCCTGCATGCCGCCCTGCCGGATGAACGGAAGTACCTGCTTGACGCCCGCAGCACCGCCCCCTTCGCCACCGGCCTGGGCAACGAACACCCGCTGGAAAACGGCTTCGCCTTTCTGTGGCCCTACGGCCTGCCGTACTTGCCGGGCAGCGGCGTCAAGGGCGTGCTGCGCCAGGCTGCGCGGGAACTGGCCGACGGCAACTGGGGCGAGACGAAGGGCTGGACGGAGGCGGCCATCGAAATCCTGTTTGGCCCCGAGGACAGCAATGACGCCCGCCGTGGCGCCCTGAGCTTCTGGGACGTGATCCCGCAGATCCGGGGCAACGCCCTGCAGGTGGAAGTGATGACCCCGCACCAGTCGCACTACTACCGCGGCGATGCCGCGCCCCACGACTCCGGCCAGCCGGTGCCCATTTTCTTCCTCACCGTGCCGCCCGGCTCAGGCTTCACCTTCCACGTCATCGCCAACCCGGCCCTGGCGGGCGAGCTGGCCGGTTCCTGGCGCGAGCTGCTGCAGGCCGCCTTCGAACACGCCTTCGATTGGCTCGGTTTCGGCGCCAAAACGGCGGTTGGCTATGGGGCCATGCGTATCGATGAGGACGCGGAAGAACAACGGCGTGAACACATGGTTGCTGCCCAGGAAAAGGCCCGGCTGGAGGCCATGAGCGAGGAAGAACGCCTCATCGACGCCGTGCGGCAGCAGTTGGAGGCCGACCGGGCCGCCAACCGCAGGGAGCCCGGCGGCCCTCTCAACGAGCAGCGGCTACACCTCCTCGAGCAGGCACTGGAATGGCAGGATGGCCACTGGCGATGCCAGGCCGCGCAATTGCTGCGCGAGACCGCCCGCCACCTTCCTTGGTCCAAGAAGCGCAAGAAGGCCATCAACGAGCAACTCGCCCGACTGGAGGAAGCATGTCCCTGACCTGCTGCGCTGGCCATGTCTGAGTCATCACGACAGGGAGTACAGGGCGATACCGTGCTGGTCACCTTCCTCGGCACTGGCGACTACAGCCCGGTCGCCTACCGGATGGGCACACAGTCGGTGGAAACGGCCCACTTCGCTTATGCTGCCGCGACTTTCTACGAGGCCCGCCATGTCCGAGTGCTGGCAACGCAAGAGGCCGAGGACCGCCACGGAGAGGGGATGCGGGCCGCCTTCGCCGGCCTGCCAGGCGTGTCACTGGAATTCCACGCCATCCCCAGCGGCAAGGATACCGACGAACTCTGGCGCATCTTCGACACGCTCATCGACAGCCTGCAGACAGACGGCCCGGTGATCCTCGACATCACCCACGGCTTTCGTACCCTGCCCTTCTTTTCCGCCGCCGCCATCGCCCACCTACGCGCCGTCGGCGATCTGTCCGAGGATTTCCGGGTGGTGTACGGTGCCTTCGATGCCAGTAAGGAGTCCGGCGTGGCCCCCGTCTGGGAGCTGACCGCCTTCCTCGACCTGCTCGACTGGGCGCACGGCGTGAGCGTATTTACCACCACCGGCCTGGCCGATCCGCTGCTGGCTGCCTTCCGCGCGCAGGACAGCAAACAGCGCCAGGCACTGGCCCGCGAAGGAGGGCGGAACTTTCCCCGGACCAATACCCTGGCCGGTGCCTTGGAACGGTTCTCCAACGACTTTCTCACCCTCCGCATCGCCGCCATGGTCTGCGGCGATGGTCAGGAAAAACCTCGATCCAGCGCCCGGCAACTGCTCGACGCCATCGAGGCTACTGGCAAGGAAGCCGGAGAGTTCCTGCCGGCCCTCAAGCCGTTGCTGCAACGCCTCACCAACTTGGCACGGGGACTCGAAGCCCCCTCGCTGCACGGCCCCGATGCCGACCAGGCCCTGGTGACACTGGCAAAACGGTATCTTGCACAAAAACGCTACGCCGAGGCGGCCGTTGTGGTGCGTGAGGCTTGGGTGTCACGTCATGCAACAAGTCCCGCCCAGACCAGTGCCGGCCGGGAAGGCTTCGACGAGGCCGGACGCAGGGCAGCGGAAGCCCGCTGGAACCGGGACTGTGCCGAGGCCCGCGCCGTTGCCAACGTGCGCAACGACATCGAACACGGCGGCTACCGCAAGCGCCCCCTGCCGGGCGACAGCATCCGCGACCAGGTGCGAACACTGGTCGAAAACCTGGAGCAGACCGCCCGGGAACACCACACCCCGAAAAGCGCCGGGGATACCGTCGGCAAGACATGGTTCGTCAGCCGCCATCCCGGCGCGGTGGAATGGGCGCAGCGCCAGGGTATCGCCGTGGACAACATGGTTGATCACCTCGATCCGGAACAGGTGGAAGCAGGCGATACCGTCATCGGCACCCTGCCGGTCCACTTGGCAGCCCGTATCTGCGAGCGAGGCGCCCGCTACTGGCACCTCACCCTGAACCTGACGGCAGACATGCGTGGCCGGGAACTGAGCGCCGACGATCTGGACGCCGCCGGCGCCCGGCTGGAAGCCTTCAATATCCGCAAGGACTAAACATGCACACCCACCTCTGCCTCGTCTCTGCCCAGCCGCTGCCCAACCTCGTGCCCCTGATCGATCCCACCCTTGACGTGAAACGGGCCGTGCTCGCCGTGACTACGGACATGACCGAGCGCGCCGACTGGTTGGAGGCGGTGCTGCGCCCGCGCGGCATTCGTGTCGAACGTCTGGAGCTGGGGGATGCCTGGGACTACGATCAGACCCAGAGCCGCATCCTTGAATGGCTCGAGCGGGAAGGGGGGGAAGGCATTGCCCTCAATGTCACCGGCGGCACCAAGCTCATGAGTATCGCCGCCTATGAAAGTTTCCGTGCCTATGACCTGCCGATATTCTACGTCCACCCCGAACAGGACAGATTGATATGGATGAATCCGGATGATCGGGGATCCATTGATCTTGCCGACCGTGTGAAGCTCGAACCCTTTCTCCAGGCTCATGGCGCAGCGCTGCAATTGGAACCTAAACGCAACGTTCCCGAACCCGGGCGACTGGACCTGGCCGAAGAGATCGTACTTGGTCTGGACAAGTTCACCAGGATCCTGCCCAGGTTCAACTGGCTTGCCGTCGGAGCCGAGAAAACCCTGGTATCCAAGCCCCTGGAAAACGACCGGGGCGAACTGGCGGAGCTGATAGATCTGTTCGAGGCGGCGGGTTGCCTCCGCCGCGCGAACGGCCGGCTGCGGTTCCCTGGTGAGAAGGAGCGATTCTTCGCAGCCGGCGGATGGTTGGAAATCCTCGTGTTCGATGCGGTACGGCGATTGCGCAAAGCTCGTCCGGGTATCCAGGATGTCGCTTATTCCATTCCGGTGGTGCGGGAGCAGCGGGGAAAACGCGTGCCCAACGAACTCGATGTGGCTTTTCTGTGCAACAACCGCTTGCATATCATCGAATGCAAGACACGCCAGTTCAAGGGAGAAGGCGAGGACAATGATAGCGCTCAGGCCCTGTACAAGCTGGATACGCTGCGCGACCTCATGGGTGGGCTACAGGCGCGAGCCATGCTGGTAAGCTACCAGGACTTGGAGCCGCATGACCGGACCCGTGCCGCCGACCTCAATATTGCGGTATGTGCAGGCGCGCAGCTTCGAAACCTGCGCGCAAGTATCGGGGATTTCATGTCGTGAATAACTCTCGCATGAAAAAAATCCTGGTTGACACAGAGCGGTATGCTGGCATCCCTTTTACGGGAATGGGGTGTTTCACTCGCTGGAGGAATGTTGCTGATCTAGGCCCCGGAGTTCGTGTAATGATCGTGTCAACTTGTTGGCATGTCATGATTTCCATAAACCCGCATGTAACTGATTGGACAAAGGAGGAAAACAGCATTGAGCGGTTCGAGATAGAGACCTTATGAAGAAGGGATTAAGACTTCACAAGGGGCGGCCGGAGCGCGCACCATTCCTTGTTCGAGATAGAGACCTTATGAAGAAGGGATTAAGACGCCGGAGCGCGCACCATTCCTTGTAGGAAATCGGTTCGAGATAGAGACCTTATGAAGAAGGGATTAAGACTCGGCCTCGGCCTTGGGCTTGTCGGCCGCGCGCGTTCGAGATAGAGACCTTATGAAGAAGGGATTAAGACCTTTTGCGCTGCGCTTCTTTCGATGCGCTCTTTTGTTCGAGATAGAGACCTTATGAAGAAGGGATTAAGACCCAGCGCTGCCGCTGGCGTTCACCACCGGCGGAGTTCGAGATAGAGACCTTATGAAGAAGGGATTAAGACCCGTAGAGCCCCCGTTACCAAAGGCACCCCACAGTTCGAGATAGAGACCTTATGAAGAAGGGATTAAGACAGGCCGATCTCTCGCCATTCGGCGAGGGCTGCGTTCGAGATAGAGACCTTATGAAGAAGGGATTAAGACTCAGCGGCCGAGGCGGTGTCTACATCGAATGGTGTTCGAGATAGAGACCTTATGAAGAAGGGATTAAGACCGAGTCCACCATTGCTGGTGAACTCGTTCCACGCGTTCGAGATAGAGACCTTATGAAGAAGGGATTAAGACTGTCGGCCTTGTCGGCCTTGTCGGCCGCCCGCCGGTTCGAGATAGAGACCTTATGAAGAAGGGATTAAGACGCAGCTACGCGCCTCGATGTACCCCTCAACGAATGTTCGAGATAGAGACCTTATGAAGAAGGGATTAAGACGTCAAGGGTAAGGACCTCGCCAGCGGCTGAGGTTCGAGATAGAGACCTTATGAAGAAGGGATTAAGACGAGACCGCCCAAGAGATAACCCCTTCCACCGCATAGTTCGAGATAGAGACCTTATGAAGAAGGGATTAAGACCTTGGCCCATACGCTAAAAGCGTTTTGGGCCGTTTGTTCGAGATAGAGACCTTATGAAGAAGGGATTAAGACGCGTAGCCTGCGGCGAACTCGCCGCGAAATTTCTGTTCGAGATAGAGACCTTATGAAGAAGGGATTATTGAGCCTTGCATAAATGATGAACACATCACAAAGGAAGCTCGGCCTGTTTCCAGAACGCGGTCACCAGTGTCTTCTGGCGTCGCTGCATGGAACGGAGCCTGCGCCGGGCATAGTCACTCAATTCACCGATGTCCCTGGGACAGAAGTTACCCAGCTCATGCGGTTTGAGATGCCCGAACAGATATTCAACCGGGTTGAGCTCCGGCGAATAGGCCGGCAGGAACTCGATCTGAATCTGCCCATTGCAATCCTCGACATACTGACGGACCAGGCGGCTCTTGTGGACCTGCAGGCCATCCCAGATGATCAGCAGCTTCCTGCCGATCTGGCGCTTGAGTGCCTTGAGGAACTCGATGCACTGGGGGGCACGGATCGTACCGGGGAACAGACGAAAGTAGAAACGCCAGAAGCTGACCCCGGCGATCACCGACAGCTGCTTCCAGGTGAAGCTGTACTGGATGACAGGCGTCTGTCCCTTCGGTGCCCAGGTGCGCACCAGTGTGGGCCGTTCCGACAGACCCGATTCATCGACAAACACGATCACACGCCCCTCTTTTGCAGCGTTTTTTTTAGTGCCGGCCAGCGCTTGGTCTTCCACTCCCGCACCGCACGCTCATCGCGCTGCAAGGCGCGCCGGGCCGGCCGCTGGCAGCTGAACCCCATGCGCCCCAGCACGCGGGAGACCTGCGACTCTGACAGCTGCACCCCGAACTGCTCGTCCAGCACCTTCCGCACACGCCCCAGGGTCCAGACCTCGGTGGCAAACCCGCTGGCCAGCGCGCCTTTCAACAGGATCCGCTTCAGCTCACGCAGGTCGGCCTTGTCCAGCGAACCCGGACGGCCGCGCAGACCTGTCGACCGCAGCGCATCCAATCCGCCTTGTTCCAGGCGCCGGGCCCACCCGCAGACCGTTGATCGGGCTACTCCCACGCGTCGCGCCACTTCCGCCTGGGGGACGCCTTTCAAGAGAAGGCGGCCGGCCCGCAGTCGCCGCTTCTCCAGCTCTTTGCATTGCGTCTTGCTGTCCATGGAATCCTCCCAACATACCCGATTCCATAGACAACGAAAACAGAATAATGTTCACTATTTATGCAAGGCTCAATAAGACGCGCCCTTGCAATCCCAAGGCCCAAGACGTCAGAGTTCGAGATAGAGACCTTATGAAGAAGGGATTAAGACAGTCATTATTGACCTAACTCGCCCTAAATTGGTTCGAGATAGAGACCTTATGAAGAAGGGATTAAGACTTCGGGTCGACTGGGCTATCCGGCACCAGATAGTTCGAGATAGAGACCTTATGAAGAAGGGATTAAGACATATTGGATTTTTTTCATGTTTTTCTCCTCTGTTAGTTCGAGATAGAGACCTTATGAAGAAGGGATTAAGACTCATGAGGTGTGGCCGGAGAGACATCCATTCTCTGTTCGAGATAGAGACCTTATGAAGAAGGGATTAAGACGCCGATCTTGCGGCCGACTGCTACGGCCGCGTGTTCGAGATAGAGACCTTATGAAGAAGGGATTAAGACGCGCTCCATATCAGGCTCTGGTTCAGACAAGCGTTCGAGATAGAGACCTTATGAAGAAGGGATTAAGACGCGTCCGGCGACGCCGACTTTTGGATCTCGACTACGTTCGAGATAGAGACCTTATGAAGAAGGGATTAAGACTCTTATTGACCAATCTACAAGCTGCTCTTGGAAGGTTCGAGATAGAGACCTTATGAAGAAGGGATTAAGACCCAGCGCGCGCGTTGCGCTTGCGCTGCGCCTCTGTTCGAGATAGAGACCTTATGAAGAAGGGATTAAGACCAAGGCCGATCTCGCGCCATTCGGCGAGGGCTGTTCGAGATAGAGACCTTATGAAGAAGGGATTAAGACCGGCCTTGTCGGCCTTGTTGCCGTCGCCGGGCTTGTTCGAGATAGAGACCTTATGAAGAAGGGATTAAGACTCATTGAAGGTTATGACGTGGCCGGCCTTTGTGTTCGAGATAGAGACCTTATGAAGAAGGGATTAAGACGCGAATTCGCCGCGCAATTCCTTTGCGCGCTCCCGTTCGAGATAGAGACCTTATGAAGAAGGGATTAAGACCGATTCCTCAGCCTCTCGAAGAAGCTCATACGCGATGGGTTCGAGATAGAGACCTTATGAAGAAGGGATTAAGACACCACCGGCGGAGGCGCCTTGTCGGCCTTGTCGGGTTCGAGATAGAGACCTTATGAAGAAGGGATTAAGACCTCGGGCTGATCTCGGTATACCCTTTCATGAGGGTTCGAGATAGAGACCTTATGAAGAAGGGATTAAGACGGCCTTGAGGGCCGCCTTCTTGCTGTGATATACGGTTCGAGATAGAGACCTTATGAAGAAGGGATTAAGACCGCTATACATGGTTCTTTCTCCTGTGGTTTGTGTTCGAGATAGAGACCTTATGAAGAAGGGATTAAGACGCAGCATCAGGCCAGTTTTCCATCAGTCTTCGTTCGAGATAGAGACCTTATGAAGAAGGGATTAAGACGTCCATGTCGGACGCAGCCGAGAGGCCGGAGTGTTCGAGATAGAGACCTTATGAAGAAGGGATTAAGACCCACCAGGGGCATGTCCATGCACCCCTTGATGGCGTTCGAGATAGAGACCTTATGAAGAAGGGATTAAGACCGCTGCGTCCATGTCGGACGCAGCCGAGAGGCCGGAGTTCGAGATAGAGACCTTATGAAGAAGGGATTAAGACCCTCGGATGCCCACCGAGCCCCGGCCATGGCCAGGGTTCGAGATAGAGACCTTATGAAGAAGGGATTAAGACGGCAGCGGGCTTCATAGCTCGATGATCTCTGCCGTGTTCGAGATAGAGACCTTATGAAGAAGGGATTAAGACGTGTATTCGCGGCCGTCTTCAATGGCGGCCGCGGGTTCGAGATAGAGACCTTATGAAGAAGGGATTAAGACTCAGCGGTCTCCAGGTACTCCCCAACGCCCCAGTTCGAGATAGAGACCTTATGAAGAAGGGATTAAGACCCCATGGGCCGCCTCGGATGCCCACCGAGCCCCGGTTCGAGATAGAGACCTTATGAAGAAGGGATTAAGACGTTAGCATGTTATATGGGATTTTCATGGTCTTTTTGTTCGAGATAGAGACCTTATGAAGAAGGGATTAAGACCGCGGCTCCAGATGTAGTACACGGTCATGATGTGTTCGAGATAGAGACCTTATGAAGAAGGGATTAAGACGCGGGCGGGGGTCAGTGTCGATCATTCCTGCGTGTTCGAGATAGAGACCTTATGAAGAAGGGATTAAGACTCGGTGTTCATGATCTTACCCCTCTTGGTCTGTTGTTCGAGATAGAGACCTTATGAAGAAGGGATTAAGACCCCTTCCAGTCGACCGTCTTGCGGCAGCTCTCGAGTTCGAGATAGAGACCTTATGAAGAAGGGATTAAGACCACACACGGCCCGTCATTTCGTCGCTGACCTCGGTTCGAGATAGAGACCTTATGAAGAAGGGATTAAGACACATCTTTGATGTCTCGTTCATCTACATCTCCTGTTCGAGATAGAGACCTTATGAAGAAGGGATTAAGACCAGGGCCAGGGAGATGCCCAACCAGACCGGTGGGTTCGAGATAGAGACCTTATGAAGAAGGGATTAAGACCCAGCGTCCACCGTCGCGGATGGCGTAGGTGTATTGTTCGAGATAGAGACCTTATGAAGAAGGGATTAAGACACCTCTTTGATGGTCATATTGCGCACCGTCACCTCTGTTCGAGATAGAGACCTTATGAAGAAGGGATTAAGACGGTTCACTCTCCTATTTGAATGGCATGGCAAGCTTGCCGTTTTCTCATCTTGCCTGACCTTGGTGTCAAGCTGTTCACATGCCGAAGCGGCAACTCTATCTGGTGGCTTATGATGTTTCCGATGCTAGGCGGCTGCGATGCATGCTCGGCGCGGTGAAGGCGCATGCTACCGGCGGGCAGAAATCGGTATTTGAGTGCTACCTCTCAGAAGTTGAACGGACAGGGTTGTTGCGAGAGGTCGGAGATATCCTGGATTTGGAGGAAGACCGTTTTTTCCTGATCCGCCTCGACCCCAGGTCGCGTGTGAGAACGCTTGGTCGGGCAGTGCCGGTGGCGGATCCAGACTTTTTCTATGTGGGTTGACGCGGCCGTTGGAGAAACGTGTCATGGGCATGCTGTATGTGGATAGGAAAAATGTGGAACTGCGCCATGAGGGTGGCCGCATTCTGGTCTATGAGCAAGGCCGGTGTAGCGGTTCGGTACCCTTGGCGCAGTTGGAGGCTGTAGTGGTACAGGGCCATGCGCTGCTTGATACCGGCTTGCTTCGGGCACTTGCTGGAGCTGGGGTGGGTTTGCTGGTTCTTGATTCACGTCGACCGGAATTCACGTCAAGGTTAGAAGGGCGATCCCACAATCAGTCCAGCCGCCGGCTGGAACAGTATCGTCGTTCACTGGATGAAACATGGAGGGCGCGCTTCTCCAAGCTGTTAGTCAGGCGAAAGGTTCGCGAACAGCGGCGTCTGTTGGCCGAGGCGTTGTCGCGCCGCCCCGATTTGCGGAGATCTTTGCTATCGGCTGTGCGGGATCTGGATGCGAGGCTTTGTGAATTGGGTGAAGGCATGCCGTCACGCGAGCGTTTGCGTGGCCTGGAAGGGGTGGCAGCGCGCGACTATTTTCAGGGCTATTGTCGCCTTTTTCCACGTTCGGTCAATTTTACTGGACGCAATCGTCGGCCGCCTCGCGACCCGGTGAATGCGTGTCTGTCGCTTGCTTATACCCTTCTGCAGGCAGAGGCAGTGCGGGCGGTACAGGTTGCTGGTCTCGATCCCATGCTTGGCTTCTTTCATGATGTGGCATTTGGACGTGATTCATTGGCGTGCGATCTCGTTGAGCCTCTGAGGCCGAGTGTGGACCGCCTGGTCTGGGAGTTGTTCAGGATGAGGTCTCTGACCGCGGAACATTTCTCGTCGAGCGAAGGGGGGTGCCTCTTAGGGAAGGGAGGGCGGAGAATCTTCTATTCAGCATTCGAATCACAGATGCCGCCCATTCGCCGGAAGTTACGTAAATATGCACTGTTGCTGGCGCGTTCCCTCGAGGGGCGGGAGGATGCATGAGCAGGGTACTCTATCTCGATGGTGTCCGTTCCCTTCGGGTATTGCGGGATGGTCCTGCCTTGCGGGTATGCTGCCTTGGTGAGGCGGACCGGCTCTTTCCACTCGGGCGGTTGTCGCGGGTGGTAGTTCTGGGTCGCGTCGACTGGACGACGGATGCTTTGATGGCTTGCGCAGAAGAACATGTGGCGGTTGAGTTCCTGAGGCGTAATGGCACACCCAAGGCGCGCTTTTCATGTGTCTCCGATGAAGGCAAGCCGCTGGTGGAAATGGGTGTGCTGTTGGACGAGTTGCTGGATGCTTCTGACGGCGACGAGCGTTATCACGCCTGGGTTGCAGGACAGGAGACGGCAGCTCGGCTGGCATTGAGGAATAGCAGTGACTGGTCTTCATGTCCGGTAGAGGCAGGAGCACTGCGCCGGATGCTTCGTCGGCGGGTTCTTCCATATGTACATGGTGTCGACCTGGATTGTTTCGACAGCCGTTTGAGGGGGTTGATCGTTGCTCTGTTGGACGGGTTGTTGCGGCGTTATGGTATTGATCCGGGGGCACCTTCGCTGACTGTTTCGGGGATCAATATAGCAGGTGATCTTGCAACGATTATTTTGTGGGAACTTGAACCCGGCAAGTTGACCTTCATCCGGCGTTTTGGCCGTTCAGCGCGCCGGCATACAGGTGGGAAGGCCAGGCTCCCGCTGTATTCCGCAGTGCGATTCTTCGAGGCACAGTCAGATGATATCTCGGAGAAATCGCAGAGATTACTGCGGCGCTTGCATTTGTTTCTCTTGGAGGCGCCGGGTGGCCGTTCGTGAGTCCCGTTTCTATCTTGTGTGCTACGACATCAGCGATCCGAGGCGCCTTGCTCGCCTGCATCGATACCTGTCGGCAAGGGCCGTTCCGGTGCAATATTCCGTGTTCATCCTTTGGGCAGATAGCGTAAAGGTCGATGCGTTGGTGAGGGAAATCCTCGAAATTATAAATCCCAGAGAGGACGACGTGCGTGTTTACCCGCTACCTAGGCAGATCGAGCTGGAAACCTTGGGACGCCGCGGACTACCAGAGGGTTTATTGCTGACTGGTGTCTCCGGTGCGCCGCTGCCCTTGCTGGAGGCATAATCGGGATATTATTTAAAAACATACTGTTAAGGACGCTATCCGGGTCCTCCTCTCAGGGGGTTATCGAGCGACTGGCCTGCCGGCCTTGACTCCGTACCCCGGTACGGCGGCTAGTCTTTGCCTGACCCCGAAAAGGCGCCTC
Source organism: Thiohalobacter sp. IOR34 (assembly GCF_030406045.1). GTDB lineage: Bacteria > Pseudomonadota > Gammaproteobacteria > Thiohalobacterales > Thiohalobacteraceae. Next base: position 1,347,009 of record NZ_CP128988.1, read on the forward strand.
AGGGGGCCGAATGCGGTTCGGCATTCGGTGTTCCGAGGTGAGCAGGAGATGTGCCATGGCCGACGACTTGTCCCCCGGTCCCAACCGCCCGCTGATTGCCGCTGCGCTGGCCGCTGTCGGTGCCTCGCTGTGCTGTGTTGCGCCCCTGTTGCTGGTGGCGTTGGGGGTCGGCGGCGCCTGGCTTGGAAGCCTCACCGCGCTGGAGCCCTACCGGCCGATCTTTATCGGCGGGGTTCTGCTGTTCCTGGGACTGGCCTTCCGACGGCTGTACCTGCTGCCTGCTGCCTGTTCGCCGGGCGAGGCCTGTGCGCTTCCGCGCGTGCGGCGTAACCAGCGCCGTGTCTTCTGGCTGGCAAGCCTGCTGTTGCTGGCGCTGCTCGCCTTTCCCTATTACGCCTCGCTGCTTTTTGGTTGAGGCGCGAGTGAATCATTGCTGCTGAGGAGAAACCCGATGCTACCTGGACGCTTGTCTGCCTGGCTGTTCGCCTTCGCTACGACACTGTCGTTGCTTGCCGCCCCGGCCTGGTCGGCCGAACCGCAGGCGGTGACCCTGGATGTGCCGGGCATGACCTGTGCTGCCTGCCCCATCACCGTGCGTCTGGCGTTGAAGCGGGTACCGGGGGTGATCTCGGCCACGGCCGATTTCGACAGCAAGACCGCTACGGTTCGCTTCGATCCGGACCGGACCGATGTCCAGGCGCTGATCAGGGCGACGACAGAGGCCGGTTACCCCTCGCGCCCTGCTGCAACGCAATGACCTTTGTCAGCCACCAGCGGGAGCCAGCCATGTCCAGCCCACAGCCGCATATCGCCATCGTCGGCAGCGGCTCCGCTGCCTTCGCCGCGGCCATCAGATGCGCTGAGCGCGGTGCCCGGGTGACCCTCGTCGAGGGCGCGGATCAGATCGGCGGCACCTGTGTGAATGTCGGTTGCGTGCCGTCCAAGATCCTGATCCGTGCTGCCCAGCTCGCCCACCTGCAGGCACGACATCCGTTCGAGGGGTTGATGCGCCGGCAGCCGGTGGTCGATCGACAGGCCCTGCACCGCCAGCAACAGGCGCGGGTCGATGCCTTGCGCCACACCAAGTACGAGCAGATCCTGGAGAACACGCCGGCCATCGAGCGGGTCCATGGTTGGGCCCGTCTGGAAGACCCGCAGACGCTGCGGGTCATCCAGACGGGTGGCAGGGAGCAATTGATCCATGCCCAGCGCATCCTGCTCGCCACCGGTTCGCATCCGGCCATTCCCGACATTCCCGGCCTTGGCGAGACGCCCTACTGGACCTCGACCGAGGCCCTGAATGCCGAGCGTCTGCCACGTCATCTGGGGGTCATCGGCGGCTCGGTGGTGGCCTTGGAACTGGCCCAGGCCTTTCTGCGCCTGGGCAGCCGGGTCACCATCCTGGCCCGGAGTGTCCTGTTGTCGCGGGAGGATCACGCCCTCGGTGAGGCCCTGGCCGCGGTGCTCGAGGCAGAGGGGGCCAGGGTACTGTTGCACAGGGTGCCGGAGGCCGTGGCGCACGATGGCCGGGAGTTCGTGGTTACCACCCCTGAGGAGGTGATCCGCTGCGACCGGCTGCTGGTCGCCACCGGGCGCCGGCCGAATACCGAGGCGCTGGGGTTGGACAGGGCCGGCGTGGCGACCGATGCCAGGGGGGCGATCCGGGTCGACGACCACCTGCGTACCTCGAATGAATACATCTATGCCGCGGGCGACTGCAGCAACCTGCCACAGTACGTCTATGTGGCCGCCGCGGCGGGTACGCGTGCTGCCATCAACATGACTGGCGGTGATACCTCGCTGGATCTCGACGTCGTGCCGGCGGTGGTGTTCACCGATCCGGCCGTGGCCACGGTGGGGCTCGACGAGGCCCACGCCCGGGCGCAGGGCATGGAGGTCGAGTCACGCACCCTGGCGCTGGACAAGGTGCCGCGGGCGCTGGTCAATTTCGATACCCGGGGATTCATCAAGCTGGTGGCGGAGCAGGGCAGTGGGCGCCTGCTTGGTGCCCAGGTGCTGGCCGCCGACGCCGGCGAGGTCATCCAGTCCGCGGCGCTGGCCATCCGCAACCGGATGACGGTGACGGATCTGGCCGGTCAGTTGTTTCCCTATCTGACCCAGGTCGAGGGCCTGAAGCTCTGTGCCCAGACCTTCAGCAAGGATGTGGAACGGCTCTCCTGCTGCGCCGGTTGAGGGTTCGCCCGCCTCATGCGCCAAGGCGGCCCACATGATCGGCATTCAGGCTGTTATGCAAGGCCGGTGCGGGCAAGAGAGGGTGGTTGCCTTGCGCCTCGATCGCGGCCTGGAGGGCGCTCCTGCAATATTGCGCCGCCATACCCCGTAGGAGCGGCCTCCAGGCCGCGATTGAACAGGATCCCCGGAGGCCGGTTGATCGTGCCTTAGGCCTGATAGAGGTGCACATCGGTCTGCGGGTAGGGGATGCTGATGCCGCTTTCATCGAAGCGCAACTTGATGGTCTCCAGCAGGTCGCAGCGCACGGCCCAGTAGTCGCCGCTGTTGACCCAGGGGCGGATGCCGAGGTTGACGCTGCTGTCGGCCAGATCGGCGACCACGACCGTGGGGGCGGGGTCTTCGAGGATGCGTGCGTCGGCCGCCATGATCTCCTCCAGCAGACCCTTCGCCTTGCGGATGTCGTCCTCGTAGCCGATGCCGATCAGCAGGTCGATACGCCTTGTGGGGCGGGCCGAGACATTGGTGATGGTGCCACCGTAGATCTGGCTGTTGGGAACGATGATCTCGCGGTTGTCACCGGTGCGCAGGGTGGTGTTGAAGATGCCCACGGTCTCCACCACGCCGCTGACCCCGGCCGCCTCGATGAAGTCGCCCTGCTTGAAAGGACGGAAGATGATCAGCATCACCCCCGCGGAGAAATTGGACAGCGAGTCCTTCAGGGCCAGGCCCACGGCCAGGCCGGCGGCACCGAGCAGCGCCAGCAGGGAGGTGGTCTGGACGCCGAGTTCGTCCAGCGCGGCGATCAGGATCACCGCCAGCAGCAGGGCATTGAGCACGTTGCTCAGGAACTTGACGAGTATGGCATCCATGCCGCTGCGGTTCATGAGCCGTTCGCTGAGACGTACCACCCAGCGGGCGAGAATGCGCCCCAGGACGTAGATGGCCAGGGCCAGGGCGATGCGAATCCCCCAGGGGATGAGGTAGTCGTTGATCAGTGCGCTATGGTCGAAGGCGGCTAGGCTGTCCATGGTGTTTCTCCCCCGGTTTTTTGCACAAAAAAGGCCGCCCGCCGGACAGCGGGCGGCCCTTCACGGCAGGATTCTACTTGTTGACTTGTTCGGCGCCACGCAGGGTGATCTCGACGCGGCGGTTGCGGGCCCGGCCCTCGGCGGTGGCATTGCTGGCAACCGGCTTCTCCTCACCCCAGCCGATGGTGGTCATGATGCGCGGGTCGAGGCCCTTGTCGATCAGGTAATTCTTGACTGCATTGGCTCGGCGCATAGACAGCTGCTTGTTGTATTCGGCGCTGCCGCTGCTGTCGGTGTGGCCGGCGATCTCGATGCGTTCGATGCTGTCCAGTGACTTGACGTGCGCGACCAGGGCGTCGAGTTCGGCATAGGCCTGCGGCTTGATGACGTCACTGTCGACATCGAACAGGGCGCCCGCGCTCAGAGTGACCATCTTGAAGACCGGCTTGGGGGCAGGCGCCGGTGCGGGGGTCGCCACCGGTTCCGGTTCGGTGACAGGCTCTTCCTTCTTGAACATCTCCGGCTCGCATTCCTCGATGGCCTTGGCCGGGGTCCAGAAGCCGCTGCGCACGCAGCGACCTGCACTGTCGCGCACCACGTTACCGGCGGTGTCATAGGCGTAGCCGCAGGTTCTCTCCGAGGCGGCGCCGGCGGCGAGCGGCAGGCCGGTCAGCATGGCCAGAAGGGCAGCCGTGGAGAGGGTAGTGAGGTTCTTGTTCATGTTTCTGCTCCTTGAGATGTTTCCTGGTTCGGCAGGCTGACGGGAAACAGGACGAGAGGGCTGCAAGCGCGTGTTCCCCGATGCGCGAAGGCGGTACGGGTGGATTATGACAGATTGGTGAAGACGGATGCCAACGTTGCCGCATCTTTGTCTTGTCAAGTCAGACTCTGACAGAATAGCCAGCCCGGTTAATAGTGCGCCACGGCTTCGCCCTGAGCATCGAATCCTTGGTGCAATATCCGGGCTAGCCAATCGCGGCCTGGAGGCCGCTCCTACCACATAGTGCCACCATGCCCCGTAGGAGCGGCCTCCAGGCCGCGATCCCCGGCGGGCCCAGCCAGCCATCATCCGGGGGCTGATGCAATATCCGGGCTATAGGGGGCTGCCTTTTATCCCGAGCCTTCTGTATGGTTTATGCGCCGTGATGCCTCGTATCTGGAGAAAGTTGCAATGACACCTCATCAGGATTCCGTATCTGCCATCGAATGGAAGAACGAGCGGCTCTTTCTGCTCGACCAGCGCCGCCTGCCCCGTGAAGAGGTCTGGCTCGAACTGCGCGATGCACCGGCGGCGGCCGATGCCATCCGTGACATGGTGGTGCGAGGAGCGCCGGCCATAGGTATCACCGCGGCCTATGCTGTGGTGCTGGCCGCCCAGCGGCAGCTCGCCGCATCGCCCGGCGATTGGCGCAAGGGCATGGACGAGGATCTGCAGCGCCTGGCACAGTCCCGGCCGACTGCGGTCAACCTGTTCTGGGCCCTGGATCGCATGCGCCGCTGCCTGGCGCAGGTGACGGACAACCCTCTCGGCAGCCTGCTCGATGAGGCGCGCGCCATTCATCAGGAGGACATCGCCGCCAATCGGCGCATGGGCGAGCTGGGGGCCGCCCTGTTGCCCGAGCGTTGTGGCGTACTCACCCACTGCAATGCCGGCGCGCTGGCCACTGGTGGTTATGGCACGGCGCTGGGAGTCATCCGCAGTGGCTGGACGGCGGGGCGCATCGACAAGGTCTTTGCCGACGAGACGCGGCCCTGGCTGCAGGGGGCGCGGCTCACTGCCTGGGAGCTGATCCACGATGGAATCCCGACCACGCTGCTCGCCGAGGGGGCGGCGGCGCATCTGATGAAGAGCGGCCGGGTACAGTGGGTGATCGTCGGCTCGGACCGCATCGCCGCCAACGGTGACGTGGCCAACAAGATCGGCACCTACAGCCTGGCCGTGAACGCACGCCACCATGGCGTGAAGTTCATGGTTGTGGCGCCGACCTCGACCATAGACATGGCGACCCCGGATGGCAGCGGCATCCCCATCGAGAACCGGGACCCTAACGAGCTGCTGAGTTTCGACGGCCGGCCCATCGCCGCCGCCGGCGCCGACGCCTGGAATCCGGTGTTCGATGTCACACCGGCGGAACTGATCGATGCCATCGTCACCGAGAAGGGCGTGGTGGAGCGGCCGACGACGGAGAAGCTGGCAAGGCTGGGCGTTGGGCAGTAGTTGGAATCCAGAATCCAGAATCCAGAATCCAGAATTCAGAATTCAGAATTCAGAATTCAGGTGCCAGCGGGCTTTGCCCGCGACGCCGCTCAAGGCGCGCGTATCCACTAACTCTGTAGGAGCGGCCACCAGGCCGCGATGCGGGCTCACCGCCGAATCGCGTCAAGGCGCGCGTATCCACTAACTCTGTAGGAGCGGCCACCAGGCCGCGATGCGGGCTCACCGCCGAATCGCGGCGTGGACGCCGCTCCTACACGGGCAGCCCGGTCACGCTGGTGGAGGCAGCCATGTTGACGCGACCCCGCTCAGGGCGCGGGTACCCGCTGACTGTAGGAGCGGCCACCAGGCCGCGATGGGATCTCACCGCCGAATCGCGGCGTGGACGCCGCTCCTGCACGTGTAGCCCGGCCAGGGTGGAGGCAGCCATGTTGACGCGACCCCGCTCAGGGTACGGGTACCCGCTGACTGTAGGAGCGGCCACCAGGCCGCGATGGGAGCTCACCGCCGAATCGCGGCGTGGACGCCGCTCCTACACGGGCAGCCCGGTCACGCTGGTGGAGGCAGCCATGTTGACGCGACCCCGTTCAGGGTACGGGTACCCGCTGACTGTAGGAGCGGCCACCAGGCCGCGATGCGGGCTCACCGCCGAATCGCGGCGTGGACGCCGCTCCTACACGGGCAGCCCGGTCACGCTGGTGGAGGCAGTCATGTTGACGCGACCCCGCTCAGGGTACGGGTAGCCGCTGACTGTAGGAGCGGCCACCAGGCCGCGATGGGAGCTCACCGCCGAATCGCGGCGTGGACGCCGCTCCTACACGGGCAGCCTTGCCAGGCTGGAGGCAGCCATGTTGACGCGACGCCGCTCAGGGCACGCGTAGCCGCTGACTCTGTAGGAGCGGCCACCAGGCCGCGATGCGGGCTCACCGCCGAATCCCGGTATGGCCGATGTTCTCCACGGCATGCGTCCTCTCGCCGCCTCAGAACCCATTTCCGGGTCGTTTTCGGGCATGCAGTAGGTAACCCGCTATGGTAAGATGGGTGGAATTTAGCGCCTGTCCGGCCGTTTCGCGGAACAGGCGGCGTCGGAGGAATATTATAAAAGGTTGCTGAGCGCACGATGGCTGAATTTGCCAAAGAAGTCCTGCCCGTCAATCTCGAAGACGAGATGAAACAGTCCTACCTCGATTACGCCATGAGCGTGATCGTGGGACGTGCCCTGCCGGATGTGCGTGATGGCCTGAAACCGGTGCACCGGCGTGTGCTCTACGCCATGAGCGAGCTGGGCAACGACTGGAACAAGCCCTACAAGAAATCGGCCCGCGTGGTCGGTGACGTCATCGGTAAATACCATCCGCACGGCGATACCGCTGTCTACGACACCATCGTGCGCATGGCCCAGCCCTTTTCGCTGCGCTACATGCTGGTCGACGGCCAGGGCAACTTCGGTTCGGTCGATGGCGATGCGCCGGCGGCCATGCGTTACACCGAAGTGCGCATGTCGAAGATCGCCCACGAGCTGCTGGCCGATCTCGACAAGGAGACGGTCGACTTCGTCCCCAACTACGACGAATCCGAGACCGAGCCCAAGGTCTTTCCGACCCGGGTCCCCAATCTGCTGGTCAATGGCTCGGCCGGCATTGCCGTGGGCATGGCGACCAACATCCCGCCGCACAACCTCAACGAGGTCGTCGATGCCTGCATCGCGCTGATCGACGATCCCGGTATCGACATCAAGGCACTGATGGAGCACGTGCCGGGACCGGATTTTCCCACCGGGGCCATCATCAACGGCGTGCGCGGCATCCAGGAGGCCTATCTCACCGGGCGCGGGCGCATCCGGGTACGGGCCCGCACCGAGATCGAGACCGACGACAAGGGTCGCCAGACCATCGTGGTCAATGAGTTGCCCTACCAGGTCAACAAGGCCCGCCTGCTGGAGAAGATCGCCGAGCTGGTCAAGGACAAGAAGATCGAGGGTATCAGCAACCTGCGTGACGAGTCCGACAAGGAAGGCATGCGCATGGTCATCGAGCTGAAGCGCGGCGAGGTGGCCGAGGTGGTGCTCAACAACCTCTACCAGCATACCCAGCTGCAGAGCGTGTTCGGCATCAACATGGTGGCCCTGGTCGATGGCCAGCCGCGGTTGCTGAATCTCAAGGAGATGCTCGAGGCCTTCATCCGTCACCGCCGTGAGGTGGTGACCCGGCGCACCGTGTTCGACCTGCGCAAGGCCCGCGAGCGTGCCCACATCCTCGAAGGCCTGGCGGTGGCACTGGCCAACATCGACGAGATCATCGCCCTGATCAAGGGCTCGCCGAGCCGGGCCGAGGCACGTAGCGCGCTGATGGGCCGGGCCTGGGAGCCGGGACTGGTGCAGGCGATGCTGGAACGTTCCGGTGCCGAGGCCTCGCGGCCCGACGGCCTGGCGGCCGAGTTCGGCCTCGGCAAGGACGGCTATCACCTGTCCGAGGCCCAGGCCCAGGCGATCCTCGAGCTGCGCCTGCATCAGCTCACTGGCTTGGAACAGGACAAGATCGTCAACGAATACCGCGAGCTGATCGAACGCATCGACGACCTGCTGGACATCCTCGGCAATCCGGATCGGCTGATGCGAGTGATCCGCGACGAGCTGCTGGAGATCCGCGAGCAGTTCGGCGATGCGCGCCGCACCGAGATCCGCGAGGCCGAGGCCGACCTGTCGCTGGAGGATCTGATCACCGAGGAAGACGTGGTGGTCACCCTGTCGCATGCCGGTTATGCCAAGGCTCAGCCGCTTACTGAATACAGCGCCCAGCGGCGCGGCGGGCGCGGCAAGAGCGCGACCAGCGTCAAGGAGGAGGATTTCGTCGACAAGCTGTTCATCGCCAGCACTCACGACACCATCCTCTGCTTCTCCAGCCGTGGCAAGGCCTACTGGCTCAAGGTCTACCAGTTGCCACAGGCCGGCCGCGGCGCGCGCGGCAAGCCAATCGTCAACCTGTTGCCGCTGGAGGAGGGCGAGCGGATCAATGCCGTACTGCCGATCCGCGAGTTCACCGAGGACAAATTCGTCTTCATGGCGACCACCAGCGGCACGGTAAAGAAGACGCCGCTGGCGGCCTTCTCCCGGCCACGCGCCAGCGGCATCATCGCCGTCGAACTGCGGGATGGCGACCAGTTGGTCGACGTGGCGGTGACCGACGGCGGGCGTGACGTCATGCTGTTCTCCGACGCCGGCAAGGCGATCCGTTTCCCGGAAACCGATGTGCGGCCGATGGGGCGCACCGCCGCGGGCGTGCGCGGCATCAAGCTGCAGCCGGCCCAGCAGGTGATCGCCCTGATCATCGTCGACGAGGGCGACGTGCTGACCGCCACCGAAAACGGCTATGGCAAGCGCACCCCGGTCGACGACTATCCGGTGCATGGCCGCGGCGGCCAGGGCGTGATCTCCATCCAGACCAGCGAGCGTAACGGCAAGGTGATCGGTGCCACCCTGGTCAAGGAGCAGGACGAGGTGATGCTGATCACCAATGCCGGCACCCTGGTGCGCACCCGGGTGGCGGAGATCTCGCAGATGAGCCGCAATACCCAGGGCGTGACGCTCATCCGCCTGAACGAGGGCGAGAAACTTGTTGGCATAGACGCAATCGTTGAAACCGAGGAAGAATGATAGCCACGAAAACCACGGAACCCACGAAAGGATTCAATGTGGCGCAGGCGTTTCGCGCGGCGCCATGAACACAAGAACCTTTTCGTGGGTCTCGTGGTTTTCGTGGCCGGTCTCCAAGAGGTAATAAAGATGACACGTGTATACAACTTCAGCGCCGGGCCGGCCATGCTGCCGGAAGAGGTCTTGCGGCAGGCGCGCGAGGAGATGCTCGACTGGCAGGGCTCCGGTATGTCGGTGATGGAGATGAGCCATCGCGGCAAGGAATTCATGTCCATCGCGGAACAGGCCGAGGCCGATCTGCGCGAGCTGATGGCGATCCCGGACGACTACAAGGTGCTGTTCCTGCAGGGCGGCGCCAGCAGCCAGTTCGCCATGGTGCCGATGAACCTGTTGCGCGGCCGGTCGAAGGCCGACTATATCAACACCGGCGCCTGGTCGAAGAAGGCCATCGCCGAGGCCGGGCGTTATTGCGAGGTGAACGTCGCCGGGACCTCGGAGGCAGAGAACTTCAGCACCGTGCCGGCACAGGAGGCGTTGCAGTTGTCGGCCGATGCGGCCTATGTCCACTACACGCCGAACGAGACCATCGGCGGCGTGGAATTCCCCTATGTCCCCGAGACCGGCGACAAGCCGCTGGTGGCCGACATGTCATCCACCATCCTGTCGCGGCCCATCGATGTCTCGAAATACGGCGTCATCTATGCCGGTGCGCAGAAGAACGTCGGTCCGGCCGGCCTGACCCTGGTCATCGTGCGTGACGACCTGATCGGAGAACCGCTCGAAGGCACGCCGACCATGTTCGACTACCAGACCCACGCCAAGTCGGGTTCCATGTACAACACCCCGCCGACCTACAGCTGGTATCTGGCTGGCCTGGTGTTCCAGTGGCTGAAGCGCAACGGCGGCCTGGCGGCCATGGCCGAGATCAACAAGCGCAAGTCCGGCAAGCTGTATGCCGCCATCGACGGCTCGGACTTCTACGCCAACCCGGTCGATCCGGCCTGCCGCTCCTGGATGAACGTCCCCTTCACCCTGGCCAACCCCGACCTCGATGCCACCTTCCTGGACGAGGCCAAGGCCCGGGGCCTTACCACCCTCAAGGGGCACCGTTCGGTCGGCGGCATGCGCGCCAGCATCTACAATGCCATGCCCGAAGCGGGCGTGGACGCCCTGGTCGAGTTCATGGCCGACTTCGAAAAACGCCACGGTTAGGAAACTTGGGGGAATAGCCACGAAATCCACGAAACCCACGAAAAGATTCGATGCGGCGCACGTGCTTCGCGTGGTGCCGTGAACCTTGAAACCCTTTCGTGGATTTCGTGGGTTTCGTGGCCTGAAAAAGACAAGGTTCAACATGTACAAGATACTTACGCTGAACAACATCTCGGTAGCGGGGCTGGAAAAGCTGCCGCGCGACCGTTACGAAATCGCTTCCGAGATCCAGCATCCGGACGCCATTCTGCTGCGTTCCTTCAAGATGCACGACATGGAGATTCCGCCGTCGCTGAAGGCGGTGGGACGCGCCGGGGCCGGGGTCAACAACATCCCGGTCGACAAGTTGAGCAAGCTGGGCATTCCGGTGTTCAACGCGCCAGGGGCCAATTCCAACGCGGTCAAGGAGCTGGTGCTGGCCGGCATGCTGCTGGCGGCGCGCAACATCTGCCCGGCCTGGGACTTCACCCGCAACCTGGAGGGCGACGATGCGGAGATCGGCAAGCAGACCGAGGCCGGCAAGAAGAACTTCGTCGGCTTCGAGCTGCCCGGTCGCACCCTGGGCGTGATCGGCCTCGGCGCCATCGGCGTTCGGGTCTGCAACGCCGCCCTGGCCCTGGGCATGAAGGTGCTCGGCTACGATCCGGAGATCACCGTGCAGCGCGCCTGGCAGCTCTCCTCCGATGTGGAGCAGGCGACCAGCGTCGACGACCTGCTGAGCCGCGTCGATTTCGTCAGCTTCCATGTGCCACTGGTGGAGGGCACCCGCAACATGGTCAATGCCGAGCGCCTGAAGAACATGAAGGAGGGCGCGGTGCTGCTCAACTTCGCCCGTAACGGCATCATCGACGACGAGGCGGCGGTGGCGGCACTGGATGCCGGCAAACTGGGCGGCTACGTCTGTGACTTCCCCAGCAACCTGCTGAAGAAGCATCCCAAGGTCGTCACCCTGCCGCATCTCGGCGCATCCACCCGCGAGGCCGAGGAGAACTGCGCCATCATGGTGGCGGAGGAGGTGAGGGACTACCTGGAGAACGGCAATATCAAGAACTCGGTGAATTTCCCCGAGGTGTTCATGCCGCGCACCGAAGGTTATCGCCTGGCGGTGGTCAACGAGAACGTGCCCAACATGCTCGGCCAGATCTCCACCGTACTGGCCGATGCCGGCCTGAACATCGTCGACATGCTGAACAAGTCGCGCGGCGATCTCGCCTATACCCTGGTGGACGTGGAGAAGGCGGTCGACGAGGCGGTCATCGACAGGATGGCGGCCATCGACGGCGTGCTGGCGGTGCGGGCGCTGTAGGATTGATGGCCACGGAAGGCGCCGAGGACACGGATTGCCTTATAGCCACGAAACCCGCGAAATCCACAAACATATTCATTGTCCATGAAAGGCAGGGAAGTTGCCTTGGCCTCTCCGAGGCTGCACATTGCGCAGTCGCAACAGGGAATTTTCACGGGTGTCGTGGATTTCGTGGTCGCAGGAATCATCCGTGGATTCCGTGGCCATCAAAGATTCCCCTGGCTATAGTGAAACCATGAACGAAAGCGACAAACTGGCCGCCATCCGGGCACGCATCGACGAACTGGACCAGCAGATCCTGGACGCGATCAGCGAGCGGGCGCGTTGCGCGCAGCAGGTCGCCGAGATCAAGCAGGCGGCCGGTGAATCGACCGATTTCTATCGCCCGGAACGCGAGGCGCAGGTGTTGCAGCGCATCCAGCAGGCCAACCCCGGGCCGCTGCCGGATGGCGAGGTGGCGCGCCTGTTCCGCGAGATCATGTCGGCCTGCCTGGCCCTGGAGAAGCCGCTGAACATCGCCTATCTGGGGCCGGAGGGCACCTTCACCCAGGCCGCGGCGCTGAAACACTTCGGCCATTCGGTCAACACCCTGGCGCTCGGTGCCATCGACGAGGTGTTCCGCGAGGTGGAGGCGGGTTCGGCCCACTATGGCGTGGTGCCGGTGGAGAATTCGACGGAGGGGGTGGTCAGCCATACGCTGGACATGTTCGTCCGTTCGCCGCTGAAGATCTGCGGCGAAGTGACGCTGCGTGTCGAGCTGCACATCCTCAGCAGGGAGCCGGGCATCGACGCCATCCAGCGGATCTACGCCCACCGCCAGGCACTGGCCCAGTGCCGCGAGTGGCTGGATGCCAACCTGCCGCAGGCGGAACGCATCGCGGTTGCCAGCAACGCCGAGGCGGCGCGCATCGCCAGGGACGAGGCCGGGGCCGCCGCGGTGGCCAGCGCCACCGCGGCCGAACTCTACGGTCTGGCCATACTGGCGCGCAATGTGGAAGACGAGCCCGGCAACACCACCCGCTTCCTGGTCATCGGCACCCAGACGGTGGCCCCCAGCGGCCAGGACAAGACCTCGCTGCTGGTTGCGGTGCGCAACCAGCCGGGCGCGCTCTACGAATTGCTCAGACCCTTCTCGGAACATGGCATCAGCATGACCCGCATCGAGTCGCGCCCCTCGCGTCAGGGGATGTGGGACTATGTGTTTTTTGTCGACATCGAGGGTCATGTGGCGGATCCGCCGGTGGCCCGCGCCCTGGAGGAGCTCGGCGAGCGCGCCACGCTGCTGAAGATCCTCGGTTCCTATCCGAAGGCCGTGCTCTGATGACAGGCTTTCTCGACAGGGCCACGCCCGGCGTGCGCGGACTCCACCCCTATGAACCTGGCAAACCGCTGGAGGAACTGGAGCGCGAGTATGGCATCCGTGATGCCGTCAAGCTGGCCTCCAACGAGAATCCGCTGGGCCCCAGCCCACGGGTCGCGCCGCTCCTGGCCGAGGCCATGGGCGAACTGGCCCGCTACCCGGATGGCAACGGCTTCGCCCTGAAGCAGGCGCTCGCCGGTCACCACGGCGTCGATACCGCGCAGATCACCCTGGGCAACGGTTCCAACGACGTCCTGGAGCTCGTCGCCCGGGTGTTTCTCGCCCCTGGCCGCGAGGCCGTGTTCTCGGAACACGCCTTTGCCGTCTATCCCATCGTCACCCAGGCGACCGGCGCCACGGCGCGCATCGCCCCGGCGCGTGACTATGGCCATGACCTCGATGCCATGGCGGCCCTGATCGGCGGGCGGACCTCGGTGGTGTTCATCGCCAACCCCAACAATCCGACCGGCACCTGGCTGGGCCGACAGGCACTGCTGCAGTTCCTCGAAGGGGTGCCGCCGGAGGTGGTGGTGGTGCTGGACGAGGCCTATGTCGAATACGTCGAGGCAGCGGATTATCCCGACAGCCTGCCCTGGCTGGCGCGCTTCCCCAACCTGGTGATCACCCGCACCTTCTCCAAGGCCTACGGCCTGGCCGGACTGCGCGTGGGCTATGCCCTGTCCCATCCCGAACTGGCCGAGCTGTTCAACCGGGTGCGCCAACCGTTCAACGTGAACAGTCTGGCGCTGGCCGCCGCGGAGGTGGCCCTTGGCGACCAGGAACACATCCGCCGTGCCCTGGAGCTGAACCGCTCCGGCATGCAGTTCTGGGAGACGAGCTGCCGCCGTCTGGGGTTGGATTTCATCCCCTCGGTTGGCAATTTCCTCTGCATCGACGTCGGCCGGTCCGGCCCCGAGGTCTACCAGGCGCTGTTGCCCGAGGGGGTGATCGTGCGCCCGGTGGCCAACTACGGCCTGCCCCGCCACCTGCGCATTACCATCGGTCTGGAGGATGAGAACCGCCGCGCCGTCGCTGCCCTGGAGCGGGTGCTGGCATGATCCGGCGTCTGGCCATCATCGGCGTCGGCCTGATCGGCGGTTCCCTGGCCCGCGCCCTGCGTGCCGCCGGTGCGGTTGGCGAGGTGGTCGGCAGTGGCCGCCGGGCGGAGCACCTGCAGCAGGCGGTCGATCTCGGGGTCATCGATCGTTTCAGCACCGATCCGGCCGCGGCCGTGACCGGCGCCGATCTGATCGTGGTGGCGGTCCCGCTTGGCGCCATGGGGGAGGTGTTCCGCGCCATCGTGCCGCACCTGGCAGCCGATGCCGTGGTCACCGATGTCGGCAGCGCCAAGGCGGCGGTGGTCACCGCCTTGCGTGAGGCGCTGGGTGAGGTGCCGGACTGGTTCGTGCCCGGGCATCCCATCGCCGGTACCGAGCGCAGCGGCGTCGCGGCGTCCTTTGCCGAGCTGTTCCAGGGCCGGCGGGTGATCCTCACGCCGCTGGCGCATACCGATCCGCAGGCCGTGGCGCGGGTGCGGGCGATGTGGCAGCATGCCGGCGCCGAGGTGGTGGAGATGGGCGTCGAGCTGCACGACGAGGTGCTGGCTGCGACCAGTCACCTGCCGCATGTGCTGGCCTTCGCCCTGGTCGACAGCCTGGCGCGGATGCACGAGCACAACGAGATCTTCACCTATGCCGCCGGTGGCTTCCGCGACTTCACCCGTATCGCCTCCAGCGATCCGGTGATGTGGCGTGACATTTGTCTGGCCAACCGGGCCGCCCTGCTCGACATGATTGAGCGCTTCAATCGCGATCTCGGCGAAATGACCCGCGCCATCGAGGACGGTGACGGCGATGCCCTGCTGGAGATCTTCAGTCGCGCCAAGCAGGCGCGGGACGAGCACGTCCTTCGGGGTGAGGAGTGAGGAGAATGGCCACGAAATCCACGAAATCTACGAAAATGTGCTTGGGGGGTTGCTGCGCCGCGCGAAGCGCGTGCGCCGCAATTATCCTTTTCGTGGGTTTCGTGGCTGAATCGAATGACGAGGAAGTGGTTGGACGATGACTGAGGTGCGTTTTCATGTGGAAGCCGGTGGCCGTCTGGGCGGCCGCGTGCGGGTGCCGGGCGACAAGTCGATTTCGCACCGTTCGATCATGCTGGGCTCGCTGGCCGATGGCGTGACCGAGGTGAGCGGCTTTCTCGAGGGCGAGGACAGCCTGGCGACGCTTGCGGCCTTCCGTGCCATGGGGGTCGCCATCGAGGGGCCGGACGAGGGGCAGCTCAGCATCCATGGGGTCGGCCTGCATGGTCTGCGCCGGCCCGCTGAGCCCTTGTACCTGGGCAATTCCGGCACCTCCATGCGCCTGCTGGCCGGCCTGCTGGCCGGTCAGGGCTTCGATACGGTGCTCACCGGTGACGCCTCGCTCTCCAGCCGGCCGATGAAGCGGGTGATCGATCCGCTGACCGAGATGGGGGCCCGCATCGACAGCGAGCCGGGCGGCACCGCGCCGCTCCGGATCCATGGTGGCCAGCGACTGCACGGTATCCACTACCGGCTGCCGATGGCCAGCGCCCAGGTCAAGTCCTGCGTCCTGCTCGCCGGCCTCTATGCCGAAGGCGAGACCTGCACCATCGAGCCCGCCCCCACCCGCGACCACACCGAACGCATGCTCGCGGGCATGGGCTATCCGGTCGAGGTCGAGGGGCGCACCGCCTGCCTCAGCGGCGGTGGCCGGCTGCGGGCGACACGCATCGACGTGCCTTCCGACATCTCCTCGGCAGCCTTTTTCCTGGTCGGCGCCAGCATCGCAGCCGGTTCGGACCTGACCCTGGAGCACGTCGGCATGAACCCGACCCGCACCGGGGTGATCGACATCCTGCGCCTGATGGGCGCGGACATCGAGGTTTCCAACGCGCGTGAGGTGGGCGGTGAACCGGTCGCCGATCTGCGGGTGCGCAGTGCGCCGCTCAAGGGCATCGCCATTCCCGAGGCGCTGGTACCGCTGGCCATCGACGAGTTTCCCGCCCTGTTCGTCGCTGCCGCCTGCGCTGAAGGCGAGACGCTGCTCACCGGGGCCGAGGAACTGCGGGTCAAGGAGAGCGACCGTATCCAGGTGATGGCCGACGGCCTGCAGGCGCTCGGCATCCAGGCCGATCCGACACCGGACGGCATCCGCATCCAGGGCGGGGTGCTGCGCGGCGGACGGGTGGCCAGTCACGGCGACCACCGCATCGCCATGGCCTTCGCCATGGCCGCGTTGCGCGCCGACGGTCCCATCGACATCGAGGACTGCGCCAACGTCAACACCTCCTTCCCCGGCTTCGTCGAGCTGGCCGCCGGGGCGGGGCTGAAGATTTCCACTCTGGGCTGATAACCTAATAGCCACGGAAAACACGGCATTGACGATAGCCACGAAACCCACTAAACCCACTAAACCCACGAAAGACGATGAAGCAAAAATTGTCCGTGGGTTTAGCGGGTTTCGTGGCCATTCTTTATGAAAGTCCGTGTCTTCCGTGGCCATGACAACAGAAGACGACCACCATGAACAATGAAACCATTCCCGTGATCACCATCGACGGCCCGAGCGGCTCCGGCAAGGGCACCATCGGCCGCGCCCTGGCCCGCGAGCTGGGCTGGCATTTCCTCGACAGCGGGGCGCTCTACCGGGTGCTGGCCCTGGCCGCCTTGCGGCGCGGCCTGGCGCTGGACGACGAGTCGGCCCTGGCCGAGCTGGCGGCGCGGCTGGATGTGCGCTTCCCGGCCGAGGGCGATGGGGTGATTCTCGACGGCGAGGCGGTCGACCGCGAGATCCGCTCCGAGAAGGCGGGTGATGCGGCCTCCCGGGTGGCGACCCTGCCGGCAGTACGCGCCGCGCTGCTGGAACGCCAGCGTGCCTTCCGCACGGCACCCGGCCTGGTGGCCGACGGGCGGGACATGGGCAGCGTGGTGTTTCCGGATGCACCGCTGAAGATCTATCTGACGGCGAGCGCCGAGGAGCGGGCCCGGCGCCGCTACCAGCAGTTGCGGGAGAAGGGCATCGAGGCCGACATGGCGGCGCTGGTGGAGGAGATCGCGGCGCGCGACGCCCGGGACATGAACCGGCCGGTGGCCCCGCTCAAGCCGGCGGAGGATGCGGTGATCATCGATACCTCGGCGCTGGATATCGACGCCACCCTGGACCAGGTGCGGCAGCTGGTGGCGGAGCGCCTCGGCAGGGCAGGCTGAGGCCGGAGGAGGGCGGCGGCCCCCAGGCGCCGGACCTGTCGATACCCTTGTCCAAGGGTATGAATTTCTCGAAAAAAGGGCGTATAATACCGCCCCTTTCAGGGTGCCCGGGCAGCAATCCCGGGTTTTTGTCGTTAAACAACCCGTGAGGTGGCTAACGGTCCAGGCCGGCCGCCGCGCGGTCAACAGCTAGAGAATCGCCAAGTCCGCGATTCAAGGATTGAATTCATCATGAGCGAAAGCTTTGCCGAACTGTTCGAAGAGAGTCTTGCCCAGCAGCAGATGCGTCCCGGTTCCATCGTCACCGGCCAGGTGGTCGACGTGCGCCCGGACGTGGTGGTCGTCAATGCCGGCCTGAAATCGGAGGGTGTCATCCCCATCGAGCAGTTCACCAACGAGCAGGGTGAGGTCGAGGTGCAGGTCGGCGACGAGGTCGAGGTGGCCCTGGACGCCGTCGAGGATGGCTTCGGCGAGACCCGCCTGTCGCGCGAGAAGGCCAAGCGTGCCCGTGCCTGGACCGAGCTGGAGAAGGCCTTCGAGAACGACGAGACCGTGACCGGCATGATCAGCGGCAAGGTCAAGGGTGGCTTCACGGTCGATATCAAGAACATCCGCGCCTTCCTCCCGGGTTCCCTGGTCGATGTGCGCCCGGTGCGCGATACCGCCTACCTGGAAGGCAAGGAGCTGGAGTTCAAGGTCATCAAGCTGGACCAGAAGCGCAACAACGTGGTCGTCTCCCGCCGCGCCGTGGTCGAGTCCGAGTACAGCGCCGAGCGCGAGACCCTGCTCAAGAACCTGCAGGAAGGGATGATCATCAAGGGCGTGGTCAAGAACCTCACCGACTACGGCGTGTTCGTGGACCTGGGCGGCATCGACGGCCTGCTGCACATCACCGACATGGCCTGGAAGCGGGTCAAGCATCCTTCCGAGATCGTCAACGTCGGCGACGAGATCGAGGTCAAGGTGCTCAAGTTCGACCGCGAGCGCAACCGCGTCTCCCTCGGCCTCAAGCAGCTCGGCCAGGACCCCTGGGCCGATCTGGCGCGCCGCTATCCGGAGGGCACCCGGCTGTTCGGCAAGGTTACCAACATCGCCGACTACGGCTGCTTCGTGGAGATCGAGGAGGGCGTGGAAGGCCTGGTGCACGTCTCCGAGATGGACTGGACCAACAAGAACGTCAATCCGGCCAAGGTGGTGCACGTCGGCCAGGAGGTCGAAGTCATGGTGCTGGACATCGACGAGGAGCGGCGCCGCATCTCGCTGGGCATGAAGCAGTGCCATGCCAACCCGTGGGAGGAGTTTGCCGCCCTGCATAACAAGGGCGACAAGGTCACGGGTACCATCAAGTCGATCACCGACTTCGGCATCTTCGTCGGCCTGGAAGGCGGCATCGATGGCCTGGTGCACCTGTCCGACATCTCCTGGCACGAGCCGGGCGAGGAGGCGGTGCATCACTACAAGAAGGGTGACGAGGTCGAGGCCGTGGTGCTGGCCGTGGATCCCGAGCGCGAGCGCATCTCGCTGGGCATCAAGCAGCTGGACAAGGACCCCTTCTCCAACTTCGTGGCCGAGCATCCCAAGGGCAGCATCGTCAAGGGCGTGGTCAAGGAGGTGGACGCGAAGGCGGCCGTGGTCGATCTGGGCGACGGCATCGAGGGTACCCTGCGTGCCTCCGAGCTGGCTCGCGACCGGGTCGAGGATGCCCGCACCGTGCTCAAGGAGGGTGACGAGGTCGAGGCCAAGTTCATGGGCGTCGATCGCAAGAACCGCACCATCAGCCTGTCGATCAAGGCCAAGGAGATGGGTGAGGAAGCCGAGGCCGTGCAGGATTACTCGCGGCAGGCCGGCAGCGCCACCACAACCCTCGGCGACTTGCTGAAGGAACAGATGGAGTCCAAGGACTAAGTTGTTGCTTCTCAATCCTTTTCGGGTTATAAATCTGAATCGAGATTAGGTGTGGGTCCGGGCAGCCGCCTTGCGGCTGCCCGCTTCAACCGGGAAGAAGCCAATGACGAAGTCTGAACTGATCGAAATTCTCGCCAGCAAGAACAGCCATCTGAACTACAAGGATGTCGAGCTTGCGGTGAAGAGCCTCCTCGAGCAGATGAGCCAGTCGCTGGCCACCGGGCAGCGGATCGAGATCCGTGGTTTCGGCAGCTTCTCCCTGCATTATCGTCCGCCGCGGGTGGGCCGGAATCCCAAGACCGGCGAGGCCGTGGCCCTGTCCTCCAAGTATGTTCCCCACTTCAAGCCGGGCAAGGAGCTCCGCGAGCGGGTCAATGCCGGCCGCGACAACGCCATCAAGCCCAGCGAACCCGGACATTAGTCCGCTCCGCCGGTTTCCTTCCGCGTTCCTTGCGCTTGTGCCGGCGCCTCTTGGTAAACCAGCCGTCTGAACCTGCGGAGGGTCCATGGCACGATTCATTTCCTTTCTGGCACTGCTGCTGCTGGTGCTGCTGGGGCTCGCCTTCTCGGTCCTCAATGCCCACCCCGTGCAGCTCGACTACTTCTTCGGTAGCCGCCAGGTTCCCCTGGCACTGACCCTGGTGCTGACCCTGGCCGTTGGCGCACTGCTCGGTATCCTGTTCAGTCTCGGGCTGGTGATCCGGCTGAAACGGGAAAACCTGCGCCTGCGCCGCAAGGCCCAGGTGGCCGAGCAGGAGATCAGCAACCTGCGCGCCATTCCGATCAAAGACCCGCATTGAACATGCTGGATCTTCTCTGGTTGCTGTTGCCGGTCGCCGCCGCATCCGGGTGGCTGATGGCTCGCCGCAGCCAGGGCGATCCCTGCGCCGATCAGCGCGCCGAGCTCAACTCGGATTACTTCCGGGGGCTGAACTTCCTGCTCAATGAGCAACCGGACAAGGCCATCGAGGTGTTCATCCAGATGCTGGAGGTGGACAGCGACACGGCCGAGACCCATCTGGCGCTCGGCAATCTGTTCCGCCGTCGCGGCGAGGTGGACCGCGCCATCCGTATCCACCAGAATCTGATCGCCCGTCCGACGCTGAACCGCGAGCAGCGCGGCGCGGCCCTGCTGGAGCTGGGACAGGACTACATGCGGGCCGGCCTGCTTGATCGGGCCGAGAGCCTGCTGCGCGAGTTGCTGGAGATCGGCAGCCAGACGCGCCCCGCACTCAAGCATCTGCTCGATATCTATCAGCAGGAAAAGGAATGGGACCAGGCGATCGAGATCGCACGTCGCCTGCAGGCGGAGCAGGACCAGGACATGCGCCCGGTGATTGCCCAGTTCTACTGCGAACTGGCCGAGGCCGCGCTGCGCAATGGCGATCCGGCCGAGGCCGGCAATCTGGCCAAGCGCGCCCTGGGCTTCGACCGCGCCTGTGTCCGTGCCAGCCTGATCCAGGGGCGGATCGCGCGCGAGGCCGGGCAGTTCAGGCAGGCGATTCGTGCCTTCCGGCGTATCGAGGAGCAGGACATCGAGTTCCTCCCCGAGGTGCTGCCGGAATTGCAGGCCTGCTTCCGGGCCGCCGGCAACCCGCGGGGCATGCTCGACTACCTCCGCCAGGTGGGCGAGGGCTACAAGGGCATTTCCACCGTGCTGCTGCAGTCCGAACTGCTGCAGCAGATGGAAGGCGATCAGGCAGCGATCGACTACATGGAGGCCCAGCTGCGGCGGCGGCCCTCGGTGCGCGGGCTGGGCCGGCTGATCCAGCTCAAGCTGGGGCGCAGCGAGGGGGAGGGCCGCGAGGATCTGCAGGTGCTCGACGATCTGGTCGACAAGCTGCTCGAGAACCGGCCACGCTATCAGTGCAAGCACTGTGGCTTCGAGGGCAAGTCGCTGCATTGGCAGTGTCCGGGCTGCAAGGAGTGGAACACGGTGAAGCCGATGCGTGGCGTGGTGGACGAATAGGGGCATCCCCAAAGGCGGAAGACGATGGTGAACAACGACCCGAAGGTGATAGTGGCGCTGGATTTTGCGACGGCCCGGGAGGCTGAGGCGCTGGTCGAACGGCTGGACCCCGCGCTGTGCCGGCTGAAGGTCGGCAAGGAGCTGTTCACACGCAGCGGGCCGGCGCTGGTCGAGTCGCTGGCCGGGCGTGGCTTCGATGTCTTTCTCGATCTGAAGTTTCACGACATCCCCAATACCGTGGCCCGCGCCTGTGCCGCCGCGGCCGATCTCGGGGTGTGGATGGTCAATGTGCACTGCCTCGGCGGGCGGCGGATGATGGCCGCGGCGCGGGAGGCGCTCGATCAGGCTGCGGGGCGTCGGCCGCTGCTGATCGGGGTGACCATCCTCACCAGCATGGGGCCGGAGGATCTCGCCGAGATCGGTCTGAGCGACGATCCTGCGGCCCAAGTGCGCCGCCTGGCTGAACTGGCCCGACAGGCCGGCCTGGACGGTGTGGTCTGCTCGCCGCAGGAGGCCGGCATGCTGCGCGAGGCGCTGGGCGATGATTTCCTGCTGGTGACGCCCGGGGTACGGCCAGCCGGGAGCGAGAAGGGCGACCAGCGCCGGGTGATGACCCCGGCCGATGCCTTGGCGGCCGGCTCCGACTACCTGGTGATCGGCCGACCTGTGACCCGCGCAACGGATCCGATTGCCGCCCTGGAGACGATCAACCGTGAACTGGCGGACGCCACCCGCCCTGTACCCCATCCGTAGGAGCGGCCTCCAGGCCGCGATCAGACAACGAGCCCCCGCCAGCCCCGTCGTAGGAGCGGCCTCCAGGCCGCGATCAGACAACCCAGCCCCCGCCGCGCCCCCCCGTAGGAGCGGCCTCCAGGCCGCGATCAGACACGCAGCCCCGCCGCGCCCCCTCGTAGGAGCGGCCTCCAGGCCGCGATCAGACACGCAGCCCCCGCGCCCCCTCGTAGGAGCGGCCTCCAGGCCGCGATCAGACCGCAGCCCCCGCATCCCTTCGTAGGAGCGGCCTCCAGGCCGCGATCAAGACAACCCAGCCCCGCCGCGTCCCCTCGTAGGAGCGGCCTCCAGGCCGCGATCAGACACGCAGCCCCCGCCAGCCCCCTCGTAGGACCGGCCTCCAGGCCGCGATCGACCGGCACGCCGTTCACCGCCCCGGATGGTTTGAACCGACGCCAATCCTTGCTAAGCTCTTTCTGCCTGGGTCATGGAAGCCCGGACGATCGTCTTTCATCATCCACCACACAAGGAGGTGTGTCATGTTGCGTCATTTGCTCGTTACTCTCCTGCTGCTGACCAGCACACTGGTGCTGCCTGTCGCCCGTGCGGAGATCGACATCAATCAGGCATCGGCCGAACAGCTGGCAGGCAACCTGCAGGGCATCGGTCTCCAGAAGGCCGCTGCCATCGTTGCCTACCGGGAGCAGAACGGCCCTTTCCGCCGGGTCGAGGATCTGGCCCGGGTGAAGGGGATCGGCCCGGCCACGGTGGAAGCCAATCGTGAACGGATTCGGGTTGCCGAACCGGGCTCCGAAGAAAAATAACGGCTTCCGAGAGAGCGTGTAGACGAGGCGCCGCCGGCAGTCTGCCGAGCGGCGCCTTTTGTGTGCCAATGGGCAGAAAAGCGGCTGCCAAAGCCGGGGGCATCCCGTATAATCACAACACGTTTTCAGGGACTTGAGCGTATTTTATTCCAATAAGATCGAGGGGCTAGGCATACCAAATGAACATCTACCCAGTTATCCTCACCGGCGGCGCCGGCAGCCGTCTCTGGCCGCTTTCCCGCGAATATTTCCCCAAGCCCTTATTGCCGCTGGTCGGTGACCGGACGCTGTTGCAGGAGTCGGCGCTCCGCCTGGAGGGGCTGGATGCCGTGCAGCCGCCCCTGTTCGTGTGCAACGAGGAACACCGTTTTCTGGTTGCCGAGCAGGTGCAGGAGATTGGCCAGACCCCGACCGGGATCCTGCTCGAACCCGAGGGGCGCAACACGGCGCCGGCGCTGACCATTGCCGCACTGGCCCTGGTCGAGAAGTCGCCGGAAGCGGTGATGGTGGTGATGCCGGCCGACCACGTCATTCCGGACCGCGAGCGCTTTCAGGGGACGGTGGCCGAGGGAATCGCTCTGGCGGAACAGGGCTTCCTGGTCACCTTCGGTATCGTCCCGGACCGGCCGGAGACCGGCTACGGCTACATCCGGCGTGGTCAGGCGATCGATGACAGCCCCGCATTTGCGGTCGCACAGTTTGTCGAGAAACCCGACCAGGCCACGGCCGAGGAATACCTGGCTTCGGGGGAGTTCCTCTGGAACAGCGGCATCTTCGTCATGCGGGCCGATCGCTGGCTGGAAGAGATCGGCCGCTTCCGGCCGGAGATCCTCGCCGCCTGCGAACAGGCCGTGGCTGGCGGCAGGAGTGACATCGATTTCTGTCGGGTGGGGAAAGAAGCCTTCCTTTCCAGTCCCAGTGATTCCATCGACTACGCAGTGATGGAGAAGACCGATCACGCAGCGGTGGTGCCGATGGCCACCGAATGGTCGGATGTCGGTGCCTGGTCGGCGATCTGGGACATCTCCCTGCGCGATGAACAGGACAATGTCACCCAGGGCGACGTTCTGACCCACGAGGTGCGAGGCTCGCTGATCCTCGCCCAGGACCGTTGCGTGGCCGCGGTTGGTCTGGAAGACATGGTCATCGTCGAAACCTCCGACGCCATCCTGGTGGCACCCAAGGACCGCGACCAGGACGTGAAGGCGATCGTCGCCCAGCTCAAGGCGGCCGACCGTGAGGAACATCGTTTCCACAGCCGCGTCTACCGGCCCTGGGGCGACTATGAAGGCATCGATCTTGGCGATCGCTACCAGGTCAAACGTCTGACCGTGAAGCCAGGTGCTTCGCTGTCACTGCAACTCCATCACCACCGCGCCGAGCACTGGATCGTGGTGTCCGGTACCGCCCGGGTCACCAAGGGTGATGAAGTCTTCATATTGACCGAGAACGAATCGACTTACATACCCCTGGGGACCACCCACCGCCTGGAGAATCCGGGCACCATCCCGCTGGAGATCATCGAGGTGCAGTCAGGGAGTTATCTGGGAGAGGACGATATCGTGCGCTTCGAGGATGTATATGACAGAGTGCAGTGATATGGACTTTTTGTCACATTGACGAGTGATTATGGAGAATGGGTGTTTTCTAGATGAATAATACATATGACCCGGACTGGGAAAATAAGAATGTACTGATAACTGGGGTATGCGGTACGGTGGGAAAGGAACTCCTTCGACAGGTAGTCGCTCGGCAACCGGCAAGGGTGGTTGGGATCGATAACAACGAAAGCGAGGTGTTCTTTCTTTCCCAGGAGTATACGGATAACCCAAATGTAAGGCTTTTCATCGGCGATATCAGAGACAAGGATAAGCTCATCCGTAAGATGCGCGGTATCGATATTGTGCTGCATGCCGCGGCCCTGAAGCATGTGATACTTTGCGAGGAGTCGCCACGAGACGCTATCCAGAGCAATATCATTGGCACGCAGAATATCATTGATGCAGCACAGCTCAATAATGTTGAACGTGTATTGTTCACCTCGTCTGACAAGGCCGTAAATCCCACTAATGTGATGGGCACATCAAAGCTGATGGGTGAACGGCTTATGACCGCAGCCAATGCACTGCGTCACCATGATCGTGACCCTGTCTTTGCATCAAGCCGATTTGGTAATGTGCTGGGTTCACGCGGTTCCGTCATTCCGCTGTTCAAGCGCCAGATTGCGTCTGGTGGGCCAGTGACGCTGACAAGTCGAGAAATGACGCGTTTCATCATGACGCTGGAGCAGGCGGTGTCGTTGGTGATTCAATCCGTGTTCTTTGCCCGTGGAGGGGAGGTATTTGTAACGAAAATGCCGGTGGTCAGGATTGAAGATCTTGCGCAGGTCATGATTGAAGAACTGGCGCCAAAATATGGTTATGACGCCCAGCAGATTGAAATCAATGTCATCGGTCCAAAATCAGGTGAGAAACTATTTGAAGAATTGATGAATGAGGAAGAAACACGTCGCACGGTCGAGCTGCAAGACTTCTTCGTTGTATTGCCTGCATTTAAATGCATCTATGAGGAAATTGAATATAAATACCCGAACATGACCTCTACCGGAATCGAAAATCCATATAACTCGTCTGTGGAAGATTCCATGCCAAAAGAGGAATTGAGGGAATATCTGATTAGCAACAAGTTGCTGGAAGGATAAAATTATTATGCGGGTACTGATTCTGGGCGGCGATGGCTATCTTGGCTGGCCGACGGCAATGTATCTTTCCTCGCAGGGGAATGAGGTATGCGTAGTAGACAATTATTTTCGGCGCTTTGCCTGTGTGGAGAAGGATGTTCCCTCCCTTTTTGATACCCCAAATCTTTTCGAGCGTGCCAGGCATTGGCAGGAGGTCTCTGGAAAGGAAATCATGGTTCGCATCGGCAGTGTCGCGGATTATCCATTCCTGCTTGATGTGTTCCATGAATTCAAGCCCGATGCGGTCGTGCATTATGCAGAGCAGCCTTCTGCTCCATATTCGATGCTGGGTCACTCCGAGGCGCGTTTTACGCTGGAGAACAATCTCCTCAGCACCCTGAATGTCGCCTATGCAGTCAAGGAAACCGATCCATCGATTCATATCGTCAAATTGGGGACAATGGGGGAATATGGGACTCCGAATATCGATATCGAAGAGGGTTTCATCGATATCGAGCATAAAGGGCGTAAAGACCGCTTGTTGTTCCCGCGTCAGGCCGGTTCGTTGTATCACACGACAAAAATCCAGGACACGGATCTGCTGTATTTCTATGTCCGTGTGTGGGGATTGCGGGTCACCGATCTTATGCAAGGTCCTGTATATGGGATATTCACTGAGGAGATGGGGGGCGACGAAGATCTGTTTACAGTGTTCAATTACGATGAAATATTTGGCACCGTATTAAACCGCTTCATCGTGCAAGCGGTCGCCGGTGTCCCACTGACAGTTTATGGCAAAGGTGGGCAGACGCGCGGTTATCTGAATATCAAGGACACCTTGCAGTGTGTTGGTCTGGCAATTGCCCATCCTGCCCGGAAGGGTGAGATGAAGATCTATAACCAATTCACTGAGACTTTCAGCGTGAACGATCTTGCCAATGCTGTCCAGAGGGCCGGGAAGGATGTCGGTATTGATGTAGAGATCAAGAGTGTGCCCAACCCCAGAGTAGAACTGGAAGATCATTACTACAATCCAGTGCATACCGGATTGCTCGATCTGGGTCTTGAACCCACCTTGCTGACGAACAACATCGTGGCAAAGATGCTTGAAAGCGTGATTCGTCGCAAGGATGAAATCAGACGGGATATTATCCAACCAAAGACCCAGTGGAATTAGCAGGCAGGGCCATTCAATGGACATTGAACTATCAAAAGAATTTGAGATCGCAGGACGTCGTGTTGGTATTAATGAACCCTGCTATATCATTGCTGAGGCTGGAGTGGCCCACTTTGGGAATTATGACAAGGCTCTTCGGTTGGTTGATCTTGCGATTGAGTCTGAAGCGGACTCAGTAAAGTTCCAGGTGTTCGATATTGACGCCATGATCGCCGATTCCGCATCAGACTGGAAGGAACGATTGGCTTCACGCTGTTTGCCATATAGCGATTTCGAGAGGCTTAAAAAATACTGTGATGATCAGGGCATTACCTTCCTGGCGACTGCGCATGACGAGCCGAGCCTGGACTTTTTGTCTGATCTCGATGTTCCCGCCTACAAGATTGGTTCGGGGGAATTGAGGAACTGGCCGTACCTGAAAAAGACCGCTGGATATGGAAAGCCGGTGATTTTCTCAACAGGTATGTATACAAGCAATGAGGTGCAAATGGCGCTGGATGTAATGACTCAGACCGGTAACAAGGATATATCGGTGCTTCATTGCGTAACCAGCTATCCTACTCCGCCAAATGATATAAACCTGAGGGTCATGGATCTTTATCGCGAACGATTCGGTGGCATTATCGGTTTTTCCGATCATACCGAGGGATTCCATATTCCGCTTGCTGCGGTTGCCCGTGGCGCGAAGGTGATCGAGAAACATATTAGCCTGGATTTTAATGTGCCGAATGCCCAGGACTGGAAAGTCTCATGTGGCCCGCATGACTTGGCGAGATTTATCAGGGAATTAAGGGACATTGAGGTCGCATTGGGTCATGCGAGTAAACATCCATCCGAAATGGAAAAGGAGAATATGGGATGGGCAAGGAAGAGTCTGGTTGCCAGGCGCGCGCTCAAGGCAGGTGAAAGGCTGAGTGAGGATATGTTGACATCAAAACGCCCTGGAAATGGGATCAGTCCAGACCAGATTGATAAGGTGCTGGGTAAAGTGACAAACAGGGATTTGCCTGTGGATTCGGTTATACAATGGGAGGATCTGGTATGAGGCCGCGGCGCATTTGTGTGGTATTAACGGCCAGAGGCAACTATGCCAAGATGAAGTCTGTCATGGCTGAAATCCAGCGTCGTCCAGATCTGGAACTGCAGGTTGTTCTGGGTGGCAGTGTCGTGCTCGAAAAGTACGGAAAAATACTGGAGACCGATGTGGTTGACAATTTCCATGTCAATCACATTATTCATTTCCTGGTCGAGGGCGAGACTCCTTTGACCATGGCCAAGTCAGCAGGGCTTGCTGTAACTGAATTTGCCAATGCATTTGAAAATCTCAAGCCCGATGTTGTCATCGTTATCGCAGACAGGTTTGAGTGTCTTGCCATTGCCATGGCAGCGACCTATATGAATATCCCGGTAGCGCATATCGAAGGCGGTGAGAAGTCGGGTTCGATCGATGAATCTATTCGGCATGCCATCACGAAAATGGCTCACATGCATTTTCCGGCCTCAAAGGAGGCGGCTGAGCGTATCTCCCGTATGGGGGAACTGGAAACTGCGATCCATGAGGTGGGGGCTACCAGTTTTGATGTGTTGGCAAATATGGATACCGATAATCTGGAGCCAGTCAAGGATTTTCAGCTCAGTCATGGCGTTGGCAGAACAGTGCCGATTGAAAAGGGCAAGTATCTGATTGTCATTCAGCATCCTGTTACCACGGAATATGAGAAAAATCTTGTTCATGTAAATGAAACGATCAAGGCGATCCATGAGCTTAAAATGCCGACATTCTGGATTTGGCCGAACATGGATGCTGGTTCAGATGGTATCAGTAAGGGCATCAGGATGTATCGTGAAGCGCACGATTCGGAACATGTGCATTTTTTCAAGAGTCTGCCAATCGAATTGTTTGCGCCACTGCTGAAGAATGCGGCCTGTATCGTCGGTAATTCTTCCTGTGGTATCCGTGAGGCGGCTTTCCTGGGAACGCCTGCTGTGAATATCGGTACAAGGCAGCAAGGCAGGGACCGCGGCAGGAACGTCATCGATGTTGATTATAATCATGTTGTGATAATCGAAGCGGTGAAAAAACAGATTGATCATGGACCCTATGAGCCTGACCACCTGTATGGAGATGGCAATGCCGCTGAAAAGATCGTAAATATTTTAAGTAATTGTGAGTTTACCCAGCAGAAACAAAATACGTTCTAGCCCGGATATTGCACCAAGGCGGCCTGGATGAGGGGGGTGGCGCAATAGCCAGCTACAAAGCCAAGCCGAGTAGCATCCTGCTGCCCAGCCTTGTATCTGCTGCGTGGCGACCAATGAGGTGGAAATCAGGGTCTCATGGTAAAAATAGAAAATTATATACCTGAGAAGCATGCAGGAATGCTGGATGTATTCCTGCGTGAGGTATATCCCAATCCGGACTATGTTATGCATTCGCCACGTTTTTTGCGTTGGCAGTATTTGGAGAATCCATTTAACGAAACCGGTGAATACACGCTGAAACTGGTTATTTCCGGAAACGAGATAATCGGACAAATGGGTATTATTCCGGTCAGGGTACGGTTGCCCGATGGCGGTATTGTGACAGGCGCGTATCCGGTCAATCTGATCGTTCGCAAGCAGGCTGCCCCGGGATTTGGTGCTTTACTGATGCGCGATCTGCTTAGAACCTGTGACCTGGTTGTTAATCCAGGATCGAGTCTTGCGGGTCTGAAAATCTGTGTCGGCCTTGGGATGCGTGATGCGGGATTCTTGCATCGCTACCTGCGTTTGGTCAATCCAGAGCTCGCAGCCCGGCTTTGTTCAGGCGATAGCCTGCCTCCTGGCCTGGTGTTCAATGCTGATACCGATGTAGGTGATGCGACGGATTCAGATCGTTTGCCCGATCGGATCCCGGCAGCGGAGAATATCCCCTTCCATGCCGCATCCATAATGCGGAATAGGGATTATCTGCTATGGCGTTATCAGAATCATCCGGCTTTTGACTATCGTTTTCTGACCGCTGGAGCCGGATCGGCGTTATTGGTCTATCGTCTGGAAGCGGTTCTCTCTCATGAGGTTTCGGTATGCCGGATCGTCGATTACATGGGTAATCTGGATGCATTGCCGGGATTAATAAATGCATTGACATCCTCTCTCAACGACCAGGAGATTGCTCTCGTTGATTTTTTCAGCAGTGTTGAGATTCCGCAGGCAGTGTTGGAAAATGCGGGCCTCGTCTGCGAGACTCCGGATGCAGAGAACCGCTTTGCAAGCCTGTTTCAGCCGCTCGATTTTCGTAAGCTGGCGATTCGTCTGCTTGTTGGAGGAAAACATGCGGATTCTTGCAATCTGGATGTCTACGTTACCAAGGGGGATTCTGATCAGGATCGCCCGAATAGTGCCCGCCTAGTAGAAAATCGTGCTTGAACCCAATCAGGCCTTGTTCGGTCGAACGATCGTACTGACTGCGATCGATGGCTATCATCTTCGGTCATTTTTCAATACTGGCATCATTGACCGGTTGCTGGCAGCAGGGGTACAGGTCCGCTGTGTCTGCACCCATGCCGGGGAAGAGCTGGTATCCATGTATGAACAGCGGGGCGTGAGCTTTTATTTTATCGAGCCACGGCGCCCTGGGATACTGGAGTGGCTGTTGCTTGCGGTAGCCGGCGGAATTTTCAGACGACTGGTTCCTGATCAGACGCTTATCTGTTACCGGGTCAATTCCCGCTGGATCCGGCGTCTGGTTGCCAGCACAGCCGGGCTGCTGCTGCCGTTCCGCAGCGTGTATCGTATCCTCGATCGGCGTATCCGTTGTTTGCGTAACGACCGTGCTGTACGTCAATTTTTTGATGAGGCGCCCTGTGATTTGCTGGTAGCCGGCACTCCGGGTTGGAAATATCCCGAACTCCCCTTTATACGGGAGGCGATACAGCGGGGAATTCCGACACTCTGCCAAATCCTGTCGTGGGACAATCTGTCCATGAAGGGGCCATTTGGTATCACCCCGGATCGGATCATGGTCTGGAACAGGCACATGAAGCGGCTGGCGGTGGAGCATTTCTACCTGCGACCGGAACAGGTGTTTGTGACCGGGGCTCCCCAGTTTGATATCTACCATCGGAGCTTGCCTAACAAGCCTGCGGCCAAGTATGATATCTCGGTAAAATGCGGTATAAATCCTGAGAAATATCAAAGAGTTTTAATGATCGCCGGGATACCGACGGTGTTGGCTCCATTTCAGGGGGCCTTGGTCCGTGAAATTACCACTCTGGCGCGCGCGGGGACCTGGGGGAAGGGGGTGGCCGTGGTTTTCAGGCCCCATCCCCAGAGTACACTGGAAGAGTATGACTTGCCCGATACGGAAGCATTGTTTGTCAATGACCCTCATGAGTACATCGAGGATAGCAAGGCGGACATCGCTTCACGCTGGCGATTCTCCAGCAGCGCATTATCCGAATTGGCGCAATCCCTGAGGGGGGCCGATGTCGTAATTACCGTGGCTTCTTCAATGACACTGGATTCTGCCGCCGTTGGTACACCCGTGGTCAATGTGGCCTACGATCCCGGTGGCCAGTTTCCTGGTGAGCTGCTGGAGAGTTATTATCGAAGCAGCCACTATCGGTTTATCACGGATAGTGGTGTCGTTCCGATTGCCCGCTCAACACCAGAGTTGATCGAGGCGATAACAACAGCCCTCGATGAGCCGGATGCTATGGCGAGCAGGCAGAAGTCGCTAACAGAAGAAATATGCGGGCCATTCACTGCGAATGCTGCTGAGAGGCAGGCGGACATCATTTTGGAAATGTTAAAGAGCAACCGCTAGACGGGTTTCTCTAAGGGGATAGGTTGTTAATGTCAAGCAAACCCAAGCTCATATATTACCGTATG
Source organism: Thiohalobacter sp. IOR34 (assembly GCF_030406045.1). Taxonomy (GTDB): domain Bacteria; phylum Pseudomonadota; class Gammaproteobacteria; order Thiohalobacterales; family Thiohalobacteraceae. Next base: position 1,378,362 of record NZ_CP128988.1, read on the forward strand.
CTGAATTTTCAGCAAGACAATATGGATTTGCTCAAGGAGAATTTTGACGTAATTGTGCTGGATGATCCTACGCAGGATGATGATATTGAACTATTGGATGTCGTCGTCTCATTCGCTCCGTTGGGTTTCTATTTCAACGCGGAAAAAATGGATCGCATGCCGGCGCTACGTATTATTGCGAGCAATACAACCTCCGTGCCACATATTGATGAAGCGGCTGCCAAAGAGCGTGGCATCAAGGTGATTTCACTGCGTGAGGAGCTTGCTTTTCTGAGGACCATCACACCTACCGCAGAACTTACCTGGGGCTTGATGTTGACAATGATGCGCAATATACCGGGTGCTTTCCGTTCTGTCCTGGATGGGCAATGGTCGCGTTGGCCGTTCGGCGCGCCGAGAATGTTGTCCCGGATGACGCTGGGCTTGGTGGGTATTGGTCGAATTGGGGAAATTGTTGCGCGTTATGGCGTCGCCTTTGGTATGCCGGTGTACTATTACGATCCCTATGTAGAAATTCCACCTGTTGAAGGTGTTAGCAAGGTGGATTCACTGGAGGAGCTGGTTTCACTTAGTGATGTGGTCAGCCTGCATCTCCACTTAACTGATGAAACCAGAAACCTGTTCAATGCTGCATTGTTTGACAAGTTCAGGGAGGGATCATATCTGATCAATACATCTCGGGGGGCGATTGTCGAAACTGCCGCCATGCTGGCTGCGCTCGAATCCGGTCGACTGGCGGGCGCCGCAATCGACGTGCTCGACGATGAATTCGAGCAGGGTTTCAACAAATCAGTGAAGGAACATCCGCTGGTACGCTATGCCGCCACCCATGACAACCTGGTGATCACGCCGCATATTGCCGGTTCCACGGTCGATGCCTGGCACTTGACACAGAAGCATACAATCAAACGTGCTCTGGAAGAGCTGGCAAAAATGGAGGTGGCCTGATGGCGGGTAAAACGCTTGGAGTGATTCCTGCCCGTGGCGGTTCAAAGAGTATTCCTCACAAGAACATTACTGAATTTTGCGGGCGACCGTTGATTGAACATGTTATTGAGGCGGGACTACGTTGCAGTCTTATCGATGAACTGGTCTGCTCTACTGATGATGACAAGATCGCGGCGGTAGTTGAGAGCATGGGGGTGAGGGTCATACCGAGACCGGCAGAACTTGCCCAGGACGATACGCCGGTACTGGATGTATTGAAGGATCTGATGCTGAGGCATGGCGACCGGATAGATATTGTTCCACTGCTGCAACCAACCTCGCCATTCCTGCTGCCAGAACATATCGATGCATGTGTTGCGGCAATGAAGAATGATCCGGAATGTGATTCTGCACAAACGGTATCCAGATTTCCGCATAACTACCATGCCTACAACCAGCGTGTTGTTGAAGATGGCTATGTATCTTTCCGTTTTCGAGATGAGCGCCTCGCCTGTTATAACAAGCAGAGCAAACCAAGATTCCATATTTTCGGCAATCTTGTAGTTACTCGAAAACGGACCCTGATGGAGAAGAATGAAATATTCGGAGAACGTTCGATTGCGATAGAGGTACCACAGCCGTATGCCTTTGATCTCGACACAAAGGAAGATATAGCTTATGGGCAATTTCTTCTGGAGCGGGGACAGGTATGCATCCCCTGGCTTTGAATGAATATTGACCGTCTCATAATTGTTTAAACAGTGGTGGATATATTGTAGAATGCGCGGATGAGCACGACAGATGCACGCGGTCTGAAACACGAAGAGCTCACGGAGCTTCGCAAGCGGGGCGTTATGGCGGTTCAGAACGGGGAGTCACCTGAGGACGTGGCGCGGATATTAGGGATTTCACGCGTTACGATCTATAACTGGCTGGCACTTTATCGCAGGGGTGGCCCGGATGCGCTGGATGCCCGCAAACGAGGGGGGCGAAAGCGGAAGCTGGATGCAAAGTCAATGGAATGGCTTTACGAGGCGATCACGCGGAAGACGCCAGATCAGTACAGATTTCCATTTGTTCTCTGGACGAGCAGGCTTGTTGGCGAGCTGATCAAGGAACAGCTTGGGATCAGTTTGAGCAAGGCTTCGGTTTGCCGGTTGCTCAATCAGCTTGGACTGTCCGCACAAAGGCCACTGATGCGTGCCCACCAGCAAAGCCCCGAGCAGGTTGATCACTGGATGAATAATGAGTTTCCATCCATTCGCGCCAAGGCGAAGCGTGAGAAGGCAGAAATCTGGTTTGCCGATGAGGCCGGTATTCGAGTTGATGCTTATGCCGATGCCAACTGCTTGCCCAAAGGAGGGCGTTCGATTGTATCCAGCGTGGGGGCGCGCATTGAACTGAGCCACATCTCTGCAGTCAGCCCGCAAGGCGATTTTCGTTTCATGTGTGTCGGGAGGTGCGTGAGTTCCGGACTATTCATCGATTTCCTGAAGAGGATGATCCGAAGCACTGAACGCAAGGTGTTTCTGATCGTTGATAGCCACCCTACGCACAAGGCGAAGATGGTAGGGGAGTTTGTAGAATCCGTTGCGGATCGCCTGGAGTTGATTTTTTTACAGCCGTGCTCTCCCGAGCCCAATCCTGACGAATTCTTATTGAATGATCGCAAGACAACCTGCCGGGGAGATATTCCATCGCCGGTATTGAGCAATTGAAGCAAGAAGTGATGTCGTATCTTCGTCTCATCCAGAAATCACCCGAGAGAGTGCGATCCTATATCAAGCCCCAAACACCTGCATATGCGGCTGAACAGGGCCATATTCAGTTGCCGGGTTAATAACAACCGTCAGATTCTCTGAACAGGCTACACTGGTGGAAGACCCAATAACAAAATTGTTCGTAGGATATGAGGACAGTGTTCGTAAAACGATCACCCGGGAGGATGTTGATGCATTTGCCCGACTTTCCGGTGATTACAACGAACTCCACATGGATGATGAATTCGCTGCCAAGACTCAGTTCGAGCAGCGAGTTGTGCATGGATTTCTGCACGCCAGCCTGTTGTCTACGCTGGTTGGCATGAAGATTCCTGGACATGGTGCTCTCTATCTTTCTCAGGAAATTGATTTCACCGGGCCCGTTTTCATTGGAGATACGGTGGTTGCAACCGGAACCATCACCGCAATAGACAAGGTTACGCGAGTCATTGAAATGGATACGCTGATTCGTAATCAGCATGGAGATGTGGTATTGCGTGGCAAAGCTCGCTCCAAGGTCCTCAGGTTGAGCGAATGGCGCGGAAAGGATGAAGAAAAAAGGGAGCTGGAAATGAGCAACCTGCTGGAAGGCAAGATCGCACTGGTCACCGGAAGTTCACGGGGTATTGGCAGTGAGATCGCGAAGACACTCGCCGCCAACGGCGCCATGGTCTGGATAAATTATGCTCGTAGCAAAGGCGCAGCAAATGATACCGTGGCCTGCATACAGGAAATGGGAGGCAAAGCCGAGATTGTCAAGGCAGACGTCTGCAGTGAGGAAGAAGTAGTCTCGATGATGGAAACCATCCAGGCTGCTGGTGGAATGGATATTCTTGTAAATAACGCCGGTCCGAAGATCGCTAGTGGAACCTTTGCGCAGTGGAGTTGGGAGGATATGGCCTCAAGCTTCGAAAGCATAGTTGGCAGTGCCTTTCGTGTTACTCAATTGGCGTTGCCACTGTTGAAAGAGCGTCAGGGGAAAATTATAAACATGATAAGCTCGGCAGCGCTGGGGAGAACAGCCTATAACTGGCTGCCGTATGTTACCGCAAAGAGTGCACTGATTGGGATGAGTAAAAACCTTGCGCAGGAATTGGGGCCGTCTGGTATCAATGTCAATATGGTTTCACCTTCGATGGTCGATACCGATCTTGTTGCAGATGTTCCTGAAAGATTTCGGAAGATGATGGTTTCACAGACACCGCTTAGAAGAATGGCAACAACCAATGATGTGGCCGGGGCTGTGCTCTATTTAAGCTCACCACTATCAGATTTCGTTACCGGGGAAAACATACTGGTGGCTGGTGGCCAGGTAATGGTCTGATTTCAGACACAACCCCTCATGCAAATCCTGTATTGGTTGAATGGCCGTGAGTAACGCATCGTTACATTCCTCTATTCTTGATCAGCTTGCCGAACGAGAAGGCCTGGTTGGCCGTGATCTGCGCTTTCTGCGTTGTCTCTCCTGGGAGAAAATCGATATCGAAGTAGCACAGAGATTTTTCTCCAGAATAAATGAGACAGGGGTGAAGATTGATCCCGCTTCACTGGAGGCCGCAATTGTTGGTGGCCATGTGATAGACCATCAAACAGGCGGTGCAGATCCGATGTGGGCTGTCAACGATCTGAATCGTCTACTTCGAGATGCGGCCGATGCCGAGGCTTATCGGGAACCCGTCAGCAACCTGCTGCAGGCATCTGGATTATCCCCGGCTCTGATAAAGCGTGCCGTAACTGTGCTGATCAATGCTGGTCAGAATGGGTTGGCATTACGCTTGGCACTTGCGCGCTGGTTGGACAGGCCAGAAGTTCTCAATTCGCTTGGCGCAGAGCTGAAAAAATATAAGGAAGACCTGGAGCCTGCTTCCTTCCTGGTAACAGGGTTTTCCACCCTGAATATCTTTTCAGATGATTTTTCCAAGGCGTGTGCAGTACATGGGGTGAATGCGCAAATACAAACCACTGACTATGGTCAGGCCATTCAGTCATTGCTGAACACGGCAGATTCCAGTTATAACGGAGTCCTGATTGTACTGGACCGTGATGGCCTGCTGCCCGTTGACTGGCGCCATTCGGGTGGCGACATAGAACAATTGATACTGGAACGTGTCACGCAATTGGCCGAGGCAATTCATTCATTTTCAGACAAGACTGGTATCCCCATCCTTGTCAATACATTGCCCAGGCCAGTGTCTCCATCATTCGGCGTTATTGACAATACAGCGCCAGGTGGTGAAGGGAGGATTGTCAACCGGGTCAATTCGATCCTGTATGATCTGGCTGAGAGTTTAGCCAATGTATTATTGGTCGATTCGGATATGGCGCTGGCGGATATACCGGCATCAGCCAGGATCGATGATAAACTGTTTTATTATGGCAGGATTCCATTCTCTAACCAGGCCAGCAGGCTTCTTGCAAGTGCTTTTTCATCCACATTCGTGTCATTGAAGACAGGTCCGGCAAAGGTGCTGGCACTTGATCTCGACAATACCATGTGGGGTGGTATTTATGGAGAGGATGGTGTGGCGAACCTCCAATGTGACGAGGAGTTTCCCGGCAATGTTTTTCGCGCATTCCAGCAGGAGTGTTTGCGACTGAAAAATCAGGGCATGCTTTTGGTCGTGCTCAGCAAGAACAATCCAGATGCGATCAGTGTCTTTGATGAGCATCAGGGTATGATCCTGAAGAAGAAAGATTTTGTGGCCCACCGCATCAATTGGGATCTCAAGGCACAGAATATCCGCGAACTTGCTGAGGAACTCAATCTGGGGCTGCAGAGTTTCATATTCCTCGATGACAGCTCACATGAGCGATCGGCAATGCGTGCCATGTGCCCGGAGGTGATTGTACCCGAGTTGCCAGATGATCCGAGTCATTGGGTTCGATTTCTCAGAGGACTTCGGGAGACCTGGGTCTTGCGCATGACTGATGAAGACCGCAGGCGCAGTGAGATGTATATTGCTGATCGCCAGAGAAAGGATCTGAAAAAGGTCAGTCGCTCAATCGAAGAATATTTGCTCAGTTTGCATCAGTCACTGACGCTGATACGGGTAGATGATAATTGTCTGAAGCGCATTGCCCAACTGCACCTTAGAACCAATCAATTCAATCTTACGACGGAGAGACTCGATGCTGCTGCAATCAGCAAGATGCGTCAGCAGGATGACAAATTTGTCATGCTGGCAGGCAGAGTGGTCGACAAGTTTGGTGATCATGGCATTGTGATTACCGGAATAGCGGAAGTTGATGGTGATGTTGCCACAATACGAACCTTTCTTATGAGTTGTCGTGTGATTGGTCGTAACGTCGAGGATGCTTTCCTGTGCGCCCTGATCGATGAATTGGTGGGAAGGGGTGTCAAGCGTATAATGGGAATCTTTCGGCCAACCAGCAAGAATCAGCAGGTTGCCGAGTTTTATCCCAAGCATGGATTTTCATCTGAGAAGGCTTTGGAAGACGGAAAGTGCTGGGAGCTGGGAATCGATAATGGTAGTGCAAAACCAGTCTGCCCGGCTGGTATCGAAATATTGAAGGAATGGGATGACGGAAATTCCACCTGTAAAGTACAAGTGTCTCATTGAGTGATCAGGTAATGAATAAAGCTGAATATCAGGAAATTGTCGCGTTACTGAGCGACTTGCTGGAATACGAGGGAGAGCTACACGTAGGGCTGTCGCGGGATGATATTCCCAAATGGGACTCCCTCAAGCATGTACAGATCATCGAGGCACTGGAACAGGAATTCGATGTGCAGTTGTCCATGGATGAGATGATCGAAATTCAGGGTATACAAGATATTGTTAATGTTCTTGAAAGGCACTCGGCTATCTAAGGCTTGTTTGAATAAGCCATGAAAGACCTTATCCAAGGTCTGGTATTAACCCGGTACTCGAAACAGAAGCTACATGTGAAATTACTGAGACAATGCACCAATGGTGCGTTTTTTTTGGGAGTCTGAAATCCAGATGGGTTTCAGACTCCCAGGATTACTTGACCTGATCGAGGCGAGATCTGAAATGGGTTGCTGACAGAGCCGTGTAATTCTGCTTATCGCAAGGTTTGTGACCTCATAACAATTACAGACAAGGAGATGCAAGAAGTCATGGAGAGGCCAGGATATCGACATGCAAGATTTTTCCGCCATGAAAAACACGGGGTCAAGTATATAAGCCATCCTCTGCGCCAGCATGACGTAATCACGAACATGCCAAGACAAAGGACAAGCAAGCCTCATTCAGTGGCTTTGTTATCCTTTGTCCTGGTATTGCTGCATCAATGCCTTCTTGCTCCAGATGATACGCGCATTATCGCGAATCCCATGGTCTGAGAAGGGTTCTGGTCATGTTTATCTATTCGAGCAAGATGTTGAAGCCATTGCTGACAATCGGATTTGTCTTTAGCTCCGGATTATCCCGTATCAGAGATGCATTCCTGTTCATGAAGATGCTCGCAAAAGATGCGGCCAAGCTCAGGGAAAAGGCGGCAACACTCAATGATGAACTCAGGGCGGCGTTGGAGTCGGATAGTGGTGGGGAGGCATTTGACCCAGGAAGGAAAACGATATTCTTGGTAGTTACTTGTGGGCAGGCGGTGCGAACCATCCTGGTTTCAGGCTTGCTGGGAAAGCTTAGAGAACGTTACAACATAGTCATCTTTTCTCCCTATTACAGATCCGAGCATTTTCTTAACAGCTACAAGGCGGAAAATGTCAGGGTGCTTCCCTGGTTCGACAATTATACCCTGCGGCTTGAGTTTCTGGCTGCGTATTACCATATGCACTGTAGTTCTTCGGGGACGCTGAAGAGCATCATGGAGAATATAGAGGTCAATGCAAAACAGGGGTCCTCGAAAAAGATTCGTAACGCAGCCCGTCGTCAGTACAAGATGCTGAATTTCTCAGTTTTGGTCGGCAAGCTGTTCGGGCGCAAGACCCTGTCAGGTGTGCATCAGATATTTCTATGGGCTGTGCTGCCACATGGCATGTTCAGAATGTTGTTTGATCGCTTCAGCCCGGAGCTTGTACTGTCTACTGCGGCACACCACAGCGCTAGCTGGCCTCTGACGCACTATGCTCAGGATCAAGGTGTCGTTACTGCGGCATATGTTATCTCCTGGGATAATTTGACCACCAAGACCCTGCTCGATGAACACGTGGATCACTATCTGGTATGGAGCGATGAAATGCTAACGGAAATGCAAGAGCATTTTCCATTCATTGAGGCGCAAGCACATGTGGTTGGTTCGCCGCAGTTCGATATGTATTTCAATAAAGAAGGACTTGTACCAAGAGACGAATTTGTGCAGAGCATGGGTCTCAATCCTGATCTCCCTTATATTCTGTATGCTACCAATACACCGATTGCCATGCCAGAAGAACCGCAGATCATCAAGGAATATTGGGAGGCTATCCAGAAAACAGATCTTGCAGGCAAGGTCAGCCTTGTAGTCCGTCTACATCCCAAGGACATGATTTCAAGATATGAAGAGCTCGGAGAGCTGCCAGATATCGCAATCACTCTTGCGGGGCCACCTGAGTGGGAAGGTGCTGATAAGTGGCTTCCTGATCAGGAGATCATGGCATATATGCTCAATCAGATGGCGCATGCATCTGTAAGCATCAATGTGGCCTCAACGATGAGCCTCGAGGGCTTTTGTCTGGGGTTGCCAACATTGAATGTTGCCTATACCACGGCCACGAATAAGAAGCGAGAAAATCTTTTGTGGAGTTTTGAAATGTACCATAGCAGTGACCATTACAAGGCATTGGTTGATGAGGGTGCGGTGCTTGTAGCGCATTCGAAGGAAGAATTGATAAATGCCACAAAAGAAAGTCTGAAGCATGGCGCTACAAGGAAGGAAGCGATGCAGAAAGTGTTGTCACAGAAGGTCTCATATTGTGATGGAAGCTCTTCCGAAAGGTTCTCTCAAGTAATTGGCGAGATAATCTCCTGAACAGTTTGCTTGGCATAGCTCTGGAATATATTTGATATTGGAATACAGGTAAGCGGTAGCTCCTGAATCCATCGTAGGGAAATAGCAGTTGCTGACATGTCGATATTCGAAACCAGATTGATCGATGCGCTTAAACTTGGTGTATCCATGTCCAGGCGCATGGATTCCAATGTATTCCAGAAATCGCTAAAGGTGGTTTGCTCTGCATACCCTCAGGACTTGCCGCTCGAATTTTCAGATGTAAAACGTCTGGTACGAAGAGGGATATATGTTGCGCAGCAGGATATGATTGCTGAATCATGCGCAGCATGGCCCGTCCGCAGTAGGTTTAATAGACTTTTCAGAAGGGAATCGCGGCCGAGAATAGGCATGCTGGTTCCTGATGGTCAATCTGCAAGGACATTTTTGCTATCTGATGTCTACAGGAAGCTGAACAAATGGGCTGAGGTAATCGTCCTGTCGCCATTTGATGAACTTTGGACTCTGGATGGAAACCTGCCACCTGAGAAGCTATACAGGATACCCTCGCCAAAACGTCAGCCACTGGAAACGCTGCTTCGGTATTCAGGTTATCGTGTCAGCAATAGCCCAACACATAAAATATATCAGAACAATCTGGATGAATCCTACGCCAGGGCTCTGCAACAAGGCAAACTGGACAAAAATCTACAGATCTGGAATTTATCGGAGAGATTCTCAACCATCGAATCGTACCAATCCTTGTATGCGTTTGTGATGTATATCTATGGCGCGACGACACCTCTGGGTCAAGCAAGAAAGGAATTGTCACGGCTGAAGCTTTCACTGCTGCTGAATACCAACTGTATATCCTGGATTTCCAAAATCTGGACGAGGGCCGCAGCAATCGAGTCGTTGCCTGTGGTTTCGAATGTGGTTTCCTGGGATAACGTGTCCACCAAATGGCTTATCGATGAGTTCGCGGCACAATATCTGGTATGGAGCCAGGAGATGGATCAGGATTTCGATATGAGTCTTCCACATTTCCGTAACAAGCAGCGTCGCATCGTTGGTTCGCCTCAATTTGAAGCAATCACTCAGAAGAGAGGGCTTGTTCCAAAGGAGGAGTTTTTCAGGCATTTTGGTCTGGATGTTAATAAGCCATTGATTCTGTATACGACGGGATCGAAGACGACATTCCCTGCAGAGCCACAGTTTCTTAATGATTTTCTTGCCCATTGGAAGGAGCATTATTCAGACAGGTTTCAATGCATGGTAAGAATGCATCCCAAGGATCGGTCTGAGCGGTATGATGAACTGCGTTCCAAATATAATAATGTTGCCTTTACCTATGCAGGCAAGAGCCTCCAGAACGATAATCAATGGGTACCAAGTCCAAACGATATCGATCTGTTGGTAAATCAACTCCATCATTCTGATGTCATCGTAAATGTTGCATCAACAATGACGCTTGAAGGCTTTGCTGCGGGGAAACCATCGGTCAATATCGGTTTCGACCTGGGGCTAATCAATAGCCTGCACTACCCGCTAAGGGATTATTACAAATCTCGACATTATCGAGATCTTGTTGATATGGATGCGGTTTATCTTGCCAACAATTATGAGGAGTTCTATGCGATGCTGGAAAAGGCATTGGCCCACCCTGATGAAAAGCGCCATAATCAGAAGCATGTTCTGAAAATGAAGTGTGATGATGTGACAGCGTCATCAGACAGGATAAATGCCAGCATCGCTGATTTCGTCGCTCATCGGTTGGGTGAGGGTAGGTTGTAGAGGCTAGAATCCGCCGCTGCGATACCTATATTATGAATCATTATATTATCACATATCATTATATTCGTGATGACAATCCATATAATGTCAATGCATTGCGGATTTCTGATTTTGAAAAACAGTTGAACTATTTCATTGATAATTTTTCCCCGCTTTATCCCAATGATCTATTGAATGCTGTTGAGCAGAACAGCGAGCCGCCACCTGGTTTCCTGCTCACTTTCGATGACGGCCTTAAAGAACATTACAAGGTGGCATACAGGCTATTGAGAGAGCGGGGGCTTTCAGGGATATTTTTCCCTAACATTTCGCATCTGATTGGCGGCAATATTCCCTTGGTCAACAAGCTGCAGGTAGTGCTTGGAAAGCTTGGTATAAAGAAGTTGGAACAGTATCTTCTGGATAGATATAAGACGCATCCCCAAGGCCGCAGATTGAATGCTATTCCCTCCGCGCCAGTAAAAATCAAGAGACTGGACAACATGCGGGTTCAGAACATCAAGTATTTCATGAATTTTACTCTTGATGAGCATGTCAGTAATGATCTGATCAATGACATTTTTGAGGGAGTTGTCGGGGATGTTCGTCGCTATATAGCCGAGAACTTCCTCACCGAGCGCGAGATACTGGAAATGCATGATAATGGGATGGTCTTTGGCGGGCACAGTGTGACGCATCCATACTTGACTTCAGTAGATTATGCAAGAAAAGAGTATGAAATCCTTGAGTCAATAAATTATCTAAGCTCCATGCTGGGTGATACGGTCAAGTATTTCTGTTATCCCTACGGACATTTTGATACCGATTGTAAAAAAATATTGGGTAAGTCGGATGTGTCGCTTGCATTCACGACAACGCCAGAAATCCACTTTGGTGCGAGCCAAAGATACTCAATAGGCAGGTACGATACCATTCATTTCCCACCTGTTGGTTCACTAGGGCCTGTGAACACTACCCCAATGGGCTCTGTTGCGTCAGAAAAAGCGCCAATCAAGGCGCGGGGAGAGCGGTTTGGTGACGCCAAATGAACGACGAGCAACGCGGAGTGGTGCTTTTTCAGGTGCAACCCGCAGGGCTGGGGCTCTTTTCCCGCCCAGCGGCGTTATCATTCGCACGGGTAGACTGATAACACCTCGCTCATTCTGCCTTGCTGGACGGAAAAACAGCCCCGGCAGAACCCATTGGGATCGTGTTAACAGGCCCTGGCAGCAAATCACAATTGACAACACCCCCTGAGCTTTATCTATTGCGGCCAGCAACTGGATTAAAGGGTAGGCAGAAGATGAGTGAAATATCCAGTGATGTGCTGAATGACGAGGCATATACCAAATACCCGAAATATCACGTATACCGTGATTGTGCCAAGCTGATTTTTCATTTCAAGCCATTGGCATTGCAGCTTGTTGTGTTTGGTTTTCTCGGCGCTGGATTCCGTATGCTAATGATGTATGTGTTATCCGGTCTTGGTAGATATGCTGAGGGTGGCATTGATGCCGGCGAATTGCTGCTAATCGTTGCAGGTGTATTGCTTTCTGGTATTGGAATCTATGGTGCAGGATATCTTATTGCCGTCAAAAGCCAGGATATTATCAGGGATGTGCAAACCCACCTGATATTTTCTGCATCGAAGGAATTGTGCGAGTCGGACTGCAGGCCTATAGGTCGCAATGATCGGCTCGACCTGATGCTGTTGCTTAGACAAGACGTCAGGGCGATACGGACAATTGCTCTAAATCTCATAAAAATGTTTGTCAATTCCATTTACGCCTTGTCTATTTACGCAATGTTGGTATATCTGAACTGGCAGTTGGCAGTAATTCTTCCGCTGCTTATTTTGCCATTATTGTTGCTGATCATTCGGGTCAACAAGAAGATAATAAATGAATCGATCAATGTCAGAGCGCATATTGTAAGGAATGCAGGAACTACCGGACGGTTCATCCGTTCATTGCCATATTTGCGCATGTTTGATAATCGTGGAATAGCTGCAAACATGATCACGAGCATGATGATCGAACGTTTTCAGCTAAGAAGGAGGCTGGCAGAGCTAAAGGCATTTAATGTTTTTCTGTTTGGTGTGGCAGGAACCATTGGATTGTCTGCAATTATCTGGCTCACACTCGATACTGATGATGTGGCGGAATTGACAGGGCAATATGCAGCTGCATTTATCGGATTCATCATGCTGCAACAAATAGTTTCAGTAATCCTGGCTACTGTCGGAAAAAATAATGAAATGCTGCCTATCGCCCGTCATTTCTTTAGCAGGCTCGGTGAGTGGTCCTCTGTGGGTACGAATGAAGGGGGGAAGCTGAAGATTCCTGACCAGTTGGATGAAGTACGATATTCAGGCTATCGGCCAAAAGATTCAGACAGGCAAATAACAGGTTGGGATTTCAAATTGCATCCACAACACGTATATGCTGTGGTGTCGATTAGATCGCCTTCATTTGAGAGGATGGCAGAATCATTTACTGAGGGTGCATTTCTGAGCGATGACCATGTCTATATCAATGATATACCCATAAACAAATTCCATCCTGATGAGCTTGTCAAACTGGTCGATATTTTTACAGAAGACTCGACGACCTTTCCAATGACGATCAGGGAAAATATTTTGCTGGTCAATAGCAAAGTGTCTGATGACGAATTTAAGGAAATAAACAGCATATTGAAGCTTGATGAAGCTTTTAATGATCTGTCAAGTGGATTGGATACGAGGGTCTCTGTTTCTGATGATGATCTTTCAGGCGAGCAACTGGCCAAAATATCCTTGGCCAGGTTGATGCTTTCACCAGCAAGAATCTTCTTTATAGATTTAAATCTGTTTCATGAGTTGCCTAAAGTAGAGATCGTTAAAATAATTGATTATATAAAGAAGAGGAAAAGGGCAGCTTTTATATTGGTCAAACCGGCATTGCTCAAGGATCTTGATATGTGTGACCGGTTGCTTTTTTTCAAGAAAGACGACCTCATGTTTGATGCTGATATAGGTGATCTGGAAGATAAAAAGCAAAAACACTATTTTTATATTAATCCGCATCCCGATGTCTGTCATGCCGTGCAGAAATTAAAGAACCCAGACGACTGGCCAACCTTTATCAGGGCGGTTCTTGCTTATGAGGCTTTTGTTGATCGCGTTAATTACGAATTTGATGGTGTAATAAAGTACCTAGGTAAAAAGCCCAAGCAGCCTGGCGAAAATCTCGATATTGAGATTGAAGAAGACTCTGAGTTGGAAGGGTTATAGGTTGGGTTATGCAGATCGTTGCATACTGGATATGGGGTTAGGGTTGAAGATCGACCGTCAATGCCGTCGATAAGGCCCGCGATGGCTGTAATGTTGAATTGTTATCGTTGGATCTGCAAATGGATGCTGAGAGTATAGAAAAAAGAATCCATCTTGGTCTCGTCATCAGGGCTGTCGGTTATGGAAGCCATTTCGGGTGAGCAGCGTAAAGGCTGCAGCTTGTTAAGACCTGGGCTGATATTGTCTCCATGCCTTTGTGTGCGTTCAATCTGCTCTATATCCGCCCTGGTTATCAGGGCGGAACCGCGCGCTATGCAATAGAGTTACTTCATCATCTATCTGATCTCGCGGCTCATGAGATTGTGGTCTATGCGCAGGAAGGCCTCTTTGGCGGTGGCGAGATTCCGTTCAGAAACGCCAGGCTTGTCGAAACACCAGCGTTTCCGAGTCTTGTCCTGCGTGTTGCCTATGAGCAGATTTGTCTGCCCTTTCTGCTGAAAAGAGATCGTGTCGATCTGCTGCTTTCCCCTGGCTTTGTCACCCCCTTGTGGGGAAACTGCAAGAAGGTGATTACCGTCCATGATCTCTACTATATGAAATATCCGCACTATGTGCGTCCCTGGCAGCGGCGCTACCTGCGGGTATTTGTTCCGCTGGGGCTCCGAGTGTGTGATGCAGTCGTTGCCGTTTCCGAAACAACCAGACGTGATCTCGCTGATGCCTATCCCTGGGCAACAGCCAGGATGCACAGGATCTATCCCGGCATCGACAGGAAGAAATTCTCATGCAGCGGCATGGACAGGCACGATGAGGCGAGATATTTTCTGATGGTCGGCAATCTGACGCCGAACAAGAACGTTGAGCTGGTGATCGATGCAATGCGCTTGCTGGCGGTCTCCCATGGTGGCTGCAAGCTCAAGATCGTTGGTTCGGATCCTTCCTCGCGTATCGATGCAGGGCAGCTGCGGGCCGAGGGTATCGATGTGGAACTCTTGACAGGAATCCCGGACGAGCAGCTCAGACTGCTGTATTGTAATGCGACTTGCCTGATCCAGGCATCGAAATATGAAGGATTTGGCCTGCCGGTCCTGGAGGCAATGGCGGCCGGGCTGCCTGTCGTGGCGAGCACGGCTGATTCACTAAGCGAAATAGCAGGTGACGCAGCATTGTATTTTCCGCCGGATTCCCCCAGCCAGCTTGCCAGCCAGCTCGACCGCTTGATGCAGGATGGCTCACTGCGCAAGGAGCTGGTCGACAAGGGTTTCGAGAACCTGGAACGCTTCTCCTGGAGCGATAGCGCCAGCCAAACAGCCGGGCTTTTTTCCAGGATACTTGGCGGATGTGGTGCCTGAAACGGCCTCGGATAAGCAGGATATGCGGATATTACACGTATACAGGACCTATTTTCCCGATACCCAGGGTGGCCTCGAGGAATCGATTCGTCAGATCTGCAGAAGTACAGGAGATTATGGCGCAGAATGCCGTATCTTCACCCTGTCCCGTACCGCAAGACCCAGGGAGATTCTCAGAGAAGAGGCGAGAGTATTCAGAAGGCCGCTCAGTTTCGAGGTGGCTTCCTGCGGTTTTGGTCTGACATCCCTGCCGACGTTCAATCAATTGGTCACATGGTCGGATCTGGTCCATTACCACTATCCATGGCCCTTCGCCGATATTCTTCATCTGCTCGGCAGGGTATCCAAGCCGTCTGTCGTGACTTATCACTCGGACATCGTTCGTCAGCGCTTCCTGGGAGCGTTGTACATGCCTCTCAGGGACAGGTTTCTTTCCTCCATGGACAGGATCGTGGCCACCTCACCCAACTATTTTGCCACCAGCAACACCCTGGGGCGTTTCTCGGAAAAGGTCGAGGTCATCCCCCTGGGGGTCGATGATGCGAGCTATCCATCACCGGATGAGGGTCTGGTCGACAGGATGCGACACGAGGTGGGCGAGGGATTTTTTCTGTTCATCGGTGTGCTCCGCTATTACAAGGGCCTGCATGTCCTGCTCGATGCCATGAAGGGCGCGGCCTTCAGGCTGATCATCGTGGGTGCCGGGCCTGTCAAGAAGGCGCTGTTGGAACAGGCGAAGCGCCTGGGTCTCGACAATGTCCGCTTCCTTGGCCGCATCACTGACGAGGAGAAGGTCGCCTTGATCAAGCTGTCGAAGGCCATCGTGTTCCCTTCCCTGTTGCGCGCCGAGGCCTTCGGGATCACGCTGGTCGAGGGCGCAATGCTTGGCAAGCCGCTCATCTCGACAGAGATGGGCACAGGCACCAGCTATGTCAATGCGGATGGGGAATCTGGCATCGTCGTGCCGCCGGCCAACCCGGCGGCGCTGAGACAGGCCATGGAGAAACTGGCGTCGGATCCACCCTTGGCAGAGCGCATGGGCCAGGCGGCGAGATTGCGCTATGAATCCTATTTCACCGCCAGGCGGATGGGCCAGGCGTACATGGGGCTCTATGAGAATATCCTGAAGCAACGCCATGCCGGATAAGTACGACAGGGCATCCTGATTCACGCCCGGTCCTGAACCGGGGCACGGTTTCCATTCCCAGCCAGATCCATATGTCCTGACGATGCACAGAATACTGGTCACTGGAGGCACGGGTTTCATCGGGCGGGCGCTTGCCGGACGTCTTCGTGACGAGGCCGGTACATTACGCATCCTCACCCGGAAGGCGACAGCGGCGCCGCCAGGCTGTGAAGCCGTTCTCGCAAGTCTGGATGATGAGGCATCATTGCGAGCTGCATGCTCAGGTGCCGACATCCTCTACCACTTGGCAGGCCATGCCCACGTGACCAACCGGCATGCTGCGGGTGAGGCGGAACTGCACCGCCGCATCAATTTCGAGGCCACCTGTCGTCTCTACAGGGTGGCGGCCCAGACGGGGCTGCGGCGCTTCGTCTTCGTCTCCAGCGTCAAGGCCGGTGGTGAATCGGCCATGCGCTGTCTTGATGAGAACAGCGATCTCCTGCCTGACGATCCATATGGTCAGGCCAAGCGTCGGGCCGAGGACTGGTTGCTCGAACAGGCGCGTGCTGGCGGGCCGGAGGTCGTCATCATCCGACCGACCCTGGTCTACGGTCCCGGTGTGAAGGGCAACCTGGCTGCCATGCTGCGCTGGATCGACCGGGGAATCTTTCCACCCGTCCCCGAGACCGGCAACCGGCGTTCCATGGTCGACGTCCGCGATCTGGTCGAGGCGCTGCTGGCTGCTGGCAGCCGACCCGAGGCGGTGGGACAGATCTACATCATCAGCGACAGCGAGGACTACAGCACGCGGCGCATCTACGAGGCGATGTGCCGGGCACTGGGGCGGCGGCCACTCCCGGGGCTGCCGGCCGCCCTGCTGCGCGGACTGGGGCGGATCGGGGACCTGCTGGAGGGCGTGTTGCGGCGGCCCCTCCCGTATAATGGCGCGACGGCCTCGCGGCTGCTCGATTCGGCCTGCTATCGATCAGTCCGGGCGGAGCGGCTGCTCGGGTTCCGGCCGCGGTATCGGTTGGAGGATGCGTTGCCGCAGATGGTTGCGACATATCGCGGGGCAACTTCTGCCTCAGCCGGGGTGGATTAGGCGGCGGCTCCGGCGAACCGCATGCCGCCGCCAAGCGCGGCCTGGCGGCCGCTTCTACATAGCAGGGAATCGGAATTTTGCTGGCATCGCTCCTCGCTTTCGTGATTTCGGCCGCACTGGCCTGGTGGCTGGCCCATCCGCGCGCCCCGCTGCGCATCCTTGACGTGCCCAATGCCCGTTCCCTGCACAGCCGTCCCATCCCACGCACCGGTGGGCTGGCCATCGTTGCCGGCCTGCTGGCAGGGGGCGTGAGCCTGCTGGCAGGGGGCGTGAGCCTGCTGGGGATCGGTTTGCCCTGGGTGGCTGGCATCCACGCCCTGGATGTCGATGGCCACAGGGCGCTGCCTTCGCTTGCGGCACTCGCAGTCCTGGTAGTGCTGTCCTTCATCGACGACCGTCGCCACATTCCCGCACTCTGGCGGTTACCGGTACAGCTTGGCGTGGCCGCCGTTCTCGTCTGGCAGCTGCTGCCGGCCTCTGTCGGGCTGCTGGGGTTCGGACTGGCGGTGCTGTTCCTCGGCTGGATGATCAATCTCTACAATTTCATGGACGGCATGGACGGTTTCGCAGGCGGCATGGCGGTGATCGGCTTCGGAACCCTGGCCACCCTGGCCTGGCAGCAGCAGGCCTGGTTGCCGGCCTTCGGTTGCAGCCTGGTGGTGGCGGCCAGCCTGGGCTTCCTGACCCAGAATCTGCCACCGGCGCGGCTGTTCATGGGGGATACCGGTTCGACACTGCTTGGGGCCCTGGCCGGTGTGGCCCTGCTCGGATTCGACCGCCTGGGGCTGCTCCCCCTGCCGCTCGGTCTGCTGCTGTTTTCGCCCTTCGTGGTGGATGCCAGTGTCACCCTGCTGCGCCGGCTGCTGCGCGGTGAGCGCGTCTGGGAGGCCCACCGCAGCCACTATTACCAGCGGCTGGTGCGCCTCGGCTGGGGGCACGGGCGGACCCTGGCGGCCGAGTACCTGCTGATGCTGGCGGCGGCGGCCAGTGTCCTCTGGGCGGCACGCTTGCCGGCGGCGGCGCAATGGTCGATCATTGGCGGCTGGGGATGGCTGTACTTGGGGCTGATGGCATGGATTTCGCGACTGGAAAGGGGCAGGGAGGGCTGAGATGAAGCTCCTGGAACGCCTGCGCAGTCCACTGATCGCCTTCGTCCACGATCTGCTGATGGTGCCGCTCGCCTGGTTCGGTGCCTATTGGCTGCGCTTCAACCTGGGCAGTATTCCCCAGGAACAGCTGGTCCCGGCCTGGACCTGGCTGCCGGCCGTGCTGCTCATCCAGGGACTGACCTTCGTCTATCTCGGTCTCTACCGCGGCCACTGGCGCTTCGCTTCCCTGCCTGACCTGCTGCGCATCCTCAAGGCGGCCGGCATCGGCACCCTCGGCATCCTGGTGCTGCTGGTACTGGCCACCCGGCTGCAGGACATCCCGCGCTCGGTGTTTCCCCTCTACGCGGTGTTGCTCACCGCCATGCTGGCCGGGCCGCGGCTGTTCTACCGCTGGCTGAAGGACCGCAAGCTCTATCTGGGGCAGGGCCGGCGGGTGCTGATCGCCGGTGCCGGACGGGCCGGTGAGATGCTGGTCCGCGACCTGCTGCGCGATCCCGAGCGCAGCCTGGAGCCGGTCGGCTTCGTCGATGACGACCCCAAGAAACGGGGCATCGACATCCACGGCATCCGCGTGCTGGGGGCGAGCAAACGCCTGCCGGCGCTGGTCGAAACCCATGAGATCGACCTGGTCCTGCTGGCCATGCCCTCGGCCCGCTCGCCGCAGATCCGCAAGGTGGTCGAGTATTGCGAAGCCGCCGGCGTGCCCTTCCGCATGCTGCCGCGGATGGCGGATCTGGTGGCGGGGCGGGTCAGCGTCGAGGCGATGCGCGAGGTGTCGATCGAGGATCTGCTGGGGCGTGATCCGGTGGAACTGGACCAGCGCGCCATCCATGCGGGGCTGTCCGGGCGGCGGGTGCTGATCAGCGGTGGCGGCGGCTCCATCGGTTCGGAGCTGTGTCGCCAGGTCGCGCGGCTGGGTCCCCGCCAGCTGATCGTCTTCGAAAAGAGCGAATTCAACCTCTACCAGATCGAGATGGAGCTGCGGCGCCGCTTCCCGCAGCTGGAGATCATTGCCCGGCTCGGCGACGTCGCCGATGCCGCGGCGGTGGACAAGCTGTTCAGTGACCACCAGCCCCAGGTGGTGCTGCATGCCGCGGCCTACAAGCATGTGCCAATGCTGGAGAACCAGGCCCGGGAGGCGGTCATGAACAACGTCTGCGGTACCCGCACCCTGGCCCTCGCTGCGGACCGCCACGGCAGCGAGATCTTCGTCCTGGTCTCGACCGACAAGGCGGTCAATCCGGCCAATGTCATGGGGGCCAGCAAGCGCATGGCGGAGATCTTCTGCCAGAACTTCGCCAGGCGCTCGCGGACGCGCTTCATCACCGTGCGTTTCGGCAATGTGCTGGGCTCGGCCGGCAGCGTGGTGCCGTTGTTCAAGCAGCAGATCGAGAACGGTGGTCCGGTGACCGTCACCGACCCGGAGATGATCCGCTATTTCATGACCATCCCCGAGGCCTGCCAGTTGATCCTCCAGGCCGGGGTGATGGGGCAGGGGGGCGAGATCTATGTGCTGGACATGGGCGAACCGGTGAAGATCACCTATCTGGCGGAACAGATGATCCGCCTTGCCGGCCGTGAGCCGGGCAAGGACATCGAGATCGTCTTTACCGGCCTGCGCCCCGGGGAGAAGCTCTACGAGGAGCTGTTCCACGAGCAGGAGGCACTGCAGCCCACCGGCCACGCCAAGATCCGCCTGGCGCGGCACCGCAGTCTCGACTGGGAGGCCCTGAACAGCCGCTTCGAGGCCCTGGAAGCGGCCTGCAGGCGCTTCGACGAGGCGGCGGTGCGCGAGGGTATCGAGCAACTGGTGCCGGAACTGCATTCAGAAAATTCGCCGGCGCCCGATAACGTGGTATCGCTGAACCAGAGGGAAAATGCATGAAAATCAAAGTCAGAAAAGCCGTTTTTCCCGTGGCGGGGATGGGAACCCGCTTCCTCCCGGCGACCAAGGCCAATCCCAAGGAGATGTTGCCCATCGTCGACAAGCCACTGATCCAGTATGCGGCCGAAGAAGCGATCAGCGCCGGCATCGAGGAACTGGTGTTCGTCACCAGCAGCAGCAAGCGGGCCATCGAGGACCATTTCGACAAGAACTACGAGTTGGAGGCGGAACTGCAGCGGCGCGGCAAGGCGAAGCTGCTGGAGATCGTGCAGAACGTGGTGCCCCCGGGCGTGTCCTGCGTCTATGTGCGCCAGCCCGAGGCCCTGGGCCTGGGCCATGCCGTGCTCTGCGCAAAGCCGGTGATCGGCGACGAACCCTTTGCGGTGATCCTCGCCGACGACCTGATCGACGGCCATGGCTGTAGCTGCCTGACGCAGATGGTAGCGGCCTTCGAGTACAACCGCTGCAGCCTGCTCGGGGTGGAGGAGGTGCCACCGGAGGAGACCGACAAGTACGGTGTGGTCAAGTCCGACCCCGTCAGCAGCAATCTTCACCGGATCAGCGGCATCGTCGAGAAACCGAGCCCGGCCGAGGCGCCGTCCAACCTGGCGGTGGTCGGCCGCTACATCCTCACGCCGCGCATCTTCCATCACCTGGAGAACACCGAGCGCGGCGCGGGAGGCGAGATCCAGCTGACCGACGCCATTGCCGCGCTGCTGCAGGAGGAACAGGTCATGGCCTATCAGTTCGAGGGTACCCGCTACGACTGCGGCAGCAAGCTCGGCTACCTGATGGCCACCATCGAGTATGGCCTGCAGCACGAGGAGCTGGCCGAGGCCTTCGGCAGCTATCTGAATCAGCGCTTCTGCAAGACCTCGCGCGAGGCCAGCGAGAGCTGAGGCGCCTGTCGCGGGGTCGTTTCGGCCTAGCGCAGATATTGCACCAAGGATTCGATTCTCAGGGCGGAGCTGGCAAAGCAGCTTGGCCGATCGTCCGCGAAAGCATAGCCGTAGCTATGGTTCAAGGGCGATCGGCCAGGATGCGCAGCCAGATGCGTCCTGAGATCGAATAGGCGCAAAGTGTATCCCGCCGTGAGGAGCCATTTGCGAGCCTCCCGGCCTTGTATGTCAGCCTGCACTCCGATCATGCGGGCCGTCTTGGTGCAATATCCGGGCTAGGGCAAAAGAAAGGAAAAAGGCCGGCAGGCTTCGACGCCTGCCGGCCTTTCGTTTGGCTCCCCGGGACGGGCTCGAACCGCCGACCTAGTGATTAACAGTCACCCGCTCTACCGACTGAGCTACCGGGGAATGAACTGAGGGCGCACATCATACTCAAGCCCCCAGGGAGGGTCAATCGCGGATTTGTGGCATGTGGCGGACAGTGCCCGCCATCCAGATCCATCTCGATCGCGGCCTGGAGGCCGCTCCTACACCAACCCTTGCCGCCATGCCCGTGGGCGCGGTTTCCAGGCCGCGATGACCGCGCCGCCATGCCCCGTAGGAGCGGTCTCCAAGCCGCGACGACCCGTGCCGCCATGCCCCGTAGGAGCGGTCTCCAGGCCGCGATGACCGCGCCGCCATGCCCCGTAGGAGCGGTCTCCAGGCCGCGACGACCCGTGCCGCCATGCCTCGTAGGAGCGGTCTCCAGGCCGCGACGATCCGTGCCGCCATGCCCCGTGGGCGCGGTCTCCAGGCCGCGATGACCCGTGCCGCCATGCCCCGTGGGCGCGGTCTCCAGGCCGCGATGACCCGTGCCGCCATGCCCCGTGGGCGCGGTCTCCAGGCCGCGATGACCCGTGCCGCCATGCCTCGTAGGAGCGGTCTCCAGGCCGCGATGAGCGTCATCGCCTCTACGCGTCCGCCAGGAAGCCCCGAAGGCGTCCAACCGCCTCCTGCAGCACCTCCAGGGAGGTGGCGAAGGACAGCCGCATGTGCCCCGGGGCACCGAAGGCGGAGCCGGGTACCAGGGCGACGTTGGCCTCCTCGATCAGCTTCTCGGCCAGGTCCAGATCGGTCTCCACGCCGGGCAGGCGTTCGATCACCGCCCCCATGTCCGGGAAGCAGTAGAAGGTGCCGTCACCCGGCAGGCAGCTCACCCCGGGCAGGGCATCGAGCGCGGCCACCAGGTAGTCATGGCGTTCGCGGAAAGCCCGCCCCATCTCGGCGATGCACGACTGATCACCGCTCAGCGCTGCGGTGGCAGCGGCCTGGGAGATGGAGGCCGGGTTGGAAGTGCTCTGCGACTGGATCTTCTTCATCGCCTGGATCAGTTCGAGCGGCCCGCCGGCATAGCCGATCCGCCAGCCGGTCATGGCGTAGGCCTTGGATACACCGTTCAGCACGATGGTGCGCTCCGCCAGGTCCGGGCAGGCGTTGAGGATGTTGCAGAAGGGCTCGTTCGACCAGCGGATGTGCTCGTACATGTCGTCGCTGGCGATCAGGACCTGCGGGTGGTCGCGCAGCACAGCCCCCAGCGCTTCCAGCTCGGCACGGCTGTAGGCCATGCCGGTGGGGTTGGAGGGGCTGTTGATGACGAACAGCCGGGTCCTTTCGGTGATCGCGGCGGCCAGCTGCTCCGGGGTGATCTTGAAGCGCTGCGCCATGTCGGCGGAGACGATCACCGGTACGCCGTCCGCCAGCAGCACCATATCCGGGTAGGACACCCAGTAGGGTGCCGGGATGATCACCTCGTCGCCCGGATCGAGCAGCGCCTGGGCCAGGTTGAAGAAGCTCTGCTTGCCGCCGCAGGAGACGAGGATCTGCCCCGGCTCGAAGTCGAAGCCGTTCTCCCGCTGGAACTTGTCGATGATGGCCTGTTTCAGCGCCGCGGTGCCATCCACCGGCGTATACTTGGTCTCGCCGCGCTGTATGGCCTCGATGGCCGCCTGCTTGATGTGCTCAGGGGTGTCGAAGTCCGGTTCCCCGGCCCCGAGGCCGATGATGTCGCGGCCGGCGGCGCGCAGCTCGGCGGCGCGCGCGGTCACCGCCAGGGTGGGGGAGGGCTTGACGCGGCCGACGCGCGCGGAAAGCGTGATCTTGTCCAAGGGTATAATCCTGATGTTTAGTAGGGCTGATCGGGCAGACAGTGTGCATTATTAACCCGGCCGCCCAATTTGTCGTGTTCAGCCGCCGTGTGCCCGCCTGCGGCAAGGCATCGAAACGCCGCCGTAGTTTCTCTACGGCAAGTTTCGATAACACAGTCCGTAGGTGCGCTCACGGCGGCCGAACCGGTTGACAAGATATAATGACCGGGGCTGCAGGCAGGTCCGGCGTTGTGGCCCTTGTCAAGGGATCGCCCTTGCCGGCGGGCCACGTCTTGTCCCTGAACATGCCCGAAGCCCTGAACACGACAAATTGGGCGGCCGGGTTAATAATACTGTAACTGCATCCTGACGGGCATCCCCAGTGACACGAAAATTCGCAATTTCCGCAGACATGGCCCCCGCTGGCGACCAGCCGGGGGCGATCGAGGCCCTGGTCGAGGGGCTGGAGAGCGGTCTCGCTGCCCAGACCCTGCTCGGCGTCACCGGCTCCGGCAAGACCTTCACCATCGCCAACGTCATCCAGCGGCTGCAGCGTCCGACCCTGGTGCTGGCCCACAACAAGACCCTTGCAGCCCAGCTCTACGGCGAGTTCAAGGCCTTCTTCCCCGACAACGCCGTCGAATACTTCGTCTCCTACTACGACTATTACCAGCCCGAGGCCTATGTGCCGTCCTCCGATACCTACATCGAGAAGGACGCCTCGATCAACGAGCACATCGAGCAGATGCGCCTCTCGGCCACCAAGGCCCTGCTGGAGCGGGAGGACAGCATCATCGTCGCCACGGTCTCGGCGATCTATGGTCTGGGCGACCCGCGCGCCTACCTGAGCATGGTCATGCACCTGGACCGGGGGGATCAGGTCGACCAGCGGCAGATCCTGCGCCGCCTGGCCGAGCTGCAGTACACCCGCAACGACGTCGAGCTGCACCGCGCCACCTACCGGGTGCGCGGCGAGGTGATCGACATCTTCCCGGCCGAGTCGGAGCGCGAGGCGGTGCGGCTGGAGCTGTTCGACGACGAGCTGGAATCCATTGCCTGGTTCGACCCGCTGACCGGCGAGATCCTGCGCCGGGTGCCGCGGGTGACCATCTACCCCAAGAGCCACTACGTCACCCCGCGCCAGACCCTGCTCGACGCCGTGGAGGCGATCAAGGCTGAACTCCAGGAACGCCTGCAACAGCTGCGCGAGGCCGACAAGCTGGTCGAGGCCCAGCGGCTGGAGCAGCGCACCCGTTACGACATCGAGATGATGGTGGAGCTCGGCTACTGCAACGGTATCGAGAACTACTCGCGCTACCTCTCCGGCCGCGGCCCGGGGGAGCCGCCGCCGACCCTGATGGACTACCTGCCGGACGATGCCCTGCTGGTGATCGACGAATCCCACGTCACCGTTCCCCAGATCGGCGCCATGTACAAGGGTGACCGCTCGCGCAAGGAGACTCTGGTCGAATACGGCTTCCGCCTGCCCTCGGCGCTCGACAACCGGCCGTTGCGCTTCGACGAATTCGAGCGTCTGGCGCCACAGACCCTCTTCGTCTCGGCCACCCCGGGTCCCTATGAGGCCGCGCACGCCGGTCAGGTGGTGGAACAGGTGGTGCGGCCCACCGGCCTGGTCGATCCGGAGATCGAGGTGCGGCCGGTGGCCAGCCAGGTGGACGACGTGCTGTCGGAGATCAACCAGCGCGCGGCGGCTGGCGAGCGGGTGCTGGTGACCACCCTGACCAAGCGCATGGCCGAGGATCTGACCGAGTACCTGGCCGAGCACGGCGTGCGCGTGCGCTATCTGCACTCCGACATCGACACCGTGGAGCGGGTGGAGATCATCCGCGATCTGCGCCTCGGCGAGTTCGACGTGCTGGTGGGGATCAACCTGCTGCGCGAGGGGCTGGACATGCCCGAGGTGTCGCTGGTGGCCATCCTAGATGCCGACAAGGAAGGTTTCCTGCGTTCCGACCGGGCGCTGATCCAGACCATCGGCCGGGCCGCCCGCAATGTCCACGGCAAGGCCATCCTCTATGCCGACGAGATCACCGGCTCCATGCGCCGCGCCATCGACGAGACCGAGCGTCGCCGGGCGAAGCAGTTGGCCTTCAACGCGGCCCACGGCATCACCCCCCAGAGCATTCGCAAGGACGTGGCCGACATCATGGAGGGGGCCACCCCGGGCGCCCCCGGCCGCGCCCAGCGGCGGAGCCGGGTGGCGGAAGCGGCGGCCGACTACGCCACACTGGATGATCCCCAGCAGCTGGCCCGGGAGATCGCCCGGCTGGAGCAGGCGATGTACGAGCACGCCCGCAACCTGGAGTTCGAGGCGGCCGCCCGGCTGCGCGACCGCATCACGGAACTCCGCGAGCAGGGCCTCGGTCTGCCGCCGCAGCGCGCCGCGGGCTGAGCTGGCGCCGGTCAGCGGCCTTCTCCGCCCGCTGCTTTTGGCCCCGCTCTTGGCTATCATGCACGGAAGCCGTCCCCTCCGGGGTAAGCAATGCCGCGATGCTGACCACAGGGCGTGGGCCGGTTCCAATAACAACGAGTGGCAGACCCTGTAAATGAAAGGCATCATCCTCGCCGGTGGTTCCGGCACCCGGTTGTACCCCCTGACCCGGGCGGTCAGCAAGCAGCTGATGCCGGTGTACGACAAGCCGATGATCTACTATCCCCTGTCGACGCTGATGCTGGCGGGGATACGGGATATCCTCATCATCTCCACGCCGGAGGATCTGCCCCTGTTCCAGCGCCTGCTGGGCGATGGCTCGCAGTTCGGCCTGAACCTGGCCTATGCCGAGCAGCCGAGGCCGGAGGGGCTGGCGCAGGCCTTTCTCATCGGCGAGGCGTTCATCGGCGATTCGAACTGCTGCCTGATCCTGGGCGACAACATCTTCCACGGCCACGGACTCGGCACCAACCTGGCCAGCGCGGCGGCCCGCCGGCAGGGCGCGAGCGTGTTCGCCTACCGGGTCCAGGATCCGGAACGTTACGGGGTGGTCGAGTTTGGCGAAGAGGGGCGCGCCGTGTCGATCGAGGAAAAGCCGGCGCACCCCCGTTCCCACTATGCGGTGACGGGGCTCTATTTCTACGACAACCAGGTGGTGGAGATGGCCAGGGCGCTCAAGCCCTCCCCCCGCGGCGAGCTGGAGATCACGGACATCAACAACCGCTATCTCGAACAGGGCCAGTTGCACGTGGAGCGGCTCGGCCGGGGTACCGCCTGGCTGGATACCGGCACCCACGAATCCCTGCTGCAGGCGGCGACCTTCATCGAGACCGTCGAGCAGCGCCAGGGCCTGAAGATCGCCTGCGTGGAGGAAATCGCCTACCGCATGGGTTACATTGGCGCCGCCGAGCTGGAGGCCCTGGCCCGCCCCCTGAACAAGAGCAATTACGGGCGCTACCTGATGGACGTGCTGGCGGAAGACGGATACCAGCCATGAAGATCACGCCCACCGCCATTCCCGAGGTGCTGGTGATCGAGCCGGACGTGCACGGCGACGCGCGCGGCTTTTTTCTGGAAACCTGGCACGCCAGAAAATACGCGGCCCAGGGCTTGGACGCGGCCTTCGTGCAGGACAACCACTCCCGTTCCCGGCGCGGCGTGCTGCGCGGTCTGCATTATCAGCTCAATCAGCCGCAGGGCAAGCTGGTGCGGGTGGTGTCCGGCAGCGTGTTCGACGTGGCGGTGGATATCCGCAAGGGCTCGCCGACCTTCGGCCAATGGGTGGGCATCGAACTCTCCGGCGACAACCACAGGCAGTTCTACGTGCCGCCCGGCTTCGCCCACGGCTTCTGCGTGCTCAGCGAGTCGGCCGACTTTCTCTACAAATGCACCGACTATTACGCCCCGGAGGACGAGCACGGCATCCTCTGGAACGACCCGGCCATCGGCATCGACTGGCCGGCCCGCGATTTCCTGATCTCGGAGAAAGACGCGAAAAACGGCCTGCTGGGCGAAATGGACGATGTCCTTCCCGTGTATGAGGCCGGGGCATGAAGATTCTGGTCACCGGCGCGGCCGGGCAACTGGGCAGGGAGCTGCTGCTGATGCTGCAGGCAGCGGGCGAAGAGGCCGTCGGCATCGACCGGGCCGAACTCGACCTCTCCCGTCCGGAAAGGGTCGCCGAGGGTATCGCCGCCCAGGGCGCGGACTGGGTGATCCACTGCGCCGCCTATACCCAGGTCGACAAGGCCGAGGAAGAGCGCGAGCTGGCCTTCCGGATCAACCGGGACGCGGCCCGGGCGGTCGCCCAGGGCGTCAGGGCCAGTGGCGGACGGCTGCTGCACGTCTCGACCGATTTCATCTTCGATGGCGCACAGTCCCGCCCTTACCGGGAGGACGACGCCGCCAACCCGCTGGGCGTCTACGGCCAGTCCAAGTGGGAGGGCGAGCAGGCGGTGCGCGAGGTGCTGCCGGAGGCCGTCATCCTGCGCACCGCCTGGGTCTATGGCGCGCACGGGCACAACTTCGTCAAGACCATGCTGCGCCTGGCGGCCGAGCGGGAGGAACTGCGGGTGGTGGACGACCAGGTCGGCACCCCTGCCTGGACCGCCGACATCGCCACGGCCATCCGGGCGCTGATCGGGGCCGGTGCCAGCGGCACCTGGCACTTCACCAACGAGGGCGTCGCCTCCTGGTATGATTTCGCCGAGAGCATCCTGGGCCTCGGCCGCGAGCTGGGCTTCCCGGTCAAGGCCAGGGGCGTGCGGCCGATCCCCACCAGCGACTTCCCCACGCCCGCGAAGCGGCCGCCCTGGTCGGTGCTGAGCAAGCGGAAAATCCGCGGGCTGCTGGACCACGACATCCCCCACTGGCGGCAAAGCCTGGAACGCATGCTGAAAGAGATATTATGAAGACGCTATTGATCACCGGCGGGGCCGGGTTTATCGGTTCCAACTTCGTTCGTTACTGGCTTGAAAACCATCCGGAGGACCGGGTGGTGAATCTCGATGCCCTGACCTACGCCGGCAACCTGGAAAACCTGCGTGGCGTCGACGATTCTCCCAACTACCGTTTCGTCCACGGCGACATCTGCGACGCCAGATTGGTCGAGGGGCTGTTCGAGGAAGAGGGGATCGACACCGTGGTGCATTTCGCCGCCGAATCCCACGTCGACCGTTCGATCAGCGGCCCGGAAGCCTTCATCGAGACCAACGTCCACGGCACCTACACGTTGCTGGAGGCGGCCCGCAAGGCCTGGGCGGGCGACACCGGCTGCCGTTTCCTGCATGTCTCCACCGACGAGGTCTACGGCTCGCTGGGTCCCGATGATCCGGCCTTCACCGAAACCACGCCCTTCGCGCCCAACAGTCCCTATTCCGCCTCCAAGGCGGCCTCGGATCACCTGGTGCGGGCCTGGTTCCACACCTATGGCCTGCCGGTGCTGACCACCAACTGTTCCAACAACTACGGCCCCTACCAGTTCCCGGAAAAGCTCATCCCGCTGGTCATCATCAACGCCTTGGAAGACAGGCCGCTGCCGGTCTATGGCGATGGGCTCAACATCCGCGACTGGCTGCATGTCGCCGACCACTGTCGGGGCATCGACGCCGTCATCCGGAAGGGCCGCCCGGGCGAGACCTACAACATCGGCGGCTGCAACGAGTGGGCGAACATCGACATCGTGAAACGGGTCTGCGAGCGGCTGGACGAACTGCGCCCCGGCGGCAAGCCCAAGGCCGAACTCATCACCTACGTCAAGGACCGCCCCGGCCACGACCGGCGCTATGCCATCGATGCCGGCAAGATCATCGATGAACTCGGCTGGCGGCCCCAGTACAGCTTCGAGACCGGCATCGAGCAGACCATAAACTGGTACCTGGACAACCAGGCGTGGTGGGAACGGGTGCGGGATGGCGAATACCGGAACTACTGTGCACGCCAGTACGACGGGCTGGTGGCGGCGGACTGAGCCACCCTCGGACGTGGCTCAGCCGCCCGTCCGTTCTCCGGTCAGGTAGACGAGTTGCACGGTCCGCCCCTGGCGCAGCACCTCCAGTTCCAGTCTGCCACTGTGAAGCATGCCAAGAAAGCGGGCCTCGTTGAAGCTCCCGTCCAGGGCCACGCCATTGATCCGCTTCAGCAGGTCGCCCGGCCGGAGCCCGATCTCGCTGCGTAGTTCATCCGGCACCTCGTTGGTGTAGTAGCCGACCACCTTGCCGTCCTGCTGGTGGGGGATGATGTCCACGCGGGTCGCGATCTCCGGCAGCCGCGCCAGATCGATGCGATAGGCACCGGCGACGGGCGGTTCGCGGCGCTCCAGCCGGGTGCCGAACTCGATGCGCCGCCGCTCGCCCTGGTCGATGACGATGGCATGATCCGGATAGACGGCGGCGAGCCGCAGCCCGGGCAGGATCTCGCCGCCGGTCCGCTGCCAGTGCTGGGTGCCGCTGCCTGGCGGTTCGAGAATGGCATAGCCGGACTCTCCGTCCATGACCAGGGTGCCACGCAGTACCCAGGTCGATTCCCCGGCCCAGACCGACAGGCCGACACCCAGCCAGAGGAGAAGACCCAGACAAAACCGCCCCCAGAAGGGGGCGGTGGTCGTGTACAGGACACTCATGCCTTGGCTCAGTGCAGGCTGGGCTGCATCATCAGTTTGATCAGTGCCTGCTTCTCGCTCGAACTGATGGCCGTCGAGCCGTCCGTGGTGCCACTGATCAGCGAGGCCAGGGTCGAGAGGCGGCTGAGGAAGTCCAGCCGTGCCTGCTGGCGCTGCGTCGCCGTGGGGGTGGCGCCACTGTCCCAGATGGCATAGCGGCTCATCTCCACGATCTGCACGTCTTCCATCAGCCCCATGAGGGCGGCGAACTCGGCCGGCATGCTGGCCGTGAAGTCGTGCCGTGTCATATCGCTGCCGTTGGTGGGATCGTCGTCACTGTCCAGCCAGCTCATGTTGCTCGGCACCGTGGTGGTGTCACGGGTATAGCTGAAGTCGCCGCCGGCGATCAGCGCATCCGCCACCCAGCTGACGGCCACCGTCTGCGGGATCGGCCAGTTGACGGCGTTGCCGCTGAAGTCGTACTCCTGGCCCAGATCCGAGGGCAGGCTGCTTACCGACACGCCCATCGCCTGGGCGACCTTGCTCTTCATGTCGGTGATCTCGGCGTTGGAGGAGCGGATCGCGGTCTGGAAGTCAGACCAGGCAGAGTCGAAGGCAGCGCTGATGGCGAGCTGGACCTGGGACTCGGTGAGTGTCGGATTGGCGGCCAGGTAGCCTGCAGGGTCCATGAAATACTGGCCGTACTGGGTGTCGATGGCCTGCTGGGCGGTGATGAAGTTCTGTACCCCGGTGTTGAAGCGGGTGATCAGGTCCGTGCTGCCACCCAGGGTGCTGAGCGCCTCGGTGTATTCCTTCTTGATCACTACCGAGCCCACCCGGGTCATGAAGCCGGAGACCGCGGACTGCACGGAACCCTGGAAGCTGCTGGACAGCGAGGCCATCGCCGTATCCAGACCGGTGGCATCGCCGGCCGCCTCGAAGGCCGCCATCAGTAGCTGGGGCTCGATGCCCGCGGCGGCACCGGCGTCGATGAGGATGTCACCCATCAGTCCGCCGGCCTTGGCCAGGTCGTCGTTGTCGCCGTTGTCCACGGCCTGCTTGAAATAGGCAACATAGTCCGACAGGTCCTTGCTGCCCGAGGTGCTGTTGTAGACGATCCGGTCCTGGAAGGTGCTCAGCTCGCTGGCGCTGACGCCGTTGGCGAGCAGGAAGGCCTCCATGCCGTCGCTGCCGCGGATGGCCGTGGCCATCATCTGGCTGAGACCGGGAATGTCGCTGTCGGACAGGCTGTCGGAACGGACGAACACCAGGCCGAAGGCTGCCGCCAGCGGATCGTCGGTATTGTTGTCGGTCATGGAGGTGCGCAGGGCATCGGCCTGAACATCGGAGAGCGAGTTGACACCCACCTGGTTGGTCTCGTCTGCGCCGGGGGCGGGAGCGATGCCCTGACGCACCACGCTGCCGCTGCTGTCCTTGACCTGCAGCAGCACGAAATGGGTCTCATCGGCGGTCGGCAGGTTGCTCAGGCTGAAGGAGATCTTGCCGCTGCTGTCGGCCGTCGCGCTGGTCGAGCTGAGGGTGGTCAGTGAGCCGTCGCTCTCGATCTGCGAGATGACCACGGTATAGGTCTCATCGGCGGTCAGCGCCAGGGCGGCCGGAAGCTGGCCCAGGGTCAGGGCGACGGCCAGGCCGAAGCCGGCGAGACGGTGTTTCATTCCTGTAAACATTTTCATGGCGCTGTACTCCTTTAACTGGCGCTACCGGAAATGCCCCCGGAGGAGCCGGACGAACTGCTGGAACCGCCGCCACCACAGGCGCTGAGACCGGTGGTCAGGGCGAGAGCCACGAGGATTGCGGCCAGGCCGCGTACGAATCTGTTCCCTTTCATGTTGACCTCCTTGGGTCCATCTGTGCGGGGCAGGTAACCAGGCTGGCGGTGCCGCGAAGCTTCCCGCGGCGTCCGCGCCTGCCGACAGGGGATGTAACGGCGTCGGCAAGCGGAACTTGAACGGCCATCTTTTTCCATCGACAGCCCGTGGCTGCCGCAAACCGGCGGGCCAACGGACCCGCTGCGGACAGAGGCTTCCGCGCCGCCGCTGGGCCGGGCACCAGTGGCCCGGGAACCGGAACCCTGCACAGCTATGCCCAGCGTCAGGCGCTGCAGTTCGATTCGGTCAGTGGCAAATGGCTCCAGCCGACAGGTGACGCAGATATCCTCTACGCTCCCACCGATTCCTGCAGTTATGCCGGCGGTGGCACCTTCTGGTACGACCGGAACCTCAACGGCGCCATCGATGAAGCCAGTTCGGATCTGGAGGTGACCAGCCCCGATCTGATGGGTACCGGGAGCTATGCCTCGATCGAGGCGCGCATCGCAGCCAGCGGCTTCACCAAGCCCGCCTTCTTCGGATCTGGAGGTGACCAGCCCCGATCTGATGGGCACCGGGAGCTATGCCTCGATCGAGGCGCGCATCGCAGCCAGCGGCTTCACCAAGCCCGCCTTCTTCGGATCTGGAGGTGACCAGCCCCGATCTGATGGGCACCGGGAGCTATGCCTCGATCGAGGCGCGCATCGCAGCCAGCGGCTTCACCAAGCCCGCCTTCTGAGGTCACCGCTGCAGTGCCCCTGCGCCCGGTCCGGCTCCCCCGTAGAAGGGGGCGGACCGGGCCGTTTCCGGCCCTAGCCCGGATATTGCACCAAGGCGGCGCGCATGATCGGAGTGCAGGCTGACATACAAGGCCGGGAGGTTCACAAATGGCTCCTCACGGCGGCGTACGGTTTGCGCCTATTCGATCTCAGAACGCATCTGGCTTCGCATCCTGGCCGATCGCCCTTGAACCATAGCTACGGCTATGCTTCCGCGGGCGATCGGCCAAGCTGCTTTGCCAGCTCCGCCCTGAGAATCGAATCCTTGGTGCAATATCCGGGCTAGGAACGCCTGCCCCATGATTGACACCGCCGGCACAGCACCTATAATGCGTCGCTTACGACTTCAGGCGCGTAGCTCAGCTGGTTAGAGCACCACCTTGACATGGTGGGGGTCGTTGGTTCGAGTCCAATCGCGCCTACCAATCATTATTGGGGCCGGAGCGCGCAACTCCGGCCCCATTTTCATTGACTTGCGGAAACATGTGGCCCCTCGTATCGGTCACCACTGGAGACAACGACATGCCCACCATCACCCTTCCCGACGGTTCGCAGCGCCATTACGAGCAGCCGGTCACGGTGCACCAGGTGGCGGCCGACATCGGTCCGGGCCTGGCCAAGGCCGCCCTGGCCGGCAAGCTCGACGGCCGGCTGGTGGACACCTCCCATACCATCACCCAGGATGCCGAGCTGGCCATCGTCACCAGCAAGGACGAGGAGGCCCTGGAGCTGATGCGCCACGACGCGGCCCATGTCATGGCCCAGGCGGTGCAGGAGCTCTACCCCGGGACCCAGGTGACCATCGGGCCGGTGATCGAGGACGGCTTCTACTACGACTTCGCCCGTGACGAGCCCTTCACCCCGGAGGATCTGAAGAAGATCGAGCAGCGCATGCACGAGATCGTCAAGCGCGACCTGCCCATCCGGCGTGAGGTCTGGGACCGCGAGGAGGCGATCCGGGTCTTCGAGGAGCTGGGCGAGAAATACAAGGTCGAGATCATCCGCGACATCATTCCGGAAGGCGAGGAGGTCTCCATCTACCGCCAGGGCGACTGGTTCGACGTCTGCCGCGGCCCGCACCTGCCGAGCACCGGCAAGCTGGACAAGGGCTTCAAGCTGATGAAGGTGGCCGGCGCCTACTGGCGCGGCGATTCCAGCCGGGAGATGCTGCAGCGCATCTACGGCACCGCCTGGCGCAACAAGAAGGAGCTCAAGGCCTATCTGCATCGCCTGGAGGAAGCCGAAAAGCGTGACCACCGCAAGCTGGGCAAGGTGATGGACCTGTTCCACAGCCAGGAAGAGGCGCCGGGTATGGTGTTCTGGCACGACCGTGGCTGGACCCTCTATCTGGAGATCGAGAACTATGTCCGCGCCAAGCTGCGCGAGCACGGCTACCAGGAGGTGCACACCCCGGAGATCATCGACCGCAGCCTGTGGGAGAAGTCCGGCCACTGGGAGAAGTTTCACGAGAACATGTTCGTGACCCACTCCGAGAACCGCGACTATGCCATCAAGCCGATGAACTGCCCGGCCCACGTGCAGATCTACAACCACGGCCTGAAGAGCTACCGCGATCTGCCGCTGCGGCTGGCCGAGTTCGGCTCCTGCCACCGCAACGAGCCTTCCGGTACCCTGCACGGCCTGATGCGGGTGCGCAACTTCGTACAGGACGACGCCCACATCTTCTGCACCGAAGGGCAGATCCTCTCCGAGGTGTCGGCCTTCATCGATCTGCTGTTCGAGGTCTACCGCGATTTCGGCTTCGACGAGGTGCTGATCAAGCTCTCCACCCGTCCCGAGCAGCGGGTCGGCGACGATGAACTCTGGGACCGCGCCGAGCAGGCCCTGGAGGATGCGCTCAACCACAAGGATCTGGGGTGGGAACTGCAGCCGGGGGAGGGCGCCTTCTACGGGCCGAAGATCGAGTTTTCGCTGCGCGACTGCCTCAACCGGGTCTGGCAGCTGGGCACCATCCAGCTCGATTTCTCCATGCCGGCGCGGCTCGGGGCCCACTATATCGCCGAGGACGGCAGCAAGCAGGTGCCGGTCATGCTGCACCGCGCCATCCTCGGTTCGCTGGAGCGGTTCATCGGCATTTTGATCGAACACTACGCCGGCCAGCTGCCCGCTTGGCTGGCCCCGGTACAGGCCGTGGTGATGAATATCACCGACCGGCAGGCCCCGGCGGTGAAAAAAGTTGAAGAATCCTTGAAAAATCAGGGTATCCGGGTCATTTCGGACTTGAGAAACGAGAAGATCGGCTTTAAAATCCGCGAACACACGCTTCAGCGTGTCCCCTATCTGCTCGTCGTGGGCGACCGGGAGGCTGAAGCCGGTACCGTGGCCGTGCGCACGCGTGGCGGTGAGGACCTGGGTGTCATGCCCGTCGGCGACTTCGCCGATCGTCTCGCCGCAGAGATCGCGAGTCACGGCCGTACTGTTTTGGAGGACTGAAGCATCGCTGCACCAAGAAAAGACAAGTACAGGGTGAACGACCGCATCCTGGCCCCCGAGGTCAGGGTCATCAACCAAGAGGGCGAGCAGGTCGGTGTCATGCCCCTCGACAAGGCCCTGGAACTGGCATCGGAGGCCGGGCTGGATCTGGTGGAGATCTCACCCAATGCGGAACCACCGGTGTGCCGCATCATGGACTACGGCAAGTTCCGCTTCGAGCAGAACAAGAGCAAGCAGTCCGCCAAGAAGAAGCAGAAACAGGTCCAGGTCAAGGAGATCAAGTTCCGGCCTGGCACAGACGTAGGGGATTATCAGGTCAAACTCCGCAACCTGATACGTTTCCTGCAGGACGGGGACAGGGTCAAGGTGACCCTGCGATTCCGTGGCCGCGAGATGGCCCATCAGGAACTCGGCCGCGACCTGCTCGAAAGGGTCAAGAACGACCTGGAAGAGTACGGCACGGTGGAACAGTTTCCGAAGATGGAGGGCCGGCAGATGGTCATGGTGATGTCCCCGAAGAAGTAGACGGCCGCTGGCTGGCCGCCATGACTGAAATCCGGATGCCACTGCCAGTTCAGGCATCCGCAAATACGGAGTTCTACCGAAATGCCGAAGATGAAGTCCAACCGGGGCGCCGCGAAGCGCTTCAAGCGGACGGCGAAGGGCGGGTTCAAGCGTAACCAGTCGCATCGTCGTCATATCCTGACCAAGAAGAGCAGCAAGCGGAAACGCCAGCTCGGCAGCCCTGCCCGTATCCACGAGGCAGACGCGGCCATGGTGCGGCGCATGCTGCCCTATGCGTAAGCGGGAGGTATAAACGATGGCACGAGTAAAACGTGGTGTTGTCGCCCGCGCGCGGCACAACAAGGTCCTCAACAAGGCCAAGGGTTACTACGGCGCCCGACGCAAGGTCTACCGGGTCGCCAAGCAGGCGGTGATCAAGGCCGGCCAGTACGCCTACCGCGATCGCCGGCAGCGCAAGCGTCAGTTCCGCGCCCTGTGGATTGCCCGCATCAATGCGGGTGCCCGCGAGAACGGCCTGTCCTACAGCCGGCTGATCAACGGCCTGAAGAAGGCCGGGATCGAGATCGACCGCAAGGTGCTGGCCGACATCGCCGTCCACGACAAGCCGGCCTTCGCGGCCATTGCCGAGCAGGCCAAGGCCAGCCTGGGCTGAGCGCCGGCACCCGCCCGGCGCGGGTGGCGCGCGGCAAGTCGAGAAGGGAAGGCCGTGTGCCTTCCCTTTTTTATTTTTCCGCTTGGCTGAACATGGGATGAGCCGTGCAAGCAGAACTTGAACAACTGATCGAAGAGGCCGAGCAGGCCATCGCCGCGGCCGCTGATCTGAGGTCGCTGGATGCCGTGCGGGTTCGCTACCTGGGCAAGAAGGGCAGCCTGACCGCCCAGCTCAAGCAGCTCGGCAGCCTGCCAGCGGAGCAGCGCAAGGCGGCAGGCCAGGAGATCAACCGGGCCAAGCAGCGCCTGCAGCAGCAGATCGAGGCGCGCCAGACGACGCTGGAAAACGAGGTCCTGCAGCGTCGCCTGGCGGAGGAGACGCTGGACGTCACCCTCCCGGGGCGTGGCGAGCGGCTCGGTGGGCTGCATCCGGTGACCCGCACGCTGATGCGCATCGAGGCCCTGTTCGCCCAGCTCGGATTCGAGGTCGCCGAGGGACCGGAGATCGAGGACGACTACCACAACTTCGAGGCCCTCAACATCCCGCCCCACCATCCGGCGCGGGCCATGCACGACACCTTCTATTTCGACGCGCATACCGTGCTGCGTACCCATACCTCACCGGTGCAGATCCGGGTCATGGAGGAACGTCAGCCGCCATTGCGGGTCATCGCCCCCGGCCGCGTCTACCGCTGCGATTCCGATCTGACCCACACCCCGATGTTCCACCAGATCGAGGGCCTGCTGGTCGACACCGATGTCAGCTTTGCTGAGCTGAAGGGCATCCTCGACGATTTTCTCCGCCACTTCTTCGAGCGTGACCTCGGGGTGCGTTTCCGGCCGTCCTATTTCCCCTTCACCGAACCCTCGGCCGAGGTCGACATGGAGTGCGTGATCTGCAACGGCAAGGGCTGCCGGGTCTGCAGTCTCAGTGGCTGGCTGGAGGTGCTGGGCTGCGGCATGGTGCATCCCAAGGTGTTCGAACAGGTCGGCATCGACAACGAGCGCTATACCGGCTTCGCCTTCGGCATGGGCGTGGAGCGCCTGGCCATGCTGCGCTATGGGGTCAATGACCTGCGCCTGTTCTTCGAGAACGACCTGCGCTTCCTGCGCCAGTTCCGTTGAAATTCGAGATTCGATGAAAGATGGCCACGGAACCCACGGAAAATACGGAAATGTTTATTGCGGCGCACGCGCAGCGCGCGGTGCCGTGAATCCTGGTGCCTTTCCCGGGTTTTCCGTGGGTTCCGTGGCTATCTCCTTGAAGCAGGGCGGGCACCGCCCGCCGCGCTACTGAGCTGACGAGACAGATATCATGAAATTCAGTGAACACTGGCTGCGGGAATGGGTCAATCCTCCCGTGTCGACCGAGCAACTGGCCGAACAGCTGACCATGGCTGGCCTTGAGGTGGACAGCATCGAGCCGGCGGCGCCGGCCTTCGAAAAGGTCGTGGTTGGCGAGGTGCTGGAGGTGCAGCCGCATCCCGATGCCGACAAGCTGCGGGTCTGCCGGGTCGAGGTTGGCCAGGAGGCGCCGCTGCAGATCGTCTGTGGCGCGCCCAATGTCCATGCCGGCATGAAGGCGCCGACGGCCCTGGTGGGCGGTGTCCTGCCGGGTGGCCTGAAGATCAAGAAGGCGAAACTGCGCGGTGTGGAGTCCTTCGGTATGCTCTGTTCGGCCCGCGAGCTGGGATTGTCCGAGGATCATGCCGGCCTGATGGCGCTGCCGGCCGATGCCCCGGTGGGCGAGGATCTCCGAAGCTGGCTGGATCTCGACGATGCCCTGATCGAGGTCGATCTCACCCCCAACCGCGGGGACTGCCTGAGTATCGCCGGCATTGCCCGCGAGGTAGGGCTGCTGAACCGCTGCGCGGTGGAGACGCCCGAGATCCATCCCGTGGCAGCGGCCACGGAGGCCAGTTTCCCGGTGCGGGTCAACGCGGCCGAGGCCTGCCCACGTTACCTGGGGCGGGTGATCCAGGGCATCGATCCGGCGGCTGCAACCCCCCTGTGGATGCAGGAGCGGCTGCGACGCAGCGGTCTGCGCAGCCTCGGCCCCGTGGTCGATGTCACCAACTATGTGCTCATCGAACTCGGCCAGCCGATGCACGGTTTTGACCTCGGCCGGCTGAGCGGTGGCATCGAGGTGCGCCATGCGCGTCAGGGCGAGTCCCTGAACCTGCTCGACGGCAAACGGGTCGAGCTCAGCGACGACACCCTGGTCATCGCCGACGAGAGCCAGGTGCTGGCCATCGCCGGGGTGATGGGTGGCGAGGCCTCGGCGGTGACCTCTGAGACCCGTGACGTCTTCCTGGAGTGTGCCTTTTTTGCGCCCACCGCCATCGCTGGGCTGGCCCGCCAGTATGGGCTGCAGACCGATTCCTCACACCGCTTCGAGCGCGGTGTCGACCCGAGCCTGCAGCGCCGGGCGCTGGAGCGGGCCACCGGCCTGTTGCTGGCCATCACCGGCGGCACGCCGGGGCCGGTGACCGAGGTCAGTCACGCCGACCATCTGCCGGAGACGGAGGCGGTGCATCTGCGCCAGACGCGGATCACCCGCCTGCTCGGCCTGGAACTGCCGCGCGAGGAGGTCAGCGACATCCTGGTTCGCCTCGGCTGCGGGATCGAGCCGCTGAACGACGGCTGGCGGGTGCACCCCCCGACCTATCGTTTCGATCTGGCCATCGAGGCCGACCTGATCGAGGAGGTCGGCCGCGTCTACGGCTATGAACGGTTGCCGAGCACCCTGCCCAGCGGGCGCCTGGAGATGGCACCGCTGTCGGAGGAGAGAGTGGAGACGGCGCGGATCCACACCCTGTTGGTGGATCGCGGCTACCAGGAGGCGATCACCTACAGCTTTGTCGACCCGGACCTGCAGGCCCGGCTCAATCCGGGGGTGCCGGGCGTGGCACTGGCCAACCCCATCTCTTCCGAGATGTCGGAGATGCGCACCAGCCTCTGGCCGGGCCTGATCAAGGTGCTGGAACACAATCTGAATCGCCAGCAGGGCCGCGTGCTGCTGTTCGAGCAAGGTCTTAGGTTTGAAAGACAAGCTGATGAAATAAAACAGGACAAGATGCTGGCCTGTGTTGCCTACGGGAGCCGCTGGCCAGAGCAGTGGGGGGCGGAGAAGGCGGGTCTCGATTTCTACGACCTGAAGGGTGACGTCGAGGCGCTGCTGGCCCTCGGTGGCAGGGCGGGGTGCTTCGAGTTCGTCGCCGAGGCCCATCCGGCCTTGCACCCCGGGCGCAGCGCGGCCATCCGCCACGGGGGGCGCAGGGCTGGCTGGCTGGGTGAACTCCACCCACGGCTGGCGGGGGATCTGGGCCTTCCGGCCGGCATACTGCTGTTCGAGATCGAGCTGGCAGCGTTGCAGCTCGCCCGCAAGCCGGTCTTCCAGCCCATCTCTCGCTACCCTTCGGTCCGCCGCGATCTCGCCTTCCTGGTGGATGCCGGGGTGTCGGCCCAGGCGATCCGCGCTCGTGTCGAAGCCAGCGCCGGCGAGTGGCTGAAGGAGCTGCTGCTGTTCGATGTCTATCAGGGTGAGGGAGTAGAATCCGGACGAAAAAGCATCGCTTTGGGCTTGATTCTACAGGATTCCTCGCGCACACTAGCAGATCAGGACGTGGAGGCGGTCGTGGAACGGGTGACGGCCGTACTGCAGGATGAACTCGGGGCAAGCTTGAGAGACTGAATCTATGGCGCTCACCAAGGCCGATCTGGCAGAAAAATTATTCGAGGAATTGGGACTGAACAAGCGCGAGGCCAAGGAACTGGTCGAAATGTTCTTTGAAGAAATCCGCTGCGCGCTGGAAACCGGAAACCAGGTCAAGTTGTCGGGTTTCGGCAACTTCGATCTGCGCGACAAGAACGAGCGGCCCGGCCGCAACCCCAAGACCGGGGAAGAGATTCCGATCACGGCCCGACGGGTGGTGACCTTTCGCCCGGGCCAGAAGCTCAAGTCACGGGTAGAGGCCTATGCTGGAAGCCAGCAACAATAACGATCTCCCGGCGATACCGGGCAAGCGCTATTTCACCATCGGTGAGGTCAGCGAGCTGTGCGGCGTCAAGCCGCACGTGCTGCGTTACTGGGAACAGGAATTCCCACAGCTGAAGCCGGTCAAGCGACGTGGCAACCGGCGTTACTACCAGCGTCACGACGTGCTGATGATCCGTCAGATCCGCAGCCTGCTCTATGAACAGGGCTTCACCATCGGCGGTGCCCGCCAGCGCCTCTCCGGCGAGGAGGCCAAGGAAGACATCACCCAGAGCCAGCAGATCGTGCGCCAGATCCGCACGGAGCTGGAAGAGCTGCTGCAGATCCTGCGGCGCTGATTTCCCCTTCGCCGGCAAGTTCGGGTATCATGCCCAACCTTGGACGCCTGTCCAGGCTCAAATCATCGGGGCGTAGCGCAGTCTGGTAGCGCACCGCAATGGGGTTGCGGTGGTCGGAGGTTCGAATCCTCTCGCCCCGACCAAATCACAGGTCTCACCCTCACTGGCGCAGCCTTGCGCCGGCCGTCTGTCACTCCTGCTTTTGCCTTTGCCATGCCATACTTGGCATGGCAGGGGCTGGTTCAAGTTTCTCCGGTGACGGCCGTTGCCGCTTACATCGACAACAAGTGGCGCCTAGCCCGGATATTGCACCAAGGCGGCCCGCATGATCGGAGTGCAGGCTGGCATACAAGGCCAGGAGGCTCGCAAATAGGCCCTCGTGGCGGGGTACGGTTTGTGCCTATTCGATTTCAGGACGTATCTGGCTGCGCATCCTGGCCGATCCCCCTTGAACCATAGCTATGGCTATGCTTCTACGGGCGATCGACCAAGCTGCTTTGCCAGCTCCGCCCTGAGAATCGAATCCTTGATGCAATATCCGGGCTAGCGTGCCGAGAACAAACGACCTGCAGGAACAAGGAGCAGTAGCCATGACGGACGAATCGATGGCCTCCCGCCGGCGGCAGATGCGACCGCTGTTCTGTGCCCTGCTGCTGGCCCTGGCCAGCGGCTGCGCCCTGACCCCTCCCGAGGAGGAGGTCAGCGATCCTCTGGAACCCATCAACCGGGTCATCGACAGCTTCAACGACAAGGTCGACCGTGCCCTGATCAAACCCGCCGCCAGGGGTTACCGCAAGGTCGTGCCCGGCCCGCTGCGCAACCGCGTCGGCAATTTCTTCAGCAACCTCGAGGAACCGTTGACGGTCACCAACGACATCCTCCAGGGCAAGTTCCGCCAGGGCGCAGAGGATGGCATGCGCTTCGTGTTCAACAGCAGCTTCGGCCTGCTTGGCCTGTTCGATGTCGCCACCTCCTTCGGTCTGCCCAAGCACCAGGAGGACTTCGGCCAGACCTTCGCCCGCTGGGGCTTTGGCGAGGGCTGGTATCTGGTGCTGCCGTTCCTGGGGCCCAGCAACGTGCGTGACGGCATCGGCCTGTTCGGGGACTACGCCCTGGATCCGGTAGCCCGCCATGACGAGATGCGGGAACGCAACGGCCTGGCCGCGCTGCGCCTGGTCGACGACCGCTCGCGCCTGCTGGCCGCCAGCAAGATCCGCGACACCGGTGCCCTCGACCGCTACCTGTTCACTCGCGAGGCCTACCGCCAGTTGCGCTGGAACCGCATCCACGACGGCAACCCGCCGCCGCCCGAGTTCGACGACGAAGAATAGCCGCGAAATCCATGGAAAGGATTCTGGTCTTGCAGGCTGGACAGCGCGCACCGTGGCAATGCCAAATTACGCAGCATCACCGGGCGCTGCCACGATAGGCATTGCCGCCCCCGATCGCGGCCTGGCGACCGCTCCTACGCAAGGGTTCCGCCATGCCTTGCTAGGGCCTGTTAACACTATCCCAATGGGTTCTGCTGGGACTCTTTTTCCGTCCAGCAAGGCAGAATGAGCGAAATGTAGTCAGTCTACATGAGCGAATGATAACGCCGCTGGGCGGGAAAAGAGCCCCAGCCCTCCGGGTTGCGCCTGAAAAAGCGCCACTCCGCGTTGCTCGTCGTTCATTTGGAGTCACCAAACCTCTCTCCTCGCGCCTTGATTGGCGCTTTTTCAGGTGCAACAGAGCCCATTGGGATAGTGTTAACAGGCCCTAGGAGCGGCCTCCCGGCCGCGATCGGGGTTGCCGCCGGAAGCCTGGCCTGGCGATTGCTTCTACGGCAGGCAGTGCCAGCCCTCGGAAGCATCGGGCGCACGCGCTTCGCGCGGCGCCGTGAATCACAAAAACCTTTTCGTGGGGTTCGCGGGTTTCGTGGCTATCCCATCACAAGGCGGACGAGCGCATCACCAGCAGCTTGTCGATCTGCATATCGTTGAAACTGTACGGGATGCCGCCCACCCCCAGGCCGGACTGGCGCAACCCGGCGAAGGGCATCCAGTCGACGCGGAAGGCCGTGTGGTCGTTGACCATCACCGCCGAGGCGTCGAGCCGTCGGTAGGCGTCGAGCGCGGCATCCAGTGAACGGGTGAAGACCGCCGCCTGGAAGGCATAGGGCAGGGCGTTGGCCCGTTCGATGGCCTCGGCGGTATCGGCGCAGCCGTAGACACAGATCACCGGTCCGAATACCTCCTGTTGCGAGACCCGGGCCTCGGCCGGTGGATCGAGCAGCACCGTCGGCGGATAGCAGCTGGCGGAAAGCGGCTTGCCACCACACAGCAGGCGGGCACCGTCAGCCACGGCTTCCTGCACCCATTCATGCACCCGTTGTACCTCGCGTTCGCGGATCAGCGGGCCGACCTCGGTGGTCGCGTCGGTCGGGTCGCCGACCCGCATTTTCCCGGCCAGCACGGCCAGCCCCTCGGCGATCGCCGCGGCCCGGGCACGGGGGGCAAAAACCCGCTGCACCGAGACACAGACCTGGCCCGCATGGTAGAAGCCGCCCTTGGCGATCAGCGGCAGGGCGTCCTCGAGGTCGGCATCCGCCTCGATCAACACCGGCGCGACGCCGCCGTGTTCCAGGGCGCAGCGGGTGCCGGGCGCCAGCTTCGAGCGCAGCATCCAGCCGACCCGGGCGCTGCCGATGAAGCTGAAGAAGGCGACCCGCTGGTCGCAGACCAGCCGCTCCGACACCTCGGGGCTGCTGGTCACCAGGGCCTGGCACCAGGCGTCGGGCAGGCCGGCCTCGCGCAGCAGCGCGACGAAGCGGTAGCAGGACAGCGGCGTGTCCTCGGCCGGCTTGACGATCACCGGGCAGCCGGCGGCCACGGCCGGGCCGACCTGATGCACGATCAGGTTGAGCGGGTGATTGAAGGCGCTGACCGCCACCACCGGCCCGCGCGGCTCCTTGTGGGTCATGGCCAGACGGCCGGCCGAGGCCGGGGTGATGCCCATGGGGATCTCGCGACCGGCCTCGCTGCGCAATACCTCGATGCAGTTGCGCACCCCGTCGATGGCGCGTGCCACCTCGATGCGGGAGTCGAGCAGTGGCTTGCCGCCCTCGCGCGCTGCTTCCAGCGCCAGGGACTCCGCCTGTTCACCCATCAGCCGGGCGGTCCGTTCCAGGATCGCGGCCCGCTCGGCGACCGGCAGCCAACCATCACGGTCCTGGTACAGGCCATGGGCCCGGGCCAGGGCACGCTCCACGACAGCCGCATCGGCGGTGTCCAGGGTGGCGATCAGCTGCCCGTCAAAGGGGGCCCGGACCTCGAGGCGGCCGCTGGCCGGTCCGGCGTCCGGAACCATGAGAGGGTGGTGGTCGGTCATCGCGGGTTCCTTTCTTGTAGTGTTCGTGGATGGCCCTGACAGGGGCGGCGGAATCTGGGATAATGCTCTGCTTTTAGCGGGTTCAGGCCCAGGTATCAACCCTTTGATGAGAGTTGTCCTGCCGCTTGCGGGCGGCGGGCCGGCGATCTACCGACAGCGCGCATGAGCAACCAGTTCCCTACCGACGACCTGCGTATCCTCGAGATCAAGGAGGTCACGCCTCCGGCCCAGGTGCACGAAGAATACCCGATCAGCGATAGGGCCGGTCGTACCGTGTCCGAGACGCGCCGTGACATCCATCGCATCCTG
Organism: Thiohalobacter sp. IOR34; assembly: GCF_030406045.1. Lineage (GTDB taxonomy): Bacteria > Pseudomonadota > Gammaproteobacteria > Thiohalobacterales > Thiohalobacteraceae. Next base: position 1,422,401 of record NZ_CP128988.1, read on the forward strand.
CAGGGTGAGGACGACCGGCTGCTGGTGATCATTGGCCCCTGTTCCATCCACGATCCGGAGGCGGCCCTGGAGTATGCACGGCGGCTGGCCGAGCTGCGCCAGCGGCTGGCGGACGATCTGCTGGTCGTGATGCGGGTCTATTTCGAGAAACCGCGCACCACCGTCGGCTGGAAGGGACTGATCAACGATCCCAACCTGGACGGCAGTTTCGAGATCAACAAGGGACTGCGCCGGGCCCGCAAACTGCTGCTCGACCTCAACGAGATGGGCGTGCCGGCGGCCACCGAGTTCCTCGACCTGATCAGCCCCCAGTATGTCGCCGACCTGGTCAGCTGGGGGGCCATCGGCGCCCGTACCACCGAGAGCCAGGTGCACCGCGAACTGGCCTCCGGCCTGTCCTGCCCGGTGGGCTTCAAGAATGCCACCGACGGCACCCTGCGGGTGGCGGTGGACGCCATTGGCGCCGCCTCGCGGCCGCATCACTTCCTGTCGCTGACCAAGGAGGGGCATTCGGCCATCTTCTCCACCGCCGGTAACGAGGACTGCCACATCATCCTCCGCGGCGGCCGCCAGCCGAACTATGACGCTGCCTCCGTGGCCCAGGCTGCAGAGGAGCTGCAGGCTGCCGGCCTGGCACCGCGGATCATGATCGATTTCAGCCATGCCAACAGCCTCAAGCAGCCGCAGCGACAGCTGGAAGTGGGCAAGGACGTGGCGGCGCAGATCGCCGCCGGCGACCGCCGCATCATCGGTGCCATGATCGAGAGTCACCTGCTGCCTGGCCGCCAGGATGCCAAGCCTGGCGAGCCGTTGACCTTCGGCCAGAGCATCACCGATGCCTGCATCGGCTGGGAGGACAGCGTGCCCCTGCTGGAACAACTGGCCGAGGCCGTGCGCCAGCGCCGGCAGAGCACGAGCAGCGCCGCCGCTTCCTGAACCAATCACCCTTTCGCGAGTGAGTCACATGCTGGAAATCAACCCCGTACTGAACAGGATCAAGGACCTCCAGGGCCGCGCCGAGGCCCTTAGGGGGTATCTTTGACTACGAGGACAAGAAGGACCGCCTGGCCGAGGTCAGCCGCGAGCTAGAGGACCCGGAGATCTGGAACGAGCCCGAGAAGGCCCAGGCGCTGGGCCAGGAACGGGCCCGGCTGGAGGAGATCGTCGAGGGGCTGGACAGTATCGCGGCCGCCCTCGGGGAGGCGCGCGAGCTGCTGGAGATCGCCGCCGAGGAGGACGACACCGAGACCCTGGAGGCGGTGCGCGCCGATGTGGACGCCGTGGAGAAGACGGTCTCCGACCTGGAGTTTCGGCGCATGTTCTCCGGCGAGATGGACGCCAACAACGCCTTCCTGGAGATCCAGGCCGGTTCCGGTGGCACCGAGGCGCAGGACTGGGCAGAGATGCTGCTGCGCATGTACCTGCGCTGGGCCGAGCGTCATGGCTTCAAGACCGAGCTGATCGAGGTCTCGCCGGGCGAGGTGGCAGGCATCAAGAGCGCAACCCTGAAGATCGAAGGGCCCTATGCCTACGGCTGGCTGCGTACCGAAACCGGTGTGCACCGCCTGGTGCGCAAGTCGCCCTTCGATTCCGGCAACCGCCGCCACACCTCCTTTTCCTCGGTGTTCGTCTCCCCCGAGGTGGATGACGACATCGACATCGAGATCAACCCGGCCGATCTGCGCATCGACGTCTACCGGGCCAGCGGCGCCGGTGGCCAGCACGTCAACCGTACCGAATCCGCGGTGCGCATCACCCATGAACCGACCGGTATCGTGGTGCAGTGCCAGAACGACCGCTCCCAGCACAAGAACAAGGCCACGGCCATGAAGCAGCTCAAGGCCAAGCTCTACGAGCGTGAGATGCAGGAGCGCCGTGCCGAGCAGCAGGCCCTGGAAGAGAGCAAGTCGGACATCGGCTGGGGCAGTCAGATCCGCTCCTATGTGCTGGACCAGTCGCGCATCAAGGATCTGCGCACCGGCGTCGAGGTCGGCAATACCCAGGCGGTTCTGGACGGCGATCTCGACCCCTTCATCGAGGCCAGCCTGAAATCCGGGCTTTGAAGCCAACCCCTTATCATGCACGGCGGGACGCAGCGTTCCGTTTCCGCAAAACGAGTGATCGACGATGAGTGACAAGACGCCACAGACCGAACAGGACGAGAACCGGCTGATCGCCGAGCGGCGGGCCAAGCTGCAGGCGCTGCGCGAGCAGGGCCTCGCCTTTCCCAACGACTTCCGCCGCGACGTGATGGCCGGGGAACTGCACGCCGAATACGACGACAAGGACGACGCCTGGTTCGAGGCCAACCCGCGGCGGGTCAGGGTGGCGGGGCGGATGATGTCCAAGCGCATCATGGGCAAGGCCAGCTTCACCAACATCCAGGACATGTCGGGGCGCATCCAGTTGTTCGTACAGCGTGACAGCCTGCCGGAGGGTGTCTATCAGGCCTTCAAGGGCTGGGACATCGGCGACATCATCGGTGCCGAGGGCACCCTGTTCAAGACCCGCACCGGCGAGCTGAGCGTGAAGGTCGACGAGCTGCGCCTGCTGACCAAGTCGCTGCGTCCGCTGCCTGAGAAGTTCAAGGGGCTGACCGACCAGGAGACGCGCTACCGCCAGCGCTACCTGGATCTGATCATGAACGAGGTGTCGCGCGAGGTGTTCCGCATGCGTACCCGCATCATCCAGTACCTGCGCGACTTCCTCAACGCCCGTGGTTTCCTGGAGGTGGAGACGCCGATGATGCAGGCCATCCCCGGCGGCGCTACCGCTCGGCCCTTCATTACCCATCACAATGCGCTGGACATGCAGCTCTACCTGCGCGTCGCGCCGGAGCTGTACCTGAAGCGGCTGGTGGTGGGCGGCTTCGAGAAGGTCTATGAGATCAACCGCAACTTCCGCAACGAGGGCCTGTCCACCCGCCACAATCCCGAGTTCACCATGCTCGAGTTCTACGAGGCCTATGCCGACTATCACGACCTGATGGACATGACCGAGGAGATGCTGCGTGGCCTGGCCGAATCGCTGCTGGTCAGCAGCATCGTCCACTACCAGGGCGAGGAATACGATTTCGGCAAGCCCTTTGCGCGGATGACGGTCAAGGAGTCCATTCTCCACTACAACCCGGAAATCAGCGCGGCTCAGCTCGAGGATCTGGACCAGGCGCGGGCCCTGGCCGGGCGGCTGGGCATTCCGCTGAAGGACAGCTATGGCCTTGGCAAGGTGCAGATCGAGATCTTCGAGAAGACCGTCGAGCACCGCCTGCTGCAGCCGACCTTCATCACCGCCTATCCGACCGAGGTCTCGCCCCTGGCGCGGCGCAACGATCAGGACCCCTTCGTCACCGATCGCTTCGAGTTCTTCGTCGGCGGGCGCGAGATCGCCAACGGCTTCTCCGAACTGAACGACGCCGAGGACCAGGCCGAGCGTTTCCGCCGCCAGGTGGAGGAGAAGGATGCGGGTGACGAGGAGGCCATGCACTTCGATGCCGACTACATCCGCGCCCTGGAGCACGGCATGCCACCGACGGCGGGCGAGGGCATCGGCATCGACCGGCTGGTGATGCTGTTCACCGATTCGCCATCGATCCGTGACGTGTTGCTGTTTCCTCATATGCGGCCCGGCGGATTATGATGAACAACATCATGATAGATCTCTAACCAATTGAGCAGGAAATGCATTTCATGACAACATGCCGACTGGACAAGGCGGGGAGGGGTGACATCCCCCTCGCCGTCGGATACCGGCAACAGCAGACCCCGCAACTTTTGCTAGAGTTGATCTAAAGGGAAAACCGGCAACGCCGAAAAGCTTGTTGGTTGCCGGATCAATTAACAGGCTGTTGAAAAAGCCTCTGGCGAGTGCGAGACAAGGCAAAAAATGGCGAAAAAGCGCAGTTTACATGGCCGTAAATGAGCATTTTGAGCCATTTTTTAACGCCGTATCGTGCCGTCAGAGGGTTTTTCAACAGCCTGTTAAGGAACGGCCAATCAATTACCGCAGGTCGCCATCGCGCATGTCCGATACCATAGCCAAGCTCGAGCACCAGCTGCAGATCCTGCAGGCAGAGCTGCGGCAACGCGAGTACGAGATCGATCTGCTGCGGGAAACGGCCACTGCTGTGGGCAGCGAGCTGAACCTGGACAAGGTTCTGCAACTGATCGCCGAACGGGCCCGCGAGCTGATCGACGCCGAGACCCTGCTGATCCCCATCCTCAACCGCGAGTGTGACGAATACACTTACCGGGCCGGTGCCGGCCGCGGAGTGGAAGAGATCGTCGGTGAATCCCTGCCCCTCGACTTCGGTGTCTGTGGCTGGGTCTGGGAACACAAGCGCCCCTGGTGGCGGGGCATGCTCGATGAATTGTCGGAAGCGGAGAAGAACCGCTGGGAGAAGGAGGCCGGCACCCTGATCATGGTGCCGCTGATCGGCCGTGAGCATTTTCTCGGCGGCATCGCCGGCATCAACAAGCGTGGAGGTGAGGAATTCAGCCGCCAGGACCTCAATCTGCTCAGCCTGTTCGCCAGTCAGGTGGCGATCGCCATCGAAAACGCCATGGCGGTACATCGCCTGGACCAGGCCCGCGAGGAGGCCGAAACCTACCAGAACGAGCTGCAGCAGCTGAATTCACGGCTGCAGGCCACCAATCAGGAACTGGAATTCCTCTCCCTCTACGACCCCCTTACGGCACTGCCCAATCGCTCGCTGCTGCGTGACCGAATCCAGCAGGGGCTGGCCGCCGCGCAGCGTGACGGCGGTGGGCTGGCGGTGCTGGTCATCGATCTCGACCGCTTCAAGGAGATCAACGACGCCCTGGGTCACGAGGTGGGCGACCAACTGCTGAAACAGGTCAGCAACCGTTTCGCCGCCGAACTGCGGCACAGCGACACCATCGGCCGCCTCGGTGGCGACGAGTTCGCGGTGGTGCTGGCGCCGGCCGAAACCCAGGCCGTGACCCGGGTGGCCAATGCCCTGCTGGAGGCGCTGGCAACACCCTTCATCATCGGCAGCCACCGGCTGGCGGTGACCGCCAGCATCGGCATCGCGCTCTACCCCGAGCATGGTGAGGATGCCGGTACGCTGTTCCAGCATGCCGATGCCGCCATGTATGCCGCCAAGCGCGACCGTTGTTCTGTCGGTTTCTACAACAGCGAAGTGGAAGAGAACTCACTCGGTCGTCTGACCCTGGTCAGCGATCTGCGCCATGCCCTGAACGAATCCGAGTTTGAACTCTATTACCAGCCCAAGCTGGATCTCGCCAGCAACAACATCATCGGCGTGGAGGCGCTGGCCCGCTGGCCGCACCGCAAGCGTGGTCTGGTGATGCCGGACAGTTTCATCCCGGCGCTGGAACAGACCGGCCTGATTCAACAATTCAATTTCTGGGTGCTGGACGCGGCCCTCGAACAGTGTGCCGCCTGGCAGGCGCGGGGCTGGTCGCTGGGCGTGGCAGTCAACCTGCCGGTGACCAGCCTGCTCGATCCGAACTTCGTCGGGGAACTGGCGCAGCGACTCGAACGCTGGGAACTCTGGGACAAACTGACTCTGGAGATCACCGAGAACCTCTTTCTCAGCGACTACGACCGCCTGACCGAGGTCTTCGGTCAACTGCGGGATCTGGGGGTCAATTTCTCCATCGACGATTTCGGCACCGGTCACTCATCGCTCAGCCGCCTGCGCCAGCTTCCGGTGAGCGAGCTGAAGATCGACCGCAGCTTCGTCATGGGCATGGCGCAGAATGCAGACGATGCAACCATCGTGCGTTCGACCATCGATCTGGCGCACAACCTGGGGCATGCGGTAGTGGCCGAAGGGGTGGAGAACGACAGCATCCTGCAGCAGCTGAAACAACTCGACTGCGACATCATCCAGGGTTACCACATCAGCCGTCCGCTGCCGGTGGCCGAGTTCGAGGCCTTCGTCGAGGATGCGGCCTGGCCCATCGCCAGGCCACAGGAACAGCACCTGGGTTTCCTCAAGCCGGGCTGATCGCGGCTTGGCGACCGCTCCTAGGTGAGGGTTCCGTGCTGCCTTGGCAGGGGCGGTGACCACCCCTGGAAGCATCGGGCGGACGCGCTCCGCCGTGAATCAGAAAAATCCTTTTCGTGGATTTCGCGGATTTCGTGGCTATCCCGTCTCAAGCTGGCCGGCGATCGCGGCCTGGCGACCGCTCCTACGTGAGGGTTCCGCGCTGCCTTGGCAGGGGCGGTGACCACCCCTGGAAGCATCGGGCGGACGCGCTCCGCCGTGAATCAGAAAAATCCTTTTCGTGGATTTCGCGGATTTCGTGGCCATCCTGTCTCAAGCTGGCCGGCGATCGCGGCCTGGCGACCGCTCCTAGGTGAGGGTTCCGCGCTGCCTTGGCAGGGGCGGTGACCACCCCTGGAAGCATCGGGCGGACACGCTCCGCCGTGAATCAGAAAAATCCTTTTCGTGGATTTCGCGGATTTCGTGGCCATCCTGTCTCAAGCTGGCCGGCGATCGCGGCCTGGCGACCGCTCCTAGGTGAGGGTTCCGCGCTGCCTTGGCAGGGGCGGTGACCACCCCTGGAAGCATCGGGCGGACACGCTCCGCCGTGAATCAGAAAAATCCTTTTCGTGGATTTCGCGGATTTCGTGGCCATCCTGTCTCAAGCTGGCCGGCGATCGCGGCCTGGCGACCGCTCCTAGGTGAGGGTTCCGTGCTGCCTTGGCAGGGGCACTGACCACCCTTGGAAGCATCGGGCGGACGCGCTCCGCCGTGAATCAGAAAAATCCTTTTCGTGGATTTCGCGGATTTCGTGGCCATCCTGTCTCAAGCTGGCCGGCGATCGCGGCCTGGCGGCCGCTCCTACAGGCGTTTCAGCAGGGCTCGGAGAAGGGGTAGGGCAGATCGCGGAATTCCAGGCGCGGACCCTCAGGGCTGTCGAGATGGATCTGGCCGGCGTCGGCGCCGCTGATCTGGATCACGGCCAGCAGCAGGTAGCCACCATCGGGATGCGGCCGCGCCTCGACGATCTTGCCGGCGCTCTGTTCCCCGTTGTCCGGGGTGTATAGCTCGTCGCCGGGTTGCGGGGCCTGTTCGGCGTCCACCCAGGCCAGGTACATGCGCCGCTTGAGCTTGCCGAGATACTGCATGCGGGCCACCACTTCCTGACCGGGATAGCAGCCCTTCTTGAAACTGACCCCGCCGACCAGATGCAGATTGACCATCTGCGGCACAAAGGCCTCGCTGGTCTGCGGGTAGATGACGGGCAGGCCGGCGGCGACGTTGAGCAGTCCCCAGGCCGGCTCGCCGACCGGGGCAAAACGCACATTGAGGCCGTCCCAGAGCCTCTTCAGTTCGTCCAGCGGACCGTAGATCTCGTAGCGGGGGTGGATGCCGGGGATGCGCAGCACCGTGCACAGTTGCTGGCTGACCACCTCATCGACCGCCTGGGGTAAGCGATCGAGCAGGTTCTCCAGTTCCCGGGGCGCATCGTCGCCGGAGACACCGATGTGCACGAAGGTGTCGGTGACCTCCTCCAGGGTGACGGCAGCGCGCAGCACGAACATCTGCAGCCGCTTGAGGATGGGCTCGGCCAGTTCCATGGGCAGCGCCAGGTAATAGATCCCGTCGCGCTGGAATACCCGGAAGGTGGCCAGGATGCGTCCCTTGGGGTTGCAGTAGCTGCTCAGCTGGCTGTGTTCCGGGGTCACCTCGCGGATGTCATTGCTCAGCTGGCCCTGGAGAAACTCGGCGGCGTCCTCGCCGTGCACGGCGATCAGCGCCAGATGCGACAGGTCGGCAAAGACATTGCCGGTCAGGGCCACGCTCAGTTCCCGCTTCAGGCTGCCGTAGCTGCCCACCTTGCCGGTGTCGTCGAACTCGGCGCCCGCGGCCTCGAGAAAGGTTTTCCACTCGGCTTTCATTGTCTGACCTCGCTGTTGAAGGTTGCTGAGTGTAGACCATTCACGCCGCGGCTGTCAGCCGTTCCCAGGGCCTGGCAGCCGCCGGCGTCGTCACCCCTGGCAACGGTGGTATTGCCGTCGCGGGGATGGTATAAACGGCGCAAAACAATATCATGGATGGACATGCCGCCAAGCCCGCCACGCCCCAAGTTTCTCGACCTGCTGGTCATCCGCATGCCGATCGGCGCGGTAACCTCCATCCTGCACCGCCTGTCCGGCGTGCTGTTGTTCCTGTCCCTGCCGCTGGCCGCCTTTCTGCTCGATCTCTCGCTGCGCGACGCCGACGGCTTTGCCCGGGCGATCGCCCTGCTGCACGCCTGGCCTGCACGGCTTGCCAGCCTGCTGCTGGGCTGGGCCCTGCTGCATCATCTGCTCGCCGGCCTGCGTTTCCTGCTGCTCGACCTGGGTATCGGACTGGAACGGCCGGTGGCCCGGCGCCTCGCCTGGAGCGCGACCCTCGGTGCCCTGCTGCTGTTGCCGCTGCTGCTCTGGGGGCTGGCGTGAGCCGCCAGGCCCAGGGGCTGCGCGCCTGGCTGCTGCAGCGGCTCACCGCGGTCTATGTCGCGCTGTTCAGCCTCTATCTGATCCAGCACTTCTGGCGCCAGCCGGTCGAGGACCATGCCGCCTGGCAGGCCTGGCTGGCCAGGCCGCTGGTCAACCTGGGGGTCGGACTGTTTTTCCTTGCCCTGCTGCTGCATGCCTGGGTGGGCGTGCGGGACGTGATCATGGACTATGTGCGCCATACCGGCCTGCGCGTCGCCCTGCTGGGGTTGCTGGCCCTGACCCTGGCCGGTTGTGGCCTGTGGCTGGGCCGGCTGCTGCTGACAGTGGCCAGCTGAGGAGGTCCGAGCATGACCCTGCATCGACGCAAGTTCGACACCCTGATCATCGGTGCGGGCGGCGGTGGCCTGCGCGCGGCCCTGCAGTTGTCGCAGGCCGAGGCCCACGTGGCCGTGGTCTCCAAGGTCTTCCCGACCCGCTCGCATACCGTGGCCGCCCAGGGTGGGGTCAATGCGGCCCTGGCCAACGTGCTGCCGGACAACTGGCATTGGCACATGTTCGACACCGTCAAGGGCAGCGACTATCTCGGCGACCAGGATGCCATCGAATACATGTGCCGCGCCGCGCCACGGGTCGTCTACGAGCTGGACCACATGGGCGTGCCCTTCTCGCGGCTCGACAACGGACGCATCTACCAGCGGGCCTTCGGCGGCCAGAGCCGTGACTTCGGCGGTGACCAGGCGGCACGCACCTGTGCCGCGGCCGACCGCACCGGACACGCCATCCTGCATTCCCTCTACCAGCAGAACATCCGCGCCCGCACCCATTTCTTCGACGAGTACTTCGCCATCGACCTGATCCGTGATGCCGAGGGCGTGGTGCTGGGTGCCCTGGCCCTGGAGATCGCCACCGGCGAGCCCATGCTCATCGAGGCCAAGACCACGCTGCTCGCCACCGGCGGCGCCGGCCAGCTGTTCCGCACCAACACCAACGCCCTGATCAATACCGGTGACGGCATGGCCATGGCGCTGCGCGCCGGCATCCCGCTGCAGGACATGGAGTTCTTCCAGTTCCATCCCACCGGTATCGCCGGCAAGGGCATGCTGATCACCGAGGGGGTGCGCGGGGAGGGCGGCTATCTGATCAATGCCGAGGGCGAGCGCTTCATGGAGCGCTACGCGCCACGCGCCAAGGACCTGGCCAGCCGCGACGTGGTCAGCCGGGCCATCGCCATCGAGGTCCGCGAGGGCCGAGGCTGCGGGCCGAGCAGGGATCACGTGCTGCTCAAGCTCGACCATCTCGGGGTGGAGGTGATCTCCAAGCGCCTGCCCGGCATCCGCGACACGGTGCGCACCTTCCTGCACATCGACCCGGCGGAGACACCGATCCCGGTCTATCCCACGGCGCACTACACCATGGGTGGCATCCCCACCAACCGTTTCGGTCAGGTGGTGGTGCCGGAACACAACGGTCCGGAGGAGCCGGTGCAGGGGCTCTATGCGGCCGGCGAGTGCGCCTGTGTCTCGGTGCACGGGGCCAACCGCCTGGGCGGCAACTCGCTGCTCGACATCCTGGTGTTCGGCCGCGCCGCCGCCAACCACATCGTCGGTTTCCTCCGCGAGAATCGTTATCACCGGCCCCTGTACGAGGCCAGCGTCGACCAGGCCCTGCAGCGCCTGGCGCGCTGGGAACGACCGGGGCGTGGCGAAACGGTGGACGGTCTGCGTCGCGAGCTGCAGCGCACCATGGAGGACTACTGCGGGGTGTTCCGCACCGAGGAGATCCTGCAGCAGGGGGTGGCACGGGTCACCGAGCTGGAGCGGCGGCTGGCGGATGCCGGCATCGGCGACCAGAGCCGGGTGTTCAACACCGCGCGCATCGAGGCCCTGGAGCTGGAGAACCTGATGGACATCGCCCTGGCCACCGTCCACTCGGCCCTGGCGCGCACCGAGAGCCGCGGTGCCCACTCGCGGGTCGACTACCCGGAACGCGACGATCTGCACTGGATGCGCCATTCGCTGTTCTACTGGGAGGGCCGGCGGCTGGACTACAAGCCGGTGCGGCTCAAGCCGGTCACGGTCGATTCCTTTCCGCCGAAGGAGCGCGTCTACTGATGAGATTCTCCATCTACCGCTACGATCCGGATCGCGACAACGCCCCCTACATGCAGGACTTCGAGCTGGACGACGCGCTGATCGAGCCCGGCATGATGCTGCTCGATGCGCTGCTGGCACTCAAGGCGCAGGATGAGACACTCGCCTTCCGCCGTTCCTGCCAGGAGGGCGTGTGCGGCTCGGACGGCATGAACATCAACGGCCGCAACGGCCTGGCCTGCATCACCCCGCTGAAGGAGCTCAAGACCCCGATCGAGCTGCGGCCGCTGCCGGGCATGCCGGTGATCCGCGACCTGATCGTCGACATGGAACCCTTCTACGGGCAGTACCGTGCAGTGCGCCCCTATCTCATCAACGACGAACCCGAGCCCGAGGTCGAGCGCCTGCAGAGCCCCGCCGAGCGCGACCGTCTGGACGGCCTCTACGAATGCATCCTCTGCGCCTGCTGTTCGACCAGCTGTCCCTCCTTCTGGTGGAACCCGGACCGCTTCCTCGGCCCGGCGGCGCTGCTGCAGTCCTGGCGCTTTCTGGCCGACAGCCGTGACCGGGCCACCGACAGCCGGCTCGATGCCCTGGATGGCCCCTACCGGCTGTTCCGTTGCCACAGCATCATGAACTGTGTCGAGGTCTGTCCCAAGGGACTCAACCCGACCCGTGCCATCGGCCATATCAAGGAGCTGATGCTGAAGCGCTCCCTGTAGGGAGCAATGCTGCCATGGCCGAAACCCCGGAACAGGCCCGACTCCACTGGCAGTGCCGACGCGGCATGCGCGAACTGGATCTGCTGCTGCTGGGTTTCCTCGAACAGGGTTATGCGGCACTGGATGACCGCGGCCGGGCCGCCTTCGACACCCTGCTGAGCTATCCGGATCCGCTGCTGCTGGAGATCCTGATGGGCCGCCAGACCCCCGCCGACACGGATGTCGCCCATGTCGCTCACTGTATCCGCCACTCGCATCGACCTTGAGCTGCGCCCATCGCGCCAGCTGCTCGGGCTACTCGCCGTGCTCCACGGCCTGGCGCTGTACGCCCTGTGGCTGACCCCGTTGCCTGCCATGCTGCGTGCCGCGCTGCTGCTCCTGCTGCTGGGCGGGATCGGCCGCTCCTTGTGGCGGCTGCACGGCCCCGCCGCGGTGCGCCGCCTCTGGGGGCGGCTGGACGGTCCTCTGCTGCTGCAGCAGGCAGATGGCCGCCGGCTGAGGGTGCGCCTGCGTCCCGGCGCCTTCGAGTCCGGCATGCTGCTGCTCGTCCATCTCGACAGCGGCGACCGCTGGCCGCGGCCCCTGCCCATCCTGCCCGACATGCTGGCCGCCGACGACTACCGGCGGCTGCGTCGCGAACTGCGCCGCCTGTGGCCAGCCGCGGGTTGAGTGCCGTTCTGCTAACATGGGCCCTGTCATCCCTTTGATTACGTCCATGGCCACCGAGATCGAACGCAAATTCCTGGTCCGCTCCGATGCCTGGCGCGCCGAGGTGATACGCAGTCGGCGCATTCGCCAGGGCTATCTGAGCCAGGTCACGGGACCCGCTGCAGCACCTGCCTCGGTGCGGGTGCGAATCGCCGGCGGGCAGGCCACGCTCAACATCAAGAGCGCCACCCTCGGTATCCGCCGCAGCGAATTCGAGTACCCCCTGCCACTGGCCGATGCCGAGGCGATGCTCGACACCCTGGTTCAGGGTGCCCTGGTGGAGAAGACGCGTCACGAGGTGCCGCGTGGTGAGCATATCTGGGAGATCGACGTCTTCGAGGGCGCCAATGCCGGGCTGGTGGTGGCGGAGATCGAACTGGCCGACGAGGACGAGGACTTCGAGCGGCCGGACTGGCTGGGCGAGGAGGTATCGGGCGATCCGCGCTACTACAACGTCTGCCTGGTCGATCATCCCTTCCGGGACTGGTGAGGGCGATGCGGGCAGGCTGGGGCTGGTTTCTCCTCTGCGGACTGCTGCTGTTCACCGCTGGCTGCCAGCGCGCGCCGGACGACGTCATCCGTTTTGGCCTGGCCGCCGCAGCCGACAATCTCGATCCGCGATTCGCCACCGACGCCACCTCGGCACGGGTCAACCGCCTGCTGTACGCTGCCCTGGTCGGTTTCGACGAACACATGAACCCGGTGCCGGCGCTGGCCGAGTGGCAGCGCCTGACACCGACCCGCTACCGCTTCAGCCTGCGCCCCGGGCGGCGCCCCTTCCACGACGGCCAGCGGCTGACCGCGGCCGACGTCAAGGCCAGCTACGACTTCGTCCTCGATCCTGCCAATGCCTCGCCGCACCGTACCGCCCTGGCGCTGATCGATCACATCGAGGTAATCGACGACGACCATCTGGAGTTCCATCTCAAGCGCCCTGATCCGCTGTTCCCCGGCTACCTGGTGATCGGCATCCTGCCGGCACGACTGATCGCCGAAGGCCACGACTTCCAGACCGCGCCGCTCGGCAGCGGCCCCTTCCGCTTTCTCGACCGGCCCGAGCCGGGACGGCTGCGGCTGCAGCGGCTGGACGATGGCCAGCGCTTCGAGCTGCTGGCGGTGAAGAACGCCACGGTGCGGGTGCTGAAGCTCCGCCGTGGCGAACTCGACCTGCTGCAGAACGATCTGGAGGCAGAGCTGATCGCCTACCTCGAGGCCCAACCGGACATCGAGGTGGTCCGCGGCCAGGGCAGCAAATTCGCCTACCTCGGCTTCAACCTGGAGGATCCGGCGCTGGGACAACTGGCGGTGCGCCGGGCCATCGGCCACGCCATAGACCGCCAGGCCATCATCCACTACGTGCTGGCGGATGCGGCGCGACCCGCCGGCGCCCTGCTGCCGCCCAGCCACTGGGCCGGCAATCCGGCACTGCACGGCCTGGACTACGACCCGGAGCGCGCCCGGGCCCTGCTGCACGAGGCCGGATACGGAGCGGGACATCCGCTGCGCCTCGTCTACAAGACCTCCACCGACCCGCTGCGCATCCGTATCGCCACCATCCTCCAGGACCAACTGGCCCGGGTCGGCATCGAGGTGGCCCTCAAGACCTATGACTGGGGCACCTTCTACGGCGACATCAAGGCCGGACGCTTCCAGATGTACAGCCTGGCCTGGGTCGGTATCAAGACGCCGGATATCTTCCGCTACGTCTTCCACAGCGACTCGCTGCCACCGGCCGGGGCCAATCGGGGCCGTTTCCGCGATCCCGTCACCGACCGGCTGATCGAGCAGGCCGAGGCCAGTACCGACCGCGCCGAGCAGGCGCGCCTGTACCGGGCCCTGCAGGCACGCCTCGCCGAGCTGCTGCCCTATGTGCCGCTCTGGTACGAGGACAACGTCTATGCGGCACGGCGCGGCATCCGCGGTTACCGCCTGGCGCCGGACGGTAACTACGACGGTCTGCGCCTGGTGCAGCGGGTGAGGGGGGACAGGGAATGATCGAACGGCCCGCCGCGGACGAGATCTGGCTGCATGTCAGCCTCGCGGAGCAGCGCCTGCGGCGCCTGTGTGGCGAGCGGGTGCTGGAGGACTATGCCGTGTCGACGGCGCTGCGCGGGGCCGGGGAAGCCTTCGGCAGCGAACGGACACCGCGCGGCTGGCACCGGGTGCGGCTGCGCATCGGTGCCGGCTGCCCGCCGGACACGGTGTTCGTGGCCCGCCGTCCCAGCGGCGAGCGCTACCGCCCGGCGCTGGCCGCCCGCCATCCCCAACGTGACTGGATCCTCTGCCGTATCCTCTGGCTGACCGGACTCGAAGTGGGGCGCAACCGCGGTGGTGGGGTCGACAGCCTGCGGCGCTTCATCTACATCCACGGCTGCCCGGACAGCGAACCCATGGGTGTGCCGCGCTCGCATGGCTGCATCCGCATGCGCAACGCCGAGCTGCTCGAACTCTTCGAGCGCGTGCCGCTTGGTTGCCGGGTGCTGATCGAGGAGGGGGCTTTCGACATACCCTCAGGATCATTCGCCAAGCCACTGAAAGAGAAATAGACTTATCCCGTCCATTGCACAATGGCGGCGCGTAAAAAACTGAGGCTCAGGCGGGAATGAAAGGAGGGGAGGACCATGCAACAGCCGGGGTGGCGAGTTACACTTCGCGCCTATTCGATTTCAGGCCGAATCGGGCTGCGCATCTTGGGCGATCCCCCTCGAGCCATAGCAATGACTATGGCTTTTCGGTCGATCGTCCAACCTGCCTTGCCGGATTCGCCCTGAGAACCGAATCCCTGGTGCAATAGACGGGATACCCGATCATGCTCTCGGCACTGCTGCAACGGCTGTTCACCTCCGGTCTCGTCATCCTCGGCGTGGTGTTGCTGGTGTTCCTGCTCATCCACCTCATCCCCGGCGACCCGGTGGACGTGATGCTGGGCGAGACGGCACCGGCCGCCGACCGTGAGGCCCTGCGTCACAGCCTCGGTCTGGACCGGCCGATCGGCGTCCAGCTGGCCGAATACCTCGCCGGTCTGGCGCGTCTCGATCTCGGCCAGTCGCTGCATGCCCGCCGCCCGATCAGCGCGCTGCTGGCGGAGCGCATCCCCGCCACCGCCGAACTGGCCCTGATCAGCCTTGGCGTAACCCTGCTGCTGGCCCTGCCGCTGGGGCTACTGGCGGCGGCCCGCCGCGACACGGCCTGGGATCAGGCGGCGACGGCCTTTTCCCTGGCCGGGGTGTCCATCCCCAACTTCTGGCTCGGTCCGCTGCTGATCCTGGTGTTCTCCCTCGGCCTCGGCTGGTTCCCGATCAGCGGCCGCGAGGCGCCTGGCTCGGTGGTGTTGCCGGCACTGACACTGGGGCTGTCGCTGGCGGCGATCCTGGCACGGATGATCCGCAGCAGCCTGCTGGAGGTACTGGGCGAGGATTACATCCGCACCGCCCGCGCCAAGGGGCTGGACAGGCGCCAGGTCCTGCTGCGCCATGCCCTGCCCAATGCCCTGTTGCCGGTGATCACGGTGCTCGGTCTGCAGCTCGGCACCCTGCTCGGCGGAGCGGTGATCACCGAGACCATCTTCGCCTGGCCGGGCATCGGCCTGCTCACCATCGAGGCCATCCAGAGCCGCGACTATCCGGTGGTGCAGGCATGCGTGCTGCTGATCAGTGTCACCTATGTGGTGGTCAACGCCCTGACCGACGTGCTCTACGCATGGATCGATCCGCGGATCCGTTTGGGGGGACGAGGCTGATGCGCATCTGGTTGCCGGCGGTGGTGCTCGCAGCCTGGCTGCTGGCCGGGGTGCTCGGTCCGCTGCTGCCGCTCGATCCCAACGGCATCCATCTGCCGCTGATCCTCAAATCGCCGCTGGAGGCGGGGGGGCTCGGCTACGACGACCTCGGCCGGCCGCTGCTCGACCGCCTGCTGGCCGGGGCCCAGACCTCCTTCCTGGTCTCGGTCTGGGTGGTGGTCCTGTCGGCGTTGCTCGGTACCCTGATCGGCAGCCTGAGCGGCTATGTGGGCGGTCGCTGGGACCGACTGGTCGTGCACCTGATCGACCTGTTCCTGGCCTTTCCCGGCATCCTCCTGGCCATCGCCCTGGCCGGCCTGCTGGGGCCGGGGATCGAGAACGTGGTGTTCGCGCTGACCGTGGTCGGCTGGGTCGGCTATGCCCGCCTTGCGCGGGCGCAGATCCTCTCGCTCAAGCACCGCGAGCACGTGCAGGCGGCCATCGCCCTGGGCAGCGGACGGCTGCGCATCATCGGCCGCCACCTGGTGCCGCTGGCCCTGGCACCGCTGATCGTCGAGGCCACCTTCGGCGTCGCCTCGGTGGTGATCGCGGAAGCCGGACTGTCCTTCCTTGGCCTTGGGGTGCAGCCGCCGGCAGCCTCCTGGGGCAGCATGATCCGCGACGGCACGCGTTACCTGCTGGTGGCGCCGCACATGGTGCTGGTCCCGGGCCTGGCCATGTTCCTGGTGGTGATGTCGGTCAACCTGCTGGGCGATCGCCTGCGCGACCGGCTGGACGTGCGCGGCGGCGGACTGCGCCGGCCTGGCTGACGACAAGACGGAACGGAGAAGACGCATGGTGCTCGGCCCACTGATGATCGACCTGCAAGGCACGGAATTGACCGCGGCCGAGCGCGAACGCCTGCTGCGGCCCGAGGTCGGCGGGGTCATCCTCTTCAGCCGCAACTACGAGTCGCCGCGCCAGCTCCAGGCGCTGGTCGAGAGCATCCACCGGCTGCGCGACCCGCACCTGCTGGTGGCGGTGGACCAGGAAGGCGGCCGGGTGCAGCGTTTCCGGGACGGCTTCACCCGCCTGCCGCCGGTGGCCGAGCTGGGGCTGGCCTACGACCAGGACCGGCGTGCGGCACTGCGCCTGGCGGAAACCTCGGGCTGGCTGATGGCGGCCGAGCTGCGCGCGGTAGGGGTCGACTTCTCCTTCGCCCCGGTCCTCGACCTGGCCTATGGCCGCTCGGCGGTGATCGGCGACCGGGCCTTCCATCGCCGGCCCGAGGCGGTGGCCGAACTGGCGGCCGCCTACCAGCGCGGCATGCAGCGCGCCGGCATGCAGGCGGTGGGCAAGCATTTCCCCGGGCATGGCGCGGTGAGCGAGGATTCTCACCTGGCGCTGCCGGTCGATACTCGCAGCTACGCCGACATCCGCCTGGCCGATCTGTTGCCCTTCGAGCGCCTGATCCATCAGGGCCTGGCCGGGGTGATGGCCGCTCATGTGGTGTACGAGGCGGTCGATCCGCGGGCGGCCGGTTTCTCGGCCTTCTGGCTGCGCGAGGTGTTGCGTGATGAGCTGGGATTCCAGGGGGTGATCTTCAGCGACGACCTGAGCATGGTGGCCGCGGAGGTCGCCGGCGATCCCGTCCGGCGGGCGAAGGCGGCGCTGGCGGCAGGCTGTGATATGGTGTTGGTCTGCAACCAGCCGCAGGCCGCCGAGGCGGTTCTCGACGCCCTGCAGGGGCACGACGACCCGGCCGCCCACCTGCGCCTGGTGCGCATGCATGGCCGAGGCCAGACCGACTGGGAGACGCTGCGCGCTTCGCGTGCCTGGCGTGAGGCGGTTGAGGCGGTACGCGGCTACGATGTCGACCCACTGCTCGACATGGACATGTAACGACAAGAAACGGAACAGGAACCCCATGGACCCGCAGTCCCTCCTCGAACCGCTCAAGGCCTGGAGCGGCGACAATGCCTGGATCGTCCAGGTGTTCATCGTGGTGTTCGGCGCCCTGCTGCTGAATGTCGTGCAGAAGAGCCTGTTGCGGCGCATCCATCGGCGGCTGCGCGAGGTCACCGAGAATCCCTGGGACGATGCCCTGGTCAAGGCCCTGCAGCGGCCGCTCGGTCTGCTGATCTGGATCCTCGGTCTGGCCTTTGCGGCCGACATCGTCCGCCAGGAGACGGAGGCGCCCATCTTCAGCGCCGTGGGTCCGCTGCGCGACATCGGCGTGATCGCCACCTTCGCCTGGTTCCTGGTCCGGTTGATCCGCAACGTGCAGGACAACCTGATCCGCATCCACGAGGCGCAGCAGGCGCACTACGACCGCACCACCATCGATGCCATCAGCAAGGTGCTGCGCGCCTCGGTGATCATCACCGCGGCGCTGGTCGCCCTGCAGACCCTGGGTTTCAGCATCTCCGGCGTGCTGGCCTTCGGCGGTATCGGCGGCATCGCGGTGGGCTTCGCCGCCAAGGATCTGCTGGCCAACTTCTTCGGTGGACTGATGGTCTATCTCGACCGACCGTTCGAGGTCGGCGACTGGATCCGCTCCCCGGACCGGGACATCGAGGGCACGGTGGAGGAGATCGGCTGGCGTCTGACCCGCATCCGCACCTTCGACAAGCGACCGATCTATGTGCCCAACTCGGTGTTCACCAGCATCGCGGTGGAGAACCCGCAGCGCATGACCCACCGCCGCATCTACGAGACCATCGGCATCCGCTACGCCGACATCGATGTCATGGATGCCATCACCCGCGACGTGCGCCAGATGCTGCTCGATCACCCGGCGATCGACAGCAGCCAGACGCTGATGGTCAACTTCAATGCCTTCGGCCCCTCGTCGGTGGATTTCTTCGTCTACACCTTCACCAAGACCACGGTGTGGACCGAATACCACGAGATCAAGCACGATGTGTTGCTGAAGATCGCCGCCATCATCGACCGCCACGGTGCCGAGATCGCCTTTCCGACCCGCACCCTGCATCTGCCGGATCCCATTCACGTCGATGAGCAGCCCACCTTCGCCGGCAAGCCGCTGCCGCCGATGCCGTTCGAGGAGTGAGGCAGGTCAGCAGGATGCCACGCAAGCCCCGCATCGGCATCGCCCTCGGTGGCGGCTCGGCACGTGGCTGGGCCCACATCGGCGTATTGCAGTATCTCAGGTCGATGGGCATCGTCCCCGAGGTGGTGTGCGGCACGTCCATCGGTTCCATCGTCGGTGCCGCCGAGGTCACCGAACAGCTCGATGCCCTGGAAGACTGGGTGCTGCGCCTCAAGTGGCAGGACATCCTTTCCTACCTCGACCTCAGCTTCACCGGCGGCTTGATCGAGGGCGGCAAGCTGATCGACTTCTTCCGCGACCATTTCAGTGACCGGGCGATCGAGGATCTGCCGCGTCCCTTCGGCGCCATCGCCACCGAGCTGGCCAGCGGCCAGGAACAGTGGCTGACCGAGGGCTCGATGCTGACCGCGATCCGCGCCTCCATCGCCCTGCCCGGACTGTTCACGCCGAGCGAGGTGGATGGCCGCTGGCTGGTGGACGGTGGCCTGGTCAATCCGGTACCGGTCTCGCTGTGCCGCGCCCTGGGCGCCGACCGCATCATCGCCGTCGACCTCAATGCCGACATCCTGCGTCGCCGTGGCCTGGAGCGTTTCGAGGGCGTGGCCCCGGCCGAGTCCCGCAATGCTGAGCTGCAGCTCGCCGAGCTGCTCAAGCAGCGTGACTGGCGTGGCCTGTTCAGTGCCGCGCTGGCCGACTCGGCGGTTCCCTGGAGCCAGCTTGTCGGCGGCAATGGCGCGCCGTCGCTGGTCGACGTCATTACCCAAAGCGTTTACATTATGCAGGTCCGCATCACCCGCGCGCGGATGGCCGGCGATCCGCCGGACGTGCTGCTCACGCCACGGCTGGGGGACATCCGGTTGATGGAGTTCCATCGCGGTGCCGAGGCCATGGCCGCAGGACGCCGTGCGGCGGAACAGGCACGGGAGCAGATCGAGGCACTGGCAGAGAGCTGAATGGCAGACAAGCTGATCATCGTGATGGCCAATACCGATCCGGCCGATGCCGTGGGCGTCGCCACCGTGCTGTTCCAGGCGGGGATCGCCGCGGCCATGGAATACGAGGTCGAGCTGATTCTCACCGGCCGCGCCGCGCGTCTCGCCTGTCGGGGCGTGGCAGCCGCTCTGGAGGTGCCGGGTAGCGATGGCAGCAACGCCTATGACTACCTGTGCGATGCGCTGCAGGCCGGGGCCGTGCTCAAGGTCTGTACCACGGCGCTGGAGCAGTGCGGTGACTCGCTGCTGGAAGAGGTCAGCGAGACCGTCGGCGCCGCCTATCTGATCAGCGAAGCCATGAACGAAGATACCGTCACTTTCACCTACTGATTGAGCGATTCCTGTCCATGTCCATCACGGCTGCCGAGGCGCAGAAGGTCTATCTCGAATCCGATCAGCTCTACAGCCCGGCGGAGATCGAGGCCACCCTCGACCGGCTGGCTGGCGAGATCAGCGCCCGCCTGGCGGGCAGCAACCCCATCGTGCTCAGCGTCATGACCGGTGGCCTGGTATTCGCCGGCCGCCTGCTGCCCCGCCTGCAGTTCCCCCTGCAGCTCGATTATCTGCATGCCACCCGCTACCGGGGCGGCACGCGCGGCGGCGAGCTGCACTGGTTCTGCCGGCCGACCCTGCCGCTCAGTGGCCGCACCCTGCTGATCCTGGACGACATCCTCGACGAGGGGCTGACCCTGGAGGCGATTCTCGACGATTGCCGCCGGGCCGGCGCGGCCGCCGTCTACAGCGCCGTGCTGGTACGCAAGTGTCATGATCGCTGCGCCGACCACGTCTGCGCAGATTTCGTCGGTCTGGAAGTGGAAGACCGCTACGTCTTCGGCTGCGGCATGGATTACCACGATTATCACCGCAACCTGCCGGGCATCCATGCCGTCAAGGCGGGTTAAACAGAAAAAGGGATCCATATGGCCGATCTGGCAATCATCGGTGGTACCGGGCTGACCCGGCTCAAGAACCTGAAGATCGAGCACCGCGAGGTGTTGCACACCCCCTACGGGGAGCCATCCGGTCCCCTGGCCCACGGCACCCTCTGCGGGACCGAGGTGGTGTTCCTGGCCCGCCACGGCACCGGTCACACCATCCCGCCACACCGGGTGAACTACCGCGCCAACCTCTGGGCCCTGCACCACATCGGTGTACGCCGGGTGGTTGCCGTGGCTGCGGTAGGCGGCATCGATCCCGATCTGAAACCGGGGGATCTCGCCTTTCCCGACCAGATCATCGACTATACCTATGGCCGAGAACAGACCTTCTATGGTGATGACGCCAGCGAGGTCCGGCACATCGATTTCACCTCCCCCTACTGCGCCGGGCTGCGCGAGGCACTGATCGACGGTGCCCGCCAGGCCGGCATACAGGCGATGCCGCAAGGCACCTATGGTGCCACCCAGGGGCCACGGCTGGAGACGGCGGCCGAGATCGACCGCATGCATCGCGACGGCTGCGACATGGTCGGCATGACCGGCATGCCGGAGGCGGCACTGGCCCGCGAGCTGGGGCTCTGCTATGCGACCTGTGCCGTGATCGCCAACCATGCCGCGGGACGCGGCGACAGCGTTGGCGAGATCAGCATGCAGGAGATCGAACAGAACCTGAATACCGGCATGGAACGCGTCCGCCGACTGTTCGAGACGGTCATTCCCAGCTTGCCCGGCCTGCATTGCTGAGAATAGTCATAGAAACCCTTCATAACTCACTGAAATAATAAAACTATCCAGGAAAATTATGTCAGCCCAAGAACTTGACTAGTTTAGTCAGGTAATGTATATTAGCGTTTGTTGATAAACGATTCCTCGACCAAGGAGGACAAGAAGATGACTGGACTGATACCTGGATTTCCCCACGACGGCGTAGTGACGGTGAACCGCGTGATTCTCAAGCATGGCTACACGGTCGACGATCTGCAGGAGCGGGTCGCGGAGCTGTGTGAGAACGTCAAGACCTACCATTCCGATACCGGCTTCATCGGGGGCTTCGTGTGCCTCAACAAGGGCATGGTCTCCAACGAAGGCTCCACCGTGGGCCAGGCCGTGGAGAGTCCGCTGAAGGACCGGGAGGCACTCATCGTCACCTTCTGGGACACCTTCGAGAACCACGAGCGCTCGCATCGCAGCGACACCTTCCAGCCGCTGTTCAGGCGGGTGCTGGAGCTCTGTGAGAACGGCAACGAGGAGATCGCCTACGAGATGCTCTGGTCGGGCATGGCCTACACGCCCGAACAGGCCGAGGCAGCACGTGAGGCCAAGGAGAAGTACCAGGCCGCCTGAGCCGGCTCACCCCTGCGACCAACCAGACCGGGCCCGAGGCCCGGTTTTTTATTAACCCGGCAACTAAACCGGCAACTAAATATGCCGTGTTCAGGGCTTCAGGCCTGTTGCGGGACAAGGCGCGGCCCGCGGGGGCGCCCGATCGCGGCCTGGAGGCCGCTCCTACCAGGGTGCCGCCATGCCCGTAGGAGCGGCCTCCAGGCCGCGATCGACGTGGTGTTAACAGATTCAGGCGCTCAGGTGGATCCTGGCCTTTTGTCGCCTGGGGCTGCCTCCGGCGTGGCAGACGGGCCAGCGGTGCTGCTCTCGCCGGTCGTCCCGTCATCCGCCGGGACTTCCGGCGGTTCGTAGGGCGTAACCCGCACCAGCACGCCGAAGCGGGGGTGATCGAGGTAGTGCAGCTCGCCGCTGCGCATGCGGCGGCTCTGTTGCATGCGCACCTCGCGCAACTCGGGCTGCAAGGGCAGGATCTCCGGCAGCCCCTGGGTGAGTGTCTCGTCGGCGCTGATCGCCGCCTCGGCCAGCGGTTCCCAGATCTGTTCGCGGTAGACCAGGTCCGCGTCCACGTGCAGGTAGCGTTCGCGACTGATGCGCAGCCTGCCGCTCAGACGGTCGGCCGGCGGCGCTGCCGCCTCGGCGGCCTGGCTCTCGAGCGGTTGCGGCTCGGCGGCTGGCCCAAGGCTGTCATCTGTTGCCGCATCATCCGGCTGGGTATCCGCCACCGGATCGATCGAAGCTGGCATGGGTTGAGGCATGGGCAGGGGGGCATCCATCGGCACCTCGAGGCGGATCCAGCGGGCCTCCTCACGTCTCCAGCCGGGCTGCCGCCAGCCCCAGTGCAACAGGGGCTGGTAGAGCCGGGAACGCTGCAGGGCGGCGATGACGGCACCGAGCCGCAGTCGCTCTGCGGGCAGCGGCCTCAGTTGCGGATCATCACCCAGTGGTACGGCCGCCTCCAGCGCCGGCAACTCGGTCAACGGTGGCCAGACCTCCTCGCCATCGTCGGCCTGCTGGACGGCAAACACCACCAGCTCGACGTCATACCAGTCCTCTGCCGCGCTGGCCGGGGCCGCCGCGAGGAGGCAGAACGAAACGGCCAGCAACAGGCGGGCGGCAAGACGGCATCTGTTGTTCATCGGCAAGCCCCCCGGGGGCAGCTATGGGTGGTTGAGACGGGTAACAACATACCAGCCCGGCTCATTCCTGCAAGGCGTCCAGCACCCGGCCGACGGCAGCCAGCCGGGTCTCGGCATCCAGCATCTCGGCAAAGAAACGCAGGCTGTCGGCGCCCGAGAGGCTGAACGCCTGTGGCTGGGTCTGGATCAGTTGAACGATGCGCGCCGGATCGATGGCCGGCGTCTCACTGAAGCGGATGCGCCCTGCGCGTTCCCCGGCGTCGATCTTGCGAATGCCTAGCGGCAGGGCGCGCAATTTGAGGGCGGTGACGGCAAACAGGTTCTTGACCGCCTCCGGCAGCAGGCCGAAGCGATCGATCATTTCCACCTGCAGTTCACGCAGTGCCTCCGCCGTGGCCGCACTGGCGATGCGCTTGTAGAGGATCAGCCGGGCGTGCACGTCCGGCAGGTAGTCGTCCGGGATCAGGGCGGGTATACCCAGTTCGATCTCGGCGCCGTGGTCCAGCGGCCGGTCGAGCTGCGGCTCGCCGCCGGCCTTGAGCGACTTGACGGCCCGCTCCAGCAGTTCGCTGTAGAGACTGAAGCCGATCTCCTGGATCTGTCCGCTCTGCTCGTCGCCGAGCAGCTCCCCGGCGCCACGGATCTCCAGGTCGTGGGTGGCCAGCGAGAAACCGGCGCCGAGTTCCTCCAGTGACTCGACGGCCTCCAGGCGCTTGATGGCGTCGGCGGTCATGGCGCGGCGCGGCGGCACGATCAGGTAGGCATAGGCGCGATGATGCGAACGGCCGACCCGGCCGCGCAACTGATGCAGCTGGGCCAGGCCAAGCTTGTCGGCACGGTTGATGAGGATGGTGTTGGCAGTCGGCACATCGATGCCGCTCTCGATGATGGTGGTGCAGACCAGCAGGTTGAAGCGGCGGTGGTAGAAGTCGAGCATCACCTGCTCCAGCTCGCGCTCTCGCATCTGGCCATGACCGATGGCAATGCTCGCCTCCGGCAGCAGTTCGCCCAGTTCGCGGGCGATGCGCTCGATGGACTCCACCTGGTTGTGCAGGAAATACACCTGGCCGCCGCGCTTGATCTCACGCAGGCAGGCCTCACGGATGGTGGCCTTGTCCCACTCACAGACGAAGGTCTTGATGGCCAGCCGCTGGGCCGGTGGGGTGGCGATGATCGACAGGTCACGCAACCCGGCCAGCGACATGTTGAGGGTGCGCGGGATGGGTGTGGCGGTCAGGGTCAGCAGGTCGACCTCGGCGCGCAATGCCTTGAAGCGCTCCTTCTGCCGCACCCCGAAGCGGTGTTCCTCATCGATGATCACCAGGCCGAGATTCTTGAAACGGATACCTTCCTGGAGCAGCTTGTGGGTGCCGATGACGATGTCCACGCTGCCCTCGGCCAGCCCCTCGATCACCGCCTGCTGCTGCCTGCCACCAGCGAAGCGCGACAGCACCTCGATGCGCAGCGGCCAGTCCGCCATGCGGTCGCGGAAATTCTGAAAGTGCTGCTGGGCGAGCAGGGTGGTGGGCACCAGCACCGCCACCTGGCGGCCGCCGCTGGCGGCGACGAAGGCGGCGCGCATGGCGACCTCGGTCTTGCCGAAGCCGACGTCACCGCAGACCACCCGATCCATGGGCTGGGGGGCGGCCAGGTCGGCCAGCACCGCCTCGATGGCCTGGGCCTGGTCCGGCGTCTCCTCGAAGGGGAAGGCGGCCGCAAACTGGCGGTATTCCTCGGTGTGGATCTCGAAGGCATGGCCGCTGCGCGCTGCGCGCCGGGCCTGGATCTCCAGCAGTTCGGCGGCCACGTCGCGAACCCGTTCCGCCGCCTTGCGCCGTGCCCGTGCCCACTGCTCGCTGCCCAGCTTGTGGAGCGGTGCCTCCTCCGGCGAGGTGCCGGTATAGCGGCTGATCAGGTGCAGCGAGGCGACCGGCACATAGAGCTTGTCGCCGCCGGCATACTCCAGGGCCAGGAACTCGGTGAGGCTGTTGCCCACCTCCAGCTTCTGCAAGCCGAGGTAGCGACCCACGCCGTGGTCCTCGTGCACCACCGGGGCGCCGATCGCCAGATCGGTGAGGTCGCGGATGATGCTCTCTGCATCACGTGCCGTCTTGCGCCGCCGTGCCTGCTGCACCCGCCGGCCGAACAGCTGGGTCTCGGTGACCAGGGCGATACCGTGGCCAGGCAGCTGCAGGCCGCGTTCCAGGGGCGCGATACCGAGCGCCAGGCCGTCCTCACTGGCGAGGAAGTCCTGCCAGCCATCGACGTCACGCGGCTTCAGTCCATAGTCGCGCAGCACGTCGCGCAGGCTCTCGCGCCGCCCGGCAGACTCGGCCGTTATCAGGGTCCGCCCTGCAAAGCGCTCGAGGAATTCCCGGAGGCGGGCCGCGGGTCGGGGGCTGCGGGCCTGGAAGGCGAGGTCGGGCAGGGCGCTGCTGGCATAGTTGTGACGTTCCGCGTCGGGGCTGCTGTGCTCGAAGCGGGTGACGTCGATCCGGGCCAGGGCAGCGAGCTGCCGGGCCAGTTCGCCGGGCTCCAGGAACAGCTCCTGCGGCGGCAGGAGGGGGCGTTCACGGTCGTGACGGCGTTGTTCGTAACGCTCGCCGAGGTCCTTCCAGAAGGCCTCGGCGGCCTCGTCTGCGCCGGGCAGGCGGACCAGCAGCGTCTCCTCCGGCAGGTAATCGGCAAAGGTCTCGGTCTGTTCGAAGAACAGCGGCAGATAGTACTCGATGCCGCCGGGGGTGATGCCACCACTGACGTCGCGATACACCAGGCTGTGCTGCGGATCGCCCTCGAAACGGGAGCGCCAGGCCTGACGGAAGCGGCCGATGGCCTCCTCGTCAAAGGGATACTCGCGTGCCGGCAGCATGTGGATGGCAGCCACCTTCTCGATCGAGCGCTGGGTCTCCGGGTCGAAGGTGCGGATGCTTTCCACCTCGTCATCGAACAGGTCGATGCGGAAGGGCAGGGCCGCGCCCATGGGATAGATGTCGAACAGCGAGCCGCGCACCGCGAACTCGCCATGTTCCATGACCTGGGAGACGCACCCGTAGCCGGCCTGTTCGAAGCGCCGGCGCATGGCCTCGATATCCAGCCGTTCGCCGACCTCGACCATCAGGCTGCTGCCGCTGAGATAGCTGCGCGGTGGCAGACGTTGCAGCAGGGTCGCCGCCGGCAGCACCAGCAGACCGCGCTTCAGCTCGGGCAGGCGGTAGAGGGTCTCGATGCGCTGCGAGAGGATGTCCTGATGGGGCGAGAAGGCGTCGTAGGGCAGCGTCTCCCAGTCCGGGAAGGCCAGCAGCGGCAGCGCCTTGCCGGAGAAATAGGCCAGCTGCTGCACCATCTGGTCCACCTCCCGGGCATCGGCCGTGACCACCACCACCGGTCCGGGATGGCTCTCGGCCGCGGCGGCAATGGCCAGGGCGGCGGCATCGCCGTAGAGCTGCCCCCACTGGCGTCGTTGCCGCGGGCCGGGCAGCTCGGGGCGAAGCGGGTCCTGCAGCGTGGCCTGCCGGGCCGCGGGCTGTGAAGAGGAGCGGGCTGTACTCATGAAGTTTCGGTGGCCGGTGTCAACTGGGAGCTGGGCAGGCGGGCTGCATGGGAGGTGCATTTTCCCACAGCCCGGCCCGGAAACAAAAAAAGCCCGTGCCGGGCACGGGCTTTCGATCGGGGGCGCTCGGCCTCAGATGAACAGGCAGACGTCCGAGTCCTTGGCGACCGGCAGGAAGTAGGTGGCGCCGACGTAGTCCACACCGTCGATGAACTCGTCGGTGCTGAAGCCGAACACGTCCACCGTCATCTGGCAGGCCACCATCTTCACCTCGGCCTCGATGCACAGCTCGCGCAGCTCCTCCACCGTCGCCACGCCCTTGTTCTTGAAGGTCTTCTTCATCAGCGTCGTGGCCACCGACTCGAAACCCGGAATACCCGCCATGATCAGGTTCGGCATCGGCCAGTTGATGTCCTGGAACCACTTCGGTCCAAAGGGCATCTTCATCGGCATCGCCGGATTGCCCAGCGGGCTCACCTTGGCCTCGATCTTCTTCTTCAGCAGCAGCAGACCGTAGAAGGTGAAGAACACACTGGTCTCCCAGCCCAGCGCCGCCGCCGTCGAGGCCAGAATGAAGGGCGGATAGGCCCAGTCCAGCGTGCCCTTGGTGGCAATGATCGCCATGCTCGGCGTCCGGCTCTCCTCGATCGCCTCGAGCTTCTGCGGCAACAGTTCGTCCAGCTTCTCGTTCAGCCACTGATCCAGTTGTTCAGGGGAGTCAGTCATGGGGCGTCTCCTTGGGTTCTCTGTGGGGGAGGGGCGATCCAGGGGCTGTCGGGACCGCTCAGTAGCCGAATTCACCCAGCCAGGTGCCGGCACGGTAATCGATGTGCAGCCAGTGCGGGATCAGCGCTTCAGGGCGCGCCGCCGGCATGGTCTTCACGGGCGGGGCGCCGTCGACCTCATTGACCCGGCATTCCTCGGTGACCACCGGCCGGAAATAGAGATCGATGTTCGGGGCGATTGCTACCGGTGGCAGCTCGGCTTGCGAGGTCTGGTCCGCGGTGCGGAAACGGACCGCCTTGCGTACCAGGCAACTGAAATAGAGTTCCATCTCGATCTGCAGCGGGGTGGTCAGCTGCTGGGCCGCCATCCTGGCCCGGCTGGTGAATTCCACACGGATGCTTCGGCCAAGGAAATCGATCTCGAAGGGCGTGCTGCCGATGGCTGTCCGGTCAGAAGGCGCAGCCTGGGTGAGGGTTGTGGTGGTCATCCGGCAATCTCCGTATGATTTGTCCTGCCAGGGATGAAAACAAACCAGTTGGTATGTAAAATAGCCGTTGTCGGCCGGGAAAGTCAAGCTTATCATGGAATAAGAGCATAATTTCCTGTATTATAAACATTTTTAACTCCGCCGCAGGGAGGGCGACGGCGGGGATCGAGACCCACCCCGGAGGGCGGTCAGTCGCCGCGGCAGAACAATGATATTAGAAGCCAGATCCAGCAAGGCCGGGCGCGACCCGGATCGAACCCGCAAGGCCATCCTCGAGGCCGCCTTTGGCGAGATCTACCGTCACGGTTTTCAAGGCACCCGGCTGGACGACATCGTGGCCGCCACCGGCCTGACCAAGGGGGCGCTCTACCACCATTTCCCCAACAAGCGGGCGCTCGGCTATGCCGTGGTCGAGGAGGTGATCGCCGAGCAGATCCACAGGATCTGGCTGGAACCGCTGCTGACGGCAGAGAACCCGTTGCAACGACTGATCTATAACGTCGAGCATCTGGAAGAACTCGGTGGCGAACAGCTGGTGACCTACGGCTGTCCGCTCAACAATCTTGCCCAGGAGATGTCGCCCCTGGACGAGGGATTCCGCACCCGTCTCGACGAGGTCTACAGCGCCTGGGAAAGCGGCATCGAGGCCGCACTCGCCCTGGCCCGGGAACGGGGCCAGCTGCGCAGCGAGGTCGACACCGGCCAGCTCGCGACCTTCATCATCGCCGCCCTTTCCGGTTGCATCGGCCTGTCCAAGAGTGCGCAGAGCCTGGAACTGCTGCGCGACTGCAGCGGGGGCCTGCTGCAATACCTGCGTTTCCTCAGCGCGGAGGCCGGGCAATGAGCCGGGATCTCGCCGCCTGGTTGCTGCGCTGGCGCTGGCCGCTGCTGCTGAGCGTGCTGGCAGCCGCGCTGCTGGCCGGCTGGGGCGCGGGACGACTGCACTTCACCAACGACTACCGGGTCTTCTTCAGTCAGGAGAACCCCCAGCTGCGGGCCTTCGAGAACCTGCAGGACACCTACACCAAGAACGACAACGTGCTCTTCGTGCTGGCGCCCCGTTCAGGCGATGTGTTCACTCGCGAGACCCTGGCCGCCGTCGAATGGCTGACCGAGTCGGCCTGGCAGATGCCCTATTCGATCCGCGTCGATTCGATCAGCAACTTCCAATACAGTCATGCCGGTGGCGAGGACGAGCTGGTGGTCGAGGATCTGGTCCAGGGCGCCGCCTCCCTGGACGACACCCGGATCGCCGCGATCCGCGAGGTGGCCCTGAACGAGCCCCAGTTGCTGCGGCGCCTGGTCTCCGCCAGTGGCGACGTCACCGGGGTCAACGTGACCATCCAGCTGCCGGAGATCGACACCATCCACGAGGTGCCCGAAACGGTCGCCTATGCCCGCCGCCTGGCCGCCGAACTCGAGCAACGCTACCCGGAGATCGACGTCTACCTGACCGGCATGATCCTCATGAACAACGCCTTCTCGGAGGAGACGCGGCGCGACATGAGCGGACTGGTGCCGATCATGTTCGGGGTGATCTTCGTTGCCCTGCTGCTGCTGCTGCGCTCGCTGAGCGCGACCCTGGTCACCTTCCTGGTCATCGTGCTGGCGATCGTCACCGCCATGGGCCTGACCGGCTGGCTGGGCATCGCCCTGACCCCGCCCTCGGCCACCGCCCCGACCATCATCGCCACCCTGGCGGTGGCCGACTGCGTCCACCTGCTGGTCAGCTTCCTGCACAACCTGCGCTACGGCATGGACCGGCAGGCAGCGATGCTGGAGAGCCTGCGCATCAACTTCCAGCCGATCTTTCTCACCAGCCTGACCACGGCGATCGGCTTCATGAGCATGAACTTCTCCGATGCCCCGCCGTTCCGCGATCTGGGCAACATCGTCGCCATGGGTGTGGCTGCGGCCTTCGTCTATTCGGTGACACTGCTGCCCGCGCTGATGGTGGTGCTCCCGGTGCGGGTGCGGTCGCTGCCGTCCACCGAGGGCAGCGAGGCCATCGACCGGCTGGCCGAGTTCGTCATTGCCCGGCGCCGCCCCCTGCTGTGGGGCATGGGCCTGCTGGTATTGGGGCTGGTGCTCATGGTGCCGCGCAACGAACTGAACGATGAATTCGTCAACTACTTCGACCGCAGTGTCGACTTCCGCCGTTCCACCGACTTCGCCACCCAGCACCTGACCGGCATCTACACCATCAGCTATTCCATCCCCGCCGCCGGCCCGGGGGGCATCAGCGAACCGGACTATCTGCAGAAACTGGAGGCCCTCTCCAACTGGTTGCGTGCCCAGCCCGAGGTGATCCACGTCAACACCCTGAGTGACACCATGAAGCGGCTCAACATGAACCTGCATGGGGACGACCCGGCCTGGTACCGGGTGCCGGGACAGCGCGAGCTGGCGGCCCAGTATCTGCTGCTGTACGAGATGTCGCTGCCCTATGGGCTGGATCTCAACAACCAGATCAACGTCGACAAGTCGGCCACCCAGCTCACCGTCACCCTGCAGAGCCTGTCGACCCACCAGTTGCTGGCGCTGGAGGAGCGGGTGCAGGACTGGTTCCGCGAACACGCCCCGGCGCTGCGCACCGACGGTGCCAGCCCGTCGATCATGTTCGCCCATATCGGCCAGCGCAACATCCGCGCCATGCTGATCGGCACCAGCGTCGCCCTGGTGCTGATCTCCATGATCCTGATCTTCGCGCTGCGTTCGCTGCGCATCGGCCTGATCAGCCTGATCCCCAACCTGGTGCCTGCGGCCATGGCCTTCGGACTGTGGGGCCTGCTGGTGGGGCGGGTCGGGCTGGCGCTGTCGATCGTGACCAGCATGACCCTGGGCATCGTGGTCGATGACACCGTGCATTTCCTGAGCAAGTATCTGCGTGCCCGCCGGGAGCGTGGCCTGTCCAGCCCGGATGCCGTGCGCTATGCCTTCCACACCGTGGGCCGGGCCCTGTGGGTGACCACATTCGTGCTGGCAGCGGGCTTCCTGGTGCTGTCCCGTTCCGCCTTCGAGCTGAATGCCGGCATGGGGCTGCTCACCGCCATCACCATCCTGCTCGCCCTGCTGGCCGACTTCCTCCTGCTGCCGCCGTTGCTGATGCGGCTGGACCGCAACCCTCAGCGGATCTCCTCCAGGCGGTAGCGCTTCTCCAGGATGCGCGGCGTGATCAGGGCATAGCCCTGCTGCTGCCAGTGGGCCAGATCGGTCATCGCCGAGGGCACCAGCAGCACGAAATCCTGAAAATCTTCCCGCTGGTAGCCGAAATCCGCGGCGGCCAAGGCACAGACCCGGAACTCCACCCCCAGCTGGCTGTAGTAGCGCATGCGCTGCACCGCCGTCCGGTAGCGTGCCTCGTTCTTCTTCGCCAGGGCCACGATCTCCGTTCCGTGGACGACGACCTTGATGTCGAGCATCTCCGGGGCGATGTCGTAGGGGCTCTCCATGAGTGGATTGATCAGCGAGCGGATCCAGTAGAGGGCGGCGTTGATCTCGTCTGGCGTGTCGAAATAGAACTCGAACAGCACCTGCTGCGGGACGTAGGGGGTCTGCACGAAACGGGCGCCCTCGGCTTCTGCCGCCGGGGCCTGGGGCAGGGCAGCCAGCAGCAGGCAGAGCAGGGGCACGGCAGCGCGGCGCAGGGGCATGACGACCTCCATGTCTATACTATAGACCGCAGTCCGCGTCGCGTGAGCCGAAGGGTTGGCACGGAACCTGCTCAATAGAGTCAGAAACATCCTGTACAACATCGAGAGGAGACGACGACATGGCCCACATCATCATCATCGGCGCCAGCACCGGCGGCATGCCGGCAGCCTACGACATCCGTGCAGAAGTCGGCCCGGAGCACAGGATCACCGTGCTCAACCAGTCGGAACTGTTCAGTTTCGTGCCTTCCAATCCCTGGGTGGCCGTCGGCTGGCGCGACCGGAGTGACGTGACCTTTCCCATCGAACCCTATCTGAAGAAGAAGAACATCGACTTCATTCCCATGCCGGTCACCGAGATCAAGCCGGACGACAATCAGGTGGTCCTGAACGACGGCACGGTGCTGGACTACGACTACCTGGTGATCGCCACCGGCCCGAAGCTGGCCTTCGAGGAGGTCGAGGGTCTGGGGCCACAAGGCCACACCCAGTCCATCTGCACCCTGCCACATGCCGAGTCGGCCTATGAGGTGTGGAAGGAATTCGTTGAAAATCCAGGGCCTATCGTGGTCGGTGCGGTGCAGGGCGCGTCCTGTTTCGGTCCCGCCTACGAGTTCGCCTTCATCATGGATGCCGACCTGCGCAAGCGCAAGATCCGCGACAAGGTACCCATGACCTTCGTCACCTCGGAACCGTACATCGGTCATCTGGGCCTCGGCGGGGTGGGCGACTCCAAGGGCATGATGGAATCCGAGCTTCGCAACAAGCACATCAAGTGGATCACCAACGCCAAGGTCAGCCGGGTCGAGGCAGGCAAGATGTTCGTCACCGAACACAATGCCGAGGGTGAGCCCATCAAGGAGCACGAGCTGCCCTTTGCCTACTCCATGATGCTGCCGGCCTTCAAGGGAGTGGATGCGGTCAACAATGTCGGCGAAGATCTCGTCAATCCGCGGGGGTTCGTCAAGGTCGACGAATACCAGCGCAATCCCAAGTGGCACAACATCTATGCCGTGGGCGTTTGCATCGCCATCCCGCCGGTGGAGGCCACGCCCGTGCCGACCGGGACGCCGAAGACCGGCTACATGATCGAATCCATGGTGGCCGCGGTTGCCCACAATATCAAGAACGACCTGGAATCCAAGCCCGTCGACGAAAAGGCCACCTGGAACGCCATCTGTCTGGCCGACATGGGTGACACGGGCGTCGCTTTCGTTGCCATGCCGCAGATTCCGCCGCGCAACACCTCCTGGATGAAGAAGGGCAAGTGGGTCCACTATGCCAAGGTGGCCTTCGAGAAGTACTTCCTTTCCAAGATGAAGCGCGGTTCGACCGAACCCATCTACGAGAAGTATGTGCTCAAGGCCCTAGGCATCACCAAGCTCCTCTGAAGGGACTGCCAGGCGTCAGTGACATTGACACTCTGACAGAAAGGTGACAGTATGGCAGTGACGTCATGTCACTGCCTGTCACCCATGCCCACGGAGGCCGCGCCATGAGCAAGATCGCCGATCCCCTCAAGCCAACCTGCGAACAGATCATCGACATCATTCCCGATCCCTTCGTCGTCATCGATCGTGACTACCAGATCGTCGCCGCCAACCGGGCCTATCGGGCCCGTTACGGCGTGGAGATCGGCGAACTGGTCGGCCGGCGTTGCCACGAGGTTTCGCACCATTCCAGCGTGCCCTGCAGCGAGAACGGTGAGCACTGTCCGCTGGAGGATGTGCTGGAACGCAAACACTCGACCCAGGTGATGCACGTCCACTACGACAACAACGGCAAGGAGGAGTACGTGCAGTTGCATGCCAGCCCGCTGCTGGACGAGTCGGGCGAGGTCCGCTACATCGGCGAGAGCATCTTCAAGGTGGTAACCCACGACGTCGACAACGATGCCCTGCTGGTCGGGCGATCCCAGCCCCTGTTCCGCATGGCCAGCCTGTTGCAGCGGGTGGCGCCGACCCAGACCACGGTGCTGCTGACCGGGGAGAGCGGCTCCGGCAAGGAACAGGTGGCCAAGTATGTCCACCACTATTCGACGCGGGCCAACCGCGACTTCGTGGTGGTCGACTGCGGCGCGCTGGGCGAGAGCCTGATCGAGAGCGAGCTGTTCGGCTACGAGCGCGGCGCCTTCACCGGCGCCACCCAGCGCAAGAAGGGCCTGTTCGAGGCCGCCGACGGCGGCACCCTGTTCATCGACGAGGTCGGTGAGTTGCCGCTGTCCCTGCAGACCAAACTGCTGCGCGCGCTGGAGACCAGCCAGATCCGGCGCGTCGGCGGCACCGAGTACATCCCGGTCGACGTGCGCATCATCGCCGCCACCAACCGCAACCTGCAGGCCATGGTGGCCGAGGGACAGTTCCGCCAGGATCTCTATTACCGCCTGTCGGCCTTCCCGGTACAGGTGCCTCCACTACGGGAACGCAAGGATGACATCCCCCGCCTGGCGGAATACTTTCTCAGCCAGATGGAGGACGCCGACCGACATATCCCGCTGTCCGCCGAGGTCATCGAGACCCTGCTCGACTACGATTATCCGGGCAACGTGCGCGAACTGCGCAACATCATAGAACGTGCCGCCATCCTCGCCTGTGACGACATCATCCGCCCGGAGCACATCGTGCTGGAACGCCCGGAGGAGAGAAAACCCGACCTGTCTGTCTTCGAGACCCCGATCCGGCTGCTGTCCCGGCGCAGCGGCCGCCTGAGCGGGGAGGCGGTGCTGCATGCGCTCAATCAGGCACAGGGCCACCGGGCGCGGGCCGCCGAGCTGCTCGGCGTCAGCGAGCGCACCCTGTACCGCTACATCCGGCGCATGAAGCAGGCCGAGGCCGGCTGATCAGCCGCCGGCCTCGCCCGGCTCAGGGCCTGGACAGACCGCGTCAGGCCTCGCGGCGGCGACGCGTGATCCCCAGGCCCAGCAGTGCACCGGACAGGAGCGCCAGGATCCCCGGTTCGGGCACCTTTCCGGTCGGCGGCGGAGCGACGCGTTCCTGGATGGCCGAATAGGTGACGTCGCCCTGGGAATAGTTGTAGAACCCGAAGCGGCCGTTGCCAAAGCTGCCATTGATGTTCAGTTCGGTCTTGCCATTGACCGCAACCTGGATGTTGCTGGCGGTAAAGATCAGATCGAAGGCGTATTCGGTCAGATCCGACCAGCCCGTCGACCCCAGGGTCTTGCCGCGTTGCAGCTCCTGCACCGTGCCGCTATGGCACCAGCTGTCGGCATTGTCGGGCAGGCCCGCCGTCACCCGGGATATGGCGAGGCCGGCCAAGGCGGTGCAATTATAGTAGCCCTGATCCCCCTGCTTCCAGTCGATGAGAATGAAATCCGTGCTCGCGGCACTGAGATCGCCGGGCTGGAAACCCAATACAAAGCCGATGTAGTCATCGTCGCCGGACGTATTGACACGGATCTTTCCCGACAGGGCTTTGCCCTGCCCAAGGAAATCGCTGTAAAAGACGGTGGGCGAACCATTGATGGTCTGGGTAACGGAATTCTTGTCCGCGGCGACGACCCAGTTCGAGTTGCTTCCCTCCACTGTCCAGTTGCTGAGATCCACGTTGATGGGTACAGCGATGGCAAGAGGGGGGACGCTCAGCGCAAACAGGCCAGCGGCGAGGATGGTCCTGGAATAGGGCATTGTTCTTCTCCTTGAAAACTTAATCCTGACTAAAAACCTTCCCGATTTCTCATCGAGGCAACTTTGGTACCAGGATTTCCAACCCGCTGTATGTGTTGAGTATTATTTTTCTCTCTCGCCAAGCTTTGCCGGGAATGTAAAAAATGCTGACGGCCTATCCAGTCCGGCTGACGGCCCAGGCAAAAAAACGGCGGCCGAAGCAGCCGCCGTGAAGCGAAACAGCCAGGCCGGGTTACGGGGCCTTGCGACGTCTGGCCACACCGACCAGGCCCGGCAGACCCGGGCCAAAGATCCACAGAGCGGCTGGAACGGGAACGGGAGAGACCGAAGGGAAATCGCCAGTCTGGGAGTCTGTCGGATTCAGGACTGATCTACAGCGCGGGTGGGAGGGCGGTGCGAATCACCCCGATTTCTCGTTGCGCAGTCCCGCTGTGCGCCTCGAAATCGTGAAGATTCGTGCTCGCTCTCCCACCATGCTCACTATGATTGCCCAAATCCGGCAGACTCCTAGCCCGGATATTGCGTCAAGGCAGGCTCCGTGGGCCAAGGTGGCAGGATGGCGCGGTACCCCTTGCGCCCCGATCGCGGCCTGGAGACCGCTCCTACGCCAACACATTGTGCCGCCATGCCCCGTAGGAGCGGCCTCCAGGCCGTGATGGGGATTGCCACCAAAATCGCGGCGTGGACGCCGCTCCTACAGGGTAGGGCGGAACCTCTTGTTTTGTAGGAGCGGCCTCCAGGCCGCGATCGGGGGGTCCACGGCGGGCAATGCCCGGAATCAATCGAACAGACACAAAGCCGGGTTACGAGTTCCCGATCCATTTGCCAGCCTGCACGCCGGTCATGCGCGCCGCCTTGGTGCAATATCCGGGCTTGGCATGACATATTCCACAACAAAATTCCATCTAAATATCATATGGTTGTGTTTGTTTCTTGAATTCGATGGCATGATAGATTGTAAGCAGTCACAGGCGAACTTCTTGGAATCCTTGGGCTGTCGGCATCGAGTCGCCCAGCCTGTGATGCCATCGCGCGGTGCACTGCCCGGCTGAAAATGCCCTGCCATGTCCTGACCGGTCATGACATGACAGGCAAAAAAGAAGGCGGCCGGAGCCGCCTGTAGAGGCCAGGGTTGGAGGAGGTGAAACCGTTGACAGGTGGTTTCGCCGTGGTGGCGTCAGACCGCCGTTCAGCACTTCCCCTGCTGCAGGGCCACGCGCCTGAGATAGGCTTCTCGCGCCACGCTTACGTCCTGCAGAAAGGGTGCCAACTCGTCCAAGTGCAGCGCCTGGGGGCCGTCGACCAAGGCCTTCTCCGGTGCCGGGTGAAAATCCACCAGGACCATGTTGGCCCCGGCGATCACGCCCTGGGCGGTGACGTGCATGACGTCCAGCAGGCCGTCCGGGGCGCGGTCGCGGCTGCCGACCGAGTGCGAGGGATCGATGCACACCGGCATCCGGGTCAGGCGCCGCACCACAGGCACCTGGGCGAAATCGACGAAGTTGCGGTGCGGGTCGCCCATGTTGCTCTTCATGCCGCGCAGGCCGAAGACCACCCGGCTGTTGCCCTCGCTGGCCAGGTATTCCGCCGCATTGAGCGATTCCTCCAGGGTGATGCCGAAACCGCGCTTGAGCAGCACCGGCATCTCGGGCTCGCGGCCGACCGCCTTCAACAGCTCGAAGTTCTGGGTATTGCGGGTGCCGATCTGCAGCATCACGCCGGTCGGATTGCCGGTGGCCTGCAGGGCTTCGCGGATCTCCCTGATATGGCTCTCGTGGGTGACCTCCATGGCGATCACCCGGATGCCGTACTTGCCGGCCAGTTCGAAGACCCAGGGCAGACAGGCCTTGCCGTGGCCCTGGAAGGAATAGGGGCTGGTGCGCGGCTTGTAGGCCCCCATCCGGGTGCAGACCTGTCCCTGTTCCTGCAACGCGCGCATCATCAGCTCGACGTGCTGCGGCGTGTCCACCGCACACAGCCCGGCGAACACGTGCAGCTCGTCCTGGCTGAAGCGCACCCCGTTGTAGACGAATTCGAGCGAGGCCTGCCGGGGATCGTGGCGGCCGAGGATGCGGTATTCCTCGGAGATGCGCACCACCTGCTCCACGGTGGGCAGGGCCTGCATGTCGGCGATCGACAGGGCGGAGGTGTCACCCACCAGATAGACCTCGGTCAGGGTCTGTTCGGCACCGTGCACCTGGTGGATGCGGGCCTCGATGTTCGGCAAGCGCGCCAGGTAGTCCATCAGCTGGCGGTGGCCCTCGCTGTCGAGGTCGGTGTTGGGTTCGAGTATCAGCAGCATGGCATCTGTCCTGTCGGTGGGGGATGGCGAGGGTTATACTATGCCCGCATCAGCGAGACTATTCTCCCCAGCCGCAGACGGTCAGCAACCATGCCGAAGCGTTATCCGGGGGCCGCCGGCGCCGCGCTGCGCGCCGACTGGCAGGCCTTCGACCGTGAGCACATCTGGCATCCCTACAGTTCCATGACCACACCGGTCACCGCCTTCCCGGTGGCCTCGGCCCAGGGTGCGCACATCCACCTCGAAGACGGCCGCGAGCTGATCGACGGCATGGCCAGCTGGTGGTCGGTCATCCACGGCTACAACCACCCGCTGCTCAACCAGGCCCTGCGCGAACAGCTCGACGACATGGCCCACGTCATGTTCGGGGGGCTGACCCACCGGCCCGCCGCCGAACTGGCGGCGCGGTTGATCGACCTCACCCCGCCCCCCCTGCAGCATGTCTTTTTTGCCGATTCCGGTTCGGTGTCCGTCGAGGTCGCCATCAAGATGGCCATCCAGTACTGGTATGCCCAGGGCCAGACCCAGCGGCAGAAACTGCTCACCATCCGCTCCGGCTATCACGGCGACACTTTTGCCGCCATGTCGGTCTGCGATCCCGTGGGCGGCATGCATCAGATCTTCACCGGCATCCTGCCCAGGCAGTGCTTCGTGCCGGCGCCGAACTGCCGCCGGGACGAAGATTGGTCCGGGCAGGAGATCCAGGAGCTGCAGCGGCAGCTGGAACACAATGCCCACGAGGTGGCGGCGGTGATCCTGGAGCCCATCGTGCAGGGCGCCGGCGGCATGCGCTTCTATTGTCCGGAATACCTGCGTCAGGTCCGCCTGCTCTGCGACCAGGCCGACGTCCTGCTGATCTTCGACGAGATCGCCACCGGCTTTGGCCGCACCGGCCGGCTGTTCGCCGCCGAGCACGCCGGTGTGGCGCCGGACATCATGTGCGTCGGCAAGGCGCTCACGGGTGGCTATATGACCCTGGCCGCGACCCTGGCGACGCGCCGGGTCGCCCATGGCATCAGCGATGCCGACCCTGGCCTGTTCATGCACGGACCCACTTTCATGGCCAATCCGCTCGCCTGTGCCGTGGCGAGCGCGAGCATCGACCTGTTGCTGGCGCAAGACTGGCAACAGCGGGTCAAGGCCATCGAAGCGGCCCTGGAGGCCGGGCTCGCCCCCTGCAGGGAGCTGCCAGGGGTGCATGAGGTGCGCGTGCTGGGGGCGATCGGGGTGGTGGAACTGAATCGGCCCGTGGACATGCAACGCATGCCGGCGCAGTTCGTCGAGCGTGGCGTCTGGGTGCGGCCGTTTCGCAATCTGGTCTATGTCATGCCGCCTTATGTGATCAGCAAGGAGGAACTCGCCCGCCTCACGGCGGCGATCTGCGAGGTGGTGGGGGAGGCAGGAGTTAGAAGCTAGGAGTTAGAAGCCAGAATTCAGAAGCCAGAATTCAGAATTCAGGAGTCAGGAGATACGGGGTAGGAGCGATCGCCAGGTCGCGATGCGGAGCGTTGCGCCGCGCTCAATCCCGGAAACGCTTCAGCAGATCCCCATAGGCATCGATGCGCCGGTCGCGCAGATAGGGCCAGATGCGGCGTACCGTCTCGCTGCGCGCCAGGTCCAGATCGGCGAGCAGCAGCTGTTCCTGCTCCACGGTCGCCTCGGCCAGCAGCTCGCCCTGGGGTCCGGCGACGAAACTCGAACCCCAGAAGTGGATGCCATCGCCGCGACCTGAAGGATCGGGCTCGAAGCCGGTGCGGTTGCAGGCCGCGACTGGCAGGCCGTTGGCGATGGCGTGGCCGCGTTGCACGGTCAGCCAGGCATCGCGCTGGCGCGCCTGCTCGGCAGCGTCGTCGGCCGGATCCCAGCCGATGGCCGTGGGATAGAGCAGCAGCTCGGCGCCGGCCAGGGCCATCAGCCGTGCTGCTTCCGGGTACCACTGATCCCAGCAGACCAGCACGCCGAGCCGGCCGACGGCCGTATCGATCGGCGTAAACCCAAGATCGCCCGGCGTGAAATAGTACTTCTCGTAATAGCCGGGGTCGTCCGGGATGTGCATCTTGCGGTAGCGTCCGGCGAGCCTCCCATCGGCGTCCAGCACCACGGCGGTGTTGTGGTAGAGGCCGGCGGCACGACGCTCGAACAGCGAAGCGACGATCACCACCCCCAGCTCGCGGGCGAGGGCGGCCAGTGCCTCACTGCTCGGACCGGGGATCGGCTCGGCAATGTCGAAGCAGGCCGGATCCTCGGTCTGGCAGAAATAACGGCTGTTGTGCAGCTCCGGCAGCAGCACCAGGCGGGCACCGGCCTCGGCAGCCTGACGTATCCCAGCCAGACAGCGCGCCAGATTGGCCTCGCGATCGTCGCTGTCGCGGGCCTGCTGCAGGGCGGCGAGACGCAGCGGCCGGCTCAAGCTGCCTCCTCCCCGAGCACACCCTGCGGCAGCTGCATGCTGGCGCAGTGCAGGCCACCGGCCTGGACGATCAGCGGCCGGCTGTCGATGGCATGGATCTCGCGACCGGGAAAGACCTCGGCCAGACGTTCGACTGCCACGGCATCGTTGGCATCGCCATAGGCCGGCACCAACACGGCGTCGTTGATGATCAGGAAATTGGCATAACTGGCCGGCAGCCGGCGACCGTCGCTGTCATGAACGGGGGCCGGCAGGGGCAGGGGCACCAGGCGATAGCCCGAGCCGTCGCTGCGGCGCAGCGCTGCCAGTTCCCCGGCCATCGCCTGCAGGGGCTCGTAGTGCGGGTCGTCCGGGTCCTCGCAGATCGCATGGGCGATGCAGTCCAGGGCACAGAAGCGGGCCAGCATGTCGACATGGCCGTCGGTATCGTCACCCTCCAGCCAGCCGTGCCGCAGCCAGAGGATGCGCTCGACGCCGAGCCGGCTGCGCAGTTCCCGCTCCAGCCCGGCACGGTCGAGATCCGGATTACGATGTGGATCGAGCAGGCAGCGCTCGGTGGTCAGCAGGCTGCCTTCGCCATCGGTGTCGATGGCGCCACCCTCCAGGACCAGGGGCTGGGCTTCGCGCGGCGTCTCGCCAAAGGCACCGGCGGCGTGCAGACCGGCGGTCACCAGGGTGTCGAGTTCCGAGGGATACTTGCCGCCCCAGCCGTTGAAGATGAAATCCAGCAGCCGGGGACGGCCGTCCTCCAGCACGCAAAGCGGCCCGTAGTCGCGCACCCAGGTATCGTCGCTGGCCACGCAGTGCAGCCGCACCCGGCGCAGGTCGACATCGGCCTCGAGCAGATGATCGGCGACATGGGCCCGGTGTGCTTCGTCATAGCAGCACACCACCAAGGTCTCATGGGCAGCGATGGCCCGCGCCAGGGCCAGGTAGATTGCCTCGACCTCGGCCAGTCGCGGCGCCCAGTCCGAATGCGGATGTGGCCAGGTCAGCAGGACCCCGTCCTGGGGTGACCACTCGGCGGGGAGTCGGCGCGTCATCGCGGCGGGCGGAGAGGGCAGGGGTCAGGGGGCATGGGGGCGGTGGAGCACGCTGTGGATGACCCGCGAGCCCTCGAAATAGACGGTGAAATCCTGGTATACCCAGCGGGTGATGGGAGGCTCCCCGACCGGCCCAAGGATCTGCTGCGGTTCACCGAAGCGGGCGCGTACGGCCTCCATGGTCTGACCACTGCGTGGCCGTTCCAGCCCGGCGGGGCTGTTCGGCGGTTCCGACTTGAGGGCGTCGATGATCAGAACCTCGGCCCGGGCCCCGGGTAGGGCGGCCAGCAGCAGGGCGCTGGCCAGAAACAGTCTGCGCAGGATCATTCCGGTCTCCTTTGAGCCCTCGGCTCCATGGGTTTTGTCAACTATAACATCCATTTATACTAAGACAAACGATAACAAAGCCTCATTCAGCGGGTCTCTGGACGATCAGCCCGCAAGGCGCAATGGCGCCGGCAGGGTGATTCCCTGTCAAGCCATGGCAACCTGCGGATGGCCGTCCAGAGGCCCGCCCGCAGGGAGCTTGCCAGGCGCCCCGGCTCTGCGTTGTACCCCTTGGCAAGGGCGGGCCATTCCCTGCGGGGCACGCCTTGATCCGGGGCGCCTGGCAAGCTCTGAATGAGGCTTTGTTATCGTTTGTCTTAGTAAGTGGTCAAATGGTCATTTCCGGGGTTTCGCCGGGCAGCCGGCGAGCGCCAGTGGCGGTAAAGTTCGAGCCCTCGCGGTCGACACAGGTGACATGCGACTGTCCACGTTCATCGGCTCCCTGGCCTGGAGCCTGCTGGCCACAGTGAACGGCCTGGCCAGCGCCAGCAGCGGTGCCCTGCG
This sequence comes from Thiohalobacter sp. IOR34, assembly GCF_030406045.1. GTDB lineage: Bacteria > Pseudomonadota > Gammaproteobacteria > Thiohalobacterales > Thiohalobacteraceae. Next base: position 1,464,204 of record NZ_CP128988.1, read on the forward strand.
GTTCGGCGCCGATCTGGAGGAGGCCGCCTGGCACATCGAGCGCGCCAGCGGCCGCTGTGCCCTGGTGCAGCCCATCCCCCGCTTCGGCGAGGTCCGTTTCCAGCAGCAGTCGGGCAAGCCCTTCGGCTTCTCCATCGACGTGCCCCAGCCGCCACACCGGCCCCAGCTGGCCAGCATGCAGTCGGTGCCGCCGGCGTGGATGCACGATGCAACGCCGCAGGAACTCGGCAGCGTGCCGCTCCAGCGCGGCAACCGGCCGCTGACCCTGGACCGCGGCCCGGCGATGCGCCTGTTCTACGAGCTGGAGAAGGGCCGTTTTGCCGAATTCCACTACCGCGACTGGGCCGACGGCCGCGATCCGGTGACAGTGACCGTTTCCGCCCTGCGTTTCAAGGAGGTTCTGCCCGAGTTCCTGGACTGCCTGGCCGGGCTCATCCAGCTCGACTTCGATGTGGCCGCCGAGTACCGCATCCACTTCGCTACCGACAGCTTTCAGCTGAACCAGCACAGCCGCCGTCAACTGAGCCGGATCCTGCGAGCCTTCCGCCAGCGCAAGGACAAGGACGTGGAGAAGATCGTCATCGCCGGCCATGCCGACCGCCGGGGCGGTTCATCCTACAACGACAAGCTGTCCTACCGCCGGGCCCGCGAGATCAAGCGCTACCTGGTGCGGCGCGGCATCCCGGCCGACCGTATCGAGCTGCGCGCCTTTGGCGAGAGCTGGCCGGTCAACCCCGCCAATACCCCGGAGGCCCTGGCCGAGAACCGCCGCGCCACCCTTTGGTTCGCCGAGAAACCCTGACCCCTGAATTCTGGCTCCTGAATTCTGGATTCTGAATTCTGGATTCTGAATTCTGGATTCTGAATTCTGGATACTGGTTTTCACCCCCTCCCATCCTTTTCCGTGCCTTCCTCGGGCTGCGTGGCTATAATCCGGCCGCATGTTCCGCCCTTATGAACTCTTCATCGGCCTGCGTTATACACGCGCCAAGCGCCGCAACCATTTCATCTCCTTCATCTCCTTCATCTCCATTCTCGGCATCGCCCTGGGCGTGACGGCGCTGATCACCGTGCTTTCGGTGATGAACGGCTTCGAAAACGAGCTGCGCACCCGCATCCTCGGCATGGCGGCCCATGCCACCATCACCTCGGCCAGCGGTTCGCTCAACGACTGGCAGCGGCTGGCCGGGCTGGCGGAGCGCAATCCGGATGTGGTGGGCACCGCCCCCTTCGTCCGCGGCGAGGCCATGATCACCCATCGCAACCGGGTCAGCGGTGCCCTGCTGCGGGGGATCCTGCCGGAACGCGAGCCGCGCGTCTCCGACGTCGGTGCGCACATGAAGGTCGGCAGCCTGGAGGCGCTCAAGGCCGGCAGCTACGGCATCGTCCTCGGCAGCGAGCTGGCCTACAATCTCGGTGCCTCGCTGGGCGACAAGGTGACGGTGATCAGCCCCCAGGCCACCATCACCCCGGCCGGCACCCTGCCACGGCTGCGGCGCTTCACCGTGGTCGGCATCTTCGAGGTCGGCATGTACGAATACGACCGGGGCGTGGCCATGCTGCATATCGCGGACGCCGCCCGCCTGTTTCGCCTCGGCGCGGGCGTCACCGGGCTGCGTCTAAAGCTCGACGACCTGTTCTCGGTCAAGCGCGTGGTCCACGAACTGGCGGCCGAGCTGCCCTATGAATACCGCCTCAATGACTGGACACGGCAGCACGCCAACTTCTTCCGCGCCATCAAGACCGAGAAACGGGTGATGTTCATCATCCTGGCGCTGATCGTCGCGGTGGCCGCCTTCAACATCGTCTCCACCCTGGTGATGGTGGTCACCGACAAGCAGGCGGACATCGCCATCCTCCGCACCCTGGGCGCGACGCCGGCCTCGGTAATGGGGATCTTCATCGTCCAGGGAACCCTGATCGGCACCTTCGGCACCCTGCTCGGGGCGGTGGGCGGGGTCGCCCTGGCACTCAACGTCGAGACCCTGGTGCCGGCCATCGAGCGTTTCTTCGAGGTGCAGTTCCTGCCCGCCGACATCTACTACATCAGCGAACTGCCGTCGCGCCTGGAATGGCCCGACGTCTGGCGGATCAGCGGCTTCGCCTTCCTGCTCTGCCTGCTCGCCACCCTCTATCCCGCCTGGCGCGCCGCCCGAACCCAGCCGGCCGAGGCCCTGCGCTATGAGTGAGATCGTCATCCAGTGCCGGGGACTGGCCAAGACCTTCATGCAGGGGCGGCTGGCGGTGGAGGTGCTGCGCCACATCGACCTGGAGGTCGAGCAGGGCGAGCGCATCGCCATCGTCGGTGCCTCGGGCAGCGGCAAGAGCACCCTGCTGCACCTGCTCGGCGGCCTGGACGCACCGACTGGCGGCGAGGTGCGGGTGGCGGGACACGACATGAGCCGCCTGGGCGACGCCGAGCGTGGCCGGCTGCGCAACCGGGCGCTGGGCTTCGTCTATCAGTTCCATCATCTGCTGCCGGAGTTCTCGGCGCTGGAGAACGTCGCCATGCCGCTGCTGATCCGCGGCGAGGGCATCGCCCAGGCGCGCCAGACGGCCCGCAGCCTGTTGCAGCAGGTCGGTCTGGAGGCACGGCTGCATCACAAGCCAGGGGAGCTCTCGGGCGGTGAGCGGCAGCGGGCGGCGCTGGCCCGGGCGCTGGTCACCCGGCCACGCTGCGTGCTGGCCGACGAACCGACCGGCAATCTGGACCGGGTGACCGCCGAGCACGTCTACCGGCTGATGCTGGACCTCAACGAGGCGGTCGGCACCAGCTTCGTGATCGTCACCCATGACCCGGCACTGGCGGCGCGCATGGACCGGGTGCTGACCCTGGAGGACGGGGTGCTGCAGCCGTCCTGAGCCGGTTCAGCGCCGCGGCCTGCCGAACAGCCCCGGGTGATGGCGGCGGCACCGACGCAGCACGTAGTAGCGCCAGGCGAGCCGCACCAGCCCGAACCCCAGCACCGCAGCCACCAGCCCCGTGACCAGGCTGCCCAGCAGCAGCGGTTCCCAGATCTCCTCCATGCTCTGCAGCAGGGCGGCGCTGGACAGTTCCATGCCCCCCACCTCGGGCGTGCTGCCGAGCATCCAGCTGCCGAGCCGGTAGGTGCCGTAGAAGATCGGTCCCATGGTCAGCGGATTGGTGATCCACACCAGCGCCACCGAGGCGGGCAGATTGACCCGTGCCCAGATCGCCAGCGCGGCGGCGATCACCATCTGCCCGGGGAGGGGGAGCAGGGCACAGAACAGGCCCACCGCCATGGCCCCGGAGATGGAGCGCCGGTTCAGGTGCCAGAGATTGGGATCGTGCAGGCGGGTCCCGAAACGGGCCAGATGCGGATGCCTGCGCACCTTTTCCGCATCCGGCAAATAGCGTTTAATGAACTTCCTGGGCATGGGTAGGGCTCGGGGCGAGACGGCGTGGCAGGATGCCAGCAGTCGATATTATCCACAAATCCGTTCAGGGAAGAACATGTTTCTGTCCGCTCTTGGCTTTCTCGGCGGCATCCTGCTGTTTCTTTATCCGCCGCCGGCCGTCGCCTGGCTGCTGCTGCCACTGCTGGCCTGGCGGCCGGCCCGGCGCCGCGCTCCCTGGCTGCTGGCCGGCGCGCTCTGGGCCGCCCTCCACCCGCCGCCCGAGCTGCTCGACGCCGCCCTTGAAGGCCAGGACCTGCTGCTGCGCGGCAGCCTCGTCTCGCTACCCGCCGCCGACACCGCGCGCCAGCGCTTCCGCTTTCGGGCCGAGGCACGGCGGGTCGGCAATGACTGGCAGCCCTTCCACCACGAACTGCGGCTCAGCTGGTATCGCGCCCCCCTGAGGCTCGGCGCCGGCGACCGCTGGCAGTTCCGGGTGCGGCTCAAGCGGCCGCGGGGCTTCGCCAATCCCGGCGGCTTCGATTACGGGCGCTGGCTGCGACGCCAGGGCTTCACGGCCACCGGTTACGTCCGCCCCTCGCCCGACAACCGCCGGCTCGGCGCCGCTTCCGGTCTGCCGCTGCTGAAGCTGCGCCAGCACCTGCTGCGTCAGATCGATCGGGCCCTGGAGGGAAGGGCGGGGCAGGGCGTGGTCACCGCCCTGGCCCTCGGCCAGCGGGAGGGCATCGATCCTGCCCAGTGGCAACGGTTGCGGGCCACGGGCACCGCCCACCTGGTGGCCATCTCCGGTCTGCACGTCGGTCTGCTGGCCGGCCTCGGCTTTCTGCTCGGACGCGGCCTCTGGAGCCGCTCCAGCCACCTGACCCGGCGGCTGGCGGCGCAACGCGCCGGGGCCCTCAGCGCCATCGCCCTGGCGACGGCCTATGCGCTGCTGGCCGGTTTCTCCATTCCCACCCAGCGCGCCCTGCTGATGGTCACCCTGGCCGGTCTCGTCCTGCTGCTGGGTCGTCCGCTGCGCCCCATGCCCCTCTTTGGTACTGCCCTGCTGGGCGTGCTGCTGCTCGATCCCCACGCCGTGCAGGATCCCGGTTTCTGGTTGTCCTTCACGGCCGTGGGCCTGTTGCTGTGGGCCGGTCTTGGCCGCCGCGGCCCGCGGCCACCTCTGCCCAGGTTGCAGGCCCTGCTGCGCAGCAGTCTGCTCCTGACAGTGGGGTTGGCGCCGGTGACCGCACTGGCCTTCGGCCAGGCCGCCTGGCTGTCGCCACTGGCCAATCTGTTGGCCATCCCCTGGGTGACCCTGCTGGTCGTGCCGCTCAGCCTGCTGGGCACGGCCCTGCTCGGCATCGGCGTCGAGGCGGGCGGGACACTGCTGCGGCTCGCGGCTGGAGGCTTCGAGGCGCTGGACAGGGTGCTCGGCTGGCTGGCGGCATTGCCGGGCGCTGCCGGCTGGCTGCCACCCCCGGAACCCGTCGCGCTGCTGCTGGCCGTGACCGGGGTGCTCTGGCTGGCGGCGCCGCGAGGCTTCCCCGGTCGCTGGGTGGCTGGCCTGCTGCTCCTGCCCTTGCTGCTGCTGCGCCCCCCGCAGCCGCCGCCGGGTCATGCCTGGTTCAGTCTGCTGGACGTGGGCCAGGGGCTGGCCGCAGTGGTCCGCACCCGCAACCATGTGCTGGTCTACGATACCGGTCCCCGCTTCGCCAGCGGATTCGAGACCGGCAGTGCCGTCCTGCGGCCCTTCCTGCTCCAGGCGGGGCTCCGCGCCGTCGATCTGCTGATCGTCAGCCACGGGGACAACGACCACATCGGCGGCGCGCGCGGCCTGACCCGCAGCCTGCCGGTCTACCAGGTGATCAGCAGCGTGCCCCAGCGCCTCGACTGGCGCCGTGCGGCACGCTGTGATCGGCCGCGGCGCTGGTCCTGGGACGGGGTAGGATTCGAGCTCATCCATCCGGCCGGCCGGCGCCGCTGGCGCGGCAACAACGCCTCCTGCGTGCTGCGGGTGGTGGCGGCCGATGGACAGGCCCTGCTGCTGCCGGGGGACATCGAGGCCGCCGCCGAACGTGCCCTGCTGCACGGAACGGCGGATCTGGGCGCCGATCTGCTGGTGGTGCCGCATCACGGCAGCCGCACCTCGTCGACGGCGGCCTTCATCGAGCGGGTCGGGCCCCGCTACGCGCTGTTCGCCGTTGGCTACCGCAACCGCTTCGGTTTCCCACGGCCGGAGATAGCGGCCCGCTACCGTCAGCGGGGAATCCGGCTGCTGGACACCGCGACGGCCGGTGCCATCCATTTCCGTCTGGGCAGCGGCCCGCAGGGGCTGCGTCCACGGACCAGCCGGCCGTGATGCAAGCAGGGAGGTGAATCCGTATGATAGACGCCGCAACGTCGGCCGCCAGGCCGGATATTGCACCAAGGCGGCTCCTATGAATCGGAGTGCAGGCTGGTATACAAGGCCAGGAGGCTCGCAAATGGGCCCTCGTGGCGGGGTACGGTTTGTGCCTATTCGATTTCAGGACGCATCTGGCTGCGCATCCTGGCCGATCGCCCTTGAATCATAGCTACGGCTATGCTTCTGCGGGTGATCGACCAACCTGCTTTGCCAGCTCCGCCCTGAGCATCGAATCCTTGGTGCAATATCCGGGCTAGCCCGTGCCGGCATGGAATCCTCAACGGGGATGGACTGCAACGGTGTATGAACTGATCAAAGCGGGCGGCTGGCTGATGCTGCCCATCCTGGCCTGCTCGGTGGTGGCCCTGGCGATCATCGGCGAACGCATGTGGATGCTGCGGGTGCGGCGGGTACTGCCACGCCACCTGGTGGCCCAGATCTGGACCTGGGTGCGCAACCGCGAACTGGACAACGTCAAGTTGCAGACCCTGCGCGCCGGTTCGCCGCTGGGCCGGATCCTCGCCGCCGGGCTGGTCAACGTCCGGCACGACCGCGAAATCATGAAGGAAGCCATCGAGGACACCGGCCGCCACGTGGTGCTGGAGCTGGAGCGCTACCTCAACAGCCTCGGCACCATCGCCGCCATCACCCCGCTGCTCGGCCTGCTCGGCACCGTGATCGGCATGATCAAGGTGTTCACCGCCATCACCACCCAGGGCGTCGGCAATCCCGGCGTGCTGGCCGGCGGCATCTCCGAGGCGCTGATCACCACCGCGACCGGCCTTTCGGTGGCCATCCCCAGTCTGATGTTCTATCGCTACTTCCGCGGCAAGGTGGACATGCTGGTGGTGCGCATGGAAGAGGAGGCGCTGAAGATGGTCGAAGTGCTGCACGGCGAACGCGAGGAAGATCCGGACACCCGGGAGGTCCTGTGAACCTGCGCCCGCGGCGTCGCGAAGATCCGGAGGTCAACCTGACACCGTTGATCGACGTGGTCTTTCTGCTGCTGATCTTCTTCATGATCTCCACCACCTTCGACCGCGAGGCGGAACTCAGGGTCGAGCTGCCGCAGGCCACGGCCGAGCCGGGTGAGCCCCCCCCGGAGCTGCTGGAGATCACGGTCAACGCGCGCGGCCAGTATTTCGTCAACGACCAGCAGGTGGTCAACAGCCAGCCGCAGACCCTGAAGCGCGCCATGCAGCAGGTGCTGGCCGGCCGCAAGGAGCTGCCGGTGGTGATCCGTTCCGACGGTCAGGCCCCCTACCAGGCCGTGGTCACGGTGATGGACGTGGCCCGCCAGCTCGGCCTCTCGCAGCTGTCCCTGGCCACCACCCAGACGCCCGCCGAATAAAGCCCATGCCGGACGCAGCGCCTCCCGCCTCGGCCTGGTCGCATTACAAGCGGCTGCTGCGCTACGCCGTACCCTACTGGCGGCTGTTCCTGTTCTCCAGCCTGACCATGGCCCTGTATGGCGCGACCGACGCCATGTTCGCGGCCCTGATGAAGCCGATGCTCGACGAGAGCTTCGTGGCCCGGGATGCGGCGATGATCCGCACCATTCCGCTGCTGCTGATCGGCCTGTTCGTCTTCCGCGGCCTGACCGGTTTCGCCGCCAACTACGGCATGAACTGGATCGGCCGGCGGGTGGTGCAGGTGCTGCGTGGCGAGCTGTTCGACAAGATCCTCCATCTGCCGACCGCCTTCCTCGACCGGGTCAGCAGCGGCGAACTGGTATCGCGCCTGATCTACAACGTGGAACAGGTCGCCCAGGCGAGCACCAATGCGGTCACCATCCTCATCCGCGACAGCTTCACCGTGGTCTTCCTGCTGGCCTGGATGTTCTATCTGAGCGGCTGGCTGGCCATGCTGTTCCTGCTCATCGGTCCGGTGATGGCCTTCCTGATCCGCTACGTCAGCCGCCGCTTCCGGCGCATCAGCACCCGCATCCAGGAATCCATGGCCGACGTCACCCAGATCGCAGAGGAGGCCATCCACGGCCACCGCATCGTCAAGGCCTTCGGTGGCGAGGACTACGAACGGCAGCGCTTCGAACGGATCAACAACAAGAACCGCACCCTGCAGATGAAGATGACCGCCACCAGCGCCGCCTCGGTGCCAGTGGTACAGCTGATGGGAGCGGCGACCCTGGCCCTGGTCATCTACCTGGCCACCGAGGATTCACTGCAGGGCAGCATCTCGGCCGGCGATTTCGTCTCCTTCATCACCGCCATGATGCTGCTGATGCCACCGCTGAAACGCCTGACCAGCGTCAACTCCAGCCTGCAGCGCGGCATCGCCGCGGCGCAGAGCCTGTTCGAGATCCTCGACGCGGAACAGGAGGCCGAGCGCGACGGCCGGCCGCTGGAGCGGACCCGTGGCGAGATCGATTACCGGCACGTCGGCTTCCGTTACCCGGGCGCCTCGGCACCGGCCCTGGACGACGTCAGCTTCCACGTGGAGCCGGGGCAGACGGTGGCCATCGTCGGCCGCTCCGGCAGCGGCAAGTCGACCCTGGTCAACCTGCTGCCACGCTTCTACGAACCGCAGAGCGGGCAGATCCTGCTCGACGGCTACGACCTCGGCGGCTACCGCCTGGCCGACCTGCGGCGGCAGATCGCCCTGGTCAGTCAGGAGGTGACCCTGTTCAACGACAGCATCGCCCACAACATCGCCTATGGCGCCTGCAGCGGTGCCAGCCCGGAACAGATCCGCAGGGCTGCCGAGATGGCCCATGCGCTGGAGTTCATCGAGCAACTGCCAGAGGGCTTCGACACCCCGGTGGGCGAGAAGGGCGCACGCCTCTCCGGTGGCCAGCGGCAGCGCATCGCCATCGCCCGGGCGCTGCTCAAGGATGCCCCCATCCTGATCCTCGACGAGGCCACCTCGGCGCTGGACAGCGAATCCGAACGCGCCATCCAGACGGCGCTGGAGACCCTGATGCGCGGCCGCACCACACTGGTCATCGCCCATCGCCTGTCGACGGTGGAGAAGGCCGACCGCATCCTGGTGATGGAACGCGGCCAGGTGGTCGAATACGGCTGCCACGAAGAGCTGCTGCAGCGCGAGGGTCAGTACGCGGCCCTCTACCGGCTGCAGTTCAGCGAGGAGCGGCTGGCGGCCATCGCTGGTGAACGGCCGCCATGCTGAGGCACCTGCCGGAACTCTGGTACCGGCGTCATCCGCTGCTCGTCCTGCTGCTGCCGCTGAGCCTGCTCTACTGCGGCCTGGTGCTGCTGCGCCGCCAGGCCTACCGGCTTGGCCTGCTGAGAACACGGCGCCTGGCCGTGCCGGTGATCGTGGTCGGCAACATCAGTGTCGGCGGCACCGGCAAGACACCGCTGGTGGCCTGGCTGGCCGAGCGGCTGGCCGCGGCCGGCTACCGGCCCGGCCTGGTGGCCCGCGGCTATGGAGGGCGGGCGCGAAGCTGGCCGCAGCAGGTGCGGCCCGACAGCGACCCGGCCGCGGTGGGCGACGAACCGGTGTTGCTGGCCCGGCTCAGCGGCCGGCCGATGGCCGTCGGTCCCGACCGGGTGGCGGCCGCCGAGGCCCTGCTGGCGCACAGCGACTGCGATCTGATCATCAGCGACGACGGGCTGCAGCACTATCGGCTGGCACGGGACATCGAGATCGCGGTGATCGACGGCGTGCGCCGCCTCGGCAACGGCCTCTGTCTGCCGGCCGGGCCGCTGCGCGAACCGCCCTCGCGGCTGCAGACGGTCGACTTCAAGGTCTGCAACGGCGTGGCCGGCCCGGGCGAATACGCCATGCGGCTGTCGATCCGCAAGGCACGGCGGCTGAACGATGCCGCCGATGAACGGCCACTCGCCGCCTTCCGCGGCAGTCCGGTGCACGCCCTGGCCGGTATCGGCCATCCACAGCGCTTCTTCGAGGCACTGCGCCGCCAGGGCCTGGAGATCATTCCTCACAGCTTTCCCGACCACCATGCCTTCCAGGCCGCGGATCTGGCCTTTGCCGCCGATGGCCGGCCGGTACTGATGACCGAGAAGGATGCCGTGAAGTGTCAGCGGCTGGGACTCGACAACCTCTGGCTGGTGCCGCTGGAGGTGCAGCTCGACGCACGCTTCGAGGCCGAGTTGCTGGAACGGCTGGAGACATGCAGCATCCCCGCCTGATTGCTAAACTACCCGCTTCCCCGAACCACCGGAACCCCGCTGCCATGGACAAGAAACTGCTCGACATCCTCGCCTGCCCGCTGTGCAAGGGACCGCTGGTCTACCGCAAGGCGGAGCAGGAACTGATCTGCAAGGCCGACCGCCTGGCCTTCCCGATCCGCGACGACATTCCGATCATGCTGGAGGAGGAAGCACGCCAGTTGCGGGCGGAGGAAGAGGTCGAGTGAGCCCCCGGTGAGCGAGGCCTTCCGCATCGTCATACCGGCCCGTCACGCCTCGTCGCGGCTGCCGGGCAAGCCCCTGCTGCCCCTTGCCGGGCGACCGATGCTGGAACACGTCCACCGTCTGGCGCAGCGGGCCGGTGCCGAGGCGGTAGTGATCGCCACCGACGATGCGCGCATTGAGGCGGCAGCGCGCGCCTTCGGTGCCGAGGTGCTGATGACCCGCGACGACCATCCCTCGGGCACCGACCGCCTGGCCGAGGTGGTGGAACGGCTCGACTGGCCGGAAGACGCCATCGTCGTCAACCTGCAGGGCGACGAGCCGCTGATGCCGCCGTCGCTGGTCCGCACCGTGGCAGCGGATCTGGCCCGTCATCCGGCGGCGGAGATCGCCACCCTGTGCACCCCCATCGGCCGTGCCGAGGACTTCTTCGATCCACACATCGTCAAGGTGGTCCGTGACCAGGCCGGCTATGCGCTCTATTTCAGCCGCGCGCCCATCCCCTGGGACCGCGACGAATTCGCCACCGGCAGCCGGCTGCTGCCAGCCGGCGTACCCCACCTGAGGCATATCGGCCTCTATGCCTACCGCGTCGGCTATCTGCGTCGCTACCGGAACCTGCCGGCTGCGCCCATCGAGCGCAGCGAGATGCTGGAACAACTGCGTGCCCTCTGGCACGGCACGCGCATCCACGTCGCCGAGGCGCCGGAGGAACCGGGGCCGGGCGTCGACACCCGGGCGGACCTGGAACGGGTGGCAGCCCTGCTCGGGGAATGAGGGGTATCAGTCCTGCAGGCAGTCGCGCAGGGCGAGAAAGGCGTCGCTCAGCTGGCCACTGCCGGTATAGACGGGGATGGTGAGGGTGCGGGGGACACGGCGGTTGGCCTCGCCGTACTGGTTGCCCTGGATCTCGGTCTCCCCGCAGCGGCAGCAGAGCACCACGGCCGGGCCGTCACTCAGCACCTCGAGGACCTGACAGGGTTCTTCGAGGAAATCCAGCTCACGGCCGATCCAGCGGCGCAGCTCGTCGAGGCTGATGTCCTGGGTGTGAGCATTCATGAGACTTCCGCCGTCGATCACGGTCGATCTCATGTTGAGCCATTTGGGGGGAGGGTGCAAGCGCCGGGCTATATTGCACCAAGGCAAGCTCCGTGGGGGGAGATCTGCCGAGGTGGCAGGATGGGAGTGGTCTCCCCCCTGTACCTCGATCGCGGCCTGGAGGCCGCTCCTACAGGGCAGGGCGGAACCTCTTGTTTCGTAGGATCGGCCTCCAGGCCGCGATCGGGGGATCCACGGCGGGCAATGCCCGGAGTCGATCGAACAGGCACAAAGCCGGGTTACGAGTTCCCGATCCATTTGCCAGCCTGCACGCCGATCATGCGGGCCGCCTTGGTTCGAGGAGGATCGCTCAAGATGCGAAGCCAGAGTCGGCCTGACATCGAATAGGCACGAACCGTAACCCGCCCAAGGGACCTTTCATGGCCATATCGTCCCTGTATTACAGCACGAACCCCATTCATGCGCGCCGCCTTGGTGCAATATCCGGGCTAGGGGCTGCCGACGTGGGCAGAAGGTGCCGGCAGCCCCGGCTGCGACAACAGGGATCAGCGGCTGCCGCCGCACTTGCCTTCGTTGACCTTCATATGCGAGACCCCACACTTGCCTTCCGCGGCCTCTTCCTTGTGGGAGTCCTTCATCTCATCCTTGGCCTCTTTTTCCTTGGCATCCTCGTGTTTCTCGCCCATGGCCATGGGTTCCTCGTCTTGGTGGGCGAGCTGATAGCCACGGGGCAGTTCAATCGCCTCGAAGGGATTGCTCTCCTGGGCCTGGGCGGCCGGCATCACGCCCAGTCCCAGGCCTAATAGGGTGCCCATCAGCAGGCCGTTGGTCCGCCTGTTCGTCTTGTTCTCCATGCTCGTCTGTCTCCTGTAAGCGAAGCGATTGATCGGAAGGGTGGAACCGCGAATTCCCGAAGATAGACACTGGCCATGGGACGGGGTTCCCTCTGACGACAAGAAATTTTCTTCACAGGAGCGGCGGCGGTGCGCGATCTGATAAAATTTTGCCCAGCAATGGCCGAAGCCATCCCGTTACCGTCTCTGAATGGATCCGCAAGCAATGACTATCGACAAAGAAGTTCGCGTTCTCTTCGTCTGCATGGGCAACATCTGCCGCTCACCGACCGCCCAGGGGGTGTTTGCCAGGCTCCTGGAACAAGAGGGGCTGGCCGACCGGGTGCATGTCGATTCAGCCGGCACGCACGCCTATCACGTCGGCAATCCGCCGGACGAGCGCGCCCAGGAGGCCGCCCTGCAGCGGGGCGTGGATCTGGCCGGCCAGCGGGCGCGCAAGGTGAGCGAGGAGGACTTTCGCGAGTTCGACTACGTGATCGCCATGGACAGCAGCAACTACGAGGATCTACAGGCGATCTGCGATCCCGACTATGCGGACCGCCTGCACCGTTTCATGGACTTCGCCCCCGGGATCGATGAAACAGAGGTACCGGATCCCTACTATGGGGGGCGCCAGGGTTTCAACCGGGTGCTGGATCTGATCGAGCTGGCCGCGGCCGGTCTGCTGGAAACGATCCGCCAGCGCCACGGACTCTGACACCCTCGCCCTGCCCGGGGCGAGGGTGCGGCCGTCAATCGTCGCCGGGCGTCGTAGCCGGTTTGACCACCGGGGCCTCGGCCGCCGCAGGCGCCGTTTCCGGCTTGGCTTCCGGCTTGGCTTCCGGCTTGGCTTCCGGCTTGGCTTCCGGCTTGGCTTCCGGCTTGGGTTCCGGTTTGGCCGCCGGCTTCGGGGGCGTCTGAGGAGCTGCCGGGGGTGCCGCCTGGACCACGGCGGGGGACCCCGATTCAGCCGCAGCCGGTCTTTCGACCGGCTTCGCCGCCTGGACCGGGGCGGATGCCTGTCCCCCCTCGGCCGCCGGGGTACGACCCTCGGAGCGGTCTCCTGCCGTGCTCCGGGTGTTGCCGCCCTCGGCCTGGTCGCCGCCCTTGGCGGCCGTGCCCTCGCGTCCCCGTCCGCCGGCGGAGCGGCGTCGGCCGCCGCGCCGACCGCGACGGCTGCCCCGTCCGGAACCGCGGCCCTGGCCCTGCTGTGCCCCTTCGCGACCTTCCTTCTGCGCCTCACGACCGGCAGCCCCGGCCTCGGTTGCCTGACCCTCGGCCCTGGCGGCAGGTGCCTGGGAGTCCCTGACGGTCTCGCCGCTCTCTGCGGGGCGAGGCTTGCGCTCACCCCCGCGCCGCGCCTCCTGGGGGCGGCGCCGGCCATTGCGGCTACGGCCGCCGCGGCTGCGTGGCTTGCGGCCGTTCTCCTCCCGCGCGGGTTTCTCCACGGCCTTCTCTTCTTCCTTGCTCTCGGGGAGACCGAAGAGGTTGGCCCAAAGCCGCTTGAGCAGCCCTGGCTGGGGTGCCTGGCTCTCCTTGGCCGGTGCGGGGCGCGGTGGTACGGGTGAACTCGGGGCGACCATCTTCACCGCTGGCTCCTCGCTGACCACCGGCTGGGCGATGCTCTCCAGGAGTTCGTCCTCGGCCTTTTCTTCGGGGGCCATCTGATAGCTGTGCTGGTCGCGGGTTTCGCCCACCTCGTCGGTGCGCAGGCGGCGAACCTCGTAGTGCGGCGTCTCCAGGGCCGGGCTTGGGATCAGCATCACGCTGACCTTGTAGCGCGCCTCCAGTTCATACAGCGGCTTGCGTTTCTCGTTGAGCAGGAAGGTGGCCACGTCGACCGGCAGCCGGGCGATCACCCGGGCGGTCTTCTCCTTCATGGCGTTTTCCTCGATGATGCGCAGCACCGAGAGGGCCAGGGATTCGACGCCGCGCACCGTGCCGTGGCCGTTGCAGCGCGGACAGACGATCTGGCTGGACTCGCCGAGCGAGGGGCGCAGGCGCTGGCGCGACATCTCCAGCAGGCCAAAGCGCGAGATGCGGCCCACCTGGACCCGGGCGCGGTCCATCTTCAGCGCCTCGCGCAGCCGGTTCTCGACCTCGCGCTGGTGCTTGGTCGGCGACATGTCGATGAAGTCGATGACGATCAGGCCACCGAGGTCGCGGATACGCAGCTGGCGTGCGATCTCCTCGGCCGCCTCCAGGTTGGTATTGAGTGCGGTCTCCTCGATGTCGCTGCCCTTGGTGGCACGTGCCGAGTTGATGTCGATGGAGAGCAATGCCTCGGTGTGGTCGATGACGATGGAGCCACCGGAGGGCAGGGTGACGTCTCGCTGGAAGGCGGACTCGATCTGGCTCTCGATCTGGTAGCGGGAGAACAGCGGCACCGGATCCTCGTAGCGCTTCAGCTTGTGCAGGTTGTGCGGCATCACCTGCTCCATGAACTCGCGCGCACGGGCATAGGTATCGGCGTCGTCGATCAGGATCTCGTTGATGTCGGAACGCAGGTAATCGCGCAGGGCGCGAATGATGACGTTGCTCTCCTGGTAGATGAGGAAGGGCGCCGGCCGCGATTCGGCGGCCTTCTCGATGGAGTTCCACAGCTGCAGCAGATAGTCGAGGTCCCATTGCAGTTCCTCGATGGCCCGGCCGACCCCGGCGGTACGCACGATCAGCCCCATGCCCTCGGGGATGTTCAGCGCTGCCATGGCATCGCGCACCAGATTGCGGTCGTCGCCCTCGATGCGCCGCGACACACCGCCGGCGCGCGGATTGTTGGGCATCAGGACCAGATAACGGCCGGCGAGGCTGATGAAGGTGGTCAGTGCCGCACCCTTCTGGCCGCGCTCTTCCTTCTCCACCTGGACCACCACCTCCTGGCCTTCCTTGATGGCGTCCTTGATGTTGACCCGTCCGGACTGGCTGCGCGCCGCCTCGCTGAAATAGCTGCGGGCGATCTCCTTGAGGGGCAGGAAGCCGTGACGCTCGGCGCCGTAGTCGACGAAGGCGGCCTCCAGGCTGGGTTCGACGCGGGTGATCTTGCCCTTATAGATGTTGGACTTTTTCTGTTCCCGGGAGGGGACCTCGATATCGAGATCGTAGAGTTTCTGGCCATCGACCATGGCCACGCGCAACTCTTCTGGCTGAGTTGCATTCACCAGCATTCTTTTCATAGGTAGGTTCTCTCGTACGCTCGAACCGGAGCGTCACGGACTGGTCTTCCTGACAGCGGCCACGGGGGCCGAACGCACAGCAGAACACATCGAGGAGGCGGCTCAGGGAGAGAAACGCCAGCATGCCCTCGAGGCCTGTGCCTGTGGGAGGAAACCCGGGACGAAACGCGGGAGCGTAAAAAATCATGTGCCAATAAAACCGTTTGTCGTCATGGGGCCGGCCGTTCCCGGCGCAGAATGACGGGCCGACGGGATGCCGGCCGCTGAGTGGACGGTCTCCGCCGGACCGACAGGTATGCTGCCGGATGGCCGGGATCACGGGGCTGTCAGCAGAGAGCCCCGTGCTGGTCAGGCTGGCGTTGGTCTTCCTGGAAAACAGAAGCATGAAACCAGCCGGACATCGCCGATCCGCTGCGCCCATGGCGCCCGCCGATCGGCCGAATACGCCGCCACTATAGCAATCTTCCCGCGGCACATCAAATGCTTAGCGAACGGTTCCGGGGTGATCGGACAAACCGTCGGGTGCCGCCACAACCCGGCAGGAAAGAGCTGGTATGATGCGCGCATGAAATCCAGCGAGCCGCAGGGCGGCAGCCGCGTCCGGCAGGTCACCATCGAAGCGGAACAGGCTGGCCAGCGGATCGACAATTTCCTCATGCGACACCTGAAGGGCGTGCCGCGCAGCCTGGTCTACCGGCTGCTGCGCAAGGGTCAGGTGCGAGTCAACCGCGGCCGCATCAAGCCGGAATACCGGCTACAGACCGGCGACCTGGTGCGCATCCCGCCGGTGCAGAGCCGCGAACCCGGCACGCCGCCTGGACCCGGCGCGGGGCAACGCCTGGCCGGGCGCATCCTCTACGAGGACGAGCGGCTGCTGGTGCTCGACAAGCCCTCGGGCACGGCGGTGCACGGCGGCAGCGGGCTCAGCTTCGGGGTCATCGAGGCGCTGCGGGCCAGCCGCCCGGAGGCGCGTTTCCTGGAACTGGTGCACCGCCTCGATCGCGAGACCTCGGGCTGTCTGCTGATCGCCAAGCGGCGCAGCGAGCTGCGCATGCTGCATGAACTCCTGCGTAGCGGCGCGGTCGAAAAGCGCTATCTGGCGCTGCTCAAGGGACATTGGGAAGGTGGTCCACGGACGGTGGACGTCCCCCTGCGCAAGAGCCAGTTGCGTGGTGGCGAACGCATGGTACGGGTGTCGGCAGACGGCAAGGCGGCGCGCAGCCGCTTCAGCCCGCTGACCCGGTACCGGGAGGCGACCCTGGTCGAGGTCCTGCTGGATACCGGCCGGACCCACCAGATCCGGGTCCACGCCGCCCATCTCGGCCAGCCACTGGCCGGGGACGAGAAATACGGCGACGCGGTCTTCAACCGCAGGATGCGTGAACTGGGCCTGCGGCGGTTGTTTCTGCACGCCCACAGCCTGGCCTTCACCCGTCCGGAGAGCGGTGAAGAGATTCATGTTTCTGCGCCGCTGGACGATGACCTGCGTGCCCTGCTGCAACGCCTCGAGGCGGAGCAGGACCATGGTTAGGGATCGACCCGGACAGGCCAAGGAGAAGTGAGAACTGCCATGTACGACCTGAAACTGCTGGTCTTCGACTGGGACGGCACGCTGATGGATTCGGAGGCGCAGATCGTCGGCTGCATGCAGGCCGCCATCTGCGATCTCGACCTGGAACCGCGCAGCCCGGAGCAGATCAAGGACATCATCGGCCTGGGGCTGCGCGAGGCGGTCGAGCGTCTCTATCCCGGCCAGCCTGCCGATTTCGCGACGCGCATGGCGGCCCGGTACCGCGAGCACTGGCTGGCGCGCCCCGAGGAAGCGGCCCTCTTTCCGGGCGTGGAGGAGACCCTGCGCCTGCTGCGTGAGGAGGGCTTCCAGCTGGCCGTGGCCACCGGCAAGGGCCGTCAGGGTCTGGACAAGGTGCTGGCGGCGACCGGCCTCGACGCGCTCTTTCATGCCACCCGCTGTTCGGACGAGACCCGCTCCAAGCCCCATCCGCAGATGCTCCGGGAACTGATGCAGGTCTGTGGCGCCCGTCCCGGGCAGACGCTGATGATCGGTGACACCGAGTACGACATGGCCATGGCGCGCAACGCCGGCGCCCATCCGCTGGCGGTCTCCTACGGCGTGCATGACTGGCAACGCCTGCAGCAACATCGCCCCCTGGCCTGCATCGACCAGATCACCGACCTGAACGACTGGCTGGCGGAACAGCGCTGTGACTACCAGCAGGGCGAGGCCCCGATCGTCTCGGAGGCCGGTTGACGCGAACCCCGACAGGAACACGACCATGAGTGACGCTGACTGGACCGAAGAAAAATCCTCCACCGGGGCAGAAGCCGCACGCAAGCCCGGCTGGGAACGGGAACTGGTGCAGGATCTGGCCTTCGCCGCACTCAAGGAACAGCGCCGCGCACGCCGCTGGGGCATCTTCTTCAAGCTGCTGCTGGCCGGCTATCTGCTCGCCATCCTGCTGCTGGCCCGCTTTGATCTCCAGGAGGAGATCGTGCACGGCAAGCACACCGCGCTGGTCGAACTCGACGGTATCATCGCCGCCGGCAGCGAGGCCAACGCCGACGACATCAACGCCGCCCTGCGTGACGCCTTCGAGGCGAAGCGCTCGCAGGCAGTCATCCTGCGCATCAACAGCCCGGGCGGCAGCCCGGTACAGGCGGACCAGATCTACCACGAGATCCGCCGCCTGCGCGAGCAATATCCAGACAAGCCGCTGTATGCGGTGGTCAGCGACGTCTGTGCCTCCGGCGGTTACTACGTCGCCGCGGCGGCCGACCGGATCTTCGTCAACAAGAGCAGCATCATCGGCTCCATCGGCGTGCGCATGGACGGTTTCGGATTCGTCGAGGCGATCGACAGGCTCGGCATCGAGCGCCGCCTGCTCACCGCCGGAGAACACAAGGGTCTCCTCGACCCCTTCCTGCCCGCCCGCGAGGACGAGGTGGAATTCATCAAGGGCCTGCTCCAGGAGATCCACCAGCAGTTCATCGCGGCGGTGAAGGAAGGCCGCGGTGAGCGGCTGAAGGATGACCCGCGCTTGTTCAGCGGCCTGATGTGGACCGGCAGCCAGGGCATCGAGCTGGGCCTGGCCGACGGCTTCGGCAGCGCTGGCTACGTGGCCCGCGAGGTGGTCGGCGCCGAGGACCTGCTCGACTACACCCGGCGGCCCGATTTCCTCAAACGTCTCAGCGAGCGGATCGGCGTGGCCATGGGACGCGCCCTGGTCAGCCTGCTCGGTACGGAGTCACTGCAGCTGCGCTGAGGACCGGGAGGCCTGAGACAAGAGCGTCCTCCAGACCACGATCGGGGACAAACCCTGTCTTGTCATCCCGCTCTCAGGGCAGGGGTACCCCTTCGGCCAGCAGCATGTCGGTGAGGCGGATCAGCGGCAAGCCGATCAGGGCCGTGGGGTCCTCACCCTCCAGGGCGCGAAACAGGGTGATGCCCAAGCCCTCGGACTTGAAACTGCCGGCGCAGTTGTAGGGCTGTTCCTTCTCCAGATAGCGCTCGATCTGCTCGGCACTCAGTTCCCGGAAATGCACGCGGAAGGGCACCACATCGGCCTGGACGCGCTCGCTGACGGCGTTGTACAGGCACAGCCCAGTGTGAAAGGTCACGCTGTTGCCGGCCAGCCGGCCGAGCTGTTCGTGGGCACGGGCATGGCTGCCCGGCTTGCCCAGGATCTCCCCCTCCAGCACCGCCACCTGATCGGAACCGATCACCAGCCCCTCGGGGAAATGGACAGCGCCGGCGCGGGCCTTGGCCTCGGCCAGCCGACGCACCAGATCGGGCGCCGCCTCACCCGGCTGCGCCGCCTCGTCCACCTCCGGGGCACAGACATCGAAGGGCAGGGCGAGGCGCGCCAGCAGCTCGCGGCGAAAGGGCGATGTGGAGGCAAGGATCAGGGGCAGGGGTGGCATACGGCTTCAGTCTCCTTCGATTTCCACCAGGGTCTCGTCGGGATTGACGCTGTCGCCCTTGGCGACATGGATGGCCTTCACGATGCCGCTGATCGGCGCCTGGATCTCGGTCTCCATCTTCATCGCCTCGGCGACCAGCAGCGGATCTCCGGCCTTGACCCGTGAACCGACCTCGACCAGGACATCGACGATGGTGCCGGGCATGGAGGTGGTGACATCGCCCGGTCCGCTGGCCCGGGGGCGGCGGCTGCCCTTGGGCTGGGCAGTGACCGCACCGCCCTCCGCTGCGGGCTCGATCTCTTCCAGGGATTCCACCAGCACCTCTTCCGGGACCCCGTCCACGGTCAGGTAGAAGGGGCGTTTGTCCTCGTGACCGTGACCGGCACCGGTCAGACGCACGTGGTAGGTCTCGCCGTGCAGGGTGACGTTGAACTCGGTTGGCCGCCCCTGGGCTTCACCCCTGGCGCGAGGCGGCTCCAGCGGCTCGGGTCGCAGGCTGCCTGCGGCACGCTGTTCCAGGAACTCCCGGCCCACCTCGGGGAACATGGCATAGGTCAGCACGTCCTCCTCGTTCCTCGCCAGCTCGCCGATCTCCTCGCGCAGGCGGTGCATCTCCGGCGACAGCAGATCGGCGGGACGCGTCTCGATGACGTCCTCGTTGCCGATCGCCAGCTGACGGACCATGGGGTTGACCGGCCCCGGCGCCCGCCCGTAGCGGCCCTGCAGATAGAGCTTCACTTCGTTGGTGATCGCCTTGTAACGCTCGCCGGTGAGCACGTTCATCACCGCCTGGGTGCCGACGATCTGCGAGGTGGGGGTGACCAGCGGCGGGTAGCCGAGATCCTCACGCACCCGCGGGATCTCCGCCAGCACCTCGTCGATGCGTCCCAGCTCCCCCTGTTCGCGGAGCTGGTTGTAGAGATTGGAGATCATGCCGCCCGGCACCTGATAGATCTGCACCCGGGTGTCGAGGCCGGTGCCCTCGCTCTCGAACTGGTGATACTTCCTGCGTACCTCGCGGAAATAGAAGCCGATCTCCTGCAGCAGCTCCAGGTCCAGGCCGGTGTCGTAGTCGCTGTCGGCAAGGGCTGCGACCATGCTCTCCGTCGGCGGATGGCTGGCCCCGCCGGCGAAGGCGGAGATGGCGGTATCGATGTGCAGGCAGCCGTTCTCGATGGCCTTCAACTGGCACATCTCGGCGACGCCGGCGGTGGCATGCATGTGCAGATGGACCGGCACCTGCACCGCGTCGCAGAGGGCGCGGATCAGCTCGGCGGCACGGAACGGCGTCAGCAGGCCGGCCATGTCCTTGACGGCAATGCTGTCACAGCCCATCGCCTCCAGGCGGCGGGCCATGGCGGTGAACTGCTCGATGCCGTGCACCGGACTGACGGTGTAGCAGAGGGTGCCCTGGGCATGCTTGCCGCTGGCCTTGACCGCGCGGATCGAGCTTGCCATGTTGCGCTCGTCGTTGAGCGCGTCGAAGATGCGGAACACGTCGATACCAGCGGCCGCGGCGCGTGCCACGAAGGCCTCGACCACATCGTCGGAATAGTGCCGGTAACCGAGCAGGTTCTGACCGCGCAGCAACATCTGCAGGCGGCTGTTGGGCAATGCCTCGCGCAGCCGGTGCAGACGTTCCCAGGGATCCTCCCTGAGGAAACGCAGACAGGCATCGAAGGTGGCGCCGCCCCAGACCTCCAGCGACCAGAAGCCGGCCCGTTCCAGCTTGTCGCAGATCGGCAGCATGTCCTCGGTACGCATGCGGGTGGCGATCAGTGACTGGTGGCCATCGCGTAGCACCACCTCGGTTATCTTTACCTGTGCCATAGTCGGGTCTCTGTGTCAGAAGCCGCTGTAGGCCGCGATGGCGGCCGAGATCACCGCCGCCATCTCCCGGGTCGGGCGGCTGATGCTGTAGTTGACCAGCTCCGGGTGCGCCTCGACGAAGCCGGTGTCGAAGCGCCCGGCGCGAAAGTCCGGGGTGTCGAGGATCTGCAGGTAGTAGGGGATGGTGGTCTTGACCCCGTACACCCCCATGTCGTTCAGCGCCCGCCGTGCCCGGTTCAGCACCCCCTCCCAGTCCAGCGCCCAGACCGTGAGCTTGGCGCACATGGAGTCGTAGTAGGGGGGGATGTCGTAGCCACTGTAGATGGCGGCATCGGTGCGCACCCCGGGACCGCCCGGTGCGAAGTAGCGAGTGATGCGGCCGAAGCTGGGCAGGAAGTCGTTCTGCGGATCCTCGGCATTGATGCGGAACTCCATGGCGTAGCCGCGGCGCTGCACCTCTTCCTGCCGGTAGCGCAGCGGCAGGCCGGCCGCGATGCGGATCTGCTCCTGCACGATGTCGATTCCGGTGATCACCTCGGTCACCGTGTGCTCGACCTGCAGCCGGGTGTTCATCTCCATGAAGTAGAAATTGTCCTGCTCGTCCATCAGGAACTCGACCGTGCCGGCATTCTGGTAGCCGACGGCCCGGGCGGCCCTGACGGCATGGTCGCCGATGAGCCGCCGCTGTTCGTCGCTGAGCTGGGGAGAGGGGGCGATCTCGATCAGTTTCTGGTGGCGGCGCTGGATGGAGCAGTCGCGCTCGAACAGATGAATCACGTTGCCGTGGCCGTCGGCGAGGATCTGTGCCTCGATGTGCCGCGGGTTGTCGACGCATTTTTCCAGGAACAGGTCGGCGCTGCCGAAGGCCTTGGTCGCCTCGGAGATCACCCGCTCGTAGTTGCGACGCAGATCGGCCACATCGTTGCAGCGGCGGATGCCGCGCCCGCCGCCGCCGGCGGTGGCCTTGAGCATCACCGGATAGCCGATCTCCCCGGCCAGGGCCAGGGCCTCGTCGAGACCGGACAGGTTGCCCTCGCTGCCCGGCACCACCGGCACGCCGGCTGCCTGCATGGCGCGGCGTGCCTCGATCTTGTCACCCATGCTGCGGATCACCGCCGCGTCGGGGCCGATGAAGCGGATGTTGCGTCGGGCGCAGATCTCGGCCAGCGCCGGATTCTCTGAAAGGAAACCGTAGCCGGGGTGCAGGGCATCGCAGCCGGTGGCGCTGGCCAGATTGACGATGCGGTGGGCATTGAGGTAGCCAGCCACCGAATCCGGGCCGATGTTGTAGGCCTCGTCGGCCTTCTTCACATGCAGGGCGTGGCGGTCGGCGTCGGTAAAGATGGCCACGGCGCGGATCCCCATCTCGTGGCAGGCGCGCACGATGCGCACCGCGATCTCGCCCCGGTTGGCAATTAGGATCTTTTTTATCAAGACATTAGTCCTGTTACTGGCGAATCGGCGGCCGACCCCGCAGGGACTGAAGACTTCTACGGAAAACCCCTCGGCTTGTCAACAAATCCGGACCAGGAGAAACCCCCGCTTTTCTTTTTGACACAAGCGCTTGGGAGAGATATGATGCGCGGCTTATGCAGCAACGGTTGCCGGAAAGGCTAGACCCGGTATCCCTGATCCGAAACCGCCGCCAGCTGGCGGGCCGCCTGTCGACGGCGCGCATGGCGCGCCTGACACCCCGGCTCGAAGAGCAGGACGTCGAACTCGAGGTCGAGCTCGACTTCGGCACCAGCGAGGCGGGCACCCGCTACATCGCGGGCAGGATCAGAGGTGAACTCCGGCTGCGTTGTGAACGCTGTCTGGAGCCCCTGCGTTTCCCGGTCGATCTCGATTTCCGCCTGGCGCTGATCGAAAGCGAGGCGCTGGCGGACAGGATACCGGAAGAGTTCGAGCCCCTGGTCTATGCGGGCGAGCCGCTCTCGCTCAGCGATCTGATCGAGGACGAGCTGCTGCTGGCACTGCCGATGTTCGCCGTCCATGCGGACGAAGCGGGCTGCGGCGCGCGACAGGCGCAAAGCGAACCGGAACAGGTTGCAGGGCAGCGGGACAACCCGTTTGCGGTACTGGAAAAGTTGAAGCGAGATGAGTGAGCAGGAGTAGTCCGTCATGGCAGTCCAACAGAATCGAAAGACCCCGTCCAAGCGCGGCATGCGCCGTTCGCACGACAGCCTCAAGTCCCGGGCGCTGTCCATCGAACCGACCACCGGCGAGACGCATCTGCGTCACCACATCAGCCCCGACGGCTACTATCGCGGACGCAAGGTCATCTCCCGCGACGAGGACTGAGGTCCCAGGCGCAGCCTTCCTGCGGCGTGCGGCAGCCTACCCGGCACCGCACGCCGCAACCGTTTTATGGCCGGCTGCCTGCAGCCGCAGAGCCTTGTTGAGTCCCGTCGATGAGTGACCCGATCATCATTTCACTCGATGCCATGGGCGGCGATGTCGGTCCCGACAGCGTCGTTCCCGCGGCACTGCGCATGCTCGACGCCCACGACGAGCTGGTGTTGATCCTGGTCGGCGACGAAGCAGCGCTGCACCAGCGGCTGGAGTCCCATCAACCCTACCTGCAGAACGGCCGGCTGCGCATCCAGCCCGCCACCCAGGTGGTGGAGATGGACGAACCGCCGTCGCACGCCCTGCGCTTCAAGAAGGACTCCTCGATGCGCATCGCCATCAACCTGGTCAAGGAGGGCGAGGCCCAGGCCTGTGTCAGCGCCGGCAATACCGGGGCGTTGATGGCCACTGCCCGCTACGTCCTCAAGACCCTGCCCGGCATCGACCGCCCGGCGATCCTGACCGCCATTCCCTCGATCGACGGCCACACCCTGGTGCTGGACCTCGGCGCCAACATCGACTGCACGGCGGAACAGTTGTTCCAGTTCGCGGTCATGGGCTCGGTGCTGGCCAATGCGGTGGACGGCATCGAACGGCCGCGGGTCGGCCTGCTCAACATCGGCGAGGAGGAGATCAAGGGCAACGAGCAGGTCAAGGGCGCCCACCAGTTGCTCTCCGGCAGTTCCATCAACTACATCGGCTATGTCGAGGGCGACGACGTGTACACCGGGGGCGTGGACGTGGTGGTCTGCGACGGCTTCGTCGGCAACGTGGCCCTGAAGACCAGCGAGGGCGTGGCCAAGATGATTGCCCATTTCATGAAGGAGGAGTTCAACCGCAATCTCCTCACCCGGCTCGCCGGCCTCTGCGCCCTGCCGGTACTGCGCGCCTTCCGCCGCCGGGTCGACCCGCGGCGCTACAACGGCGCCAGCCTGCTCGGCCTGCGCGGCATCGCCATCAAGAGTCACGGCGGCGCCGACGCACTGGCCTTCGCCAATGCCATCGAAGTGGCCATGGAGGAGGTCCGGCTGCAGGTGCCTGGACGTATTGCCCGACAGTTGGAAACCCTGCTCTCAGAAAGGCAAGCAGTTTGAATTACGCACGCATAACGGGCACCGGCGGCTACCTGCCTGAGAAGGTGCTGAGCAACAAGGAACTGGAGACCATGGTCGACACCAGCGACCAGTGGATCCGCGAACGTACCGGCATCGAGGAACGGCATATCGCCGCCGAGGGCGAGACCACCTGCGACCTGGCTGAACAGGCGGCACGCCGCGCCCTGCAGGCGGCCGGCCGCGAGACCGGCGAGGTCGACCTGATCATCGTCGCCACCACCACCCCGGACCGGGTGTTCCCCAGCACCGCCTGCCTGCTGCAGCAGCGCCTCGACATCCACGGTTGCGCCGCCTTCGACATCCAGGCGGTGTGCACCGGTTTCGTCTATGCGCTGGGCGTGGCCGAGAAATTCATCCGCAGCGGCAGCGTGCGCTGTGCCCTGGTGATCGGCGCCGAGACCCTGTCGCGCATCGTCGACTGGACGGACCGCAGCACCTGCGTCCTGTTCGGCGACGGCGCCGGCGCGGTGCTGCTCGAGGCCAGCGACGAACCCGGCATCCTCTCCACCCATCTGCATGCCGACGGCAGCTACGAGAGCCTGCTCACCGTGCCGGCCGGCATCTCCCAGGGCTACGACAAGGTCCGCCAGGGTGAGGCCTTCATGCAGATGAAGGGCAACGAGGTGTTCAAGATGGCAGTCAACACCCTGGGCCGCATCGTCGACGAAACCCTGGCCGCCAACGACCTGGACAAGTCGGACATCGACTGGCTGGTGCCGCACCAGGCCAACATCCGCATCATCAACGCCACCGCCCGCAAGCTGAAAATGACCACTGAACGGGTGGTGATCACCGTCGACCGTCACGGCAACACCTCCGCTGCCTCGGTGCCATTGGCGCTGGACACTGCAGTACGCGACGGACGCATCCAGCGCGGCGAGACCGTGCTGATGGAGGCCTTCGGCGGCGGTTTCACCTGGGGATCGGTGTTGCTGAAATATTGAATGATCAAAACCTCATTATTTATTAGCCACGGAAAACACGGAAAGCACGGAAAAGCCCTTTGGTCTTGTGCCTTGCCACGCCCTGACGCGGCGAGGCTAAAAAATCATTTTTCCGTGCTTCCGTATTTTCCGTGGCCATGAATCAAAAGACAGCCTGTTGAAACAGTGGAAGCGGACATGAACAAACTGGCAATCGTCTTTCCCGGCCAGGGCTCGCAGAGCGTCGGCATGCTGGCCGCTCTGGCCGAGGCCTTCCCCCTGGTGCGGCACACCTTTGAAGAGGCCTCGGACGCGCTGGGCTACGACCTGTGGCGGCTGGCCCAGGAGGGGCCGGCCGAGGCGCTCAACCAGACCGACCGCACCCAGCCGGCGATGCTGGCGGCGGGGGTGGCCGTGTGGCGGGTCTGGCAGGAGCAGGGCGGCGCAACACCGGCGCTGATGGCCGGCCACAGCCTGGGCGAATACAGCGCCCTGGTCTGCGCCGGCAGCCTCGACTTCGCCGATGCCGTGAAACTGGTCGAGGAACGTGGCCGTCGCATGCAGGAGGCCGTGCCGGCGGGCAGTGGCGCCATGGCCGCCATCCTCGGCCTGGACGACGAACAGGTGCGCAGCCTCTGCGAGCAGGCCGCCGAGGGCGAGGTGGTGGCGCCGGTCAACTTCAATTCGCCGGGACAGGTGGTGATCGCCGGCCAGAGCAGTGCGGTGGAGCGTGCCATCGGCCTGGCCAAGTCGGCCGGTGCCAAGCGCGCCATTCCGCTGCCGGTCAGCGTGCCCTCGCACTGCAGCCTGATGCAGCCGGCGGCCGAGGCCTTTGCCGAGACCCTGGCCCGGACAACCCTGGCCACACCCCGCATCCCGGTGATCCACAACGCCGACGTCGCTGCCTACGACGATCCGGCCCGGATCCGCGACGCCCTGGTGCGCCAGTTGTACAATCCGGTGCGCTGGGTGGAAACCATCCAGGCCATGGCCGGGCAGGGCATCGACCACCTGGTCGAGGCCGGACCGGGCAAGGTGCTGGTCGGCCTCAACAAGCGAATCGACAAGGGCATGCAGGCCCTGCCGGTGTTCGATCCGGACAGCCTGGCCGCCGCCCTCCAGGCCTGAAGCGCCGCCCCTACCAACCTACAGCCAAGGAGTCCGACGACCATGTCGCTGCAAGACGAGATTGCCCTGGTCACTGGTGCCAGCCGAGGCATTGGCCGCGCCATCGCCCTGGAACTCGGCCACCGCGGAGCCACCGTGGTCGGCACCGCCACCTCGGAGGCGGGTGCCACCGCCATCGACGAGGCCTTTGCCACGGCCGGCGTGAAGGGCGCCGGGCGGGTACTGGACGTCACCGATCCTGCCTCGGTCGATGCCCTGCTCAAATCCATGGGCGACGACTTCGGCGCCCCCAGCATCCTGGTCAACAACGCCGGCATCACCCGCGACAATCTGCTGATGCGCATGAAGCCGGAGGAATGGGATGCCGTGATCGACACCAACCTCAGTTCGGTGTTCCGTCTCAGCAAGGCCTGCCTGCGCGCCATGATGAAGGCGCGCCATGGTCGCATCATCAACATCGCCTCGGTGGTCGGTGCCACCGGCAATGCGGGACAGGCCAACTACGCTGCGGCCAAGGCCGGCATGATCGGCTTCGCCAAGTCGCTGGCCCGCGAGGTGGGTTCACGCGGCATCACGGTCAACACCGTTGCCCCCGGTTTCATCGACACCGACATGACCCGCGCCCTGTCCGAGGAGCAGCGCCAGGCGCTGCTCGGTGAGATCCCGCTCGGCCGTCTCGGCGACGCGGCGGACATCGCCCAGGCGGTGGCCTTCCTGGCCTCGCCGCAGGCGGCCTACATCACCGGCGAAACCCTGCACGTCAATGGCGGCATGTACATGGCCTGAGACGGTGACCTGTTGTCAATCCGGCCAGGGCCTGTTGACACGATCCCAATGGGCTCTGTTGCACCTGAAAAAGCGCCAATCGAGGCGCGAGGAGAGAGGTTTGGTGACGCCAAATGAACGACGAGCAACGCGGAGTGGCGCTTTTTCAGGCGCAACCCGCAGGGCTGGGGCTCTTTTCCCGCCCAGCGGCGTTATCATTCGCTCAGGTAGACTGACTACAGCTCGCTCGTTCTGCCTTGCTGGACGAAAAAAGAGCCCCGGCAGAACCCATTGGGATCGTGTTAACAGGCCCTAAGGAACGCCCTGCATATTGTTGTTATCCATCAGGTTTACAGGCCGCCTGCAGGCCTGCAGGCGAACCGCCCGACCGAGGTCAAGCCTTGCTGTAAATCAACGTGTTATCACTGGATAACGGATACGCTTTTCACTACAATACCGGCCGCAGCTCAAGCTGCCTGAATTCTCGGAGGAACTACCTGTCATGAGTAACGTTGAAGAACGCGTCAAGAAAATCGTTGTTGAACAGCTGGGTGTCAAGGAAGATGAAGTCAACAACGCATCATCCTTCGTCGATGATCTGGGCGCCGACTCGCTGGATACCGTTGAGCTGGTGATGGCTCTCGAAGAGGAATTCGAATGCGAGATTCCCGACGAGGAAGCCGAGAAGATCACCACCGTTCAGCAGGCCATCGACTACATCAACGCCCATCTGGGCTGATCTCGAAGGCCACACGCAACCCGCCGCTACCACGTCCAGTGGTCGCGGCATTTTTCTGTTGCAATTCCTGAACCAGAAAAAGGGATGGAGTCTTGTCTAAACGACGTGTCGTAATCACAGGTCTGGGGATCGTTTCGCCGGTCGGCAGCAGCATTTCCAGGGCTTGGGAAAACATCGTCGCCGGCCGCGGCGGCATCCGCATGATCGAGAGCTTCGACACCTCGGCCTATCCGGTACGCTTCGCCGGCACCGTGATCGATTTCGAGGTCAGTGATTACCTGTCGGGCAAGGACGCACGCAAGATGGATCCCTTCATCCACTACGGCATGGCCGCCGGCGCCCAGGCGCTGGCCGATTCCGGGCTGGAGATCACCGAGGCCAATGCCGGGCGCATCGGTGTCGCCATCGGTTCGGGCATCGGCGGCCTGACCACCATCGAGGTCAACCACAGCAATCTGCTGGAGAAGGGGCCGCGCAAGATGTCGCCCTTCTTCGTGCCTGCCAGCATCATCAACATGATCTCCGGCAACTTCTCCATCCAGCATGGCCTGAAGGGGCCGAACATCGCCATCGTCACCGCCTGCACCACCGGCACCCACAACATCGGCCAGGCGGCACGCTTCATCGCCTACGGCGACGCCGACGTAATGGTCGCCGGCGGCGCGGAGAAGGCCAGCACGCCGCTGGGCATGGGCGGCTTCGCCGCGGCCCGCGCCCTGTCGACGCGCAACGAGGATCCGCAGACGGCCAGCCGTCCCTGGGACAAGGACCGCGACGGTTTCGTGCTCGGCGACGGTGCCGGAGTGATGGTGCTGGAGGAACTGGAACACGCCCGGGCCCGTGGCGCGACCATCTATGCCGAGGTGGTCGGCTACGGCATGAGCGGCGACGCCTGCCACATGACCCAGCCGGCCGTCGGCGGCGAAGGCGCGCGGCGCTGCATGCTGGAGGCGCTGCGCGATGCCGGCCTGGCGCCGGAGGACGTCGACTACATCAACGCCCACGGCACCTCCACCCCGGCCGGCGACAAGGCCGAGACCGAGGCCATCAAATCCGCGCTGGGCGATCACGCTCGCCGCGTCGCGGTCAGCTCCACCAAGTCCATGACCGGCCATCTGCTCGGCGCAGCCGGTGGTGTGGAGGCGATCTTCACCGCGCTGGCGATCCGCGACCAGGTCGCGCCGCCCACCATCAACTACTTCACCCCGGACCCGGAGTGCGACCTCGACTACGTGCCCAACGAGGCACGGCAGATGGAGATCGATGTGGCCCTGTCCAACTCCTTCGGTTTCGGCGGCACCAACGGCACCCTGGTGCTGCGCCGCTTCCGCTGAGGCGGCCGGCCGCGCCCCATGGCGCCGAGCGAAACGCCCCCCATCGTCCAGCAGCTGCCGGGCACTGTCGACCTGCTGACCCTCCACGACTACCGGCCACAGCGCTACCCGTACCTGCTGGAGAGCCGTGCCCGCGGGCCCCAGGCCCGCTTCGACATACTCTTCGCCCTGCCGGGCGAACGCCTGACCCTGTACGGCGACGGCCGGCTGGAGGGCGCCGCACGGCCCGGTAACGACTTCCTCACCGCCCTCGACGCGGCCTGGCAGGCCGAACAGCAGCCGACCGGCGACGACCGCCTGCCGTTCCAGGGTGGCTGGTTCCTGTTTCTCGGCTATGAACTGGCCGGCCAGATCGAACGGCGCCTGGCGCTGCCCCGCTGTGCGCCCGACGAGATCGTCGCCCAGGCGGTGCGCTTCCGCAGCGCCCTGATCCTCGACCACCGGCACAAGCAGACCCTGCTGCTGGCCGAGACCGGACAGGAGGCTGCCCTGGCGCAGATGCGCGAGGATCTCGCCGCCATCCAGGCGATGGCGCCGCACAGGGCGGAGACCTCGCCAACGGCCAGCGTGGCGGAAGAGGAACCCGCGCGCTATGTCGGCGCGGTACGCCGCACCCTGGACTACATCCGTGACGGCGACGTCTTCCAGGCCAACCTGTCCCGCCTGTGGCAGGCGCAACTGGCCACGGCCTGCCCGCCGTCGGCTCTCTACCGGCGACTGCGTCAGGCCAACCCCGGCCCCTTCAACGGCCTTGCCACCTGGGACGACCGGGCGGTGATCAGCAGCTCGCCGGAACGACTGGTCGAGGTGCGCAATGGCCGCATCGCCACCCGCCCCATCGCCGGCACCCGGCCGCGCGGGGAGGACCTGGGCAGCGACGAGGGACTGTCCACCGAGCTGCTCGGCCATCCCAAGGAACGGGCCGAGCACATCATGCTCATCGATCTGGAGCGCAATGATCTCGGACGGGTCTGTGTGCCGGGCAGCATCGAGGTCGACGAACTGATGACGCTGGAATCCTATGCCCACGTCCACCACATCGTCTCCAATGTGCAGGGGCGGCTGCGGCCCGGGGTCACGCCGGGCGGGGTGATCCGTGCCCTGTTCCCCGGTGGCACCATCACCGGCTGTCCCAAGGTGCGCTGCATGGAGATCATCGCCGAACTGGAAGCACGACCGCGTGGCGCCTATACCGGTTCCATGGGCTATCTCAACCGCGACGGCAGCCTGGACCTCAACATCCTCATCCGCACCCTCGAACAGCGCGGCCGGCACATCGCGTTCCGCGCCGGCGCCGGGATCGTCGCCGACTCGGATCCGGGACGCGAGCTGGAGGAGACCCGGGCCAAGGCGCGAGGCCTGCTGCTGGCGCTGGGCAGCGGCGGGAACTGATGGGGTACACTCGGCCCATGTCGGAATCCCTGGCCTGTCTCGTCAACGGCATCGAGTGCCGCAAGCTGCCGCTGGCCGACCGTGGCCTGCACTATGGCGACGGCCTGTTCGAGACCCTGGCCGTGCGCAACGGCCGGATCGAGCTGTTCGATGCCCACCTGGATCGCCTCACCGAGGGCTGCCGGCGGCTGGGCCTCCCCCTGCCGGACCGCTCGCTGCTGGCCGCCGAGGCCGGTCGGCTCAGCGCCGGCCGGGCGGCGGCAGTGCTGAAGATCATCCTCACCCGCGGTTCGGGAGGGCGCGGTTACCGGCCGCCATCGACCGTCGCCGCAACCCGTATCCTCTGCCTGCTGTCCTGGCCGGAACGCGACGCGGCGCTCTGGCGACAGGGGGTGCGCCTGCGCCGCTGCCGGACCCGGCTCGGCCTCAATCCGGCACTGGCCGGGATCAAACACCTCAACCGCCTGGAACAGGTGCTGGCGCGCAGCGAGTGGGACAACGACGACTTCGAGGAGGGTCTGATGCTCGACGTCGAGGGACGGGTGGTGGAAGGCATCAGCAGTAACGTCTTTTTCGTCACCGGCGGTGAGCTGGTGACGCCGGCGATCGACACCTGCGGCGTGGCGGGGGTGATGCGCGCCACCCTGATCGAGCTGGCCCGCGAACGGGGGATCGCCTGTCAGGAGCGACCGGTGGCGGACAGCGAACTGGCCGGCTTCGAGGGCGCCCTGGTCAGCAACAGCCTGATCGGGCTCTGGCCGGTGCGCAGCATCGATGACCGGAACTATGCCGTTCCGCCGCTGGCCGGCGAGCTGCAGGCCGCGCTGTTCGAACGACTCGGCCGCCCCCTGCCGGCAGGGGAGGAAACGACATGAGCCCCGAGCTGCGACGCCGCCTGGGCCTGCTGCTCGGACTGGCGGTCCTGCTCGGCGCTCTCGCGGCGGGCTGGTTGGCCATGGACTACCGCGACTTCACCCGCACCCCGCTGATGGTGGCGGAGAGGGGCTATCTGTTCGAGATCGAACCGGGCAGCTCGCTACGCCGTGTCGCCGACCGGCTGGCCCGCGACAGGGTGCTCCGGAGGCCGCATTATCTGGTCTGGCTGGCACGCCGCGAGGGACTGGCGGGACGGATCCAGGCCGGCGAATACCGCATCGATCCCGGCACCCGCCCGGCCGAACTGCTCGCCCAGCTGGTTGCCGGACGGGTGGTGCAGCACCCGGTCACCATCGTCGAGGGCTGGACCTTCCGTGAACTGCGCGTCTACCTGGACAGTCTCGACACCCTGCAGCACGAACTGCGCGGCCTGGACGACGCCGCCGTGATGCAGCGTATCGGGCAGCCGGGTCTGCATCCCGAAGGCCGCTTCCTGCCCGACACCTATCATTTTCCGCGCGGCGCCCGCGACAGCGAGGTACTGCGCCGCGCCTTCGACGCCATGCAGAAGACCCTGCAGCAGGAATGGGCGACACGGGACGAGGGCCTGCCGCTGAAAACCCCCTACGAGGCGCTGATCCTGGCCTCCATCGTGGAGAAGGAGACGGCACTGCCCGAAGAGCGGCCGCAGATCGCCGGGGTGTTCATCCGTCGCCTGCGCAAGGGCATGCGCCTGCAGACCGACCCTACGGTGATCTACGGCCTGGGCGCCGACTTCGATGGCAACATCCGCTACCGCGACCTGCGCCGCGATACGCCCTACAACACCTACCTGAACAAGGGGCTGCCGCCCACCCCGATCGCCCTGCCGGGCGTGGACGCCATTCGCGCCGTGCTCCACCCCGCGCCGGGCAAGGCGCTCTACTTCGTCGCCCGCGGCGATGGCAGCCATCAGTTTTCGGCCACCCTGCAGGAGCACAACCGGGCAGTGCGCCGCTACCAATTGAAGCGCTGACGATTGGCATCTGGCCCCCTGCAGGCTGGCGACAGGCACAGCAGAGGAAGCTGAATATGATCCGCTTCAGGCTATCCATCTTTGGCCGTGGCAGGACCGCGGCGATACCGAGGTGACATGCGGCCCAAGGGAGTGATTGCAGCCGGGCATCCGCTCAGCGCGGAGGCGGCGGCGCAGATACTGGAGGCGGGCGGCAACGCCTTCGATGCCGCGATCGCGGCCTTCTTCGCCGCCTGTGTCTGCGAGCCGGTGCTGGCCTCGCCGGCCGGTGGCGGCTTTCTGCTGGCGGCTTGTGCCGATGGCAGCGAGACCCTGTTCGACTTCTTCGTGCAGACACCGCTGGCCCCCGCTGCCGGTCGTGAGCTGGACTTCTATCCCATCCGTGCCGACTTCGGCAGTGCCCGCCAGGAATTCCACATCGGACTCGGCGCCGTCGCCACGCCGGGCTGCGTGCATGGCCTGTTCGATGCCCATGCCCGGCTCTGCCGGCTGCCGATGACGCGGCTGGTCGAGCTGGCGGTCGCCCTGGCACGCGGGGGTGTGCGGGTGAACGCCCTGCAGGCAAGGGTGTTCGAGATCGTCAGCCCCATCTACAGGGCCGACGAGGCGGTACGCGGCCTGTTCGCCGGCAGCGCGGCCTCCGGTCTGGTCGGCGAGGGCGACCTTCTGCGCCTGCCGCAGCTGGCCGACAGCCTGGAATGGCTGGCAGAGGAGGGCGCCGGGCTGTTCTATAGCGGCGAGATCGGCCGGCGTATCGTCGAGCTGTGCCGGCATGGCGGCCTGCTGACCGCCGAAGACCTCCACAGCTATCGCAGCCTGCGGCGTGAACCGCTGCGTCTCGACTACCGCGGCCACCGGCTGATCACCAATCCGCCACCGTCCTCCGGCGGCCTGCTGATCGCCTTCGCCCTGCGCCTGCTGGAAGACATCGATGCCGGGGCGGTGAGCGAGGCCGACTGGCTGCAGCAGTTGGCCCGGGTCATGCACCTCACCGGGGAGGCACGGCTCGATGCCGAGCGCCGGGGGCTCGGCCTCGAGGCCGGGAGCCTGCTCGATACGGCCTTCCTCGACCGCTACCGGAGCGAACTGCAGGGCCGGCCCGGAGCACGTCGCGGCACCACCCATGTCAGCGTCATCGATGCGGCCGGCAACCTGGCCGGCCTCAGTGTCAGCAACGGCGAGGGCTGCGGCCGGCTGATCCCGGACACCGGCATCATGCTCAACAACATGCTTGGCGAGCAGGATCTCAACCCTCACGGCTTCCACGCCTGGCCGCCGGGACAGCGCATGACCTCGATGATGGCACCGACCCTCCTCGACAGCCCGGACGGCCGCCGGCTGGTGCTGGGCTCCGGCGGCTCCAACCGCATCCGCAGCGCCATCCTCCAGGTGTTGGTCAACCTCGTGGATCTCGGGCTGCCGCTGCCAGAGGCCATCGAGCGGCCACGCATCCACCTGGAGGACGAGCTGCTCAACGTCGAGGCCGGCCTGCCGGAGGCGGCCGTCGCCAGGCTGTTCGAGCACTGGCCACGGCATCGGCTCTGGCCCCAGCGCAGCCTGTTCTTTGGCGGCGTGCACGCCGCCCTGCTGGAGGCGGACAGGCTGAGCGGCTGGGGCGACCCGCGCCGCGGCGGCGTGGTGCGGCTGGTCTGAGGGACGCCATGATCGTCCTCTTCAACAAACCCTTCCGGGTACTGTCCCAGTTCAGCCGCGAGGGCAGCGACAAGCAGACGCTGGCCGATTTCATCCCCATTCCCGGCATCTATCCCGCCGGACGGCTCGACTACGACAGCGAGGGCCTGCTGCTGCTCACCGACGACGGGCGGCTGCAGCACCGCCTCAGCGATCCACGCCACGGCAAGCGCAAGACCTACTGGGTGCAGGTCGAGGGCGAACCGACGGAGGCCGCGTTGGAGCGGCTGCGCCGGGGCGTGCGCCTGAAGGACGGGCTGACCCGGCCTGCCGGGGTGCGGCGCATCGAGGCGCCGCCGGTGTGGCCACGCCAGCCGCCGATCCGAGAGCGGCGCGCCATCCCCACCTGCTGGCTGGAGATAACCCTCAGCGAGGGACGCAACCGCCAGGTGCGGCGCATGACCGCCCACATCGGCCACCCGACACTGCGCCTGATCCGCTACCGCATCGGCGACTGGACCCTGGACGGCCTGGGCAGCGGCGAATACCGGATCGTCGACCCACGACGCTGCCGCCGACCCGCCCCGGGCAGACCAGCCGGAGGCAGACGCTAGCAGCCTGTCGGACTCAGGACTGATCTACTGCGCGGGTGGGAGAGCGGCCCGAATCTCCCCGATTCCTCGTTGCGTAGTGCCAACTATGCGCCTCGAAATCGTGAAGATTCGTTCTCGTTCTCCCACCCTGCTCGCTACGATCGCCCAAGTCCGACAGGCTGCTAGCCCGGATATTGCACCAAGGCGGCGCGCATGATCAGCGTGCAGGCTGGTAAACAGATCGGGAACGCGTAACCCGGCTTTGGCCTGTTCGATTGGCCCCGGGCATTGCCCGCCGTGGATCCCCCGATCGCGGCCTGGAGGCCGCTCCTACGACAACACATTGTGCCGCCATGCCCCGTAGGAGCGGCCTCCAGGCCGCGATCGAGGCGCAAGGGGTAGCGGGCAGGAGAGGAAAACGCCGTAGATCAGTCCCCGGGTTCGCCGGACAGCAAGCTTGACAGGGCAGGGAAGACGGGCGTACTAAACAGGATAGGAACAGGCATCGACAGGAGTCCGGCATGACAGCGAACGCGAACGACGACGAACTGGCCGCCCTGCGCGCCGACTTCGAGGCCCTGCGCAAGGACCTGTCCGAGCTGAGTGCCAGCTTCAAGGCCTTCCTCGAATCCCAGGCTGCGGCCGGCCAAGAATCCCCGGCGGCCGCCGACACCGGCGGAGAAACGGCCGGGGAAGACACCGGCGAGGCGACTGGCCGCGAGGAATGGGAGGAATTCCGCCGCAAGCTGGACGAGGCGCGCGCCCACGGCGAACAGGCCGTGGAGGATCTGGGCGAGGAAGTGGCCCGCCATCCCCTGGCCAGTGTGGCACTCGCCTTCGGCATCGGTTACCTGGCCGCCCGCATCCTTCACCTCAAATAGGCCGGCGCATGAAGACCACCCTTTCCGATCTGGTGATTGCCTTTCTCGACCTGCTCGAGGCCGAGGGCCGCACCCTGCGTGACAGCGCACTGCGCCTGGGCTGGGGCCTGGGTCTGGTGCTGCTGGCCATGCTCACCGGCCTGGTGGCCATGGGCTTCTTTCTCTGGGGCCTGTATCAGTACACCCTGGCCTGGCTCAGCCCGCCAGCCGCGGCCATGCTCATGGCCCTGCTGGCCCTGATCCTCGCCCTGTTGATCGGCCGCCTGGCAATGCGATGCAACCGCTGAACCGCGAACAGGCCCGGGCCCGCTTCCGGGCCACCCTCGAGGGGCGCCATGTGCCACGCCGGGATCTCGGCCTGGACGAGGCCAAGGCGCGCCTGCGTGCGGTGGACGAGGATCTCGACATCGGGCCGGTGCTCGCCTACCTCTCCCAGGGCCGGCGCCGTGAGGCCCTGCTGGCCCTGGCCGCCTGGCTGGGCACCGACAGCGGCCGGGCCTTCGTCGCGCCGCTGCTCATGCGACTCCTGCCGCTCGGCTACCGGCTGCTCGGCATGCTGCGCGGCGCGGGCCGGGACGCGGCCAAGGCCGGAGCCGCCATGGCCGGTAAACCACCCCGCAACTGAGACCGATCCGGTTGCGCCCCCCTTCCGGCAGGGTATGATGGCAGCCAACGAGGGGAGGGCATCCATGCGCGGCAGGTTGATCACCGTCGAGGGCGGCGAGGGCGTCGGAAAGACAACCAATCTCAATTACATAAGAGATCTTATTGAGAAATCGGGCAAGATCGTGCGCAGCACCCGCGAGCCAGGCGGCACACCGCTGGGCGAACGCATTCGCGAGCTGCTGCTCGACCCCGCCGAGCAGGGCATGGCCGCCGACTGCGAACTGCTGCTGATGTTCGCCGCCCGGGCCGAACACCTGGACAAGCTGATCTGCCCAGCACTGGCGGCCGGGGAATGGGTGCTCTGCGACCGCTTCACCGACGCCACCTATGCCTACCAGGGGGGCGGCCGGGGGCTGTCGAAACAGCGCATCATCGAGCTGGAGCAGATGGTTCAGGGCGACTTGCGCCCAGATCTTACCCTGTTACTGGACGTTCCCGTCGAGATCGGCCTGAAGCGTGCTGGCGAACGCAGCCGGCCCGACCGTTTCGAACAGGAGGCATACGATTTCTTCGAACGGGTCCGGGCAGCCTACTTGGAACGCGCCGCGGCGGAACCGGGACGTTTTCGCATCATCGACGCCAGCCAGCCGCTAGCCGCCGTGCAGGCACAGATACGCGAGGCGCTGGCGCCGTTGCTCCAGGCTGGCGCGGCAGCCTGAGCCCCGCCTCTCAGCGCTGGCCCGTGAAGCGAAACAACATCAAGTTTGCCGGATAATTTACTGAATATATGAACGAAGCCCTCTATCCATGGCTCCACGCCACCTGGCAACGGCTGCAGGCGCAGCGCCGGGCCGGGCGGCTCGGCCATGCGCTGCTGCTGCACGGGCCGGGTGGTCTTGGCAAGGCACGCCTGGCACGGGCCTTCGCCGAGTCGCTGCTCTGCGAGACACCGGATGCCGACGGCTTCGCCTGCGGCCGCTGCACCGCCTGCCAACTGCTGGCGGCCGGCACCCATCCGGACCTGCTCCAGGTCGGACCGCCGGAAGGTAAATCCGTCATCGCCATCGACAGCATCCGCGAACTGAGTGCCCGCCTGGCGATGACCAGCCATGCCGGCGGCTACCAGGCCTGCCTGCTGCAGCCGGCCGAGGCGATGAACAGCGCCGCGGCCAACAGTCTGCTAAAGACCCTGGAGGAACCCACCGATAACACGGTATTGCTGCTGATCACCGAACAACCGGCGCGACTGCCGGCCACCATCCGCAGCCGCTGCCAGATGCTGCGCCTCAGCCCGCCCGACAGCAGCGAGGCCGTCGCCTGGCTGCAGGCGCAATGTCCGGAGGAGGCGGCAGACCGGCTGCTCGAGCTGGCGGACGGCGCCCCGCTCAAGGCCCTGCAGCTGGCCGAGGCCGGGGTGCTGGAGGACCGCGAGCAATGGCTGCAGCAGCTCAGCGGCATCCGCGCCGGCCAGCTCGACCCGTTGCAGGTGGCGGCCGACTGGGCGCAAGACGAGACGCTGCGCCCCCTGCACTGGTTCGGACGCTGGCTGATGGACATGATCCGCCTGCGCAGCGGCGCGGCCTGGCGCCTCGGCAACGAGGACCAGCGCGGCCTTCTCGAAGGGCTGGCACGGGATCTTGAACCGCGCCAGCTGTTTGCCCTGCTGGACCAGGCCTGGGAGGCGCTGCGCCTGCTGCCGACCAGCGTCAACCGCCAGCTGCTGATGGAAGACCTACTCATACGCTGGGCACGCACTGCCCGCAACCGACCCTGAAGGAGGTGTCGCGGTGAAGCCAGGAAGACAAGGCATTCTCTCACTGAGCATCAAGGACAAGGGTGCGCTCTATGCCGCCTACATGCCCTTCGTCAAGAACGGCGGCCTGTTCATCCCCACCAACAAGAGCTACCAGCTCGGCGACGAGGTGTTCATGCTGCTGACGCTGATGGACGAGGGGGAGAAGCTGCCGGTCGCCGGCCGCATCATCTGGACCACCCCCAAGGGCGCTCAGGGCTCACGCGCCACCGGCATCGGCGTGCAGTTCAGCGACCAGGACGGCGGCAACGCCCGCAACAAGATCGAGACCTACCTGGCCGGCGCCTTGCAGGCCGAACGACCGACCCACACCATGTAGCGGCGCCAGCGCCGGGCTTGTGCCAGGCGACGCGGCCCATTACCCTGACAGCCCTTTTTCAGCCAGGGCACCCAGCATGCTCGTCGATTCCCATTGCCATCTCGACCGCCTCGACCTCGACCCCGCGGCGGGCGGTCTCGACGCGGTCCTCGAGCGGGCACGCGAGGCCGGTGTCGGACACCTGCTCTGTGTCGCCATCAACCTCGATGCCTATCCGGCCATGCGCCGTCTGGTCGAGGGACGCGATATGGTCTCGGTCTCTGTCGGCGTGCATCCCTCGGAGAGCGACGACGGCGGCCTGGACAGCGACACCCTGGTCCGGCTCGGCAGCGATCCAGCGGTGGTCGCCATCGGCGAAACCGGCCTCGACTACTACTATGGCAAGGAGCCCGAACAGCGCGAACGGCAGCAGGCGCGTTTCCGCACCCATATCGCCGCCGCCCGGACGCTGGACAAGCCGCTCATCGTGCACACCCGCGATGCGCGCAAGGACACCCTGGACATCATCGAGGCGGAGGGCGGCGGCGAGACCCGCGGCGTGCTGCACTGCTTCACCGAGGACTGGACGATGGCGCGCCGCGCCCTCGACCTCGGCCTGTACATCTCCTTTTCCGGCATCGTCACCTTCCGCAATGCCGAGGCGCTGCGCGAGGTGGCCCGCCGGGTCCCGGCCGATCGCCTGCTGGTGGAGACCGATGCCCCCTACCTGGCCCCGGTTCCGAAGCGTGGCAAACCCAATGAGCCGGCCTATGTGCGCTACGTCGCCGCGACGCTGGCCGATATCCGCCAGCAGCCTCTGGAAGAGCTGGCTAAGATCACCAGCGACAATTTCTTCCGCCTGTTCCGCGACGCCGCCCACCGAGGTGCGGCGAGCGGCCAACCCGCCTAGCCCGGATATTGCACCAAGGCGGCGCGCATGAATGGGGTTCGTGCTGTAATACAGGGACAATATGGCCATGAAAGGCCCCTTGGGCGGGTTACAGTTTGTGCCTGTACGATTGACTCCGAGCATCGCGGCCTGGAGGCCGCTCCTACGGGGCGTGGCGGCACAATATGTTGTAGGAGCGGTCTCCAGGCCGCGATCCCCGGCGGTTCCAGCCTCGCCCTGAGCATCGGATCCTTGGTGCAATATCCGGGCTAAAGTTCCTCCGCTGCAGGCCGCCAGCCTGCCATAACCCTTGTCTGCCAGCGTTCGGATGGCAGCATTCCCGGCCACGGATGGAGCATGCGCCAGCGGCCAACACCGCGGGCCGTCCATGCCCTGGCCGATCACAGCCGAGGTATCGTCATGGAACGCCGCCGTTCCCCCCGCACGCGGGTGGACATAGAAGTGGAGCTGCGCGATCCCGCCGGGGAATACCGCGGCATCGCCTGCGACATCAGCCAGACCGGCCTCTACGTGGAGTTCGGCGAGGGCGCCCGCCCGGCTTCCCGCGAGGCCCTGCAGATCAAGTTCAGCATCTGGACCGGCAGCC
The DNA here is from genome assembly GCF_030406045.1 of Thiohalobacter sp. IOR34. GTDB lineage: Bacteria > Pseudomonadota > Gammaproteobacteria > Thiohalobacterales > Thiohalobacteraceae. The sequence continues at coordinate 1,504,112 of NZ_CP128988.1, forward strand.
AGCTGCTGACCCGCCAGACCCGCGGCCATGTGGTACGCAGCACGGACAGTGGCCTGGCCATCCGTTTCTCGGACGAGGACATGGTCAGCCAGGCGGTGGTCAATGAGCTCATCCACTACATGACCGGCAACGCTGCCGCCGGCAGCAGCCTGGGTGACAGCCTGTTCGCAGACTCCACCACCCCCGCCTGAGGCTCAGTGCCCGGCGTACATGGCCTCGATGTCCTCCGCGAGGCGTGCCTCGATACGGCTGCGGCGCAGTTTCAGGGTCGGGGTAATGAGGCCGTCCTCGATGTCCCAGGGTTCGAGGTAGCAGGTGACGCGACGAATCTGGGCATAGCCCGGGAACTGCTGGATATGCCCCGCCACCCGTTCCAGCATCAGCCTGGTGAAGTAGTCGTCCTTCAGCAGCGTCGGGGCGTTCACATCCAGGCCCAGGCGCTGCGCTTCCTCCGTCAGCTGTTGCGGATTGAGCACCAGCAGGGCACTGAGATAGGGCCGGCCGTCACCGACCACCATTACCTGCTCGAACAGCGGATCCAGGCCAATGGCCATCTCCATGTCGGCCGGCGGGATCTTCTCGCCGGTGGAGAGCACGATGATCTCTTTCAGACGCCCGGTGATGAAGATGTGCCCCTCGGCGTCGATCCGTGCCTGATCGCCGGTATGCAACCAGCCATCGGCGTCGATCACCTCCGCCGTGGCCTGCGGATCCTGCCAATAGCCGAGCATCACCCCCGGACTGCGCACCAGCAACTCGTCCTTGTCGCCGATCAGCACCTCGACACCCTGCAGCGGCTTGCCGACACTGGCCGGCAGATTGTCCTCGAGGCTGTTGCCGGATACCACCGGGCTGGTCTCGGTCAGACCGTAGCCCTGCAGCAGCGGCAGGCCCAGACCGATGAACAGCCGCGCCACCTCGGGCGAAAGGGCCGCGCCGCCACAGACCGCCAGGCGCAATCGGCCACCGAGCCGGTCCATCACCTTCCGGGCGACCAGGCGATCGAACAGCGGCCAGGAGAGCAGGGCGGGCGACCAGGAGGCACGGCCCTGGGCACGCTCGAAACGCTGCCAGCCGACCGCCACCGTGGCCGCGAACAGACGACGCGCAAGGGGTGACTTCTTTTCCAGGCCGGCGTGGATCCGGCCATGGACGCGCTCGAAGATGCGCGGCACCGAGACGAGCAGGGTCGGCCGCTGAGTGCGCAGATCCTCAGCCAGCTCAGGTACCGAGCGGTTGTAGACGATCCCGGCGCCGCACATCATCGGCAGGTAATAGCCGACGGTGCGCTCGAAGGTGTGCGACAGGGGCAGGAAGGAGAGGAACAGATCGTCGGCGCCGACCGGCGCCTGGCGCTGAGAGGCGTGTGCGTTCCAGAGGATGTTGTGATGGCTGAGCATCACCCCCTTGGGCCGTCCCGTGGTGCCCGAGGTGTAGACGATGGTGGCCAGTGCCTCGGGGCCGCCCGGCGGCAGGCGCAGCTCACCCTCGGCTGCCGCCGGCAACCAGTCGTCCAGCAGCATGAGGCGTGCATCCGTCCAGCTGTCCAACGGACCCAGGCTGAGGATGCGCTGCAGAAAACCGAGCCGGTCGTGCACCGGCCGCAGGGCCTGCCAGTGCGGCTCGCCGCCGAGCAACAGCAGCTTGACCCCGGCGTTCTGCAGGATGTAGGCGAGGTTCTCTGCCCGGTCATCGGCATAGAGCGGCACCACCACCAGGCCGAGTCCCAGTGCCGCCTGCTCGAACATCACCCATTCCCGGCAGTTGCGCAGCAGGATGGCGACCCGCTCGCCAGGGACGAGGCCCTCCTGCTCCAGCGCCGCCTGGCAGCGGATGACGTCGGCCGCCATGCGCGCCCAGTTGTAATCCCGCCAGCGACCGCCGGCAGGGTCGTACTGGCGATAAGCCAGGGCCTGCGGCGAACGCCGCACGCGTTCGCGGAACAGGCCGGGCAGGGTGCCCGCCACCTCGGGGGAGATCACATCCGGTTTCACGCCTGCACCACTCCTTCCATCCCGCTACGGAGTAGAACGCAGGGCACCAGGCGCGTCAAACCGGCGCGTGCCCGTCACTCAGAGGCAGGCCAGGGCACGATCCAGCGCCGCCCAGGGAGTATAGAAATGCGGCGACAGGCGCACACCACCGCCGCGCAGGGCACACTGCACTCCGGCCTCGCGCAGCCGCCCGTACACGACCTCGGCAGTCTCCCGCAGCGGACGGAAGGTGACGATGCCGGCCCGCCTGGCCGGATCGGATGGCGTCAGCAGCGCATAGCGGTCGGCATGGCCCTGCAGCCATTCGATCAGATGCAGGCTGCGCGCCGCCAGTTCGGCCGCTACCTGTTGCAGGCCAACCGTCTCCAGCAATCCCAGGCTGGCATGCAGGGCATGGATGCCGAGCATGTTCGGGCTACCGCACTCGAAGCGGCGGGCACTCGCTGCCGGCTGCCAGTCGAGGCGGTCGAAGTCGCCGGCCTGTTCCACCATGTGCCAGCCGTACTGGTGCAGCTGCAGGCGTTCGATATGCTCGGCGCGACACCAGAACAGGGCCAGCCCCTCCGGGCCGAGCAACCACTTGTGGCCATCGGCGACCACGAAATCGGCATGACAGGCCTGGGCATCGAAGGGCAGGGCACCCAGGCTCTGGATGGCATCGATGCAGAACAGGACCCCCTGCCGGGCGCAGGCGTCGCCAAGCCGGGGCAGATCGTGCCGCAGACCACTGGCATACTGCACCGAGCTGACCGACAGCAACCGGGTGCGGCTGTCGATGCGCTGCAGCAGAGCCGCCTCGGGATCCTCGACACTGAGGTCGGCATAACGGACCTCGACGCCGTAACGCTGCAGGGATTCCCAGACGATGCGGTTGGAAGGGAATTCCTGCTGGCCAACGACCAGATTGTCGCCCGGCCGCCAGTCGAGGCCATGGGCGACCACCGACAGGCCCTCGGAGGTGCTCTTCAGCAGGGCGATCTCGTCGCTGGAGGCGGCGCGAACCAGACGGGCCATCTGTTCGCGCAGGGCCTGTTCGGTCTGCAGCCACTGCGGGTAGCCGGCCGACCCCTGGCGGGCATTCTCCTCGGCGAAACGGCAGACCGCCTCCCGGGTGCAGCGCGGCCAGGGCGAGACGGCGGCGTGGTTGAGATAGCTGATGGCCGGATCGAGATCGAAGGCCTGTTCGACGTCCATCTGCGCCTACCTCCGCCTGCTGCGCCTGACACGGCTGCGCACACAGCTTAGACCGGAACGGGCGACGGCCTCCTTGAGGACATCGATCACCTGCGGCCGCGGGAAGCTGGCCCGCCAGGCCAGGGCCACCTTACGCTTCGGCACCGGACTGGCGAAGCGGCGGATCACCAGCAGGCGCTGAGAATAGCGGTCCGCGCCGGCCGCGGTGCAGGGCAGCACGGTCAGCCCCATGCCACTGGCGACCATGTGACGGATGGTCTCCAGCGAACCACCCTCGACGGTGAAGGCCAGCCCCTCGTCCTGCAGGCTGCGGCTGGCACAGGCCGGGCAGGCCTCGATGACCTGGTCACGAAAACAGTGGCCGCTGCCGAGCATCAGCACCGGCTCCGTCTCCAGATCGCGGGACCGCAGCGTTTTGCGCGCCGTCAGCGGATGCGCGGCCGGCAGCAGGACGACAAAGGGTTCCTCGTAGAGGGTCAGGGTGAGGATGTTGGGCTCGGAAAAGGGCAGGGAGATGACGATCACGTCCAGCTCGCCCCGCCTCAGCTTCTCGGCCAGGACCGCGGTGAAGTTCTCCTCCACCACCAGCGGCATCTGCGGCGCCAGCTCGGCCAGATTGGGTACCAGCTCCGGAAACAGATAGGGACCGATGGTATAGATGGCGCCGATGCGCAAGGGGCCGGAGAGCGGATCGCGACCCTGCTGTGCCGCCTGGCGCACCGCCTCGATCGACTCCAGCGCCTGCTGCGCCTGTTCCACCACCCGCTCACCGACCGGCGTGATGCGCACCTCGTGCCCGGCCCGTTCGAACAGAGGCACACCCAGCTCCGCCTCCAGCTTCTTGATCGCCACACTGAGCGTCGGCTGGGTCACGAAACAGGCCGCCGCGGCCCGCCCGAAATGGCGTTCACGGGCCAGGGCCACGACATAACGGAGTTCGGGAATATTCATGAATGGTTGATTCCTTGATGCCCAGGGTATTAGAGCAGCAATGGCAGGCATGTGCCAGACAGAGGACAGCGCGTGCAAGTTCACCAGGGAATATCCGCCCCGCCATCTTTTCGGTACGATAGGGATTCGACGATAATAACTCCTTTGGGTCGGCACGCGACTCTTGCATATATATTTTTTTGAGGAGCTGCGTGCGTACCTGCACAAATACCAGTTGACCTGACCCGACAGCAAAGAGGCGGCCTGATGAAGATTTCCACCATCCTTGACCACATCGACAACGGTCATATGGCGCTGCCGGAGTTTCAGCGGGGATATGTCTGGAACCGGGACCAGGTGCGGAGCCTGTTCGATTCCCTCTATCGGCGCCATCCCGTGGGTGGTTTGCTGGTCTGGGCCACGGAATCTAGGAGTGCGGCACACCGGGGCGACGGCCCGGTCGCCACCGGGGTAGTGAAGCTGCTGCTCGACGGCCAGCAGCGGATGACTTCGCTCTATGGTGTCGTGCGCGGAATTCCGCCAAAGTTCTTCGATGGCAACACCCAGGCCTTCATTGGCTTGCGATTCCACCTAGAGGAAGAACAGTTTGCCTTTTACCAGCCCATCAAGATGAAGGACGATCCGCTGTGGATCGACGTGACCGAGCTGATGCGCAAGGGGTCTGCCGGGCTGGGTGATTTCATCGCTACGCTGAGTGCGGATCCGGCACTAGCTCCGAGGATTGGTGAGTATGCCGGGCGCCTCAGCCAGTTGCTGGGCATTACCGAGATCGACCTGCATGTCGAGGAAATCACCGGTGAGGACAAGACGCTGGACGTAGTGGTGGACATCTTCAACCGTGTCAATAGTGGCGGCACCAAGCTTTCCAAGGGTGATCTGGCGCTGGCCAAAATTTGCGCCGATTGGCCGGACGCCCGGGATACCATGAAGGCGGAACTTCGCCGTTGGGCCAAGGCCGACTATCACTTCACCCTGGACTGGCTGTTACGCTCCATGAACACGGTGCTGACGGGTGAGGCCAAGTTCCAACACCTGCACGACAAGACGGCGGAAGAGGTGCAGGAGGGCCTGAAGCGCGCCGTCAGGCATGTTGATGCCTGCCTGAACCTGATCGCCAACCGGCTGGGTCTTGATCACGACCGGGTATTCTTCGGCCGCTTCGCCGTGCCGGTGATGGTGCGTTTCATCGATCAACTGGGAGGCAAACTCGACGAAAAGACCCGTGACAAGCTTCTGTTTTGGTTCGTACAAGCCGGCATGTGGGGCCGGTTCTCCGGATCTACGGAATCGATCATCGACCAGGACCTGGCTACTCTGGAGGGGTTGGAGGGAAACCGCCTGGACATGCTGCTCGAGCAGATGCGGTTGTGGCATGGCGGTAGCATGCGTGTCGAGCCCGCGCATTTCACTGGCTGGAGTCTCGGGGCCCGGTTCTACCCTGTGCTATACATGATTACTCGCATGGGAGAGGCCCGGGACTGGGGCACCGGCTTGCCGCTCAAGGCCGACCTGCTTGGCAAGATGAGCCGCCTGGAGGTCCATCACATCTTTCCCAAAGCCCAGCTCTACAAGCGGGGTTTCAAACGGTCGGAAGTGAACGCCCTGGCCAACTACTGTTTCCTGACCAAGGACACCAATCTCGGCATCAGCGACCGGCTACCGGAGGAATACTTTCCTGAGATCGAGGCTGCACATCCAGGCGCCTTGGCCACCCAGTGGATCCCGATGGATCCGCAACTCTGGAAAATCCAGAACTACCGGGAATTCCTCGCTGCGCGCAAGGTATTACTTGCCGAAGAAGTAAATCGCATACTTGATACGCTCCTGCATGGCGACAGGCGATGGCTAGAGGGCCAGGCACCCATCGAATCGCCGGTACCAGAGATCATCGGCGGAATTGGAAGCGAGGAAGAGGAAGAACAGCTCGAGGCATTGAACAATTGGGTGGAGTCGCAAGGATTTCCCAGGGGCGAACTGGCCTACGATTTTGCCGATCCGGAAAGCGGGGAACAGAAGGCCGTCTTCGATCTGGCCTGGCCGAATGGTATCCAGGCGGAACTTACCGAACCTGTAGCCGTGCTGCTGAACGAGGAAAAAGATGTCATCGCCCTGGCGAGTCAGGCCGGGTTCCGTTGCTTCACATCGGTCGGTAACTTCCAGGCCTATGTGAACCAGCAGGTAATGGGTGTTGCCGAGGGGGCTTGATTGCTTTGCGAATCGCCCGACAAGGGAAGTCGCCTCCATGCGCACGCAACAGCTGTATGAGGCTTGTCGCACCGCGCAGGATCCATGCACGCCTAATAGAGCGACGCCTTTTATTTAACATAATATACATTATGCGAACCAACGTCGCCGCCGCTGGTGGAAGGCGCTGGCCGACCTGCCACTGGTGGCCCTGGGCCTATGGATGCCGCCCCTGTGCCCGATACGCCCGGGGGACAAGGACTTCACGGGGGAATCATGACGTTTCGGGAACTTTCGCCGGCAGAATTCCGCCAGGCGCTCTACCGCATTCACCACACGACACGCTGCACCACGCTGCGCCGCTGGCTACACGGCCGCGCACGCATCCCCTGTAAAGTCATAGCCGTTAGCTATGGCTTGAGGAGGATCACCCAGGATGCGCAGCCAGAGTCGGCCTGACATCGAATAGGCACAAACCGTAATAGGGCCCGTAACAGGGCACAATTGCTCGCACCGGGGATGAATTACGCTTTCAAGGCCGCCTTCGTGCAATAGGCGGGTTAGTGGATTTCTCGATCGTCCTGCGATTCCTGCGGCTCCGGTGTCTGTTTGATCACCAGATCCAGAACCGCCGGCTGGTCGCTGCCCAGGATCGGAAATTCGGCCGCGAGCAGCGATTCTTCGGCATGCGGGCTTTCCATGACCTCCACCCGAAGCAGATAGGGGATATCCGGTCGTATTCTGTTGCCCGGATAGCTCAACGAAAAACTGAACGGCTGTTCACGAATCGGCAGAAAACCACTGTCCGCCAGCTCGACGCCATCCTCGTCCATGATCCGTAGCCGGACGTAGAGGCCGCTGGCCTCGCGCTGATTCAGGTAGACCCTCAGCCGGCCGTTGACGGCCTGCGCGGCGGGGTCACCCGCCCCGCCCGGCTGATGGCAGGCCGCCGTGAGCAGCAGCATGGCATAGAGGCCGAGTTCGCTCAGGCGACGCAAAGCGTTCACACGAGGATTCCCGAAGGCTGAAAACGAAGATTCCCGCCGCAGCGGGAATCCTCGTCGACGGACCAGAACTCGGCATTGCCCATCAGGCGCGTCTTCTGGCGATGGCCAGCAAGCCGATCATCCCCGAGCCGAACAGCCAGACGGCGGCCGGCACCGGCACCACGGTGGTCTCCCAGCCGATATCGCTCAGGGCCGCAACATCGAGATCGGTGAAGCGCTTGCGCGAACCCACCAGCAGGGTGGGATCCATGGCCGCTTCCTGGGCGAGACCGTCGACCATGCCCTGGGTTCCCTCCGCCCAGTGCCCCGAGTCCTCGAGCGGCACGTTGCCACCGTACACAGCCGTCGCCGCCGGGCCGGTGAAGTCGGAACCGACGATCAGGTTGTCCCAGGAATCGGCCGTGCCGATGCCGAACAGATGCCCCAGCTCGTGCAGGGCCACGGAGTAGAAATCGTTGCCCGAGAAGGATTCCAGGGTGCTGGGATCGGTATCGAAATACCAGCTGGTATCGGTATTGAAGGTGATGGCACCACCCCAGGGGGCAAAATCGGTGGCGCTCGCCCCCAGGGTATCGCCCTGCTCCCCGCGGGTCACTGCGTTGTCGACGAAGGACGTGGTACCGGAGACTGCGAAGCCGCCGGGGCCACCGATACCCAGCGTGCCGCTGCCCAGCGAGCGGCCGCCTGCAAACACCGTGAGGGTATCGGCTGCCACGCTGAAATTGGGCAGGGTGACCAGCGTCCCCGTCGCCGGATCATTGAATTTTGCCTGGAAGTCGTTGCCGCCACCGGAGGCGATCGCCGTCAGGTCGTCCTGGATGATGCCTTCGAAGAAGCTGCCCGCCGCCTGCAGGACCGATTTGCTGGTCGGGTCACTGAAGAAATTGTTCGTGTCGTAGCTGAAGTCGAAATTGATACTGATGGCAGCCGCCTGCTGGGTAGCAGCGCCCATCAACCCTGCCAGCAGCAGTCCGGAAAGTCCCTTGTTCATGTTTTTTCTCCTGTCGGACGTTCATCATATTTCGCTAAAGTACCCGAATCCGCCTGACCGCTCAACGCCCCTGCCCATCTTCCCCAAGCGGCAACTCCACGTCTCTCCCCCAGGCCGGAGGGTTTCCATATTTTATATTCAACATTAGTTAATTAGAGATGATACTTAATGCATTTTCCTTGAAAGCGAGGCTGGGGGGATGCCTGGGCAAGGCCTGTCAGGTTTTGTCATCGCCGGCAGACTCGGTATCATTGGGCCATCTGTCGCAGGAATGGCAGACCACAACAAGAAGCACGAGATGCACATTGCATCATCAAGACACATGGAAACAGGAGGAGTAGCCATGAATCACCTGGGTCGAATCCTGCTAGCCCGCATATTGCACGAAGGATTCGAGTTTCAGGGCAAATCTGGCCAAGCAGTTTGTTCGATCGCCCGCCGAAGCATAGCCGTAGCTATGGTTCAAGGGGGATCGGGCGAAATGCGACGCCAGATTTGGTCTGAACTCGAATAGGCACAAACTGTAACAGGGCACAATCGCTCGCAGAAGGAATTACTACCTTGATAAATAACGGAAAAATTACGCAGCAAGGCCGCCTTCGTGCAATATGCGGGCTAGCCGGCCTGATCACGGCGGGCGCGACAGGTACCGCCAGCGCGGACATCATCAATTTCAGCTTCACGGGCCGGCTGACCATCTTCGTAGCCAATAGCTCCACCGATATCACAAGCTATTCCATCATCTCCGGCAGTGACACGAGCCTCGATCCCTATGGCTACCAGACGCCCATTGCCGCCAACCTCACCGTGGACACCACCAACGGCTCGGGCTTCAGCGACCTGACGTTCTCGTTCAACTTCTGGGATCAGCCGGTCACCATCCACGACATCAATCTGTCCTTCTCCGGAAACAGCATGATCAGCGGCAACATGCTGGCCGACTGGAATGGCACCATCGACAATCCGATCAGCATCCTCTGGGACGCCACTGGCCTGTTCAACGCCATCGACTATGGCCTGCAGGCCGGTGACAAGATCAGTGGTACCAGGCTCTACCGTGACTTCGACGGCGACGGTGTGGCAGAGAGCTTCCTTGTGGATGTGAACAGCGCCCTCCCCTGGTCGGATGCCTGGACTTCTCCCGAAAACTACCAGCTGAATCAGGGTCCGGCCCCCATCGCCACCGCCCCAGGCGTCTTCGGCATCACCGATGGCCCCTTCACCGGTCTGCAGCTGCATCTCGACATCGGCAGCGGCAACAGCCTCTACGTGCAATCGGTGCAGACCGTGGTCCCGCTGCCGGCCGCCATCTGGCTGTTCGGCTCGGGCCTCGCCGGTCTTGCCGGCATGTCGCTGCGCAGAAAGCTTGCCTGACAAGCCGGCGGGCACGCCCCTTCATCAGCTGTGACACATGGGGCGTGCCCTACCCTGAATCGGGTCAGGAGAGCGGGTCGGACAACACCAGATCGTCCCGCCGCAGGGGCGTCGCCAGTGGCTGGCAGTGCTGGCCAGCGAGCACCTGATAGACGTTGATGCTGCCCTCCTCGAAATAATAGGCGGAACCCGCCATGTACAGGCGCCAGATGCGATAGATACGCTCTCCGCAGGCGCGCACCGCCGCCTCACGCCGTTCGCTCAAAGCCCGTACCCAGTGGCGCAGGGTCAGGGCATAGTGGCGGCGCAGGCTCTCCACATCGAGCAGTTCGAAACCCGCCTCCTCCATCGCCGTGCAGACGTGGCTGATGCGCGTCAGCTCACCATCGGGAAAGACGTACTGGTTGACGAACCGGGTCAGCGGGGTGTCCAGCCAGCCGCTGTCATTGGTGATGCCGTGATTGAGGAACAGTCCCCCCGGCCGCAGCACGCGGTACACGGTGCTGAAGTACTCCGGCAGGTTGCTGACCCCGACATGCTCGAACATGCCGACGCTGACCACCCGGTCATAGCGTGCCTCCTGTGGCAGCTCCCGGTAGTCGAGCAGTTCCACCTGCACCCGGCCCTCCAGGCCCTCGGCGCGGATGCGTTCGCGCGCATGCTGGTACTGCTGTTCACTCAGGGTGATGCCATGGGCCTGCACCCCGTAGTGACGGGCCGCCCGGAGCAGCAGTGCCCCCCAGCCGCAGCCGATGTCGAGCAGTTTCTGGCCCGGCTGCAGACGCAGCTTGCGGCAGATGTAGTCGAGCTTGTCGCGCTGCGCCTCGGCCAGCGACTGTTCCGGGTGCCGGAAGTAGGCGCAGGAATAGACCATCTCCGGGTCCAGCCACAGTCGGTAGAAGTCATTGCCGACATCATAGTGATGGGCGATGCTGTCGCGGCTGTTCTGCCGTGCCCGGCGCAACGCCCGCCGCCGGCGCCGGGCTGAGCGTTCGCGTCGTGCCGGCAGTTGCCAGGCCTTGTGCCACAGGCTGATGCGTGTCTCCAGATCCAGCTGCAATCGTTCCAGGTAGGGGGCAAGGCCGAACAGCGACTCCATGTTGCCCTCCACATCCACTTCGCCAGCCAGGTAGGCCTCACCCAGGCGGACCAGATCACGGTGGATGATCAGTTCACGTAGCGGCTGCGGTCGGTTGAATACCAGGGTGCAGTCGCATCCGCCCCCCCCGCTGACCAGACTGCCGTCCCAGAGCCGGACTGCCACCGGTCCGGGATAGTCGGCCAGCAGGGTGCCCACGATCTCGCGCCCAAGGTGCCCTGTGCGCTCAGCCCCCGCCGGGCGCTTCTGCTGCGGAGCCGTGTTTTGCCAGGTCTGCCGTTTCCGTACCTGTGTCATGACGCCCCCAGTGGTTATCCTGTTTGCTGTCTGGCCTGTTCAATGTATAGACCATGAATCGTCTGCCGTCCCCTTACCAGGGTGGTGCCTGCGGTGCGGTGCACTTCTGCATCACCATCTCCCGCAGGGTGGCCTCCTCCGCCAGGAACAGCTCCACCGCCCGGGGATCGAACTGCCGGCCTGCCTGACGCCGGATCTCGTCCCGGGCCGTATCGAAGGGCATGCCCCGGCGATAGGGGCGATCCGAGGTGATGGCATCCAGGGTGTCGATCAGGGCAAACAGCCGTGCCCCCCAGGGGATGGCCTCTCCGGCCAGGCCGGCGGGATAGCCGCTGCCGTCGAAGCGTTCCTCGTGATGCAGCACGATTGCCGCTGCCTCCCTCATGAAGGGCACCCCGGCAAGGATGTCATGGCCGCGTTGCGGATGGCTGCGCATCACCGCCCACTCCGCCTCGCTCAGCGGGCCGGCCTTGAGCAGGATGGCATCCGGAATGGCGATCTTGCCAATGTCGTGAAGCAGCGCGCCCCAGTAGACCTGGCGCAGCCAGCCCTCGTCGTCGGAGACCTGCCTGGCGAGGACCTGGGTATGGCAGGCGACCCGCTTGGAGTGCATGCCGGTCTCGTGCTCGCGGGCATCCAGCGCCGCCACCAGACTCTCGGCCAGGGCCAGATAGGCCTGGTCGCGTTCCTCCTGCCCCTGCTGCTGGGCCAGCCGCCCCAGGTAGCAGCCCTCGCAGCAGAAACGCTCCTCACCCAGGGCATAGGGCGAGTCCAGGGAAACCGGCCGGCCACACCAGCCGCAACGCGCGTTGTTGTTCCCCTGGCCGCGACCGGCATCCATGGCGTTACAACCGTGCCCGGCGCAGGCGCAGGGCGTTGGCGATCACCGACACCGAGCTGAAGCTCATGGCGGTGGCGGCGATGATCGGCGACAGCAGCAGGCCGAACACCGGGTAGAGCACACCGGCCGCCACCGGCACGCCCAGCGAGTTGTAGACGAAGGCGAAGAACAGGTTCTGACGGATGTTGCGCATCACCATCCGGCTCAGCCGCCGGGCGCGGACGATACCCCGCAGGTCACCCTTGACCAGGGTCACGCCGGCGCTCTCCATGGCCACGTCGGTGCCGGTACCCATGGCGATACCCACCTGGGCCTGGGCCAGCGCCGGGGCATCGTTGATGCCGTCGCCGGCCATGGCGACGATGCGCCCCTCGGCCTGCAGTTGTTTGACCACCTCGGCCTTCTGGTCCGGCAGCACCTCGGCCTCGACCCGGTCGATGCCCAGCTTGTGGGCCACGGCCTCGGCCGTGGTGCGGCTGTCACCGGTGAGCATGACCACGCTCAGGCCCTCGGCGTGCAGTTCGCGGATCGCTTCCGGCGTGGAGTCCTTGATCGGATCGGCCACGCCAAGCAGGCCGCCAGCCTGGCCGTCGACCGCCAGCAGCATCACCGTCTGGCCCTCGCCACGCAGGGCATCCGCCCGCTGCGGCAGATCGCCGGCCTCGATGCCGAGTTCCTTCAACAGCTTGTGATTGCCCACCGCCACGCGGCGGCCGTCGACTGCGCCGACCACGCCCCGTCCGGTGAGTGACTCGAAATCCGTCACCGCAGCGAGCGTCACGCCACGCGCCTCGGCACCACGCACGATGGCCTCGGCCAGCGGATGTTCGCTGGCCCGTTCCAGGCTGGCGGCGAGGCGCAGCGCCTCTGCCTCGTCCAGCCCGGCGGCCGGCTCCACGGTGACCAGTTCCGGCCGGCCCTCGGTCAGGGTGCCGGTTTTGTCGACCACCAGGGTGTCGACCTTTTCCATCAGTTCCAGGGCCTCGGCATTCTTGATCAGCACCCCCATGGTGGCACCCTTGCCGGTGCCGACCATGATCGACATCGGTGTGGCCAGCCCCAGGGCACAGGGACAGGCGATGATCAGCACGGCCACAGCGTTGACCATGGCATGCGCCAGGCGCGGCTCCGGTCCCCACAGGCCCCAGACCACGAAGGCCAGTACGGCCACCGCCACTACCGTCGGCACGAAGTAGCTCGATACCTGGTCGGCGAGTTTCTGGATCGGTGCCCGCGAGCGCTGCGCCTCGGCGACCATCTGCACGATCTGCGCCAGCAGGGTGTCGCTGCCGACCTTTTCGGCGCGCATCAGCAGACTGCCAGTGCTGTTCACCGTGGCACCGATCAGCGGATCACCCGCTCGCTTGGTCACCGGCATCGGCTCACCGGTGACCATGGACTCGTCGACACTGCTCTCGCCCTCGATGACCGTGCCATCGACCGGCACCTTCTCACCCGGCCGCACGCGCAGCACATCGCCAGGCTGCACCTGATCCAGCGAGATGTCCTCCTCACGGCCATCCTCGCGGACGATGCGCGCCGTCTTCGGCGCCAGGCCAAGGAGCATCTTGATGGCGGCGTTGGTGCGCGAGCGGGCGCGCAGCTCCAGTACCTGGCCGAGCAGCACCAGGGCGGTGATCACCGCCGCTGCCTCGAAGTAGACCGCCACCGTGCCGTCCTCGTGACGCATGGTCGGCGGGAAGATGTCCGGCAGCAGCAGCGCCACCATGCTGTACAGCCAGGCCACCCCCACACCCAGGCCGATGAGGGTGAACATGTTCAGGTTCCAGGTCTTCAGCGACTGCCAGAAGCGCACGAAGAACGGCCAGCCGCCCCAGAGCACCACCGGGGTCGCCAGCAGACACTCGATCCACTGCACGGCCTGCATGGACAGGCCGCCGGGCAGCCAGTCCGGTGCCAGATCGGCGGTCATGGCCAGCAGGAATACCGGCGTCGCCAGCACGGCACTGACCCAGAAACGCCGGGTCATGTCCTCCAGTTCCTCGTTCTTCTCCTCGGCGGCCACGGTGCGCGGCTCCAGCGCCATGCCGCACTTGGGGCAGCTGCCGGGATGGTCCTGTACCACCTCGGGATGCATGGGACAGATGTATTCGGTGCGCAGAGTCGCCACCGGCTCGACCTCGGGTTCCAGCGCCATGCCGCACTTGGGGCAGGTTCCCGGCCCCTTCTGGCGGATCTCCGGGTGCATGGGGCAGGTATAGAAGGTGCTGCCGATATCGCAGCTAGCGTCCGGACAGACCGGGGCCGCGCCCTCCTGCTGCGGCACCTCATCATGTGAAACCGGATGTTCGGTGGTCAGATACTCATCGGGGTGCGCCTGGAATTTGTGCAGGCAGCCTTCGCTGCAGAAGTGGAAGTCCTTGCCGGCATACGCTGTATGGTAAGGGCTGTCACTATCGACCTGCATGCCGCAGACCGGGTCCTTCAGCTCGTTCCCGGCCACGTAGTCCGCAGGTGCCGCCTGGAACTTGTGCTGACAACCCTCACTGCAGAACCGGTAGTCCTGACCCTGGTAGTCGATGTGATACTCACTGTCCTCGGCAACCGTCATACCGCATACGGGATCTTTCGCCATGCTGACTCTCCTCTTTTTGTTGTCCGGCCACGTATTGCCTGTGGAAGCTACGCCTAGCCCGCCTATTGCACGAAGGATTCGACTTTCAGGGCGAATCTGGCCAAGCAGTTTGTTCGATCGCCCGTAGAAGCATAGCCGTCGCTATGGTTCAAGGGCGATCGGGCAAAATGCGCCGCCAGATTTGGTCTGAACCCGAATAGGCACAAACTGTAACAGGGCACAATTGCTCGCATAGCTGATCACCACCTTGATAAATACCGGAAAAATTACGCATCCAAGGCCGCCTTCGTGCAATATGCGGGCTAGCCCGGCTCCGGCATGCCCGCTGCCTTGCTGCGAATCCGGTAGAGCTGGGTCACTGGCAGAATGGCCACGATGCCGTCACCCTCCTCGCCGGTATGCGCCGCCTCCATGATGGCCCGGGCCAGCACCTCGGCCTGCCCGGCGCCGGTGAATACCTCCACCCGGGCATGGGTGACCAGCCAGTCCTTGTTGAAGAAATCCTTCCATTCACCGCAGCCCTTGACCTGGGTCACCGTCATGCCCTGGGCCCCGGCTTCGATCAGGCTCTTTTCCACGGCTTCCATACGGTCTAGCCGCACGATCGCCGTCACTTTGCTGTAACTCACGCACCTTGCTCCTTATTTACCTTTTCCAAACAGATACTTGATCAATGCCAGAACCCCGAGGATCACCAGGGCCCAGAACAGGACACCAATGGCCCAATGTCCAAACCCCCAAGCGTCACCATGCATGGTTGCACCTCCGTTGCTCCTGTTCACTCCAGGAACCCTGAAGTATAGACACCGCCAGATCGACAAACCGGCCGCTGTTTTTTGTTTCGCTGCCTGATCTGATAACAACAGGCGGCCTTTTGTTCCCCTTCTCGCTGACAGAGATGCGGCTGGCCTCCCGGCCAGCTGCAGCGGTCATCTGCCTAACCCGGATATTGCACCAAGGCGGCCCGCATGATCGGAGTGCAGGCTGGTATACAAGGCCGGGAGGCTCGCAAATGGCTCCTCACGGCGGGGTACACTTAGTGCCTATTCGATCTCAGAACGCATCTGGCTGTGCATCCTGGCCGATCGCCCTTGAACCATAGCTACGGCTATGCTTCCGCGGGCGATCGGCCAAGCTGCTTTGCCAGCTCCGCCCTGAGAATCGAATCCTTGGTGCAATATCCGGGCTAACGACCGAAGGTCTTGCGGATATAGCCGAGAACGGCCCGCAAGTCCGCCTCGCTCAGGGCGCTGTTGCCACCCTTGGGTGGCATGGCCATCGGTGAGCCCGGACTCTGGTAACCGTTACGGATACTGTTCAGCAGGGCCTCGTCCGACTTGGCCAGGCGTCCACCCGGCCGGGTGAAGTCCGGCACCCCGGGCAGCACTCCCTTGCCGTCGGCACCATGGCAGGCGATGCAGGTCTGGCTGAATATCGCCTCGCCGTCAGCCGCCGCTGCCGCGGAAGTGCTCGTCGGGATTTCGGCAACCACGGGTGCGGTCCGGGCAGCGGGTGAGTTGGAGGCCTGCAGGAAAGTGAGGATGTCCCGCATCTCCTGCCCCGTGATGCCGGAACGCACGCGCATGTGGTGGATGGTGGAGATCCACTGGTCATCACGCAGTTCCTTGGGATCACGCAGGTTATGGCATCGGATGCAGGTGTCGGCCCAGACCTTGGCGCCGCGTGCAAAATCACCCGCTGGCGGATAGTCCGCGGCGCTGGCTGCCGTCGGCGCCAGGCCGGCCGAAACAAGCGCGGCTGACACGGCGGCGGTGCGGAAAAACAGGGGTATCATTCTCTTCATGGTCCTCAATCTCCTCAGAATCCGTAACCAAGCTGAACCAGCCAGCGATCGTCGTCCGCCGTGCTGCCGCTCTGCCCATCGTTCGACTCATAGGCAAGCTTGCCGACCACGTTGCTCGCGAACAGGTAGTTGACACCCATTGCCCACTGCTTCTTGTCCTCCACGGCATGGGGGGAATCGAAGTCGGTGTAACGCAGCACGGCCTCCCACTGGGTGGGTGCGAAACGATAGGCGGCCTGGGCGTACCAGCTCTTCCAGGTTGCGCCATCCGGAGCGACGCTGCCCGCCGCCGAACCGATCTTGGAACGGACATATTCGGCGCGGGTCTCCAGCCCCTGCCAGCGCCACCAGAAATCGGCGCC
Source organism: Thiohalobacter sp. IOR34 (assembly GCF_030406045.1). Taxonomy (GTDB): domain Bacteria; phylum Pseudomonadota; class Gammaproteobacteria; order Thiohalobacterales; family Thiohalobacteraceae. Next base: position 1,520,806 of record NZ_CP128988.1, read on the forward strand.
GACCACGTCGTAGTCACGGGCCGGCTCGCTGCCGAGATCGGCGAAGGCCAGGGTGCTGTCGCCACTCTGGGCAGTGACGCTGGCCTTGCCGCTCACGGCCGAAAGGCCGATCTCCAGATTCGGTACCGGCAGCAGACCCAGTCGTCCGCCAACCACCTTGTCGCCATCACGGTCGCTGCCATGCCCCTCGGCGAGTATCCCCTCGAGTTCGACATCACCGCCTTCGTCGACCGCCTCGAGTTCGGGGCCGTTGCCGACATAGACGGCATAATTGGTACGGATACCTCCCACCATCATCCCGCCGCGCAACTGCAGCCCCACATCGGAGATGGGCGCTGCACCGTCATGCCCGAAACCGGGTGGCGCCGAGGGCAGCTTGTTGATCCAGGAGGGGTGCAGGTTCTGCCGGAACTGGCCGGTGGGACTGAGGAACTTGCCCGCCACCAGGGTCATGTAGTCGTTGATGAACAGGTCGGCGGTCAGGTATTCGAGACCGACCTCGGTATCCCCGGCATCCGTAATCTTGAATTCCAGCTCGGATTCCAGCATCACCAGATCGCGGTACTGGTAGTGGAAGATGGGTGCAAAGGTACCGGCATTGAAGGCGCCGTCGTTGCCGTCGCTGTTGGTGTAACCGACGTCGGCGTAGCCGGCCATGTGCACCAGGCTGTTCGGCGACTTCCACTCGGCTGCGGCATTGACGTCTTCCTTCAGTGCCGCCACCTCCTGCTTGGTCGCCGCCCTGGCTGCCTGCTGTTCGAGACGGGCCTGCACCTCCTGCAACTGCTGTTGCAACAGCTCGACCTGCTGCTTCAGAAGCTCCAGTTCGCTATCGGCCATGGCCGAGACTGGCAGGCTTGAACCAATGGCCAGTGCAAGCACGGCCTGTCTCCAGTTTCCTGGTTTTCTGTTCATGGTTGGAATATCTCCTCTGATCCGGCTGCAGGCTGCCTCACTGCAGCCATACAGCCGGTCGTGCTGTTCGAATAACGGATCCACCCCCTGGAAAGGGAGACCGATCCTGCGGCAGGCGGCACAAGCCAACCGGTACGAGGCCGCAGGGGACCATCATGGATCCGATGGGGTTATTTGGGGATGTTCAAGGTGCCGTCGACTGGACGGCCTGATCTCAGGCGAGACTGTGGCGGGGAGGTCTGGGATCGGGTGGACTGGTCAGGCCGCTAAGATTTCCGGGTCGATGATCCAGGAGAACGGCATGGGAGGTGAAGCCGGTCGGCGCCACAGTCGTGAGGAAGGTCGTAACATGCAGCAGGCCACAGCCGGCAAGGCAGTCATCGAGGTTGCAGTGCTGGTCACAGCAGTCGCACAGCCCGCCCTTTGCCTGGAAAGACTTCGGGGGCGACTTGGTATGGCAGGGCATGCTGTCGACCGACATCAGCATACCCTCGGCCGGGCCGGCCAGCAGCTGCACGGGCAGCACCAGCAGCGAGACCGCCAGCAGCAGGTCGATCAGGGTGCGGAATATGTGTGGCCGTTGTCTCACCAGCATCGGACCTCGTCCGGGACATGACGCCTCATGACGTGCGATGAGTATGCGGCGAAGTCTCCGAACGTACATTGATCTGGGTCAGAGAAACCCCCGGCCGGCCATACTCCCGGGATGTCCTGGCTGATCAGTTGCCCCGGCTGGAGAGCGAACCGAGCCTGCCCAGGCTGCAGGCCTCCAGGCGTTCCAGTGGTTCCGGGTGGCCGAGATGATAGCCCTGCACGAAATCCACACCGATCTCCCGGAGAATATCCAGTGCCTCGGCGCTCTCCACGTATTCGGCAGTGACCTGCTTGCCCATCATGGCGGCGATCTCGCGTATCGAGCGGACCATGGCCCGGTCGACGGCATTGCTGGCGATATGCTTGATGAAGGTGCCGTCGATCTTGATCATGTCCACCGGCAGGTTCTTCAGATAGGCGAAGGAGGACAGACCGCTGCCGAAATCATCCAGCGCAAAGCGGCAACCCGCCTCGCGCAGGCTGTCGATGAAATGCGTGGCCTTGGAGAGATTGGAGATGGCCGCGGTCTCCGTCACCTCGAAACACAGCTTGTGCAGCGGGAAATTGGCCGCATCCAGCAACTCCAGGGCATGCGCGCGAAACCCCTCGTCGCACAGGGACAAGGCCGAGAGATTGATCGAGCAGACATCCAGTTCCTCCAGGTGCCGGGGATTGCTGCCAAACCAGCGCAGCAGATTCTCCAGCACCCAGCGATCCAGCCGGGTCGACAGGTTGTAACGTTCGGCCGCGGGCATGAAGGCACCGGGGCGGATCACCTGGCCATCCTCCTCCAGCCGCAGCAGGATCTCGTATCGCTTGCCGTTGCTGTCCGCGCAGCAGGCCTCGATCGGCTGCGCATAGAGCCGGAAATGATCGCCCTCCAGGGCCTCGGTGAGGCTCGGCGCCCAGTGCATCTCGCCGACCTGGCCGGGCACGGTGACATCTTCCGGCAAACAGACGTGGACCCGGTTGCGCCCCTGTTCCTTGGCGGCATAGCAGGCCGAGTCGGCCAGGCTCATGATCTCCTCCAGCGAGGCCGAATTGCCCAGCACCGGCACCACACCGATGCTGACCCCGATGGTGAAACGGCGGTTGCGCCACTGGAAGCGGAAGCCCTCGATCACCTCGCGCATGCGATCGGCCAGGTGCTCGGCCTGATCCAGGGGGCAGTGTTCCATGAGCACGGCGAACTCGTCACCACCGAGGCGGGCCAGGGTGTCGCTGGCGCGGATCTGCTGGACCAGCAGGCCGGCCACCTGGCGCAGCAGCTCGTCACCGGCCATGTGCCCGCAGGTGTCGTTGACCACCTTGAACTGGTCCAGGTCGAGGTAACAGAGCACATGCTCGCTGCGGCTGAGCATCTGCGCGGAGGACAACAGGCGTTGCAGACGGTGCTCGAATTCGGGGCGATTGATCAGGTTGGTCAGGGCATCGTGGGTAGCCTGGTAGGCCAGGCGGTCCTCCAGCATGCGCCGTTCGGTCACGTCGCGGCAGGCCACCAGCAGGCAGGGGGTCTCCGCGCCTGGATCGAGGCTGACCCGCTGATGCACCCAGAGGATGGAGCCGTCCTTGCGCAACTTGCGATATTCGATGCTGTTGTCCGTGGTGAAGTGGCTGAACTGTTCCGCAAGATGGGCCTCGACCCGGGGGCGGTCCTCCGGATGCACCAGCTGCAGGACCGGCGTGCCGATCAGCTCGTCCACTGCATAGCCGAGCATCTGGGCACCGGTGCGGTTGATGGAGAGGATCTCGCCCCCCGCGCCGATGGTGGTGTAGATGTCCGGGGCATTCTCGTACAGGGCCTGATAGCGGGCCTCGCTGGCGCGCAGCGCGGCCTCGGCCCGTACCTTCTCGGTGATGTTCTTGAAGATGCCCCGCGTCGAGACCGCTTCGCCATCGCGGATCAGGGAACCGCAGTCGCCGGTCAGGTGCACCGTCTCGCCCTGCTTGGTGAGGAACTTGAATTCGATGGACTCCAGCTCCTGTCCCTGCTTGAGTCGCTCGAAGCGGTCCGTGCAGCAGGCGACATTGTCGGGATGCAGCACGTCGAGCAGATTGAGGCGCGCCACCTCCTCCTCGCTGTAGCCCATGACCTCGCGCCAGGCGCGGTTGGTGTAGAGGAAGCTGCCATCCGGCGCCAGGCACTGGATCAGGTCGCTGGTATTGTCGAAGATGTCGCGGTAACGCTCCCTGCTGCGACGCAGTTGGGCCTCGACCTTGCGCTGCTCGCGCTCCCGCTCCTGCCGGGCCAGCAGGCAGCGGATCAGCCCGGGCAGGCGCTGCAGATTGTCCGCATCGTGCAGCAGGCAGTGCTCGACGCCGGCCTCCAGGCTGCGCAGCGCAATCTCCTCGCCACCGGTCTCCGCGATCAGCACCAGCGGCACTTCCAGCTCACGCTGCCGGAGTTCCCCAAGCAGATCCAGGGCATCGAAATCGTCCAGCGTCAGCTCGCTGAGGATGAGCTGCCAGTCGCCAGCATCGAGACTGTCGGTCAGGGAAGCGCGGTCCGTCAGCCGATGCATCTCGACGGTCATCGAGCCAGCCTCCAGGGCCTGTTCCACTGCCCTGGCCGTGCCTTCGCATGCCACCAGCAGGAGGCGAAGCGCGCCTGCCACCCCTGCCGTGCTGGCCTTTTCCGGCGTTGTCATGCCACTATCCCCTCCATCCACGATCAGGGTACGCAGGTCCGGCCCTGGCCCCGGCGGACCCACCGGCCGTGCTCTGCGTACCCAACCAGCCTAAAGGGAAGGCCGATCCCGGACTACAGGGATTTTTTCATGGTTTTTTCCCTCTGGCGGCAGGCATTATAGCGCCACCCGCCGCCGCTCGCTTGACCCGGGTCGCAGATTGCAGCCCGCTCCCCAGCCGATGCCGCTCAGGGCTCATTGCGCACCGGTCTGCCGGCGGATCTGGCCGCCCCGCCAGATGAGGAAGGCCGCCGGGATCACCAGCAGGGTCAGCACGGTGGCACTGACCATGCCGCCGACCATGGGCGCGGCGATGCGGCGCATCACCTCGGAGCCGGTACCGCTGCCGAGCATGATCGGCAGCAGGCCGGCGATGATCGCCGCCACCGTCATCATGATCGGCCGCACGCGCAGCAAGGCCCCCTCGATCACCGCCTGGCGCAGCTCACCGAGGTCCACGGCACGGCGCTGCTCCAGGGCCAGTTCCTGGTGACGGCGGTACGCCTGGTTGAGGTAGACGAGCATCACCACCCCGATCTCCACCGAGACACCGGCCAGGGCGATGAATCCGACGCCGACCGCCACCGACAGGTCGTAATCCAGCCAGTAGAGCAGCCAGATGCCCCCGACCAGGGCCAGCGGCAGGGTGCCGAGAATGATCAGCACCTCACTGACCCGGCGGAAATTGAGATACAACAGCAGTACGATCACCGCCAGGGTCACCGGAATCACCAGCGACAGGCGCTCCTTGGCACGCTCCATGTACTCGTACTGGCCAGACCAGTTGAGCGAATAGCCGGCCGGCAGCTTGACCTCCTCGGCCACCACCCGCTTGGCCTCGCTGACATAGGAACCGAGATCCCGGCCGCGGATGTCGATGTAGATCCAGCCATTGAGCCGCGCGTTCTCGCTCTTGATCATGCCCGGACCGTCGACGATCTCTATGTCGGCCACGTCGCCGAGGGTGATCTGCGCCCCATGCGGGGTCTGGATCGGCAGTTCCTTGAGCTTCTCCGCCGAGTCGCGCACGTCACGCGGATAACGCAGGTTGACCGGGTAGCGCTCCAGGCCTTCGATACTCTCGGTGACGTTCATGCCGCCGACGGCGGTGCTGACGATATCCTGCACATCGGCGATGTTCAGCCCGTAGCGCGAGGCGGCGGTGCGGTCGATGTCCACCTGCACGTAACGCCCGCCGACCACCCGTTCGGAGAACACCGAGACCGTGCCCGGTACCGGGTTGAGGGCGCGCTCGATCTGCTTGCCGATGTCCTGGATCACGTTCAGATCCGGCCCCGCGACCTTGATGCCCACCGGGGTCTTGATGCCGGTGGCCAGCATGTCGATGCGGTTCTTGATCGGCATCACCCAGGCGTTGGACATGCCCGGTACCTTGACCAGGGCATCCAGCTCCTGCCGCAGCTTGTCCATGGTCATGCCAGGCCGCCACTGGTCACGCGGCTTGAGCTGGATGGTGGTCTCGATCATGGTCAGCGGTGCCGGATCGGTGGCCGATTCGGCACGGCCCATCTTGCCGAACACCCGCTTCACCTCGGGCACGGTCATGATCAGACGGTCGGTCTGCTGCAGGATCTCCTGGGCCTTGCCGATCGACACCGCCGGGAAGGCGCTGGGCATGTACAGCAGGTCACCCTCGTCCAGATCCGGCATGAACTCCGAACCGAGCGAGTCCTGCAGCGGCCACCAGCCGGTCAGCGGCCAGAGCATGGAGGCGGCGGTGATCATCGACAGCAGCACCACCGTCTTCGGCATCTTCAGCACCCAGTCGATCAGCGGACGGTAGCCGGCGATCAGCATGCGGTTCACCGGATTGCGGTCCTCGGCGACGATGTGGCCACGGATGAAGTAACCCATCAGCACCGGCACCAGGGTGATCGACAGGCCGGCGGCGCCGGCCATGGCATAGGTCTTGGTGAAGGCCAGCGGCGCAAACAGCCGGCCCTCCTGTGCCTCCAGGGTGAACACCGGCAGGAAGCTGAGGGTGATGATCAGCAGCGAGAAGAACAGCGCCGGCCCGACCTCGGCCGAGGCCCTGGCGATCACCTCCCAGCGGTTTTCGTCGGTCACCTCCTCGTGCTCGAAATGCTTGTGCACGTTCTCGATCATGACGATCGCCGCATCGACCATGGCGCCGATGGCAATGGCAATGCCGCCCAGGGACATGATGTTGGCGTTGATGCCCTGGGCATGCATGATGATGAAGGCCACCAGGATACCCACCGGCAGGCTGAAGATCACCACCAGCGAAGAGCGCAGGTGGAAGAGGAACACCGCGCAGACCAGCACCACGACGATGAATTCCTCGAGCAGCTTCTCCTTCAGCGTCTCCACCGCCCGCTCGATGAGCCCCGAGCGGTCGTAGGTGGTGACGATCTCGACCCCCTCCGGCAGGCTGCGCTGCAGCTCGGCCAGCTTCGCCTTGACGCCATGGATGGTGGCCAGGGCATTCTCGCCCCAGCGCATGATGACCACGCCGCCGGCCACCTCGCCCTCGCCGTTCAGTTCGGCGATGCCACGGCGCATCTGCGGCCCCAGGCGCAGCTCGGCGACATCGGCCAGCAACACCGGCGTGCCATGGCTGTTCATGCCCAGCGGCACCTCGCGCAACTGGTCCAGGCCCTGGATGTAACCGGTGGCGCGGACCATGTACTCGGCCTCGGCCATCTCGATCACCGAGCCGCCGACCTCCTGGTTGGCACGCTGGATGGCGCGTTTGACACGGGACAGGGGGATGCCATAGGCACGCAGGCGGTCCGGGTCCACCACCACCTGATACTGCTTGACCATCCCGCCGATGCTGGCCACCTCGGACACCCCGGGCACCGTCTGCAGCTCGAACTTCAGGAACCAGTCCTGCAGGCTGCGCAGCTGGGCGATGTCATGCTTGCCGGTGCGGTCGACCAGTGCGTATTCGAATACCCAGCCGACGCCGGTGGCATCCGGGCCGAGCGCGGTACTGGCACTGGCCGGTAGCCGGTTCTGCACCTGGCTGAGATATTCCAGCACCCGGGAGCGCGCCCAGTACAGATCGGTACCGTCCTCGAACAGGATGTAGACATAGGAGTCACCGAAGAAGGAATAGCCACGCACCGTGGTCGCCTTGGGCACCGAGAGCATGGTGGTGGTCAGCGGGTAGGTCACCTGATCCTCCACCACCTGCGGCGCCTGGCCGGGGTAGCTGGTCTTGATGATGACCTGCACGTCCGACAGGTCGGGGATGGCATCCAGCGGGGTCTCCTTCACCGCGTACAGACCCCAGCCGATGAGGATCACGGTCAGCAGCAGCACCAGAAAGCGGTTGCCGATCGACCAGCGAATGATGTTTGCAATCATGTTCTGTTACCCGTCTGAATGGCTGCCGCTACTGCACGACACGGATGGAATCGATGCGGTAGTTGCCGTCCGCGTCCTCGACCAGGGTGAAGTGGACCTTGCTGCCGGGCTGCACGCCTTCCAGGCTGGCCGCCTCGGTCAGTTCGAAGTCCATGCGCATCTCCGGCCAGCCCAGGGCCTCGATGGGAGCATGGGAGATGTTCAGGCGGCGATTCTCGGCATCGATCGCGTGCACCGTCCCCATGCCCATCACCGGCCCCTTGTCCCCTGCGGCGGCACCCTCCTCGTCCTTGCCACCCATGCGCTTGAAGCTGGCCCGCAGGCTGGCCTCGGAATCGATCAGGAACTGGGCCGAGGTGACCACCGTCTCGCCCTCCTCCAGGCCACGGATGATCTCCACCCGGTCACCGGACTCCATGCCCGGCACCACCTCGCGGACATCGAAGCGGCCCTCACCCAGTGCCAGCACCACCCGCGCCGAATCGCCGGTACGGATCAAGGCCTCGGTGGGAATGCTCAGCACGCCCTTCTTGGGGCCGGCGTAGATGCGCACGTCGGCATACATGTCTGGCTTGAGGGTTTCCTGCGGGTTGTCGAAGCGCAACCGCACCTGCAGGGTCCGGGTCTTGGGATCGATGCGCGGATAGACGAATTCCACCTCGCCTTCCCAGGTCCGCCCCGGCAGATAGGGCAGGCTGACCTCGGCCGGCTGGCCGACTTCAACCCAGTTCGACTGGCGTTCGAAGACATCGACCAGCAGCCAGACACTGGACAGGTCGGCCAGGGTCATGACCTCGGTGGCCGGCTTGACATACATCCCCTCACGCACGTTGAGGCCGTCGACCACGCCGTCCTGCTGGGCGTGATAGCGCACCAGTTGCGAAATCTTGCGAGTGCGCTTCAATTCGTTGAGCTGCTCGCGGCTCATGCCCAGCGCGATCAGGCGGTCGCGCGAGGCGCCGCGCAGATACTGGTTGCCGGCCTTCAGCGCCTGCAGGTATTCCTCCTGGGCATTGACCAGCTCACGCGAATAGAGCTCGAACAGCACCTCGCCCTTCTTCACCGACTCGCCATCGGACTTGACGTACAGCTTGTCGATCCAGCCGTCGGTGCGCAGATGGACGTGACTCAGGCGCCGCTCGTCGTAGTCGACATAGCCGACGGTGTCGATACGCCGCCACAGGGTGCCCCGCTCCACCGGCGCGGTGCGCACGCCCAGGTTCTGCACCACAGCCGGGTCGATGCTGACCATCGCCTCGCCACCACCCTGGTCCGCGTACACCGGGACCAGATCCATGCCCATCGGCGACTTGCCGGGCTTGTCGCTGCGATAGCTGGGATCCATGGGGGCAACCCAGTAGAGGATCTCGCGTTCCCCGCTCTTTTCAGGCGCCGCCTGGTCGCCGGCCTGCGGCGCCTCTGCGGTGCTGTTTTCCAGTTGCGGCTGCAGCAGGATGCCGCCGCCGAATCCGAGGGCGACCAGAACGGCCGCGGCGATAAGGGTTTTGATCTTCATGTTCACTGTTCTCCAGCGAGATAGAGCAGACGGGCCTGAACCTTGCTTCGATCGACACGCAGACGAAGCAGGGTCAGCCGGCTGTCCAGTTCGGTCAGACGGGCACGCATCAGACCGCTGAAATCGGTGACGCCGGCCTGATAGGCCGACAGGGAGGCGGCGGCATTCTGTTCCGCCTCAGGCAGGATCTGACTGCGATACAACTTGAGCCGCTCGTCGAGCCGCAGCCATTCGGCGTGATCGGCATCCAGCCGGCGGCGCAATTGCAGGTAGATGTCGTCACGCCTGAGCCGGGCGGCCTCGAGTTCCTGCTGCCGGGTGGCCAGCAGCCGGTCCTGGCGGTTGGCGGTAAACAGCGGCAGGTCGACCAGCACCATGGCCGAGAGGAAGTCGCTGCGCCGCCCGCCGCTGGGATTGCTGCCGGTGCGGTCGCCATAGGTCAGGTCCAGCATCCAGCCCGGCTTGTAACGCTCACGCGCCAGATCGGCGGCCAACTGACCGGCCTCGACCTGGCCGAGTTCGGCCTGCAGCAGGGGATGGGATTCAAGCGCGGCTTCCAGACCGGCACGCGCCGGCAGTACCGGAAGCGCGGGAAAATCCCTGTTCAGGGCTTGGTAGGCGGCCTGCTGGCCGATCAGCCGTGCCAGGGCGGCACGCGCCTTGTCCTCCGCGCTCCGTGCCCGGGTCAGGCGGTCGTCGAGCAGCGACAGCTCGACGCTGGCACGCAGCACGTCCTGCTGGTTCTTGCGCCCGGCCGCATAGTGGGAGCGGGTCACCTCGACCAGTTGGGCAAACAGCTTGCGGCTGGCCTCGATGATGCGTTCCGCCTCCACCTGGTAGTAAACCTCCAGATAGGACTCGCGCACATCCCGCAGCACGGCGCGGCGCATGGCCTCGGCCCGCTGCTGCTCGGCCCCGGCCAGCACCCGACCGCGCTGGCCGCGCAGCTTGAGGGTCTTGCCCGGTGGGAAGGCCTGCTGGATGCCGACCTGAAGCTGGGTCATGGGCTCCTGGCTGCGGCTGAAGGAATCGGTGGGCAGGTTCATGGCCCCCAGCTTGAGCCGCGGGTCCGGCAACTGGCTGTCGGCCACCGCCTGCTCCTCACGTGCCCGGGCCAGGGCCTGGTAGCGGGGTGTGGTGACATCCGTCTCCAGGGCAAGCTGCTCGCTGCGGGACAGGCTCAGTCCGGCATGGGCTGCCAGGGGCAGAGCGAGGGCAGCCAGCAACAGGCCAGCGGCCGGGCGGACCGGACGGCGGGTGCGGGCAGAACCGCTGGCAACCGGCTGGCGGCGGCGAACGGGGGGTCGACACTTGGACATGTCGTTACTCCAATGGCTGGTGACAAAACGGTGGCCAGGCGTCACCCCTCGGGTGCGTCATGGCCGGGATGCGTAGTCAGACCTGGAGTAACGGTGGGCGCAGCGGCGGCGGCTCACTGCGGGTAAGGCGTCCTGCCTCGATCGCCGGCAGAAAGCTGTCTGCGGCAAAGGGATGGAGGAAATGAACGCTGGGTATGCCGCCCAGCGGGCTGCTGTGGCAGGGGGTGTTGCATTTCTGGCCACAGTCGTGCTGCTGGCAATCATGCTGGCCCTGGTCGACGCAGTGATCGCAACTCCCGTACAGGGCGGTCATGGCGCCGCCCGTTGCCTCGTGCATGGTCTGACACTGGGACTGCGGATCCGTACCGCTGCCATCGGCAAAGGCGAGCAGCGGCGCTGCAAGCAGCGTCGAGGCCAGCCAGAGGGAAAACAGTTGCCGAAGCAGGGGATGCATGCGCCTTACAGTAGCCCTTTGTGTACCTTTCTTCAAGCTGTGACAACCGGAAGGCGCCCAAGTTCAGCCACTCAGCGGTTGACCGGATTGCTGATATAGGCATAGCCCTGCATCTGCCTGCGCGTGAGCTGCAGGATGCCGGCCGGGATGATGCGCATGAAATCGTACAGGTCGTCCGCCGGCTCGCCCAGATGGGCCAGGGAATTGTTGCAGACACTGAAGGTCACGCCCTGGGCATGCAGGGCCTCGATCAGCGGGGCGTAACCGCCGTATTTCTCATTGAAGGAATTGGCCGCCAGCACCGCCCGGCCATAGAGGACCAGCTCGATCTCATAGGGGATATCACGCGGCTTGAGATATTTGATGGTATAGGCGGCATTGGTCAGGGACTCCTTCAGCTGGCTGCCCGGATCGGAGACCCCGAACACGATGCGCACCGGATTGTGGGTCTCGAAGAAGCCGTCGAAACCGATCCCCTCCGGCAGCGGCAGATGGGGAATATTCGGGAACTCGATCTGCGCGGCGGGTTCGCCGGCCGAAAGTCCCGCTGGCGGGCACAGCAGCCAGGCACCCAACAGCCAGGCCAGGCCAGTCACCCTGTTCCTCAGACCCTGCATCCGCACACCCTCGGCAAAGCTTTCGACACACCGATCTTACCAACCGTAACCGGCGGACGGAACCGGCCGCCCCTCAGTGAGGCGGACAGCTCCGGTACTCTTCGCAGTCGCGGGCGATGTCGATCACCAGCGCCGGAGCGGGGGCCGGCTGTGCCCCCCGCCATCCCGCCCCCTGCCGGCCAACGAGGCATCGCCTCCCCCGGCCGGCTGCAGCCGGCCGGGCAGCAGAACGGCCAGCAGCGCCAGCACCAACCCCAGCAGCATCGGCCTGTGCAGCGCGTTCATCGTCCCTCAACAAAAAAACCGCCAGGCCACGCAACGGCGGCCTGGCGGCATACCGTCCATCGGACAGGTGCTGTTACTGGTTCAGACTCTGATAGTAGTCCATCAGGATCTTCGCCACCTCGGGACGCGAGAATTCCGGCGGCGGGGCGATGCCCTTGCCCAGCATCTCGCGGACCTTGGTGCCGGACAACAGCACGAAGTCCTCCTTGGTGTGATCGGGAGCCTCGCGCATCATCACCACCTTGTTCAGCTTCTTGGAATAGGCAGTGTGGTCGGCCTTGAAGATCTCGATGTCCAGGGCACCGGGCGGCACCTCCTCGTCGAAGATGGTCTGGGCATCGAAGGCGCCGTAGTAGTCACCGACACCGGCATGGTCGCGACCGACAATGAAGTGGGTGGCACCCATGTTCTGCCGGAAGTAGGCGTGCAGCACGGCCTCGCGCGGACCGGCATAGAGCATGTCGAAGCCGTAACCGGTGATCATCACGCTGTTCGGCGGGAAATACAGCTCGACCATCTTGCGGATCGCGGCGTCACGCACCGGGGCCGGGATGTCGCCGGGCTTCAGCTTGCCGAGCAGCATGTGGATCACCAGGCCGTCACAGCCGAGGCGCTCCATGGCCATGTGGCACAGCTCCTCGTGGGCCAGGTGCATGGGGTTGCGGGTCTGGAAGGCGACGACCTTGTTCCAGCCGCGCTCCTTGATCTCGTTGCGGATCTCGACCGCGGTGCGGAAGGTGTCCGGGAAGTCCACCTGGAAGTAGCTGAAATTCAGCACCTGGATGGGGCCGGAGATGGCGAAACGCCCCTGGGAATTGAAGGCGGCCACGCCGGGGTGCTCAGGATCCGTGGTGCGGTAGACCTTCTCGGTCATCAGCTGCATCTGCGCGTCGCTGACCTCCTCGATGGCCTCGACGTCCTGCACGGCGATGACCGGGTTGCCCTCGACGTTGGGATCGCGCAGGGCGATGCGCTTGGCATCCTTGATGGCGGAGATGTCCTCGACCAGGTTGAGGACCGGCACCGGGAAGAACTGCCCGGCGGTGGTCTTCATGGTCTCGGCACAGCTGACGGCATCGGCGACGTTCATGTACCCGGTCAGCGGGGTGAAATAGCCACCGCCCATCATCACGGCGTTGCCGGCGGCAGCGGAGCTGATGACGATGGAAGGCAGGCTCTCGGCCTCGTGCATCAGGGCATCGTGCTTGTCCGGATCGTAGACAAACAGAGGCATGAGTTCATCGGAACCAATGGGTCGTATCATGAGGGTCATCTCCTGTCGCGCTTATCCCTGCATAAGCAGTATTGATCAAAAGGAACATGGGCCTGGTTGACGGGCCGCGACCATTGGCCGGCTGCCATCCCCCGCAAAAATTGGCGGAATAATAGCACGGAAGCAGGCCAAGGAAAGCCCGCAACGGCGGGCCAGCGTAATCGCCCGAGGATAGCGCATCGTGGCCGCTGGCCGGATCCGGAAACGTCAATGACAAGACGCCCGGCTTGGTGTATGGAACGCGGGCACAACATGCTGAGGCATGTCTGATCAAATCCACTCACAAGCCGCCAAGACGCCGAGGGCGCCAAGAAACCTTCCAGGGCCTGATAACACCACGCCAATCGCGGCCTGGAGGCCGCTCCTACCATGGTGCCGCCATGCCCCGTAGGAGCGGCCTCCAGGCCGCGACAAGGTCGTTCAGAGGCACCGACCAGCGCGATTTGCTCCCTCGTAGGAGCGGCCTCCAGGCCGCGATTGGCCGCGATCCCCGGCGGCATGCCCGCCGCATTTGCCGCGGCTGGCCGGGGCTGGCGAGGCGGCAGGATGGGGGGTCCCCATCGTTGTGAGTCGACCGCGGCCCGGACCGCGCCGCCCCATGGCGCCGCCATGCCCCGTAGGAGCGGCCTCCAGGCCGCGACAAGGTCGTTCAAAGGCCCGACCAGCGCGATTTGCTCCCTCGTAGGAGCGGCCTCCAGGCCGCGATTGGCCGCGAACCCCGGCGGCCATGCCCGCCGCATTTGCCGCGGCTGGCCGGGGCTGGCGAGGCGACAGGATGGGGTGGTCCCCATCGTTGTGAGTCGACCGCGGCCCGGACCGCGCCGACCCATGGCGCCGCCATGCCCCGTAGGAGCGGCCTCCAGACCGCGACAAGGTCGTTCAAAGACCCGGCCAGCGCGATTTGCTCCCTCGTAGGAGCGGCCTCCAGGCCGCGATCCCCGGCGGGTCCAGCCACGCCATCATCCGCGATCCTGATGCAATATCCGGGCTAAGCAACTTGGCGTTGTTGGCGCCTTGGCGGCCATGTCATTGATCAGTTTCCCTGATGGGGGGCTATTTCTCGGCCGAGATGAAGGCGATCCAGGCGGGGTCGGCATCTCCGGTTTCGGCCGGCAGGAAGATGCCATCCGGTTCCCCCTCCTCGTCAGTGCCCTGCCAGTAGACCGTGGTGCGGCTGAAACCGGCCTCCTCCAGCAACTCGCGCAACTCGGGCAGGGTCCACAGGCGCCAGTGATAGACGAAGGCCCGCCGCAGCCGCGAACCATCCGGGAACTTGAAGTGGATGTAGCAGGTCATGCGGCCGGTGACCGGGTCGTAGCGGTGCTGATCCCAGATGTAGGTGAAACCCTCGTGCTCGGTTTCCTCCTTCATCTCGCGGAAGGCATCGTAGCCGCCGAACGCGTCGATGATGAACACCCCATCCTCGACCAGTGCCTCGCGCACCCGGGAAAAGTAGCGGCGCAGGGCCGCGCGCTCGGTGAACAGCTGATAGCTGAAGTTCATGGCGATGACCAGATCGGGCGACTCGGTCTCGACCGTCAGCACATCGTCCTGCAGCAACTGGACGCGCGCCGCCTGCCCCGGCCTGAGGGCCGCCAGGTTGTGGCCGCGCGCCCAGTCCAGAACCTCGGCATCCAGATCGACGCCGATGGCCCGGTTGGTCTTGCGGTGGCGGACCCACTCGCAGCACATCTGGGCCGTGCCGCAGAAATCCTCGCGCAGCAGACGGGCACGGCGGCCGCGCAGCTGCTTGAAGGTCTTGTCCACGAACTCGTACTCGAAATCCGTGTCCTGGACCGAGAGTTCATACAATGCGTGGCGGTCGGCGCGCTGGGCCAGCGTGGGGGAACTGCGCTTGCGGGACTTTTTGCTCTTGTTCTTGCCGGTCTTCGAGGGTTTGGCCATAGGCGGCTTTATGCCACAAGCTGCCAGGGCACGCAATCTGCTTGAGGGGGACTGATGACTGCTCTACTCTTGACAGCATCGATACGATCGTGACCAAAGCCGCATGCTGAGTATCTGGGAGGAACCGGATCAAGGCGCGGCTCGCAGGGAAGTCAGCCCTTGCCAGGAGCAGCGACACCGCGGGAACCCGGGGCACCCCCTGCTAGATCCTTGCAGCCGCCGGCAAGGCCAGTCCGCAACAAAGGAATGCCGCCCGATGCGCCATCGCCTCCACAGCCTGCCCCGGCCCGCGGACCCCGGCTGCGGCTGGCTCCTTTTCCTGCTGCTGATGCTGCCGTTCAGGCTTGGCCTGGCGGACAGCGGGACGCCACCGAAACTGGAACCGATCGACGCCAGGATCGAGCTGGGCATCAGCGAATACAGCAACCTCAGTGGCAAGGGCGTGGTCGACCAACCGCTCATGTCACTGCAGAAAACCAGCAAGTCGACCACTGATCACAGCAAGCTGGAGGCGCTGCAGGGCCCCTTCACAAGCGGCTCCGAGGTCACCCGCGCCTGCCTGGGCTGCCACAATCTCGCTGGTCATCAGTTCATGAAGAACAAACACTGGACCTGGAGCTACGTCCACCCGGTGACCGGGCAGCAACTGGGCAAGCGGGTACTGATCAACAATTTCTGCACCAATGCCCGCGGCAACGAGGGCATGTGCGCCCAGTGCCATGCCGGCTACGGCTGGAAGGACGAGACATTCGACTTCAGCAACCAGGAAAACATCGACTGCCTGGTCTGCCATGAATCGACCGGCAACTACTACAAACTGCCGCCCAGCCGTGGCAACAAGGCCTGCGCCGTGATGTTCGAAGGCAAGCCACCCATCGACTGGGCAAGGGTTGCGCAGAGTGTGCGCCTGCCCGGCCGCAGCAATTGCGGCGGCTGCCATTTCTACGGCGGTGGTGGCGACAACGTCAAGCACGGCGACCTGTCCTCCGTGCTGTTCCAGCCGCCCCGGGAGGTCGATGTGCACATGGACGCCGAGGGCCTCAACTTCGCCTGCATCATCTGCCATGTCGGCGAAGGCCACCAGTGGGCCGGCAGCCGCTATAACATGCTTGCCAAGGACGATACCGGCCAGGGCAAACCCGGCATGCCCCGGCAGACGGCAAGCTGCGCAAGCTGTCATGGCATGGATCCCCACCCGCGCGGCCTGATCGGCATCAAGCTGAACGACCACGTGGACCGGGTCGCCTGCGAGTCCTGTCACATCCCCCGCTACGCCCGCGGCGGGGTCGCCACCAAGATCTACTGGGACTGGAGGACGGCCGGCCGGCTGAGGAACGGCGAGGGCTTCAATGTGGAAGGTTACATCCAGGGCAATGGCGAACCCCGCCACACCTATAAGTCGATCAAGGGGAGTTTCAAATACGGCGAAAATCTCGTACCGATCTACCGCTGGTTCAACGGTGTCATGACCTATACCACCATCGAAACCCGCTTCGACCCGTCCCGGCCCGTCGAGATCAACCATATCAATGGCGCGGCGGATGACCCGGGATCACGCATCTGGCCGTTCAAGCGCATGCACAGCGTCCAGCCCTACGACAAGGGCAACAACACGCTGGTCTACATGCACCTCTGGGGGAACGACGATGCCGCCTTCTGGGGAAACTATGATTTTCCCAAGGCGATCCGGGTCGGCATGGAAAAGAACCACATCCCCTACAGCGGCAGCTACGGCTTCGTAGAGAGCTATTCCTACTGGCCATTGAATCACATGGTGGCGCCGAAGGAAGATGCCCTCGCCTGCCGCGAGTGCCATGCCAGGGACGGCCGGCTGAGCGAACTCGGTGGCTTCTATCTGCCGGGACGCGATGCCTGGCGCTGGCTGGACCTGCTCGGCCTGGCGGCCGTGGGCGCGACCCTGCTGGGGGTCGCAGGGCACGGCGCATTGCGTATCCTGATCAAGCCCGGGGGCAAAAGCCGATGACAATCCACACAGTCATGATCTTTACCCGCTTCGAGCGCTTCTGGCACTGGTCGCAGGCCGCCCTCATCTTCACCCTGCTGTTCACTGGCGCGGCGATCCACGGGCTCCATCAACTGGTCGATTTCCGCACGGCGGTACTGGTTCACAGCCTGTCCGCCATCAGCCTGATCCTGCTCTGGCTGTTTGCGATCTTCTGGCATTTGACCACCGGCACCTGGCGCCACTACATCCCGACCACCAGCGGCCTGCTGAGGATCGCCCGCTTCTATGCCTATGGCATCTTCAAGGGCGAACAGCACCCCTACAGAAAACGCTACTGGCGCAAGCACAATCCCCTGCAAGCACTGACCTACCTGGCCCTGAAGCTGTTCCTGTTCCCCACCATCTGGCTGTCCGGCCTCGGCTACCTGTTCTATGGCCTGTGGCAAAGCCGGGTACCACCGGCTTCCGGCCTGTTGGAACTGACCGCTTCCATACACACGGCGGCCGCCTATGCCATCCTGGTCTTCGTCATCCTCCATGTCTACCTGCTGACCACCAGTGGTTCTTTCCTCGCCCATCTCAAACCCATGCTCAGCGGCTACGACAAGATCGAACTCACCGATGCCGAGTGGGCGTACCTTCGGGAAGACGAGAGCAACAAGATCAAGCAATGAGAACCCCACGCGGCAACCGCATCCCTGCCTCAAATTCCAGCCACCGCGGACGATATAACCCGTACTCCACCTCTCACCCCTGCTTTCGGAAGAAAACCGCCATGCCATCTGCGACCATCGACCACCGCTCCCGGCAACTGTCCCGCCTGAGACCCTTTCTCCTGGTGCCATTGCTCGCCCTGGGCGCCCCGGCCCTCGCCGATCCGCCGCCCTGGGCGCCGGCCCATGGCTATTACAAGAAGAAGCCCGGCCACAAGCCGCCCCGTTTCATTCCGAAGCGCGTCGCTCCGCTGCCCTGGCTGGCCGGCGCTGCCACGGCGGGCTACCTGTCGGGCAGCCGCTGTAACCGGGAAGCGCTGGGCACGGTCCTGGGCGGCGTGCTCGGCGGCGTCGCCGGCGCCCGGCTGAGCGACGACAGGCACCGCAGCGCGGCCACCATCGCCGGCACGCTGATCGGCGCCCTGGTGGGCCGCTCCATCGGCCGATCCATGGACCAGCTGGATCAGGCCTGCACCGGGCAGACCCTCGAATACGCCCCGGACAACCAGGCGGTGACCTGGCAGAACCCCGACACCGGGGCCAGCTATACGGTTACCCCGACCCGGACCTATGAGGCGGGAGACGGCCGCTACTGCCGCGAGTACATCAGTCAGGCCAGCATCGGCGGGCAGGAACAGCAGGTCCAGGGCACGGCCTGCCGTCAGCCGGATGGTTCCTGGAAAATCGTCGACCGCTGAAACCGGCGGGTCACAGCTTGCGCCTGCTCGATTGACTCCGGGCAGCGCCTGCCGGAGATCGCGGCCTGGCGACCGCGCCTACGGGGCATGGCGGCACCCGGGCAGGAGCAGCCTCCAGGCCGCGATTGGCGTGGTGTTAACAGACCCTGGTATGCAGCCGGCCGGGATATTGCACCAAGGCGGCCCGCATGAATGAGATCGTGGCTGGAATACATAGAGGGGAAGGCTAGAACCGGGCCGGCGGGTTACAGCTTGCGCCTGTTCGGTTGACTCCAGGCAGCGCCCGCCGGGGATCGCGGCCAGGAGGACGCTCCTACCAGCATAGACCTGCCTCATGTATGGAATTGTTCTAAAGCCACTCCAAAACCCGCCGTTAAAGTCAGTAATTGTGCAAATTCGGAGCAGACGACAGCGCGTTCCCGGTTACAACCACAGCACAACCCGAAATCGCGATGCGCCAGGGATGACACGTTGCAAACCCCGGCACCGAGCAAGGACAGGCGATGGCAACGAAAAAAACAACAAACAACCCGACGGACATTGTCGACTGGATCGATGGCGGCTCCGAGGTGAGCCTCACCACCATCCTGCTCGGCATCCTGGAAACCATCCTGGAATTGCCCTGGCTGGACACCCATGCCGGCGGCGTCTTCCTTGCCGATGCCGAGAGTGGCCATCTATCCCTCGCCGCCCAGCGGGGCTTCTCACCCCAACTGCTGACAAGCTGTGCCCGCGTCCCCTATGGCCACTGCCTGTGCGGGCGGGTAGCGCAATCCGAAGAGATGCTGCACGTCTGCTGTGTCGACGAACGCCACGACATTCGCTACTCGGGGATGCCCGAGCACGGCCACTATGTGGTACCCATCAAGTCCCAGGAGCAACTGCTGGGGGTGATAGTCCTCTACGTCAAGCACGGTCATACCTTCGATGGCCACGAAGCCGAGGTGCTGGAGAATTTCGCCAACCTGATGGCCCTGCAGATCCACACCGCGCAATTCCGTCAGGACAAGCGCCTGGCGGACCTGATCCTGGCGAACAGCGCGCATTCGCTGATCATCACCAACCATGACAAGCAGATCCAGTGGGTCAACCATGCCTTCGAGAAGGTCACCGGCTACAGCCGGGAAGAGGTCATCGGCAAGACACCCGCCATACTCCGGTCGGGACGTCATGGCGGTGACTTCTACCGCGCCATGTGGCGGGACATCGAAGAGCACGGCCTCTGGGAAGGCGAAATCTGGAATCGGCGCAAGAACGGCGAGATCTACCCGGAATGGCTGAACATCGTTGCCCTCAAGGACAGATACGGCCGCATCCTGCGCTATGCGGCCATGTTCATCGACCTGACCCCTGTCAAGCGCGCCGAGGAAAAGGCCCATCGACTGGCCTATTACGACACCGTGACCGGGCTGCCGAACGCGGTTCTGCTGCACGAACGGCTACAGGCCCTGCTGGAAGACAGCCGCCAGACAGGGGCCAACCTCCTGCTTTTCACGCTCGATCTCGATCACTTCAAGGAGATCAATGCCAGCCTGGGACGACGCGTGGGTGACGCCATTCTGCGCGAGGTGGCACGACGCATAACCGGACTCGAGAAGGAAACCTTTGCAGCCCGCATGGGTGCCGATGAATTCGTGATCGTCTGTCCCTGCGAGGAAAACGATGTGCAAAAGCTGTCGACCCGGGCCGGAGCGGTAGCGAGCCGGCTGCATCAACGGCTCGAGGAATTCCACGAATTCGAGGGTCAGGAACTCAGCCTGCGGGGCACCATCGGCGTCGCCTGGGGCAATGGGCGCGACATGGATTGTGAGACGTTGCTGCGGTGTTCCACCATTGCCCTCAACCACTGCAAACGGCATTCACGCGGCGGCTACCAGGTCCACACCGCCGAGATCGAGCAACAGGCTGAATACCGGCACAGCCTGGACGCCGCGATCGGCAAGGCCATAGAGCGGGATGAGCTCTCCCTGGTGTATCAGCCCCAGGTGGACCGCAACGGCAAGGTCCTGGGCGCCGAGGTGCTGTTGCGCTGGCAGCATGCCGAACACGGCAACGTGCCGCCCGATGTGTTCATCGCCATCGCCGAGGAACGGGGCGCCATCATCGAAATCGGCCAATGGGTGCTGGAAAACACGCTCCGCCAAATGAACGAGTGGCGACAGGCATGCCAGGGCGAGCCCCACTGCCTGCAGCGTCTGGCCATCAATGTCTCGCCCCATCAGCTGGTCTCGGAAAACACCGTCCAGCGCTTCACCGAAGCCTGTGAACGGTACGGATTCGAACCAGAGGCCATTGAGCTGGAGGTGACGGAAACCGGTCTGATGCAGAATTCCAGCCAGATCATCGACCACCTGCACGACTTTGCCGAGCGGGGTTTCAAGATTGCCATCGACGACTTCGGCACCGGCTATTCCTCCCTGTCACGCCTGCGCCACTTCCCGGTCGCCATCCTCAAGATCGACCGCAGCTTCGTGATGAACATGGCAAGGGATGCCTCGGACGCCGCCCTGGTCAAATCCATCATCGGCATGGCCCACACCCTGGGCTTCCAGACCATCGCGGAAGGTGTCGAGGATGCCGAACAGTTCGCCATGCTGATGGACTACGGCTGCGACATCTTTCAGGGCTACTTCTTCAGCAGGCCGCTCAGCGCGGAAGACTTCCTGGCCTACGTGGTGGCCACGGTGGAGCAATCGAGCCAAAGCGGCCTTCCACCCCAACTGGCGGCGATCGACGCCTGAATCGCTACTCTCCCCGGCCGGGGAAGGCATCAAAGCGGGAAGAATGAGATGGTGCCCGGGGCCGGAATCGAACCGGCACGGTGTCGCCACCGAGGGATTTTAAGTCCCTTGCGTCTACCAGTTTCGCCACCCGGGCGGAAACAGCACGCATTCTAGCAGGCTGTTGAAAAAGCCTCTGGCGAGTGCGAGACAAGGCAAAAAATGGCGGAAAAGCGCAGTTTACATGGCCGTAAACGAGCATCTTGAGCCATTTTTTAACGCCGTAGCATGCTTACGGCAAGGTTCGATAACGCCGTGCGCAGGCCGGCACACGGCGGCCGAACCCATTGAATCATGGAATGATCGGGGCTTCAGGCCTGAACACGGCATATTCAGTTACCGGGTTAATAACACCACGTCGATCGCGGCCTGGAGGCCGCTCCTACCAGGGTGCCGCGGTGCCCGTAGGAGCGGCCTCCAGGCCGCGATTGGGCGTCCCCGCGGGCCGCGCCTTGTCCCGCAACAGGCCTGAAGCCCTGAACACGGCATATTCAGTTGCCGGGTTAATAGCCAATATTCCTGGTGTATTTTGTTGGCAATGACCAGCAGCCGCGCCCCACGGCCTGGCAACGGCCATTGACAAGGGGAAAAATGGAGGCTGGGCCCGGAGTCGAACCGAGGTACACGGATTTGCAGTCCGCTGCATAGCCACTCTGCCACCCAGCCCGGGTGAAACATCGGATCTGAAAGCGAAAAACCCCGGCCGCCTGGACCACGACCGGGGTTTCCCCGTCAATTTGGAGCGGGAAACGAGACTCGAACTCGCGACCCCAACCTTGGCAAGGTTGTGCTCTACCAACTGAGCTATTCCCGCCTGAGAGAGCCGCTATTTTAGCGATCCGGCTTTCGGTGTCAACATTATTCGTTACAGATTTATTCCCGACGGCTCAATTGCTTTTCGTCAGCGCCGGCCAGGCGGCGCGCAGGTAGACGGCCATCGACCAGAGCGTCAGCACCGCGGCCACGTAGAGGCAGACCATCCCCACCAGGTGGGTCGGGAAAAGGCCGACCGGCTCGCGGTACAGCAGCAGCAGGATGGCGATCATCTGCAGGGTGGTCTTGATCTTGCCGATCTCGGACACCGCCACCTGGGCCCGCTCGCCAATCTCCGCCATCCACTCACGCAACGCGGAGATGGCGATCTCGCGGCCGATGATGATCACCGCCGGGATGGCGAAGAACAGGCTCGGGTTCTGCTGCACCAGCAGCACCAGCGCCGTGGCCACCATCAGCTTGTCGGCCACCGGGTCGAGGAAGGCGCCGAAGGCCGAGGTCTCCTGGAGACGCCGGGCCAGGTAGCCGTCCAGCCAGTCGGTGACCGCCGCCAGCCCGAACAGCACCGCGGTCCAGAGATTGGCGCCGGCGAAGGGCAGGTAGAACACCACCACGAAGACCGGAATCAGGCCGATGCGCAGCAGGGTCAGGATGTTGGGGATGTTGTATCGCATATCGCTTCGGCAGCGGCTGGCTCAATCGCCGTGGAAGGCGTCATAGATCTGCTGGGCCAGCCGGCGGCTGATCCCTTTTACCCTACTCAGATCCTCGACGCCAGCCCGGGCCAGCTCGCGGAGGCCGCCGAACTGGCGCAGCAGCTGCTGGCGCCGCCGCGGGCCGATGCCGGGTATCGCCTCCAGCGGCGACTCGGCCCGCGCCCGCGCCCGCCGCTGGCGGTGCCCGGTGATGGCGAAGCGATGCGCCTCGTCGCGGATCTGCTGGATCAGGTGCAGCGCCCGGGAGTCGCCCGGCAGGTCGACGGGCTCGCGTCCCGGGATGTGCAGGATCTCCCAGCCGGGACGGCGTTCCGGCCCCTTGGCCACGCCAACCAGCAGCACCTCGGTGACCTGCAGCTCCTCCAGCACCCGGCGCACCGCGGCCACCTGCCCCTTGCCGCCATCGATGAACAGCACGTCCGGCAGCCGTCCCTCGCCCTTTTTCAGCCGCGTGTAGCGCCGTTCCAGGGCCTGGGCCAGGGCGGCATAGTCGTCGCCGGGGGTGATTCCCTCGATGTTGAAGCGCCGGTAGTCGGACTTCAGCGGACCCTCGGCATTGAACACCACGCAGGAGGCGACGGTCGCCTCGCCGCGGGTATGGCTGATGTCGAAACACTCCATGCGCTGCGGCGGCTCGTCCAGCCCCAGCACCTGCTGCAGGGCCTCCAGCCGCTGCAGCATGCCGGCCCGGCTGGCCAGACGGGCGTCGATGGCATGCTGCGCGTTGCGCACCGCCATCTCCAGCCAGCGGGCCCGCTCGCCGCGCACCCGGCTGCGAATCTCCACCCGCCGCCCGGCCCGCTCGGCGAGCGCCGCCTGCAGCCACTCGGCCTCCGCGGTGGCCCGGTTGACCAGGATCAGGCCCGGCGGCTCGTGCTCCAGGTAATACTGGGCGATGAAGGCCGGCAGCAGCTCGTCGATCCCGGCCCCCGCCGGGCAGCGCGGGAAGAAGGCCTTGTTGCCCAGGTTGCGGCCGGCGCGGATGAAGAACACCTGGACACAGGCCACGCCACCGCGCAGCTCGGCGGCGACGATGTCCAGGTCGCCCTTCTCGCCACTGACGTACTGCCGCTCCTGGACCCGGCGCAGGCTGGCGATCTGATCCCGATAGAGGGCCGCCTGTTCATAGTCCAGCCGCTCGGCGGCCGCCTCCATGCGCCGCGCCAGGGCCTCCACCACCTCGCTGTTCCTGCCTTCCAGGAACAGCTCGGTATGGCGCAGGTCGCGGGCATAGTCCTCGGGCGAGATCTCCCCGGTACAGGGGGCGCTGCAGCGCTTGATCTGGTACTGCAGGCAGGGCCGCGAGCGGTTGGCGAAAAAGCTGTCCTCGCACTGGCGGACGCGAAACACCTTCTGCAGCAGATGCAGGCTCTCGCGCACCGCGTGGGCGTTCGGATAGGGCCCGAAGTAGCGCCCCTTGCCGCTGCGCGCGCCGCGGTGCAGGCTGATCCGCGGATAGGTCTGGTCCGTCGAGATGTAGATGTAGGGGTAGCTCTTGTCGTCGCGCAGCAGGATGTTGTAGCGCGGCCGGTGGGTCTTGATCAGGGTGCTCTCGAGGATCAGCGCCTCGCTCTCGGTATGGGTGACCGTCACCTCGACCTGCCGCACCTGGGCCATCAGCGCCTGGGTCTTGGTATCCAGCGCCTTGCGGAAATAGCTGCTGACACGCTTCTTGAGGTTGCGCGCCTTGCCGACATAGAGGATCCGCCCCTCGGCATCGAGCATGCGGTACACCCCGGGCCGCCCGGTAAGGCTGCGCAGAAAGCTGTCGACGTCGAAGCCAGCGGTGTCGTGCACCTCGTTCATGCGCACAGCTTAGCCGGAAAGCCGGGCACGGGCACGCCGGAACACGTCCTCGAACATGGATTCGGTCAGGCGCCGCGTCTGGGTGTTGTAGCGGCTGCAGTGGTAGGAGTCGAGCAGCAGGCGCTCCTCCCCCAGGGCATGCTCCGCGCCATGGCCAAAGGAATGGGTGGAGAGTTTGAGGCCGTATGCCCGCAGCACCGCGTCGTGGGCGATCTTGCCCAGGGCCAGCACCACCCCGCCCCTGGGCAGGCCTTCCAGTTCGGCGCGCAGGAAACCGTTGCAGGTGCGGATCTCGGCGCCGCTCGGCTTGTTCTGCGGCGGCAGGCACTTGACGGCATTGGTGATGCGGCAGTCGTGCAGCCGCAGGCCGTCGTCGCCTGCGGTGGAGATGGGGGCCGAGGCGAAACCGAAGGCGTGCAGGGTGCGGTAGAGCAGGATGCCGGCATGGTCGCCGGTAAAGGGCCGGCCGCTGGCGTTGGCGCCGTGCATGCCGGGCGCCAGGCCGACAATCAACAACCGCGCCTGCGGGTCACCGAACGGCGGCACCGGCCGTGCATGGTAGTCCGGGTAGCGGGCCTGGACCGTATCGAGGAACTCGGCCAGCCGCGGACAGCGGCGGCAGTCGGCATCGAAGATCGGTGTTGCAGTCATAGGGCTGGAAGCGCCGGTCCCGCCGGACCGGCACGGGGTCAGTCGGACACGGCCTCGGGATCGAGGATCCCGTGACGCATCGCAAAATGGGTCAGTTCGACGTCGTTGCTGACGCCCAGTTTCTCGTACAGGCGATAGCGGTAGGTGGAAACCGTCTTCGGGCTCAGGCACAGCCGGTCGGAGATGTCCTGGATGCTGTGCCCCTGGGTGACCATCAGCATCACCTGCATCTCGCGCTGCGACAGGCGCTCGAAGGGGGAACGCGTGCCGCCGGGCAGCATGTTCAACGCCAGCTGCTTGGCGATGTCGGCGCTGATGTAGCGTTCGCCCTGCATCACCGCCTTGATGGCATCGACGATCTCGTCGACTGCGCAGTGCTTGGTCAGGTAGCCGCTGGCGCCCGCCTCCAGCATCCGTGTCGGGTAGGGTTCCTGGATGTGCACGGTGACCACGATGATCTTCAGGCCAGGGTGGATCTGCAACAGCTTGCGGGTGGTCTCCAGGCCTCCGATCCCCGGCATGTTGATGTCCATGATGATCACGTCGGGGGCGTTGCGGCGCACGAACTCGATCGCCTCCTCGCCGGAGCTGGCCTCGCCGAGGACCTGCATGCCCGGAGTGTCCTCGAGGATGCGCTTGATGCCGCTGCGCACCAGCTCGTGATCGTCCACCAACAGCAGCTTGATCATCTTCCCCCCATCATGGCAGCCCACTGGTTGCCCGGGCACCCCACGCCATGTCCAGACGGCCTTTCAGTGTGGCTTCCAAGCCAAGGGGGCACATCATTCGCTTCGGCAGGGCAGGCAACCCGACGGGTCGCCCGCAATCCTATACACCGGCGAAAAGTGTACCAATTCGCCCGTCCTGCCTCAATGCGGACCCGCTCAGGCCGCCGGCCAGTAGCGGGTGGCGATGCCCTCCCCCAGGTCGGCCTCGATCAGCCGCGCCCGCACCTCCAGCAGCTTCTCGATCAGCGCCGGCTCCACCTTCTCGTAGGCCGCGGCATCCGGCACCCGCTTCACCACCACGCCGAGCAGCTCGGTGATGGCATTGCCGATGGAATTCTGGCTGATGGTCACGATCAGCCGGCCCTCGTCGTTGCGGTAGATGAGCTGCTTGAAGGCCGGCTGCCAACGGATCGAGTTGGCGTACTTGGCGTCGGTGATGCACTTGTCGCGCACCTTCTTCGCGGTCTTCAGGAAATCGTTGTTGAACAGCAGGATCTCCTCCACCCGCTGCGGGAAATAGGCGTCCGCCGGCGGCGGCGCGTTGCGGGTCGAGACCTGGCTGAAGAAGGTGCGGTAGAAATCGATGAACCCCTTGAGGATCTCGTCGTATTCCTTCCAGAAGCGCAGTTCCTGCAGGGCCCCCGCCCCGCCCTCGATCTCCCAGCTCGGCAGCCCCTGCGGGTAGCCGGTCAAGCCGAGTTGCGCCGCCGTACCGCTCAC
The DNA here is from genome assembly GCF_030406045.1 of Thiohalobacter sp. IOR34. Lineage (GTDB taxonomy): Bacteria > Pseudomonadota > Gammaproteobacteria > Thiohalobacterales > Thiohalobacteraceae. The sequence continues at coordinate 1,547,277 of NZ_CP128988.1, forward strand.
CGGCTTGAGGATGCGCAGGTCCAGCGCCTCGAAGAAGCGCCGGTAGACGTCGCGCATGTAGGACTGGAACAGGCTGTGCTGACCGCCGTCGGTGAGGTTGGGATTGCTGGGGTCGGCCAGGGCCGCGTCACGCAGCATCTGCTTGTCGAAGACGATGAAGTGGTTGTGCAGCATGCGGATGCTCGGCACGCCGGGCGAGGTCAGCGGCCAGGTGGCGTCCAGGCTGGCCTCGCCGGCGAGGACCAGATGCTGCTCCGGGTCCGGGTACTTCTCCAGCATGTAGCCGATGAGGATCTGGTTCATCCGGTTCCAGACATGCTTGACGTTGTCCGGCACCTGGGTACGGCGTACCGGCCGGCCGAGCGGATTGAGGATGCACTTGGAGGTGTTGTAGATGATCGAGGTGTCGAACTCGTTGCTGTGACCCAGCGCCTTGCGGTACATCAGCAGGTTCTCGGGGTTCATCAACAGACCGTTGTTGTGGACCAGATCGTTGAGGTTCTCGGTGCTGTTGAAGAACTCGTTGGGCGCCATGCCCTCGGGGACGTCGAGCGGAATGGGGCGGAAGGGGGTGACGATTTCGCGGGGACCGGACTGCATGTTTCGACCTCGACGGCGGTGCATGGGAGGCGCCATCATAAGAAAGCCCGTGCCATAAACCAACCGGCGCCGCGCAGCCTGTCGATTGACCCGATATATGCCGGCCCGTATATTGACCGACCATGGATCTCGATGCCCCCAGCTTCTTCCGCCTGCTGGGCGACGCCACCCGGCTGCGGGCCCTGCTCCTGCTGCAGCAGGAGGGCGAACTCTGTGTCTGCGAGCTGACCCATGCCCTGGGCCAGTCGCAGCCGAAGATCTCCCGCCACCTGGCCCAACTGCGCGATGCCGGCGTGGCCCTGCCACGGCGTGCCGGCCAGTGGATGTACTACCGCATCAATCCCGACCTGCCCGCCTGGGCGCAGGCCTGCCTGGCGGCCACCGCCGAGCAGCTGGCGGGCGAGGCGCCCTATGCCGGCGACCGCAAGGCCCTGCGGACGATGCCGAACCGGCCTGGCAGCGCGTGCTGCGCCTGAGCCGGCAGGCCGCCGCCCGGCCCTTCCCCCTTGAAAACGTCCCACCGCGCCCCGATGATCTATGGTTGATGTATGCCCCGCCCTCCGGCGGCGGCCCTCGACCCGCGGCCCGGTGATGCCGCGGCAAGCGGCACATCGATCATGGGCAGCGACGCTATCGACACAGCGAACACGACAAACGGCAGACCCGGGCTGCATATCGCGCTGATCAGCGTGCACGGCCTGATACGCAGCCACGACCTGGAGCTGGGCCGCGATGCGGACACCGGCGGCCAGACCCTGTACGTGGTGGAGCTGGCCCGCGCCCTGGCCCGCCACCCCGAGGTGGCCCGCGTCGACCTGCTCACCCGTCGTATCGAGGACCCCGAGCTGTCTGCCGACTACGCCCGTCCCATCGAACCGCTGGCCGAGGGCGCACGCATCGTGCGCATCGATGCCGGCCCCGGCGGCTACATCCCCAAGGAGGCGCTCTGGGACCACCTCGACGAATTCGCCGACAACGCCCTGGAATTCCTCCGCGCCGAGGCCAGGATTCCCGACATCATCCACAGCCACTACGCCGACGGTGGCTATGTCGGCACCCGCCTCGCCGGCCTGCTCGGCCTGCCCCTGGTTCACACCGGCCACTCCCTGGGCCGGGTCAAGCGCCGCCGCCTGCTGGCCAGCGGCCTGTCCAGCGACGACATCGAGGCACGCTACAACCTGGCCCGGCGCATCGAGGCCGAGGAAGACACCCTGGCGGTGGCCGAACGGGTCATCACCAGCACCTACCAGGAGATCGAGGAGCAATACGAACTCTACGACCACTACCAGCCGGAACGGATGCGCGTCATCCCCCCCGGCACCAATCTGCAACGCTTCACCGCACCGCGCGGCGACGAGACCGACAGCCCCATCGCCGCCGAGCTGCGACGCTTCCTGCGCGATCCCGCCAAGCCGATGATCCTGGCCCTGTCGCGGCCCGACCCGCGCAAGAACCTCGCCACCCTGGTGGCGGCCTTCGGCGAATCGGAACGGCTGCGCGCCATGGCCAACCTGGTGATCGTGGCCGGCAACCGCGACGACATCGAGGACATGGAGGAAGGCGCCCAGGAGGTGCTCAAGGGCCTGCTGCTGGCCATCGATCACTATGACCTCTATGGCCAGATCGCCCTGCCCAAGCACCACGAATGGGGCGACGTCCCCGTCCTCTACCGCCTGGCCGCCGCCTCCGGCGGCGTGTTCGTCAATCCCGCCCTGACCGAGCCCTTCGGCCTGACCCTGATCGAGGCCGCGGCCAGCGGCCTGCCGGTGCTGGCCACCGAGGACGGCGGCCCCATCGACATCCTCGCCAACTGCCGCAACGGCCGGCTGATCGATCCGCTGGACGGCGAGGCCATGGCCGAGGCCCTGATCGAGATGCTCTCCGACCGGGCCGCCTGGCAGCAGATGGCGGCCAACGGCCTGCAAGGGGTGCGCGCCCACTATTCCTGGGAGGCGCACGCCCAGCGCTACCTGGACATGGTCAAGCCGATGATCCAGCGCACCGAGGTGCCGGCGCTGCGGCCCACCCTGCGCCGCGCCAAGGTCTACCACGACCGCGCCATCGTCAGCGACCTGGACCAGAACCTGCTCGGCGATCCGGTGGCGCTGAAGCTGCTGCTCGACGTGCTGCGCGAGAACCGCAAGTGCGCCGCCTTCGGCATCGCCACCGGCCGGCGCCTGGACTCGGCGCTCAAGGTCATGAAGCAATACGGCATCCCTCTGCCCGACGTGCTGATCACCAGCGGCGGCACCGAGATCTACTACGCGCCCAAGCTGACCACCGACACCGCCTGGCCGCGGCACATCGACTACCAGTGGACGCCACACGTGGTGCGCCGCGCGCTGGCCGGGCTGCCCGGCCTCGAGCTGCAGCCGCGCACCGAGCAGAGCCGGTTCAAGGTCAGCTACTACATCGACCCCAGCGAGGCGCCCAGCATGGAGGAACTGAGCAGCCTGCTGCACCAGCAGGGCGTGGCGGCCAACGTGCTGCTGTCCTTCGGCCAGTTCCTCGACATCCTGCCAGTGCGCGCCTCCAAGGGTTTCGCCCTGCGCCACGTGCTGGACCGCTGGGGCATCCCCCTGGAACGGACCCTGGTGGCCGGCGGTTCCGGGGCCGACGAGGACATGATGCGCGGCAACACCCTGGCGGTGGTGGTCGGCAACCGCCACCACGAGGAACTCTCCCAGCTGGCCGACATCGAGCGCATCTACTTCTCCCGCCAGGCCTACGCCGCCGGCATCCTCGAAGCCCTCGACCACTACGACTTCTTCGACAGCTGCATGCTGCCCCAGGCGGCCGCTGCGGAACCCGCATGAACGAACCGCTGCTGCTCTGCACCGACCTGGACCGCACCCTGCTGCCCAATGGCGTGCAGCCCGAATCCCCCGGCGCCCGCGAGCGCTTCGCCGGGCTGGCCCGGGAACCGGGCATCACCCTGGTCTATGTCACCGGCCGTCACCGGGAACTGGTGCAGAACGCGATCAGCAGTTACCGGCTGCCCCAGCCCGCCTATGCGATCACCGACGTCGGCACCCGCATCTACCGCATCAGTGACGGCGACTGGCAACCCTGGCCGGAATGGGAGCAGGAGATCGACGGCGACTGGGGCGGCCTGGGCCATGCCGAGCTGCGCGAGCTGTTCCGCGACCTGCCCGACCTGCAATTGCAGGAGGTCAGCAAGCAGAACACCCACAAGCTCAGCTTCTACGTGCCCCTGTATGCCGACCGCGAGGCCCTGCAGGCGGTGATGCAGGTGCGGCTGGCGGAGCACGGGGTGCGCGCCAGCCTGATCTGGAGCATCGACGAACCGGCGGCCATCGGCCTGCTGGACGTGCTGCCGGAACGCGCCACCAAGCTGCACGCCATCGAGTTCCTGGCCGGCAAACTGGGCATCCCGCGACAGGCCACCCTGTTCGCCGGCGACAGCGGCAACGACCTGCCGGTGCTGGCCAGCGCCCTGCCCTCGGTGCTGGTCGCCAATGCCAGCCCCGAGGTGCGCGAGGCGGCCCGGGCCCAGGCGGAAATGGCCGGCCATGGCGACGCCCTGTACGTCGCCCGTGGCGGCTTCCTCGGCATGAACGGCAACTACAGCGCCGGCATCCTCGAGGGCCTGGCCCATTTCCACCCCGGCCTCGCCACCGGCCTGGCCGAGACGGGAGGCGCGGCGGCTTCATGAGCACCGCGCTTGCAGGGCGGCCGGTGCTGTTCGGGGAAGTGCTGTTCGACCGCTTCCCCGGCGGCGAGACGGTGCTCGGTGGCGCGCCCTTCAACGTCGCCTGGCACCTGCAGGCCTTCGGCGCCCGGCCGCTGATGATCTCCCGCATCGGCGACGACCCGCTGGGTGCGCGCATCCGCGACACCATGCATGCCTGGGGCATGGACGACAGCGGCATCCAGCTCGACCGTATGCACCCCACCGGCACCGTGGACGTGCACATCGAGGACGGCGAACCGCGGTTCGACATCGTCCAGCACCGCGCCTGGGACTACATCGACGCCGACCGGCTGCCGGCCCTCGACCAGACTGCCCTGCTCTATCACGGCTCTCTGGTGCTGCGCAGCCAGGCTTCCCGCCAGGCCCTGCACACCCTCCTCCAGCGGCTCGACGCCCCGGTATTCATCGACGTCAACCTGCGCCCGCCCTGGTGGGAGGCGGATGAGGTCCACGAGCGGCTGCACGCCGCCCGCTGGGCCAAGCTCAACGAGGACGAACTGGCGCTGCTGGCACCACCCGGCGCGGATCTCGAGGCCCGCGCCAGGGCGCTGCTGCGCCGGCACGACCTGGAGCTGCTGATCACCACCCGCGGCGCCGCCGGCGCCCTGGCCCATCATCGCGACGGCCGACGGCTTCAGGTCTCGCCGCCGGCGACCGACAACCTGGTGGACACGGTCGGTGCCGGTGACGCCTTTGCGACGGTCTGCATCCTCGGTCTGCTCCACGGCTGGCCCCTGGAACAGACCCTGCAGCGGGCCCAGGCCTTCGCCAGCGCGGTGGTCGGCATCCGCGGTGCCACCCCCGGCGACCCCGACTTCTATACGCCGTTCAGAAAGGACTGGAAGCTGACGTGACACCGAACACTCCACCGCCATCGACCGAGGCCCTCAGGGAGTACCTGCAGAGCGAACGCAGCAACGCCCACCGCGTGCTGCATCACTTCCTCAGCGAGGACCGGCATTTCCTGCTGCGCAGCGATCTGCTCGATGGCTTCGAGGCGCTGTGCGCCAGCGAGGGCGGCGAGGTGCTGCGCCACACGGCGCTGGCCGCCGTCCTGCAGATCAGCCAGGAGGCGGCGCTCGACGCCCAGTGGTTCTGTCTGGCGCTGCGCCCGCGCATCGGCCGCTGGAGGTACCTGCGCATCCACCTGGAGACCATGGAGGCGGAAGACATCCCGGTCAGCGAATTCCTGCGCTTCAAGGAACGCCTGGTGGAAGGCAGCGAACCTGCGGAATGGACGCTGGAGGTCGACCTGGAACCCTTCTCCCGCGAATTCTTCAAGCCCACCGAGACGCGCTCCATCGGCCGTGGCGTGGAGTTCCTCAACCGCCGCCTGTCCAGCCGGCTGTTCGAGGAAAAGGGCAAGGGCCAGCAGCGCATGCTCGACTTTCTCAGCATGCACGCCTACCGCGGCCGGGCGCTGATGCTGAACGGCAGGATCACCAGCGTCTCCGACCTGCGCCGCGCCCTGCGCAGCGCCGACCGGCTGCTCGCCCAACATGAACCCGACACCCCCTGGGACAGGCTGCAAAGCGAGCTGGTGACGCTCGGCTTCGAGGCCGGCTGGGGCTGCGACGCGGCGCGCATCCGCGACAGCATGCAGCTGCTGCTGGATATCCTCGAGGCGCCCTCGCCGGACGCCCTGGAGACCTTTCTCGGCCGCATCCCGATGATCTTCTCGCTGGCCATCCTCTCGCCGCACGGCTGGTTCGGCCAGTCACAGGTGCTCGGCCGGCCGGACACCGGGGGGCAGGTGGTCTACATCCTCGACCAGGTGCGGGCCCTGGAAAAGGAGATGACCCAGCGCCTCAGTGAACAGGGACTGGACATCAAGCCCGACATCGTGGTCGTCACCCGCCTGATTCCAGAGGCGGAGGGCACCAGCTGCGACCAGCGCCTCGAATCCATCGCCGGCACCGAGTACGCACGCATCCTGCGCGTGCCCTTCCGCGAACCCTCGGGCGAGGTGGTACCGCAATGGATCTCGCGCTTCGAGATCTGGCCCTGGCTGGAACAGTTCGCGCTGGATGCTGAACGCGAGCTGCTGGCCGAACTCGGCGGCCGCCCCGACCTGGTGATCGGCAACTACTCGGATGGCAACCTGGTCGCCACCCTGCTGGCCCAGCGCCTGGGCGTCACCCAGTGCAACATCGCCCATGCCCTGGAAAAGACCAAGTACCTCTATTCCGATCTCTACTGGCGCGAGAACGAGGCCCAGTATCACTTCTCCGCCCAGTTCACCGCGGACCTGATCGCCATGAACACCGCGGACTTCATCATCACCAGCACCTACCAGGAGATCGCCGGCACCGACGAGAGCGTCGGCCAGTATGAGAGCTATGCCGCCTACACCCTGCCCGACCTGTACCGCGTGGTGTACGGCATCGATCCCTTCGACCCCAAGTTCAACATCGTCTCCCCCGGTGCCGACCCCGACGTCTATTTCCCGGCGGCCGACCGGGAACGGCGCCTGGTGCATCTGCAGGACGAGATCGGCGAGCTGATCGACGGACGGGAGACGGCCGAGGACATCCGCGGCGTGCTCGCCGATCCGGGCAAGCCGCTGCTGTTCACCATGGCGCGCATGGACCGGATCAAGAACATCACCGGCCTGGTGGAATGGTATGCCAGGGATCCCGAACTGCGGCAGGCGGCCAATTTGCTGGTGATCTCCGGTCATGTCGACCCCGGCCGCTCGGACGATGCCGAGGAACGCGACCAGATCGAGCGCATGCATACGCTGATGGACGAACACGGCCTGGACGGCGAGGTGCGCTGGCTGGGCCGGCATCTGGAAAAGGATCTGGCCGGCGAACTGTACCGGGTGGTGGCCGACCGGCGTGGCGCCTTCGTCCAGCCGGCCCTGTTCGAGGCCTTCGGCCTGACCGTGGTGGAAGCCATGAGCAGCGGCCTGCCGACCTTCGCCACCTGTTTCGGCGGCCCGCTGGAGATCATCGAGGACGGCGTCTCCGGCTTCCACATCGACCCCAACCACGGTGAGGAAGCGGCCCGCCGCATGGCCGGGTTCTTCGCCCGCTGCCACGAGGAACCGGCCTACTGGGACCGGCTGTCGGCCGGCGCGCTGGAACGGGTCGCGGCCCGCTACACCTGGAAGCGCTATGCCGAACGGATGATGACCCTGTCGCGGGTCTATGGCTTCTGGCGCTACGTCACCGATCTGGAACGCTCCGAGACGCGCCGCTATCTGGAGATGTTCTATGCCCTGCAATACCGCCCGCTGGCCGATGCGGTACGCAGCGGCGGCACCCTGGGACGCTGAACCCGCCGCGCAAACCGGCCGGGCTTTTGATCGACCTCATCGCGGCCTGGAGGCCGCTCCTACGAGGGAACAAATCGCGCTGGGCGGGCCTTTGATCGGCCTCATCGCGGCCTGGAGGGCGCTCCTGCGATGAACAAATCGTGCTGGTCGGGCCTCTGAACGACCTCATCGCGGCCTGGAGGCCGCTCCTACGAGGGAACAAATCGCGCTGGGCGGGCCTCTGAACGACCTTATCGCGGCCTGGAGGCCGCTCCTACGAGGGAACAAATCACGCCGGGCGGGCCTTTGATCGGCCTTATCGCGGCCTGGAGGCCGCTCCTACGATGAACAAATCACGCTGGGCGGGCCTCTGAACGACCTTATCGCGGCCTGGAGGCCGCTCCTACAAGGGCCTGGCCAGCTCAATCGTAGGAGCGGCCTCCAGGCCGCGATTCAGGTGAAAACCGCGTCACCGCCTGACGCCGGCACCGAGCCGGTTTCTCCCCTCAGTCCTGGTAGCGGCCATAGCCGGGGATATGGATCTCATGCTCGCTGAAGGAACCCTGATCGGCCCGGGTATGGCAGGCGTCGCAGTTGCTCAACGAGCGCACCCTGGAATTGCCGCTGACCAGGCGCTGCGGTATCTCGCGATGCTCGTGGCGGAAGTAGGGCAGCTCGCTGATCCGCAGCGGTGGCTCCTTCATGCCGCGCAGCATCTTGTTGCTGACGCGGTAGTTGCTGCGCCCGGCGGCGGCATCGAGCAGATAGTTCAGGATGATCGTCCGCTCCCTCTCCGGCAGTTCGGCATTCTCGCCAAAGTGGTCGTCGAGTGCCGCCATCAGCCGCTCCCAGGAAGGCGCGGGTAGCAGCCCGGGGGGATAGGCCATGTGGCAGCTTCCACACTCCTCCCGATAGAGGCGGTTGTCCACCACCGCCACCCCGGGAGGGGCGGCAGCGCCCCAGGACCGGCGGAAGAAACCCTCGTCGTCATCGTCTCCCAGCGCAATGCCGGTGAAACCCGCGGCGGCCATGGCGATGCCGGCCAGGCCCAGTGCCAATCTGGTTTTCATCTTCATCTCTCCTCTTCATTCGATCCAACGGCTATAGCCGGGACAGATAACTCAGGATGTCGCCCTTCTCCTGCGGCGTGCACAGCCGCCCGAGGGTCCACTTGCAGTTGCGGCGGAACCACTTTTCGATCTTGCGGCGATCGGTCAGCCGCTGCGGATTGACCGAGGGCGCCATGGGTTCGATCAGCTTGCCGGTGCGCGCGTGCCGGCCCTTGCTGCGCAGGTCCCGGCTGTGGCAACTGGTGCAGGAACGAGGCGTGCCGCTCCCGGCATCGACCTGACGCTGCATCCACAGCGTCTCGCCCCGGCTGGCGCTGAACGCCGCTGCGCCCTGGGCACGGTATGCGTCGAGCAGCTCGCCGACGGCGTCGGCCCGGCCGGTACCCGGCAGCAGGCTGGCGAGCAGCAGGGCGGCAAGCACCCCGGCCCTGGTCGTCCGAATTGGTTTCTGCATCATCTCGTCACTCCAGGTATTGACCCTTGTTGATGAATTCCAGGGGCCGCGGATGAAATCAGCCTGTAAGGCGCCAGGGAAATCGCGCCGGCGGTCTTCCCCCCTGGGATGCGCATGGCACCGTCCTCGAACCAGCCCTGCTCCGCGTCGAGGTGGCAGGCATCACAGTTGTAGCGGCCGTTGACCTGTGGCTGCCGCCACACGGCGTCCGCAATCGCGCCGTGCTTGTCCTTCCAGTACGGCGTCTCGGTGATGCGTTGCGGCGTGCTCTCCGCAGGCAGGCGGTGCAGGATCTTCCAGGCCGCCTCGGTGGCGGTCCGTTCCGCGGCATGGCGCAGCGCATAGCCCTTCAACCGACGGACGGTATCCGCATCCAGCACCAGATCCTCGCCAAAATGCGCCGCCTGGTTTTCCAGCAGCCGTTGCCAGGAACGGCCAGGCAGCAGGCTCGGATGGTAGGCCAGATGACAGGCACCGCACTCCTCCTGCCACAGCGGATCCTGCGCCAGCGCGCGGCCGGCGAAGGGCAGATAGGGCCGCTCCGCGGTCTGGGTAAAATAGCCCTGCAGCCACCAGGCGCCGAACAGCAGCATCGCAACCGCCATCAGCAGGGCGAGACCGGCGCGGGACCGGCTGTCGGCCGCCGCCTCCCCCTCTCGCAGGGGCTTGAAGCCGGTGATCATGGCCAGCGGCAGGTTCTCCCGCTGCAGCCGGCTCTCGACCAGCACCCCGGCCAGGTGCAGCAGCACCAGGGCCAGCATCGACCAGGCCAGACCCTGGTGCAGGCTGTGGAAGAGGTGCCCCGCCCCGAAACCGAGGATGCCCGCCAGGGGCCCGTGGCGTTCCTCCGCGCCTAGCCCGGATATTGCACCAAGGCGGCGCGCATGGATGGGGTTCGTGCTGTAATACAGGGACGATATGGCCATGAAAGGCCCCTTGGGCGGGTTTACAGTTTGTGCCTATTCGATGTCAGGCCGAATCTGGCTTCGCATCTTGGGTGATCCTCCTCAAGCCATAGCAACGGCTATGACTTTTCGGACGATCACCCAAGCTGCTTTGCCAGCCTCGCCCTGAGCATCGAATCCTTGGTGCAATATCCGGGCTAGGGTCAGGAGGCCGGTGATGCCGATCAGGATGCCGAGCCCCAGCATGGCGAACACCGCCCAGCTCCCGGCCGGGTTGTGTCCCGGATGACGCCGGGCGCGCCCCCGCAGCAAGGCCTTGAGATAGTCCAGCACGGCACCCGGGCCGTAGAGGAAGTCCCGGAAGCGGGCATGGCGGCCGCCGATGACGCCCCACAGCAGGCGGAACAGCAGCAGAGCGCTGAAGAGATAACCGGCGAGCAGGTGCAGGTGCAGGGTCTGGTCGCTGCGCAGCAGCCAGGCCAGGGTGAAGCTGGCCGCCAGCGCCCAGTGGAACAACCTCAGCGGCGCATCCCAGACCCGGATCTGCATGGCGGCCACCCTGCTTCCCCTGCCTCAGGCGCCGGGTTCGGCCGGCTTGTTGCCGGTGATCATGGCCCGCACCAGGTTCTCGCCGTGCAACCGACTGCTGACGATGACGCCGGCGATGTGCAGGAAGACCAGGAACAGCGTGAAGTTGGCGAAGAACTCGTGCAGTTCCTCCAGGACCTCATGCGCCATGCCGCCCTCTTTCCCGAACGCCTCGTCGTCATCGTCGTCCGCGTCGACGCGGATCAGCCGCCCCTGATCGGCGGCGGCCGTGTGCAGGGCGGCGCCTTCGGCCTGCACGGCGGCCGCATCGTCCATGAGCAGCCCGGTGCCCACGGTAAGTCCCAGGCCGAGCAGCAGCAGGATGACCATCACCCCGCCGGCGGGGTTGTGCCCCAGGTAGCGCTTCGGCCGGCCAGAGCCCAGTGATTTCAGATAGGCGACGATCTCCCGCGGCGGGTAGATGAAATCGGCGAAACGGGCGTGCCGACTGCCGATGAACCCCCAGACAATGCGGAACACCAGCAGGCCGGTGATCAGATAGCCAGCATAGAGATGGATCTGGAGCAGCTCGTCGCCGCTCAGGTAGGCCACCAGGAAGCCGATGACCAGCGTCCAGTGGAACAGCCGGATCAGCGGATCCCACACCCTGATCTGTTGCGTGTCGTTGTCAGTCATCCTTCATTCTCCTCTGCCTGGATTTTTCCGAACCGGAAGACAGTGTATCTCCAGCCTGGGTACAGACTACGCCGGCAAGCTGAAATCACCCTGAAACCAGGCTGAATCCAAACTGAAAATCCGCGGCAGGCGATGCGACAGCGGCAACCGGATTCAGCCTGGTTTCAGCTCGGCGGACTAGACTTCCGGGTACAATTCAGGGCATCGGGATGCGGAGACCGCCATGCACCTTGAGCACATTGACCGGCAAGGGAGGCTGAGCGACCTGCCATGAGAACCTCGCTGCTGCTTGCAGCCGCACTTGCCGCCCTGCTGCTGGGCCTGGCCGCCCTGTGGCTCACGAGAGAGAACGACGCGGAGCATGGGCCGGACGAAGGGAGGCCGGCCGCCGGCCACGGCATTCCCGCCAGTGGCGACAGCGGCCCTCTGCCCCTGCAGGAACTCGTCCGGCGGCTGCACCTGCCGCCGGATACCCGTATTCTGGAGATCGAGCGCAAGCAAGGTGACGGACGACTGCTCTACGAAATAGAACTGCTCACCCCGGACCAGCGGGTGTACGAGCTCCTCGTCGATCCCCGCTCGGGCGAGGTGCTGGAACAGGAAGAAGAAGAGGACGGCGATGCGTTTGCTGCTGGTGGAAGATGACAGGGCGCTGGTCGAGGGGCTGTTGCCGGAACTGCGCCAGGCCGGCTATGCGGTGGATCTGGCGGCAGACGGCCGGGAGGCGCTGTACCTGGGCGAGAACGAGCAGTACGACATCGTGGTGCTCGACCTGGGACTGCCGCTGATGGGCGGACTGGACGTCCTGGAACGTTGGCGCCAGGGCGGCATGACGGCCCCGGTATTGATCCTCACCGCCCGCGACAGCTGGCGCGAGAAGGTTGCCGGCCTGAAGGCCGGTGCCGACGACTACCTCACCAAACCCTTCTACCAGGAGGAGCTGCTGGCCCGGCTCCAGGCCCTGCTGCGGCGCAGTCACGGCCGGGTCGACAACCAGCTCCGGGTCGGCGACCTGACGCTGGACGAGGAACACCAGCGGGTGAGGACGGCCGACGGCCGCGCCATCGAGCTGACCGGCACCGAGTTTCGCCTGCTGCGCTACTTCATGATGAACGCCGGCAAACTGCTCTCCAAGACCCGGCTGACCGAACACGTCTACGAGCAGGACTTCGACCGCGACAGCAACCTGATCGAGGTCTACGTGCGTCGCCTGCGGGAGAAGATCGGCAGGGAACGCATCGAGACCCGCCGCGGGCAGGGCTATGTCTTCAAGGGCTGAACGGCCGGTCTCCCTGGAACGCACGCTCAGCTGGCTGCTGGGCCTGCTGCTGTTGCTGGTGCTGGTGGTACTGCTGGGCATCGCCGCCTGGATCGGCCGCGAGAGCGCCATCCAGTTCGCCCTCACCCGGCTGCAGCACGATGCCGAGGCCATCATCGGCGGCCTGGACATGAGCCAACACCGGATCGTCCGCGCCCTGCCACCGATCTACCAGCAACCGCTGTCCGGCCACTATTACCTGGTCCGCTTCGACGATGGCGTGGAACGCCTGTCCCGCTCGCTGTGGAACGATCCCCGGATCATCAGCGTACAGGAGCTGCCGGCCGGCAGCCATCGGCTCGCGCCCGGCCCGCGCAACCAGCAACTGCTGATCTGGCAGAACGCCTACGAAAAGGACGGCCGGCGCTTCACCCTCGTCATCGCCGAGGACGTGGCGCCGCTGCTGTCCGCCATCCGCCGCTTCCTGTGGATCGGACTCGGCGCCTCGCTCGCCGCCGTGCTGCTGATGCTGTTGCTGCAGCGGCTGGTCATTCGCCGTGCCTTCGCCCGCCTCGATGCCGCCCGCGAGGAAGTGCGGGCGGTCAGGAGCGGCCGCCTCGACAGGCTGCATACCGACGTGCCGGCCGAGGTCCTGCCGCTGGTCGAGGAGCTCAACCAGCTGCTGGAGGCCTGGAAACAGCAGCAGGCACGATCGCACAACGCCCTGGGCAATCTGGCCCATGCCCTCAAGGCACCGCTGCAACTGATCCTCCGTTACGGCGAGGCCAATCAGGATGCGCGCATCGTGGAACAGGCCCGGCGCATGCAGCAGCTGATCGAGCAGGAACTGAAACGGGCACGCATCAGCGGCAAGGCCACCGGAGGGCAGCATTTCCAGCCGCAACAGGATATCGGCGACCTGGTGGATACCATCCGCACCCTCTACCACCACAAGGCGCTGGAGATCGAGAGCCGGATCGAGGCCCCCGCCTCCCTGCCCCTTGCCCAGAACGACATGCTCGAACTGCTGGGCAACCTGCTCGACAACGCGGCGAAATGGGCCGAGCGGAAGATCCGCATCGGGCTGTACTCGAACGGCAGCCTGAGCCTGACCGTGGAAGACGACGGCCCGGGCATCGATCCGGCCTTGCACGAGGAACTGCTGGCCCGCGGCAGCCGCCTGGACGAGAACCGGCCGGGTCATGGCCTGGGCCTGGCCATCGTCCGCGACATCGTCGAGCTGTACGGCGGCAGCCTGGCGCTGGACCGCTCACCCGGGCTGAACGGCCTGCGGGTGCGGGTGACCCTGCCGCTGGGCTAACCCGGATATTGCACCAAGGCAGGCTCCGTGGGCCGGGGTGGCAGGATGGCGCGGTACCCCTTGCGCCTCGATCGCGGCCTGGAGACCGCTCCTACAAAACAAGAGGTTCCGCCCTACCCTGTAGGAGCGGCCTCCACGCCGCGATTTTGGTGGCCCCCCCATCGCGGCCTGGAGGCCGCTCCTACGGGGCATGGCGGCACAATGTGTTGGCGTAGGAGCGGCCTCCAGGCCGCGATCGGGGGATCCACGGCGGGCAATGTCCGGGGTCAATCGAACAGGCACAAAGCCGGGTTACTAAGACAAACGATAACAAAGCCTCATTCAGAGCTTGCCAGGCGCCCCGGATCAAGGCGTGCTCCGCAGGGAATGGCCCGCCCTTGCCAAGGGGCACAACGCAGAGCCGGGGCGCCTGGCAAGCTCCCTGCGGGCGGGCCTCTGGACGGCCATCCGCAACGTTGCAATGGCTTGACAGGGAATCACCCTGCCGGCGCCATTGCGCCTTGCGGGCTGATCGTCCAGAGACCCGCTGAATGAGGCTTTGTTATCGTTTGTCTTAGTACGAGTTCCCGATCCATTTGCCAGCCTGCACGCCGATCATGCGGGCCGCCTTGGTTCGAGGGGGATCGCTCAAGATGCGCAACCCCATTCGGCCTGACATCGAATACGGCAGAGGCGCTGCTGGCGGCCGCGGCCGTCAGCGCGCCTCAGGCGCCACAGCAGCGTTTGTACTTCTGCCCGCTGCCGCAGGGACAGGGATCATTGCGGCCGGGCTTTACCCGGCCCGTTTCCCTGGCGAGCTGGGTGCAGCGGTAACGGTAGTCGATGCGGGTATGGTCGCTGGCCGGGCCGAGGCCGCTGACCTCCACCGCCCAGTCGAGGACATCGCCGCGCACCACCCGGATCGGCTCGCGGAAGGGAAAGAACGCCTGCTTCCAGTGCGTCGCCGGCCGGTCGGGGGCGGTGGACAGGGTTTCTCCGCCCAGCGCCGCCTCGAACCAGCCGGCCATGCCGTGCAGGGTGCCGCTGCGGCGGATCTGGAGATAACCGCGCCACTGGTAGTCGTCGCCGCGCCAGGTGGCGAGATCCACCGGTGTCAGCTCCGCCGGCGCCGCCAGCAACTGGCCCGGGCGGATGGGCTCCACCATGATCTTGCCCGCGAACAGATCGAAGGCCGGCGAGAAATCCACCCCGCCGGGACGGTCGCGCCAGAAGGCGAGCTTGGCGTAGCTCTGCGGCGCCTCCGCCGGGGCGACGAAGAGCCGGATGGCGTTCGGCAGCAACCGGCCTTCCGGCTTGAGCAGGCGGTCGCGGGCGTCGGGCAGGAAACGCAGCAGGTTCTCATCGAGGGCGAAACTGCCGAGGGTCTCCGAGACCAGCAGATCCACCCGCTCCGGCAGCTCCACCTCCAGGGAATTGGCGCGGATGAACTCGATGCGGTCTTCGACGCCGTTGACGCGGGCCACCTCCCGCGCCAGCTCGATGGCTTCGGTCTGCTCGATCGCATAGACCCGCGCCGCGCCCGCCTGCAGCGCCCAGATGCCGAGGATGCCGGTCCCCGCGCCGAGATCCACCACGCTGTCACCGGGCCGCACGCTGCGCTGGATCGCCCGGCGGAAGGCCTCCATGCGGACCCGATCCGAGAGCATCTGGTAGTAATGGTCATAACCGACCTGGGCGGACTGAAACATGGCAGCGACGAGCGGAAGCCGTATCGATATCAAGGGAGGCACAGTTTAGCATGGCCGCTGGCGTGGGCCCGCCGGCCGGGCGAAGCGGCGGGCTGGCCCGGATTCCAGCATCGCGCTACCATTTGCGGAGCGAAGGGATTGACCCGCCCCGCGGGCGCCTCCCCTTCCTGCGCGGAGTCTGCTACCAAGACAACGACAACAAGAAACCGTCCCTCGAAGGGACAAGGAGCATCGAGGATGGAGATTCAAACCCGGCATGCGGCGCGGAACGCCGCTCTCGGCCTGTTCCTGTGCGCACTGAACGGCCAGGCTTTCGCATCGACCACCCCCTATATCGAGGATTTCGGCAATAACTCGAACCTGTTCCTGGTCGACGTCTATGGCGGCAATGGTGATCGGTTGGCCAGCTATCGGGTCAATGGCGGCCGCACCGCCTACGACCCGAACACGGGAACGGGAACAGGCATCGCCGATATCACCACCGAGGACACGCCGACCTGGTCAAGCGCGTCGCTGTCCACCGCAACTGGCGGGATCCGCCTGAGCATCGCCTCCATCGCCACCCATCCCAATGGCAGCCTGCACCTGACGGGATTGATGGACTGGGGACTGCTCGGCGTGTCCGTCCAGGCCTTCGAGATGGACTGGGCCGTGGACTACCTGTATGACCTCGGAAACGACGTCACCACCTTCAGTTACCGCACGCTGGACAGCGACGGCGACGGCGTTCCTGGCACTGCATTCCTGTCGGGGGCCTTGACGGGTTTCAGTCTGGATTTCCACGGGGACTCGACCTTCCTGGCTTACGTGGACCCTCAGTACCCAACCTACGTGCCCCTGCCAGCCAGTCTGTGGCTGATGGGCTCGGGCCTTGCCGCCCTGGCTGGCCTGCTGCGCCGGCGCAACATACAGACCCTGAACGGATAATATTCCGCCACCAGCTTTGGATAACGATCAGAGTTCAGCCTGGCATTTGGATCTGGACAGCGGAAAAAAGGGGGGGACAGAGGAATGAACTTTATTAACCCGGCAACTAAATATGCCGTATTCAGCCGCCGTGTGCCTGCCTGCGGCAAGGCATCGAAACACCGCCGTAGCATGCCTACGGCAAGGTTCGATAACGCCGCCCGCAGGCAGGCACACGGCTGCCGAACCCATTGAATCATGGAATGACCGGGGTTTCAGGCCTGCCCCGGTCCGGCGTTCCAGCCCTTGACAAGGAGACCGACCCTTGCCGGCGGACCGCGCCTTGTCCCGGAACAGGCCTGAAGCCCTGAACACGGCATATTTAGTTGCCGGGTTAATAGGAGATGGGAATCTAAATTTTCTCCCAAAGGCATCGGACTGGTACCGCGTACAGATCATCCCCAAAGGGCATCACAGCCTCGCCGTCATAGAGCACCACGCCTCCAGCAAAGCGTTGAGCTGCAGCCTGCTTGAGTCTGCGCAGTCCCCGAAAATCTGAGGCCGTTACCGTGGCCGCTGCCTTGACCTCGACACCGGCAACCCGCTGGCCGCTCGTTTCCAGCACGATATCTACTTCGGCGCCATCCTTGTCGCGGAAATGGTAAAAGTTGATGGCATCTTCCCACCCGCTTGCCTGGCGGCGTAATTCCTGAAACACGAAAGTTTCCAATAGCTGGCCCAGCAGCGTACGATCGGACTTCAGTGCTGCTACGTCTACCCCCAGCAACGCACAGGCAAGACCGGTGTCACCCAAGTGCAGCTTGGGGGTCTTGATCAGGCGACGCAGGCGGTTATTGTGCCAGGGCTGCAGTTCTTCCAGCAGGAACACGCGTGTCAGCAGCGTGATGTAGTCACGTATGGTCTGCCGGCTGAGCTGGAATGGCGCTGCCAGATCACTCACATTGAGCAGCCGGGCGGTCTGTCCGGCGGCCAGCGTCAACAAACGCGGCAAGGCATCCAGTAACCGGATACGCGCCAGATCCCGTACGTCGCGTTGCACCAGCGTTTCGATGTAATCGCGGTACCAGGCGGCCCGCCGGCGTGGGGCCTGGCGGGCAAGCGCCGCAGGATAACCGCCTGCGACAATCCGTTCGGGCAGCTCGTCGCCAAGACGGGGCCAGTTACCCATTTCGAATCCCGCCCCGAACAGCGTGTTCAGAAACGTGGGTAGCGTTCTCGCCAGCTCCACCTGGGCTAACGGGTGCAGTCGCAGGATCTCCATGCGCCCCGCCAGGGAATCAGCGAGTTTCGGTACCAGCAGCACGTTGGCAGAGCCGGTGAGCAGGAACCGGCCCGGTGTGCGGTCGCGGTCCACGGTGCTTTTCAGGGCAGTGAACAGTTCGGGAACCCGCTGCACCTCATCGAGTATGGCCCGCCCCGGCAAATCCCCGACAAAACCCAGCGGGTCCTCCCGAGCAGCGGCAAGTGCAACATCATCATCGAAACTGAAGTACGCATACCCCCTTGCCTCACCCACCATACGCGCCAATGTGGTCTTACCACACTGGCGCGGCCCGTGGATCAGAACGACAGGGGTATCGGCCAACGCCTCATCGAGGCGCGGCTCCACCAGGCGGGGGTAAATTTCGGGATTGGCCATGTCGGCTAATCGTAACTTTAGTTATCGGCTAATTGCAAGTTTTGCTACCGTCCAATCGTAACTTTATAGCACGGCTGATTGTAACTTTCTGGCCAAGCTCTACAGGCCGGGAAGGAGGTATCAGGTGATGGCACTGCCATCACCTCAGTGACCACGAATTTCCTTCACACCTGGAAATCGAAATTTCCTCGAAAGCCCGCACGTTGCCCCACGCTGTCACTGTTGAAAAACCAACGCCAGTCTCCCCTCCCAGACCGCGCGCTGACACAGCGTTATTCTTTTTTCTGAGCTGATGTGTTCAAAAAAAATGCGCGACCGCAATAGGAATTCGCCCAGCCGCAGTGGCCGAGCAATTCACAACCCAGAATCCCCTCGGCACCCACCAAGAAGCCTTTCTCCGCTCCAGACTCACCATCAGATCCGATCGCGGTGAGACCGGCTGTCCTTGGCGTGGGTATCGAAAACCACCAGATGCACGATCCGCCCCTCCCAGTGCAAGGCCGCGCCGCGGATCCCCTCGCCGGTCAGTCGCAGGTCCTCGCCGAGACCCACGGTGGGCAGCGCCTGCGCTTCGGCCTGCGCCACCTGGTCCAGGAACGGCCAGGGGTCGAGCCGCGGCGGGATGTGGCGGCGGCCGTCGGCGCGTTGTTGCCATTCGATGGCATCGAGCGCGTAGCTCCGCACCAGTTTGGGCAGGCTGGCCGCCAGTGTCTCGGGATGGTCGAACAGCTCCAGCCCGCGCAGGCGGTGGCCGACGGCGAACAGGGCACCGGTCTGCCCGGGCTCGGGCGGGAACGCCCGCACATGGTCCTCGACGTCCTGCCCGTAGCGTTCGAAGAGGTCGGCCATGGCCTCCGTGGGGGAGTCGACGTCCAGGCGGCGCGCCTTCTCGCTGATGCCTTCCCATACGGCGTACTGGTCGGCATGGAAACCGCCTCCATGGCTGCGTGAGGCGCACACCTGGGCGAGCTTATCGGCCCGTGCCTCGGCGAACTGGGTGCGGCCCGCGGGCCGGAATTGGCGCTCGCGCCAGGCCCAGCGCCCGGCCTCGACGCAGGTGACCGGCAGGCGGGTCTTGCCCGGTGGGGCCAGCACGCTGAGATTGAGCACCCGGTTCTGCTTGGCGCCGATCAGCTCCTCGCCGTCGAGCAGCAGCACCGGCTGTTTTCCGTGATTGACGAGCAGCAGCTCGGGCACCTGCCCACCTTCGGAGACCTCGGTGATCTCCACCTCGCCAGCGGCGATGGCTTCTTCGAGCAAGCGGTAACCGGGGCGTGCGTCGGGGGCGGCGGATCCAAACAGCGAATACAGTGTCAGCCCCTCGAAGGTGCGGGGGCGGCCCAGGCGCAGAGTGCCGATGAGTTCAGCCAGTCGTTTCATCGTCGTTCCTCCTTCGTCGGTGTGTCTGCAACGAAAGAGGGACGGGCGGCCGGTTTTCTTACAGGTGTTCTCTCCCGCCTCCCTTGCCTGTCCGTTTCATCGGCTTGCCGGCAGGTGGTCGATGCGCAGGCGGGCCGTGCGGCCGCGATGCAGGAAGAGCTCGGCGTGCCCGTAGGGGAGCACGAACCAGGCCATCCCGGCGAGATCGTCCCGGCCGTGGTCGAGGGGCTGCCGGCGGATCGCCTCCCGTTCCGGGATGAGCGTCGCCTCGCCGTCCGTCACCGGTGCCCGGTCCGGCCCTTCGCTGACCTGCACGACCAGGAAGATGCGCAAGCCGGCGCGGCGCACCGCGAGCGCCAGCGTGAGCTCGCCGAAGTGCAGCGCCAACTCGTCTGTCACTCCGTATGCCATGTCATAGGCGAGTGCTGCTTCACGAACTGCCACATCCACGTCCGGAGTCTCCGTCTGCCGAAGTGTCGGGTTGCCCTCGCGGTCGCGCCCCACCTCGATCCGGCCGAGATCCGTGGCCGGCGGCCGGCCGCTGAATGCCTTCAGCAGCGGCGCCGTCCAGTCGTCCGTGAGGGGTTCCGTGGCTGGTTTCTTCTCCGGAACCGCCGACTCGCTAGAAAGCGCGGGTGAAACCTGCCTGTAGAAAAGACTGTCCCGGCTTTCCGTCAGGGGTCCCCTTTCCGGGGCCTCGGGAGGAACCGCGCTTTCCATCCGGCGCGAGAACGCCTGCCAGGCGGCGAGGCGTTCCCGGCAGAAGGGGCAGGCGTCCAGGTGTGCCTGCCAAGGCGCCTCGAGCCTCTCCCCGTCGCGGGCCGCGATCAGGCGTTCGTCCGGAAGGTGCCGCTCGAGCAGGTTCATGTCTCCCCTCCCCGCCGCACGAGGGCCTCGACCAGGTCGGCGCACAGGCGTTCGAGCCAGGAAGCCAGCCGCTGCTCGGCCCGCAGCAGCGCCACCCCGACATGGTTCACGGTCATGCCTTCGGCCTCGGCGATCTCGCGGTAGCTCTGCCCCTGCCGGTGGCGGCGGTGAACGAGTTGCCGGTCACGCAACGAGAGGCGCTCCAGTGCGCGGCGCAGACAGGCCATCAGCGACCAGCGGTCCTGGACATCCAGCTCCGGGCGGTGTTCGCCTTCGTCGATGGGTGGATATGGCTCCGGCTCCGGATCCACCACTTCCCTTCCCCGCTGGCGCAACTGCTCCAGCATCAGGCGGTGGGCGATGGTGCGCAGGTAGTTCCCGAGCCGGCCCCGGCCGTGCCACTGGCGCAGCCGGCGCCAGTCGTCCTCGTACAGGTGCAGAAAGACCTGCTGGAACAGCTCACGGGCGGTGGATTCGTCGCTGTGGAAACGGTGCATGGCGATGTCCCGGATGCGCGGGCCGTAGACGCGAAGCAGGACCCGGGCGGCTGCCTCTTCCCCGGCCACCAGCGCGGCGACCAGCGCCTGTTCGGTGGCGTAGGGCGAGAGGTCCTCAGACATGGGACGGGATTCCGGACGTATTCATTACACCGCCACGCTAGCCGATGCCTGCGGCCACGGCAAGCGGGTGTAAGAAATCCCGCGCCACCGCCCTCTTCCTGGATGTGAGAACACACAAACCGGGAGGAACCCTCATGCCACGCAAAACGTCTGCTGCCGAGAAGTCACTGATCGAGGCGATCCGCGAGTACCATCTGTTCGAGAAGGTGCCGGAACACGAGTTCACCCGCCTGCGCCCTGGCCAGATCAAGCCGCCCTTCGACCGGGCGCTGGTGGAGCGCGCCATCCGCCACTACATGGCCCACCACCGGCCCTGGCTGCCGCTTGCCCGGTCCGAGGACACCTACGACAGCATCTGGACCGCCGAGCCCATCGAAGGTGGCTACCGGATCCGCCAGGGTGCGCCGGACGAGGACCCCTACGCGGCGCTCGACGCCTGGATCGGGGCGGTGTGTGAGACCACCGAGGCCGTCCTCAAGGGCGAGCGGCCGCTGCTGCCCAGCGACGACAGCATGGTTTCAGAGCTGGTCGAGAGATGCATCGAATCCTTCGAGGAAGAGATCGACTACTATCTGGAGCATCCGGAGGAAACCCCGGTGCCGGCCGAGGTCCTGCAGGACTGGGACGAACTCGATCCGGCCCAGCGCTTCGAATGGATCACCGCCCATTACGCCGCCCATCCCGAAGGGCTGGACTACCTCTCCGAGTACGTCACCGAGTCACCCGCCCACTGCATGCCGGCGGAGCTGGATCCGGACTGGGGTCCGGCCGAGGCCCTGGGCGCCGGTCCCATCGAATTCCCGATCGGCTGGGTGAACGTGGTGCTCGACGCCGGCATCCACGGCGATGCCACCGAGGTTGTCGTCAAGCCGCGCCTGGCGCTGACCTTCCTGCAGGTGTGGCTGGACGACAACGAGAAGGGTGTGCGCATCCTGCTGGCGGGGTGACTTTCGGATCCGCAGTTACATCACCTGCAGATTGTCCTCCACCCGCAGCCGGATGCCGTGGTTCCGGACCACCTGTTCCCATCGGGAGAAGCCAGCCGGTGGCTGATACGCGTGCTGCACGGGATCGTATTTTCCCTCGATGCCCGTCATGCGGTACATGCTGTCGGTAGCCGCAGCCTTGACACCGTCGTCGGTGTTTCGGGATCCGGCATAGAAATCGTTGCCGGGCCAGGAGACGTGGTCCCAGGCCACCAGGCTGAACAGCCGGCAGCCTTCGAACCCGTCATCGCCCTCTTCGAAGACGTTCACACGGCTGAGCGGCGGATGACTGCGGCCTTTCATGAGCGGCCTGATCCGATAGACGAGTGATCGGCCGATACGCCAGGCATGGTTGTCCGTTCCCTCGTAGGGATCATAGTGGACCTGTCGGAGGCTCGGCCAGCGTGGTGCATGGGTTTCCAGCAGGCGATGCAATGTCTTGCCCAGCAGAGCATGCAGACCCGTGAAACGACCCGAGAACTGGCCGCATCCAAGTCCGGGCACCGTCACGACAGCACCGGTACCGTATGACGCTGCCACGTCTTCGATGGCATCGAACACCGGCACGAGACGACGTTCGTACAGGCGATAGTAGGCAGCCGGATCCAGCGCGCCCTCGGGCGCCACCTCGGTCCGGTCCGGAGAAGGTATCTGCCCCAGGTCCCGGAGCAGCGCCCCCGGCACGAAGGCCAGGTGCGCCGAAAACGGTGGCTCGTGCACGACCGGATCGTGCCATTCGCCATCGTCGAAGACGGTGACAGGCACCAGGCAGGCGATGTCGCCGAGCAGCGCAAACTCCTCCGCCGTCCAGTCGCTGCCGTCGCCGGCCACGGCCGATTCGGCGAAGATGCAGGGTTTCTTGGTGAGAAGAAGACTGCGAAGCAGATCTTCTGGGGAATCCGGCCATCCACCCGCCTTGTCGAGTTCCATGGCCAAATAATGGCCGGGACGTGCACGACCGGCACGCAGGGCGTCCAGCAACCGACCCGCCCGGTCACGGATCGCGGATGGCACGAGCCAGCGATAGCACGGTGTTTTCGTCAATGCACCCCTTCCTTCCCAGTGCTTCCAGAGTCCGGCCATGATGAGTGGGTTGGTGTCTTTCCATTTTCCCACCCGACGGTCCAGGTGCCGGACGGGACGGGCACGCTGCCCGTTCTTTGTGCGTGGCCCGCGCTGGCCCGGTTCATCGATGCGCAGATTAGCCCGCATATTGCACGAAGGCGGCCTTGCATGCGTAATTTTTCCGGTATTTATCAAGGCAGTGATTCCCTATGCGGGCAATTGTGCCCTGTTACAGTTTGTGCCTATTCGAGTTCAGACCAAATCTGGCGGCGCATTTTACCCGATCCCCCTTGAACCCTAGCGACGGCTATGCTTCCACGGGCGATCGAACAAACTGCTTGGCCAGATTCGCCCTGAAACTCGAATCCTTCGTGCAATATGCGGGTTAGACAGAAAAAAGCGCCCTGTCAGGCCCTTTGGTCATGGATGGCGATACATAGACATCCCGGATCAATGGCTGCTGACTATCCGCTGACCACTGCTTACCGGAAATCCCCGGAAACCGCCGCTGCCCAAATGTTCCTGATACCCTCCTGTTGACATATTGGCAACACCGCCCTATGGTTGCCAATATGTCAACAGGAGGGCTGTATGCACGTCATCTCGAAGCGTCCCTTCAACGAAGCGGCCAGGGCACACCCCAATCACAGGCAAGCCCTGGAAGATCTGTACAGGGTGCTTCGAAAAAGCGCGTTCGGTTCCCCTGAGGAGATGCGGCGTATATTCCCGTCGCTGGACAATTTCAGGTACAAGGACAAATGGTGGGTCATCGATGTCGCCGGCAATCATCTGCGCATCATCGCCTTCATCCAATTCGTCCACAACCGTTCGTATGTGAAACACATCCTCTCCCATGCGGAGTACGACAAACTCTGCAAGCGCTATGCACGAGGTGATTTGAAATGACAGCCATGGCTTTTAAAGATGCCTGCCACAGCTTTGCCCGGGCTGCGGCGCCTTATTATCACATCACTGATGATAAGCACTACAAGGAAGCGCTTGCCTTGATCGAGGAGCTTCTCGAAGAGGCGGCCGACTCCCCGGATGACCCGCTGAATGCGGTCATCGAAATGCTGAGCCATGCCATTGAAACCTACGAGAACAAGGATGAGGAACTGGTGGCATTCGAAAAGCGGGCGATGGATCTGCCCGCTGATGTGGCCATGCTCAGGCTGCTGATGGACCAGCATGGCCTGGGGACCGCCGATCTGCCGGAAATCGGCTCCAAGTCGATGGTATCGCGGGTACTGTCGGGCCAGCGTAGTTTGAACAAGAAGCACATCCAGGCACTGGCGGAACGATTCGGCATCGATCCGGGGTTGTTTTTCTGAAAAAAAACCAGCCCGGGAAGATTCGGACCCAAGGTACGGATTCCGTTGCGGAACCTGCGCGTGACCTCTTGAGGGAAATCAACATGTTACCTGCCAGCCCAAAAGGGTACGTGTCGCTTTCCGAGGGTTGGAACGAGGAATTTCGCGGCCGGAGATCAAGCAGCACAGCAAGACACCTGGTTCATACGCTAGCCCGGATACTGCATCAGGACCCCGGATGATGGCGTGGCTGGACCCGCCGGGGATCGCGGCCTGGAGGCCGCTCCTACGGGGAATGGCGGCACAATATGTTGTCGTAGGAGCGGTCTCCAGGCCGCGATCGAGGCGCAAGGGGTACCCGCCATCCTGCCACCCCGGCCCACGGAGTCTGCCCTGGTGCAATATCCGGGCTAGCTAGCTTATGCGCGGTTTTACTTAGCCGCTAACAAAACACTACGCACTCACCATCCGTGTCTGACCGTCGTCACTCCATCACCAGCGAATAGCTCGTGCTGCGCCCACCACCGGGTTCTTTTCGTAATGCGCCGCGCTCGATCAGATCGAGTATGTCGCGGTATGCCGTATCCTGCGAGCACTTTGCAATCTTTGCCCATTTCGAGGTGGTGAGCTTTCCTTCGAAACCGTCCAGCAGCCGGTTCAGAACCTTGATTTGTCGTTCATTCAAGGGTTCTTTGGCAAAGCGCTCCCAGAAGCGCGCCTTCTGCAGTACCTGGCTCAACGTCTCTTGCGCCCCCTCGATGGCACGAAGGAGGCAGTTCAGAAACCAGTCCTGCCACCGCGTCACATCGAGTTCGCCTTTCTGGGTCCATTCCAGCGTGTCGTAATAGGCTTTGTGTTCCTTGCGGATTTGTGCCGACATGCTGTAGAAGCGCTGGCCTGTTTTCTCCGAACGGGCGAGCGCCATGT
Organism: Thiohalobacter sp. IOR34; assembly: GCF_030406045.1. Lineage (GTDB taxonomy): Bacteria > Pseudomonadota > Gammaproteobacteria > Thiohalobacterales > Thiohalobacteraceae. The sequence continues at coordinate 1,572,492 of NZ_CP128988.1, forward strand.
CCGCAATCGCCCGGGCGATACGTCCGTTGCCGTCATCAAACGGATGGATGGTGACGAACCACAGGTGCGCCAGTCCCGCGACCAGCAGTGGGTCCGTATCTCCAGGCCGCTCAAACCAGCGCAGGAATCTTGCCATTTCACCGGGTATGCGGTCTGCCGGTGGTGCCTGATAGTGGACCGTCTCCCTGCCGACCGGGCCGGACACAACCCGCATGGGGCCGTCGCTGTCGTCACGCCATTGCCCCACCCGGATTTTGGTCATCCCGCTCCGGCCGGTTGGGAACAGCGAGGCGTGCCAGGCAAACAGTCGCTCCTCGGTCAGCGGTAGTGCATGGTTGCCCGTTGCATCCAGCATCATCTCGACGACGCCTTCGACATCGCGGTCGGCAGGGACCAAGCCGCCGATATCCATGCCGAGCCGGCGCGCGATGGAGGATCTGACTTGTTCGGGGTCCAGCCTCTCGCCTTCGATTTCGCTGGATTTGACCACGTCCTCGGTCAGGGTGCGGAGATGGGCTTCACTGCGGAGGTCAAAGCCCAGCGCCTCCATCTTGCCCAGCAGCCGTCCTTGTTCCCTGGATACGCGTGCGAGCAACCTGGAGAGGCTTGTTTCATCCCAGGTAAAGGCGGGCCAATCCGGTTTTTCCCATAGGTACATCTTACAATCTCCGCAATATATGCGGATATTATGGCCACTATTCTCCGCAAAGACAAGGACAATCTCCGCGCGTTACGCGGAGAAAACAACCGCTATTCTCCGCAATATCCGCATCCATCACCTCGATGGCGGATCCCTCATCACGGGGAGACGTGCGGAAAAAGCCGGACATGGCACTCTCGGCGCTGTGGTACCTAGGTAAGGAAAACGTCGATGCCGAAGTCGTCAGGCGTATCCGGGAAGGATTGAGCGAAGAGGCGTTCGAAAGACTACGTGCTTCCAGCATGCCGGCCTGGATGGCCAGCACAATCGATCAATACGGTCGGGAACCGGCCGTTTCCGGGCCCAATAAGTCAGAAAGTTTCTTTACAACACATATACTTACGCAGAATCTCAGAACCAGACTCGAGCCCCACACCCTCTTGTATTTTGTCAGAAAAAATGCTAGTTTTTCTGATACTCATAGGAGGCTGAACGATGTCCGTCGCAGAAGGGGTCAAAAAGCGCATCCAGAGAATCCCACGGGGTGAACCCTTCACCAACGCCCATTTCCTCAAGCTCGGCTCGCGCGCAGCGGTCGACAAAGCCCTGTCGCGTCTGGTCAAGGAAGGTGTCATTCAGCGGGTTGCCCGTGGGGTATTCGTGCGCCCGAAGAAAAGTCGCTTCGTCGGCAGCGTGATGCCGGAGGTATCCCGTGTCCTTGAGGTCATCGCCCGGGATCATGGTGAAACCATTCAGATCCATGGCGCAGAGGCCGCACGGCGTTTCAAGCTCAGCACCCAGAGCCCCACCATGCCGGTGTACTACACCAGCGGTCCGACACGCGAGATCCGGATCGGAAATCTGAAGGTCAAGCTCTTGCACACCACGAGCCGCCGCAGGCTGCAACATGCCGGGAAAAAGCCGGGCATGGCGCTCTCGGCGCTGTGGTACCTGGGCAAGGAAAACGTCGATGCCGAAGTCGTCAGGCGTATCCGGGAAGGATTGAGCGAAGAGGAGTTCGAAAAACTGCGTGCTTCCAGCATGCCAGCCTGGATGGCCAGTGCAATCGAACAATACGGTCGGGAAGCCTCCCATGGCTGAGGCCTGGATGGAACTTCCGGAAGGAGACCGGAAAGACATCCTCCAGGCCGCTGCCGCGGCGCTTGGCCGTCAGTCTGCGGTATTGGAAAAGGACATCTGGGTCTGCTGGGTATTGCAGACCCTGTTCTCCATCCCTGATGCCCATCCCATGGCGTTCAAGGGTGGCACCTCGCTTTCCAAAGTCTACCAGGTCATCGATCGCTTTTCGGAAGACGTCGACATCACGCTCGACTACCGGCATTTCAAAGACGAATTCGATCCGTTCGCCGGGAACGCCAGCAAGACCCAGATCAGGAAATACAGTGACCGCCTCAAGGGCTATGTGAAAACGTATGCAAACGAAATCATTGTGCCCGCCATTCGGCAGGCGCTGGAGAATATACCCAGCGCCGATCATCACACCGTCGAAGTCGACGAAACCGGTGAAAAGATCTGGATCAGCTTCCCCTCCGTGACGGAATCTCACGACGAATATCTCAAAAGCCAGGTGCTCATCGAGCTGGGTGGCCGCAACGTCATCGATCCCAATGAGCGTCATTGGATTTCGCCCGACGTGGCAGAACTGACGCCAGGGGTCACCTACCCCGCCAGCGAGGTGGTAGTGCTTTCACCGGAACGAACCTTCTGGGAGAAGGCGACCCTGATTCATGTCGAGTGTCATCGTGGTCAACTCAAGGCAAGCGCCGAGAGGCTCTCAAGACACTGGTATGACCTGGTCATGCTGGCACAGCATGTCTCCGGTCGGAGAGCTATCGACAATCGTGAACTGTTTGAAGATGTCGTCCATCACAAGCAGGTCTTTTTCAATGCCAGCTATGCCAACTACGAGGCCTGCCTCGAAGGGCGGCTCAGGCTACTTCCCGAAGCCGGGATACTCGGGGCACTGCAAGCAGACTACGAGGAAATGATCCGCGCCGGCATGATGTACCAACAGGCTCCGTCCTTCGACGAGATCGTGGACGCTGTTCGCCGGCTGGAGAGAGAGATCAACACTTGGTGACGCAATAAGCGGCTTTCAACGCTTGATAAACCAACAGCCTCACCGAATGACCTGAGGAGTGACCACAGATATGATCTACCCGAGCGCGAACCCTCACTCACGCGGAAACCGGCCGGGTTGCCGTTCCTGTTTGATTACCCGTTTCAGGGCCTGCATTGCTCCTCCCTCAGAATAACGAACCTACAGCATTGAGGAACCTATCCGGTAACCCATGGCCAAGTAGCCACGTTGGCGCTTGTCCCACATGCGGCTGAGTTGCGGGTGGTCCATTTCCGCATAGTCATAGATTCGCACGTCCAGCTTGTCGGCATGCGCCCGGTGCAGGCGGCCGGCATACTGCTGCAGCGTACCCTTCCACGAGATCGGCATGGCGAGCACCAGAGTATCGAGAGGCGGGTGATCGAACCCTTCGCCGATCAGTCGGCCAGTGGCGAGCAGAACCCGTGGCGTGGACTCCTCCAGCGCTTCCAGCTCGGCATATACCGCCATCCGCTGTTTCTTCGGTAAACGTCCGTGCAGGACGAAACAACGTTCGATTTCATCGCCCAGCATCTCCCGCAATAGCGGCAGATGGTTCGCCCGCTCGGTAAGCACCAGCACCTTGCGGCCTGCCCGGTACGCGGCCAGGATGTCGTCAGCGATGCGCCGGTTACGTTCGGCATCGTTCACGAGAATGCGGAATACTTCCTGAATCGTCGCATCCGCCGGGATGCCCGGGACGGACAGATAGCGGGACCAGACTTCCAGCTTCACCGGAGCTGTTTCGGGGCTGGCGGCGGTATGGCGAACCGGCCCGCACTGCATGAAAATGATCGGGTGATGGCCATCACGCCGCATGGGGGTCGCGGTCAGGCCCACGACATAGCGAGCCCTAACCTGCTTGAGAATGGCCTCGAAGGAGAAGGCGGAGAGGTGGTGGCACTCATCCACGATAATCTGGCCGTAGCTGTCGAGCAGCTCCGCTAAACCATCCCAACGTGTCAACGACTGCATCACGGCGATATCGATTTTGCCGCATGGCTTCTTTTTACCACCGCCGATAAGGCCCAACCCCCCTTCCGGGATGTCCAGAAATGCTCCCAAGCGTTCCTGCCATTGGCGCAGCAGCTCGGTGCGATGAACCAGAACCAGGGTGCTTACCTTGCGTCGGCCGATCAGTGCGGCGGCGGTGACTGTCTTGCCGAAAGCGGTCGGTGCGCAAAGAACGCCGATATCGTGCCTGAGCATCTCCCTTACGGCGGCTTTCTGGTCCTTGCGCAAGGTGCCGGTGAATCGGACGGCCAACTTGTGTCCCGAGAAACGTTCATCCTGGATTTCCGCATGGATATCATTGTCGGCCAGAAGCTTCAACACCGCATCCAGGCAGCCCCTTGGCAGCCCGATATGCCTGGCGTGGTTCTCCGCGCAACCAATGATGCGCGGTTTGTTCCATACCGGCAGGCGCATGGCCTGGGCCTTGTAGAATTCGGGGTTCTGGAAAGCGGCCAGGCGGATGAGCCGATTGGCCAGTGGCTGCGGCAGGTCGCCCTTGGCGATGTAGATCTGGTCGGCCAGCACCAAGGTCAGGGACTCCGGTAATGTTCCCAGAATTTTCTCCGGGGGTGGTGCAGGACGACGCCACGGCTTGTCCTCCTCTCCGTCCGTGGAAAAGGCCACATCCAACGGATGCCTGCCGCCGCTCGCCCTCAGGATGGCGCCTTCCAGCTCGTCAGCAGAGAGTGGCTGTATCGAGGCCAGAAAAGCCCATTGATCCTGATAGGGCACAAGATGGTCATCCACGAAAACGCTGCGCCCCCGTTCACGCGGCTGTTTCTGCAAGGGCAACGCGATCAGATTGCCAAACCCGCCCTTGGGCAAGGTATCCTGGTTCGGGAAAAGACGATCATAGCTGCTCAGGGCCAATTGCCGGCTACGGTTGCAAGTGTGGCTGATCAGCGCGGCACCGAGTTGCCTGGCCTCGCGTGCGGGCACCGCTTCGGCGAAGAAAATCCAGACATGCGCGCCATTGCCAGATCGTGAGATTTCCAATGCTGACGGGATCGACAGCTCCCTGCAAGATTGCATGAAGGCAAGCACATCCTCCCGCCACGCTCCCTTGTCAAAATCGACGGCCAGAAAACAGCAGCGGTCATCAGCCAGCAGCGGGTATACGCCAATGGTGTGTTTGCCGGTCAGATGTTCGTAGATGACCTGGTCGGTCAGAGGCAGCAGCAGTCTCTGATCGCATTGCCCGCATTTCACCCTTGGTTTGTGGCAGATGCCAGGCTGCCATTCGTTGCCACAGGCCGGTGCATAACCGGATGCGCCCTTGGCCGATTCCCAGCGCAGCGGATACACATCCGTGCGCCCCCGGAACAGGCGGCGAAAGAGTGCGATCTTCTCCTCGGATGTCAAGTGAACTGGTCCGGGTCTGTCCACCGCGGGCGTTGGAATGGTCTTGCAAGAGGACGCCTCTTCCCATTCGATGCCATGCTGCTTCAGCAGCGCCTTGAGGCGGGCATTCTCCTCGCGGAGCCGCCTCAACGTCTCCGCGTCATCGTCCCATTCAGGTTTCGGCAAGGCCGTACTCCGCCATCAGATCCCCCATATCATCCGCAACACCCCAACCCCAGTTATGTGCATCTCGCCATACCGCCGACAGGCGTCCCGCCAGGGCAGCCCGCTGTTTGGGGTCCAGAGTACGGATCACCTTCAACGCCTGGTCGAACATGCGTATCAGGGCGTTGAAATAGCTTTCGTCATCCATGCCGCAAAAGCCCAGAAACTCAGCACAGGACTCACAGTAGAACACCGACAGCTCGGCCAACCCCTCGGGGTGGCCGATGGCCTTCCTGTAATCGGCGATCGCCTTTTTGGCCCGGGAGACCGAAATATCCTGGTTGCGCAGCACATCAGGACAAACCCAGCGGTGGATGACGGCCTTGTAGGGCGCCAACACGTCCTCGCCGAGAGCGAAGCGAGCGTGAAGAAAGGCCTGGTTATCCTTGCTGGCACGGTAGAGATCCTGGATCAGTCCAATCAGCGCCGCTTGGTCAAGGGTGGAAAGCCGATGCTTGAGATCCCTCCAGGTGGTTTTTTTGCGAGAGGCTCCAGCCATACTTCCTACCGCTTGCTACTGAAACGTTTGGTACCGGCCAATCGTAACCCTGAATCCATGAGTGCATCCCAACATATTGTGGCGACTTAAAGAATAATGAACTTTCCCATTTTGGTCAGGCATAACCAAACAAAACGGCACATGGCTGGCCCCATCAGCCGAGTGGAGATCGAGAGCTGTTCACTAGGGAACCTCTGATCAATCGGCCATATAAGGCATAATACGTCTTGTTCGATCAAGCTGCCTGGAGTTCCAGAGGATGCGCCAACAGAGCTTTGCCGATGAGGGATTTGAACGCTACCGCAAGCCCACCCGCCGAGAGATCTTCCTCGAGGAGATGGACCGAATCATTCCCTGGAAAGAACTCTGCGAGGTGATTGAACCGTTCTATCCGAAGCCTGCCCCCGGCCAGCCAGGCCGCCGGCCGGTGGGGCTTGAGCGCATGCTGCGCATCCATTTTCTCCAGCACTGGTTCAATCTCTCCGACCCTGCGATGGAGGAAGCGCTGTACGACTCGCGGGCCATGCGCCGGTTTGCGGGTATCGACCTGGGCGAGGGGCCGGCCCCGGATGAGACGACGATCCTCCACTTCCGGCACCTGCTGGAGGCCCACAACCTGGGTGAGCGGCTGTTTGTCCTGATCGGTCAGTATCTTGAGGAGAACGGCCTGAAGGTCAGCCGGGGCACCATCGTCGATGCCACGATCATCAATGCGCCTAGCTCGACGAAGAACCGTGAGAAGAAGCGCGACCCCGAGATGCACCAGACGAAGAAGGGCAACCAGTGGTACTTTGGCATGAAGGCCCACGTGGGGGTGGACAGCAAGACCCGGCTGATCCACTCGGTGGCTGCCACTGCGGCCAACGTTCATGACAGCCAGATGCTGCCGGACCTGCTGCACGGTGAGGAAACCCGGGTCTGGGGTGACTCTGCCTACAGTGGGCAAACCGATGTGATCCGCAAACATGCGCCCCGGGCGGCGGATTTCACGCAGCGCAAGGGCGCCAGGAACCGGCCTCTGTCGGAAGAGGAACGCGCGAAGAACCGGACCAAATCGAAGGTGCGGGCGCGGGGGGAGCATCCCTTCTTGATCATCAAGCGGATCTTCGGATTCGACAAGATTCGGTACCGGGGGCTTTACAAGAACGCCAATCGGCTGTTTGTTGCATGTGGTCTGGCGAATCTGTACATGGTCCGACGACGATTGTTGGCGGTAGCGTAGGGTCAATGCGCCTGAATTCGGGTCAGGCGCACGAAAACGGTGGTCCAGAGATCGCAACACGGCGACATTCTGGGTATTTCGTCCTTTTTGTGAACCGATGAACGGCTGAATCACGAAATCACCGATCAAAACGTCAATTGATCAGACGTTCCCTAGAATATGCAAGGGCGGGCTCGAATCGGGATCCGGTGCCCATTGAGAAGGGGGTATGGGTAGGGAAATCGTGTCTAAATGTTGTCTAACTGGAGCCAAAACCACCCGAAATCATGTCTAAAATTAGACAGGGTTGGTAGCTAAGTCATTGATTTTATGGCGGAGAGGGAGGGGTTATTCGCCGCTACGCGGCTCACCCCTCAAGGGGGCCGCTCGCTCGCTTCGCTCACTGCGCGTTGTCTCGCCCCGCTGCGCGGGGCTCGGCTCGAACCCGAAGGGTCCTCATCAAGGCCTTTCTCTCCGCCAAACGCAAAGGGCCCCCTTCCGGGGGCCCTTCACATTTGGCGGAGAGGGAGGGATTCGAACCCTCGATACGCGGTTAGCGTATACACACTTTCCAGGCGTGCTCCTTCAACCACTCGGACACCTCTCCAGAAACCTTGTTGTCTCGCTGTCCCGACCAGCCCAACCGGTACCCCGACAGCGGAGCACGCGCGCGTGCTCGTTATTCGGTTGCTGCGCAACCTCACCCCTTCGGGGCCGCCTTCGCTACGCTGCGGCGTTCTCTCGGTGGGGCCTCGAGTCAACCACTCGGACACCTCTCCGGAAAAACTGCTGTTCGCGGCCACATGGACTGCAGGGCGCCGAAAGCAGGCGGCGTAGGTTAAACCAGACGCCTTCCGGTTGCAAACCCCATGCGGGGGTTGCCGTCGATGAATCAACGACTTGCGCCGCCCCAGGGTGGATTGCCGTCCCCTGCCCCGCCACGGCCCATGCGGGTTGACTTTATGGTGCGGGCGTACTCTGATCAGACCTCCATCCGACGACGGGTGATCCATGGCAGACAGGCACGCAGGAAGTACTGACTCGACCCCGGTCGCGGCACCCCAAAGTCAAACGGCCGTGGCCGTGCTGGAGGCCCTGCACAGCTCGGAGCACGGTCTCGAGCGGCAGGAGGTCAGTGTCCGGCTCGAGCGCTACGGGCCCAACAGCCTGCCACGCGGCAAGCCGCCGGGGCTGCTGCGCATTTTCATGCGCCAGTTCGCCAGCCCGCTGATCTATGTGTTGGGGGTGGCGGCGCTGGTCTCGCTGCTGATCCACGAGAGTTCCGACGCCCTGTTCATCGCCGCCGTGCTGCTGGTCAACGCGATCATCGGCACGGTGCAGGAGTTCTCCGCACAACGCGCGGCGGATGCCCTGCAACGGCTGGTGGTGACCCGCTGCCGGGTGCTGCGCGTCGGCGAGATCTACGAGATCGACGCCGAGGAGCTGGTGCCGGGGGATATCGTGCTGCTCGAATCGGGCGACCGGGTGCCGGCCGATCTGCGTCTGCTGCAGAGCCGCGATCTGGAGATCGACGAATCCCTGCTCACCGGCGAGTCCGAGAACGTGCTCAAGCACGCCGAACAGATCCTGCCCGCCGACAGCCCGCTCGGCGACCGGGTCAACATGGCCTTTGCCGGTACCTTGGTGTCCCGCGGCCGCGGCCGCGGCGTGGTGGTGGCAACCGGGCTCGGCACCGAGCTCGGGCGCATCGCCGAGGCGGTGCTGGGCCGGCCACCGACCAAGCCACCGCTACTGCTGAAGATGGAACGTTTCACCCACACGGTGGCCGCGGTGGTGGCCCTGGCCGCGCTGCTGATGGGCGGCGTGGCGCTGGGGCGCGGCATGCCGCTGGAGGAGATCTTCCTGCTCGCCGTGGCGCTGGCGGTCTCGGCCATTCCCGAGGGGCTGCCGGTGGCGCTGACCGTGGCACTGGCGATCAGCATGCGGCGCATGGCCCGCCGGCATGTCATCGTACGCCGCCTGGTGGCGGTCGAATCGCTCGGTTCCTGTACCTTCATCGCCACCGACAAGACCGGCACCCTGACCGTCAACCAGCTTACCGTCCAGCGCCTGCTGTTCGCCGGCGAGCCGCCCTGGGAGGTGACCGGCGAGGGCCTCAAGCCCGAAGGCGTAATCCTCACGCCGCGCGGCACGCCGGATCCGGCGCAGGAAGCCCTGCTGGAACAGCTCTGCCGTGCCGCGGTGCTGGCCAACGAGGGCCTGCTCGCCCGCCGCGACGACGACTGGACGCGCCAGGGGGATGCGGTCGACATCGCCCTGCTGGTGATGGCACACAAGGCCGGCATCATCCAGGCCGAAACCCGCCAGGCCTTCCCCGAACTGGCCAGCCTGCCCTTCGAGTCGGAGCGCATGTTCGCGGCCAGCCTCAACCAGGTGGACGGCCGGAGCCTGGCCTTCGTCAAGGGGGCGCTGGAACGGCTGCTGCCGATGTGCAGCCAGATGGCCACCCCCGAGGGGCCGCGGCCGCTGGATGCCGAACTGCTGGAACGTCAGGCCCGGGAACTGGCCAGCCAGGGCTTCCGGGTCATCGCCCTCGCCTCCGGTCCGGTCGAACTCGGTGAGGGTGAGGTCTTCTCGGAGGAACACCTGCGCGAGCTGCTGCTGATCGGCCTGGTCGGCATGATCGACCCGCTGCGGCCGGAGGCCAAGGCCGCGGTCACCGCCTGCCGTCGCGCCGGCATCGAGGTCGGGATGATCACCGGTGACCACCCGGCCACGGCCCTGGCCATCGCCCGCGAACTCGAACTGGCACAGGATGCCAGGCAGGTGGTGACCGGCAGTGAGCTACGCCAGACCGAGGACGACCCCCAGCAGCTCGACCGTCTGGTCCGCCGCAGCCGGGTATTCGCCCGGGTCGAACCGCAGCAGAAGCTGGACATCGTCCGTTCCTTGCAGCGCAGCGGTCACTTCGTCGCCGTCAGCGGCGACGGCGCCAACGATGCCCCGGCACTGCGCGCCGCCCAGGTGGGCGTGGCCATGGGCGAGAGTGGCACCGACGTGGCGCGCCAGACCGCCGACCTGATCATCACCGACGACAACTTCGCCTCGCTGGTCGCCGGTGTCGAGGAAGGCCGCATCGCCTATGGCAACGTGCGCAAGGTGATCTTCCTGCTCATCTCCACCGGTGCTGCCGAGCTGGTGCTGTTCACCCTCGCCCTGTTCACTGGCCTGCCTCTGCCGCTGCTCGCCGTGCAACTGCTGTGGCTGAACCTGGTGACCAACGGCATCCAGGACGTGGCCCTGGCCTTCGAGCCGGGCGAAGGAGACGAGCTGAACCGCCCCCCGCGATCACCGCGCGAACCGGTCTTCAACCGGCTGATGGTCGAGCGGGTACTGCTCTCGGCGGCGGTCATCGGCGGCCTCGCCTTCCTGCTCTTCCAGTGGCTGCTGGCCCAGGGCTACAGCGTCGACGAGGCGCGCAACGGTACCCTGCTGTTGATGGTGCTGTTCGAGAACGTGCACGTGTTCAACAGCCGCTCCGAGACCCGCTCCCTGTTCCGCCACAGCCCGCTGCGCAACCCCTTGCTGCTGTTTGGCACCCTCACCGCCCAGTTGATCCATATCGGCGCCATGTACACGCCGGGAATCCGCGAAATCCTGCGCATCCAGCCGGTCTCGCCGCAGCACTGGCTGCAGTTGCTGGGACTGACGCTGAGCGTGCTGGTGGTGATGGAGCTGCACAAATGGCTGCGGCGCTGGAGGTAGGGGGTGCTGGATATCGCGCAGCCCACCAGGGCGCGCAGTCCTCGATCGCGGCCTGGAGGCCGCTCCTACACAACCAAATCATGCCACCATGCCCCGTAGGAGCGGCGGCCACGCCGCGATTGCCGCCGTAGTGGCAAAGATGCACCCGGATGTGATGTCCGTTGCTCGATCGCGGCCTGGAGGCCACTCCTACACAACCAAATCGTGCCACCATGCCCCGTAGGAGCGGCCTCCAGGCCGCGATTGCCGCTATCGCGGCTCCGCGGTCGAACCGCCATTCTGATTCCGTGGCTTCGAATCCGGTCTTTTGCCAATCATCAAAAAAGGGCCGCAAGGGCCCTTCTTTGATGATTGGCGGAGAGGGTGGGATTCGAACCCACGGAGGGCGTTAACCCTCGACGGTTTTCAAGACCGTTGCATTCAACCGCTCTGCCACCTCTCCGAAAAATTTCCGCCCTACCCCGCGGCCTTGCCTGAACCCCCTTCAATGCCCTTCGCAGGCCGCGCCGCATCGAGCGGCACGGCCCGCGGAGAGGGTGGGATGACTCGCCTCTGCGAGGCTCGCCCTGCGGGCCGCCCTCACTATGCTCGGGCGGTGCGTCGCGCCGTTCCGGTGCTCGGCTCGAACCCACGGAGGGCGTTAACCCTCGACGGTTTCCAAAAACCGTTGCATTCGACTGCCCTACCACCCCTCCGGGGCGCACGGCGGTCGTGGAATCAGCGCGTGAGGATACCGATTTCCCTCACCCTTGGCCAGCCTGCCGACAGGTTATGAACGGTTGTTGTTTCAATGACATGTCGTTATGCTGAACTCCTGCCGGGTGTCGCGGTCGAATACCCTGCGAAACACCCGAATTCGATATGAAGAACAGTCTGTTGAACCCTGGAGGCACACAAGGCATGAATTCCATGGAATCGATCCTTTCCCGTAGGGAAAGCGCGGTCATCTCCACCAACAAGGTGCTGCGCAGCACCTATATGCTCCTTTCCCTGACCCTGTTGTTCAGCGCGGCCATGGCCGGCCTGTCCATGCTGGTCAGTGTCTCGCCGATGGTCTCCATGGGCACCAGCCTCGGCGCGCTGGCGCTGATCTGGCTGGTGCTGCCGCGCACCGAGAACTCGGCGGCCGGCATCGCCGTGGTGTTCGCCATCGCCGGCCTGCTCGGCTTTGGTCTCGGCCCCATCCTGCAGATGTATCTGGCATTGCCCAACGGCGGCCAGGTGATCGCCACGGCCCTGGGCGGCACCGGCGTGGTCTTCCTCGGCCTGTCCGGCTATGCGCTGACCAGCCGCCGCGACTTCAGCTTCATGGGCGGCTTCCTGTTCGTCGGCCTGATCGTGGTGCTGGTGGCCATGGTGGCCAACCTCTTCCTGGAAATCCCCGCCCTCTCGCTGGCCCTGTCCGCTGCCATCGTGCTGCTGATGAGCGGGCTGATCCTGTTCGACACCAGCCGCATCATCAACGGCGGCGAGACCAACTACATCCGCGCCACCGTGGCCCTGTATCTGGACATCTACAACCTGTTCATCGCCCTGCTGCAACTGCTCGGCGCCTTCAGCAGCGACGACTGATCGCAGCCTGAACGGGCCGTGGCTCCGGCTGCGGCCCGTTCTTCATTACAGGGTCCTCCCCGATGGAACTCTGGCTCAAGCTCTCCCTCGCCGTGGTGCTCGGCATCATCGCCATCCGCCTCTGGCCGGTGGCGAAGGGCATGTTCAAACACGGCCCCAGGGGCAGCACCGACGACTGGCGTGCGGCACTGCTGCCGCTGGCCGCGGTGATCGCCTTCGTCGTCCTGTTGCTGATGCTGGTGCGCTGAGAGCGTCCGGCCGACAGCCTGGACGATCCGGCTATGACTTTTCGGCCGATCCTCTTCCACTCGCCTCGGCACTGCGGATCTCCACGCTGTCGAAACTGTCCTGCAGCCAACGCAGGGTCAGATGCCGCGCCCAGCCGACCATGGCCTCGGCATCGGCGTGCCGCTGGATGGAGGTGGCACGCAGCCCGACCTTCACCTGGTCCGGGGTGTAGTGGCGCAGCAGCGCGTCACGGGCATTGGGCTGGCCCGGGCGGACGCCGGGCAGGGTGAAGGCGACCAGCTGCTGCGACTCGAAGACCAGGCTGGAGAACACCGGCCGCAGCCGGCGGCGGATCTCTTCGGCGGCCAGGCTGGAGGCGAACCAGCCGATGTCCTCCGCCGCGGCCAGCAGCTCGGGATCGATGCCGCCCTGCTGGCGGAAGTAGTCCAGCGCCGGGTAATAGCCGAGCCGCTCGCGGCGCACATGGGCGCTGATCTGCTCGACCAGTTCCTCTCCGACCACATAGGGCGAGGCGGCCAGGTGGCGCTCGAAGGCCGCTTCCGGCAGGCGCAGCAGCAGGTGCAGGGTGACGCTGTTCCAGTGCAGGGGCACGGGGCGCTCAGCCGGCCGCCTGCAGCCGGCCGAGCTGCTCGAACAGGGGCTCGGTGACCGGCGCGATCTTGCGCCGCATCAGGCTGCCGATGGCATCGGTGCGGGCGAAGATGGGCGTGACCAGCCGTTCGCTGACCGCAGCCAGGGCACAGAGGGCCTGCAGCTGGGGCGCGAGTTCGGGCAGGGTCTCCTGCAGCTCGCGCAGAGCGTCGCCGCAGGGGTCGTCGTCCAGCCGTCCCGCCAGCCGCTGCTCCGCCTGTTCCAGAAGCTGTTCCGGTTCCTGCGGCCAGGCGGCCGGGCAGGCCGAGTAGGCCGCGGCCAGGAAATACTGGCGGATGCTCTCCAGCAGTTCCACCACCACGTCCTGGTTGTTGGGCTTGCGCAGCGCCCGGCGCACCGTTTCCAGAAAGGCCTGGCCCGGCGCATCCAGCACCCGGCCGAGCAGTCCGGCCACGGCGTTGCCGCCGGCCGCCAGGGCCTGCAGGCGCTCGCCATGCGCCGGCCACAGCGGATGAGGCGCGGCCTCCAGCGGCAGTTCATCGGGGATGGCGCGCAGAAAACCGACGTAATAGGTGTTCTTGTGCCGGCCACGGACCCAGAGCCTGTCCCGCGCCCCCGCATCGATCAGCCCGGGTTGCAGCACCAGGCGGATACTGTCGATGATCGCCTGGTGGCTCTCCTCGAAGGGCAGGAACTCGATCAGATACTCAGCCAGCACCGGCCCCATGGGGCCGGCCGCGATCGGCGCCTGCTGCAGCAGACGGCGGGCGTTGTCCGCGCAGGGCATGGCCCACCAGGCGCGGCGCGCCAGTTCGCTGTCGAGCCCGGGCGAATGCACCACCGCGACCACCGCTTCCGGCTCGCCGAGCAGCAGCAGTTTCTCCAGGCTCTCGCTGTTGCGTGCCTGGCCCATGCGTGTCCAGCGCTTGAGATACACCGGGTAGCCGCCGGGCGAACCCAGCACCTGGCTGGAGAACAGCTCGCGCACCCGTTTGAGATAGAGCTCGTCACGGCAGTTGGGGTTGAGGCGCACCACCGTCTCGCCCTGCGGCGACAGGCCGTAGACGGTCATCGAGGATTCGTCGATACGCACCGCGTGCAGTTCGTTGGCGAGCAGCACGTTGAGACGCAGCGCGTCTTCCGCGGTCAGATCCATGGCGCGCTCAGGCCGGGTCGAAACCGGCCAGCTTGTACAGGCGGCGGGCCTCGTCGAGATCCTGCTCCACACCGTTGCCCTGCTCGTACATCATCGCCAGGGTGGTCAGGGAACCGGCCAGGCCCTGCTCCGCCGCCTTCCTGAACCACTTCACCGCCTCCGCGCCGTCCTGCTCGACACACTCGCCCTGCAGGTACATGAAGCCCAGCCCGTGCTGGGCCATGGCATAGCCCTGCTCGGCGGCGGCACGCATCCATTTCAGGGCCAGGGCCTCGTTGCGGGCCATGCCCAGGCCGTTCTGGTAGATGATCGCCAGGCGGTGCTGGGCCTCGGCGTTGCCGGCCTCGGCGAAGGGGCCGAGCATCTGTGCCGCCTGGGCGAAGTGCTTGGCCTCGAAGGCCGCTATGGCACTGCTGAACTGTACGTCGTCTTCTTGCATGGGGGTGCTGTCCTCTGCTGGGCGCCGCCCCGGCACCGGGCCGGACGGCGAAAAAACCTGGCGCTGCTCAAGCCCGGATATTGCACCAAGGATTCGATTCTCAGGGCGGAGCTGGCAAGGCAGCTTGGCCGATCACCTGCAGAAGCATAGCCGTAGCTATGGTTCAAGGGCGATCGGCCAGGATGCGCAGCCAGATGCGTCCTGAAATCGAATAGGCACAAACCGTACCCCGCCACGAGGGCCTATTTGCGAGCCTCCTGGCCTTGTATACCAGCCTGCACTCCGATCATGCGGGCCGCCTTGGTGCAATATCCGGGCAAGGGGGCAATAGTCTAGCGTATTGGTCGGGAAATACGTATAGCGTACCCCTGCGACAAGCAGGGGAATGTCCGTTTTGGCAGGGATTGACCCCCTCTATGGGGATATACGGCCCGTCCGGCCGCAAGGGTATACTCGCGCATCGATTTCCTGTCAGCCCCCGACCGGGGTGCGGTACGAGCATGAATGCATTCAGTGACAAAGACGCTGCCCTGCTGTTGCGCAGCTGCATCCAGAAGGTAGCCACCGGCCCTGAATACAGCAAGGACCTGAGCTTCGACGAAGCCCGGGATGCCATGCGGATCATTCTCTCGGGCCAGGCCGATCCGGTGCAGACCGCCATCCTGTTCATCGCCCTGCGCATGAAGCGCGAGAGCGATGCGGAGAACCGCGGCGTCCTGCAGGCCATCCTCGATGCCCGCCACACCGCCACCGCCGAGGTCGACGAACTGGTCGACATCGCCGACCCCTATGACGGCTACACCCGCGGCCTGCCCGTCTCGCCCTTCGTGCCGGCCCTGCTGGCGGCCTGCGGCGTGCCCGCGGTGTCCCACGGCCTGGACACGGTCGGGCCCAAGTACGGCATCACCCACCACAAGGTGCTGAAGGCCGCCGGGGTCGACGTGGATCTGAGCCCCGAGGCCGCCGCCGGCCGCATCGCCGAGACCGACATCGGCTGGGCCTATGTCGATCAGCGCCACTACTGCCCGCCGCTGCACGACCTGGTGCCGCTGCGCCAGCGCATGGTCAAGCGCCAGGTGCTGACCACGGTCGAGGTGCTGAGCCGGCCGATCAGCGGCCGTAAGCGGACCCACCTCTACACCGGCTTCGTGCACAAGGCCTATCCGCCGATCTATGCCTCACTGGCCCGCCATGCCGGTTTCGATTCCCTGCTGCTGGTGCGCGGCGTGGAGGGCGGCATCATCCCCTCGCTGCAGCAGCCGGCACGCATCGTCCATTATCACGACCGCGGCCCGGAAGAGGATTTCGAGAGCCAGCCGCAGACGCTCGGCATCGAGGCCGAGAACCGGGCCGTGCCGATCCCGGCCGACGCCCCCGCGGCTGCACAGCCGGGCGACGAGATCGCCACCGCCATCGACAGCGATGCCATGGCCGCCCTGGCCGCCGAATACGGCCGCGAGGCCCTGCGCGGCAAGCGCGGCGGCAGCTACGACGGCCTGGTCTATGCCGGGGCGCTGGTGCTGCATCATCTGGGCCGCTGCGACTCCCTGCCGGCCGCGGCGGAGACCGCGCGCAAGGCCCTGGACTCCGGGGCCGCGCTGGCGCATTTCGAGGCCGCCACCTGATCCGCCCCGGACGCGAGCGGCGGAAAAGTTTGCCTGAGCGCCCGGAACTGATGGAAAATACGCCAAATTGGTTGAGTACCACTCGTTGCTAGCGAAGAGGAGAAGTAGACATGAACCCGCATCAGGATTACTACGACGCTGTTAAGAAGATGGAAGAAGCCGGTGTTGATCCCGACTACATCATTGGTTGGCAGAGCGGCTACTGGCTCGACCCGGAGCGTGAAGAACAGCGTGTGACCGAGGCCTACGAAGCCGGTTACGAGAAGGGCAAGGCCAAGGACGCCAGCGGTTACGAAGCCTGGATCAAGAACTGATCCCGCCGCGCGACCCCAAAAAAAGCGGGCTGATGCCCGCTTTTTTTGTGCCTGATGCTGCGGCCTCTCAGCCGTCTGCCTCCCTGCCCTCGCTCGCCGGCAGCAGACTGTCCACCGCACGGCGCAGCGACTTCATCGCCGCCGGCACCTCGATATCGATCATCTGCGTGGCGACCCACTGCCGCTGGCGCTCGCCCAGGGTGGCCGCCATCCGATCACCGAAATAGCGGGTCATCTGGAAACTCGGCTCGAAGTCCGAGAAGGCAAACTCGGCATAACCGTCCATGCGCTCGTTGAGCCGTTCGATGAAGGGGCTGCGATGATCGCCGGGGCCGGCGAAGTCGCGCGCGTTGTCCTGCACATAGTCGGCGATCTTCCTGGCCAGGGCGGTGACGAACCGGGCGCGCTCCTCGTCGTCCATCCGCTCGTAGGCGATCCGGTCGAGGACGTGGATCAGGAAGGCCATGATCTCCTTGATCACCTCCAGGCGGTGCAACTGGGTGTCGGTCTGAAAACCCTCGTTCTCCAGATTGAGCAGCATGTTCAGGCCGATGCGCCAGCTGTTGAAGGCCAGGGCGCCGGCCGTCTCCTGAATGGTGCGTTCCTTGTCCTTGAGATTCCAACGGGTCTTGAGTCGAACAGCCATGGCAGACAACCTTGTTTTTCAAACGGATAAAATCGAATTCGAGATTCTGTCTCAACAACGGGGGGACTCGCGGCCCTGCCCCGCGCGTGTTAGCCCGCATATTGCACGAAGGATTCGAGTTTCAGGGCGAATCTGGCCAAGCAGTTTGTTCGATCGCCCGCCGAAGCATAGCCATAGCTATGGTTCAAGGGCGATCGGGCAAAATGCGACGCCAGATTTGGCCTGAACTCGAATAGGCACAAACTGTAACAGGGAACAATTGCTCGCATAGGTGATCACTGCCTTGATAAATACCGGGAAAATTACGCTTTCAAGGCCGCCTTCGTGCAATATGCGGGCTAGAATCGATCCTGGATCGGCATAGTATACTAAATCACTAGGAAATAGGGAGCAGCCAGATGCCCACCCCGAACAGCGCCGAGCAGCTTGCCGAACATGCCGAGTTGCGCGCCGCGGTGCAGCACAACTGCCACATCTCGGACGCCACCCACGCCGGCAACTACACCCTCTGCGTCTATCTGATGAAGATGCGTGAATATTACCGCTGGGAGATGGGCTATGGCTATGCCGAGCGCCTCTCCGCCGAGGCCGTCGGCGACTGGCTGCATGCCCGCGAGGCGCTGTGGGAGGAACTG
Organism: Thiohalobacter sp. IOR34; assembly: GCF_030406045.1. Classification (GTDB taxonomy): domain Bacteria; phylum Pseudomonadota; class Gammaproteobacteria; order Thiohalobacterales; family Thiohalobacteraceae. Next base: position 1,590,484 of record NZ_CP128988.1, read on the forward strand.
GAGGAGGAGTCATTCCGGCCGTTGCCGCTGGGTGAGCGGGAACTGGACCCCTTCGATGCCGATGCCGTCAACGCCCGGCTGCACGCCGCCGGCCTGGTCTATTCCGCCGGCATCGGCCTGCAGGGCAAGGCGCATTTCTTTCTCGGCCGGCTGGAACGGCAGGAACAACACCACGGCTTCACCCTGCTGGTCGCCGGCGACGAATACGCCCGCGACCTGACCGCGCCGCCGGCCATGTCACTCGGCAAGACCGTCTTCATCCGCCGCCAGTCGCTGCGGCGCATGATCTGGGAACGGGTCGAGGAATGGCGCTGGAACCGGCTCGACAACCCCATGGGGCGCGCCCTTGCCCACTATGACTTCGAGGCCGATCCCGAAGGCTCGCTGACGCGAATGGCGGATCGGGAGGTCGACAGCCTGCTGCTGCACGAGATCGGCGAGGTCGAGGCCGGCCGCCGGCTCGGTCCGGGCTGGGAGGCTATGCTCGCCGACCTGCCGCCGTCACGCCTGGAGCTGCTGCTGCGCGCGGTACGCGACAATCTGGCCGATGCCCTGTCCACCCTCCCCGGCCTGCTCGACCACGGCCGGCCGGACAGCCTGCACTTCTATGTCGCCGGCCTCAGCAACCTGCGCAAGGCACTGGCCCCGACGCTGATCGCCGCCTACCAGGACTGGCACGACAGCGGCCGCGACACGGCGCTGCGCGAGGCGGCCGAGGCCGGCCGCGAACACTGGCAGGGCGTCGCCGAGGCGGCATTGCAGGGCTACGCGGCCGCGGGTCACAAGGGCATCGCTGAAATCGAGGCCTTGATCGACCGCAGCACCCTGTAGCACAATCCCCGCTCCCCGATCGCGGCCCTTCCCCATGTATCACGACAGCACCCAGCGCACACCGCTCCAGAGCATCCGCGAAGTCAGCCCCAACAGCTTCATCTTCGAGAAACCCGGTGCCCTCCCCGGCTTCCTGTGCCGCGATATGATCGCCCGCTTCGAGGCCAGCGAGGAGGAACAGTACGCCGGGCGCATCGGCCAGACCCGGCACCAGGACCAGCAGATCAAGCGCACCACCGACCTGGTGGTCAGCGGCAAGCCGCACTGGCAGGACGTCGACCGCAACCTGTTCCGCTCGCTGGGCCTGGCGCTGAAGGAATTCCGCGAGGCCTTCCCCTACTTCAAGGGGCCATTCAAGGACATGGGCTACCAGATCCAGCGCTACCAGCCGGGCGAGTACTACCAGTGGCACATCGATGGCGGCAGCCACGAGTTCGCCCAGCGCCAGCTGGTGGCGCTCTGGTATCTGAACGACGTCCCGGGGCCGGGCGGCGAGACCGAGTTCCTGTTCCAGGAGGTCAAGGTGAGGCCCGAGGAAGGCAAGCTGGTGCTGTTCCCGCCCTTCTGGACCCACGAACACCGCGCCGTGAAGCTGGAACAAGGGGTGAAATACATCGCCACCACCTGGGTGGTCTTCGCCTGAGGCACTGTTGCGGCCGTCCGACCACTACTGAATCCCGGCTTCCGGCTCCCTCATCCCCCTTGCAATCATCCAGAGCGGCGGCACCCGCCGCATCGCGACCTGGCGATCGCTCCTACACCTTGATATCCCCTGCCCCCTTGGATTCTGGATTCTGAACTGGCTTCTGAATTCTGCACCCCTCACACTTCCGCCCACATGCGCACCAGGTTGGAATAGGCGTTGCTCACCAGGCGGGTCGAGTCCTTCTCCGGTGCCTCGTCGAGCAGGCTCTCCCGTGCCTGGGAGAGTTCGTAGAGCAGTTCGCGGCGGGCCGGATCGCGGATCATGCTCTGCGCCCAGGTCACCGCCACCAGGCGCTCGCCGCGGGTCACCTCGGCGACATGGTGGAGGCTGGAGGAGGGATAGACCACGGCATCGCCGGCCGGCAGCTTGACCTTGCGCTCGCCGAAGGCGGTGCGGATCACGATCTCGCCGCCGTCGTAGTCCTCCGCCTCGCTGAGGAAGATGGTGGTGGAGACGTCCGAACGGTAACGCTGGCCGGGCGGTCCCATCACCGGATCGTCGATATGGTCGCCATAGGTCATGCCCGGGCCGTACTTGGCATAGAAGGGCGAGGCGACGCGCAGCGGGAGGGCGGCACGCTGATATTCCGGATGATTCAGGAGGGCAATCATCACGATGCCGTTGAGCTTGTTGTATAGTTCCTGGTCCTGGGCCATCTCCCGGTTGTTCTTGATCGGCTGCGCCTCCTTGCCGGCGGACAGCTTGCCGTCGACGAAGCGCGCCTCGGCAATCAGCCGGCGGACCGTCTGCAACTGCGCCTGGGACAACAACCCGGAAAGCGTGATCAACATGCCAGCAACTCCTGCAGGATCCTCGGATCCCGTTCATCAATGGAGCCGACGATGATACTGAATGTGTATGTCAACGACCAAACCCACCCTGTCGAGGTACCCGACGGCCTGCTCGACGAGGCCGAGGAATTCTTCACCCGCATGGACCGGGACATGGACCGTGGCTATCAGATGAGCCGCCGCTGGGTGGAGAATCCGGACCCGGTCCAGCGTTGCCAGATCGCCGCCGACAAGCTGCTGACGGCGCTGGAATGCGGCAACAGCAATCTCAGCGTGATGATGGCCGGCTATATCCTCAAGCGCATGCCGGGCGTGCGCGGCGTGCACATGGATCTGGAGGGCAACATGCTGGAGCACGGCTTCGAGGTCGCCGGGCAACCCTGAACCGGTCCCGAAACGAAATCCGGCGCGCTACCGCCGCTGGCCATGGCACAGAATTGACCACCCCATCGCGGCCGGGAGGCCGCTCCTGCTTTCGGTGCAGCGCGCCGCCCGTGGGAACGGCGCACAAAAAAGGCCGCGCATTGCGCGGCCTTTTTCATCCGGATGGGATCGAACTCAGCGCTCGGAACCCTTCTCGGCGTGCGCCAGGTCGACGACCTTCATGGCGATATCGCGGTATTCCTGACGGAAACCGTCCAGCGGGTGACCCGACTCGGGTGCATAGTAATCCTTGGGATCGACACCGTTCTGGTGCTCGTAATCCATGAACTTCTTCTGCATTTCCAGCATTTTCTTAATCAAGTCAGCCTTTTCGCTCATCTTTCTCGCCTCCGGCACAGGTTGTGCCTCTGTGTCTGGTTAATCGGGCTGGGGCGCACTATAGCCCCTGAAAACCGGGGAGACCATATCCCCTTTGGGCGATGCCCTCAGTAACCGCCCTTGCGGGTGCTCTGCGAGAGGCCGGCGATCTTCCGGCCCTGCTTGCTGGGCATCAGCGGGAACAGCTGGTACATGTCCTTGCTGGTCGGCTTGGTGCCCCATTTCTTGGCCATGGCCTTGAGGATGGTGCGCTCGTTGGGCTCGTTGCCGCCGTTGTTGATGTGCTCGTCGCGCAGGTAGTGGATGACGTCCCAGTGCTGCTCGGTCAATTCGATGCCTTCCTGCTCGGCGATCAGCTTGGCAACGTCCTCGTTCCAGTCGTTGTAGTCGACCAGATAGCCGTTCTCGGTGGTTTCGATGGTTTTGCCGTTTACTTCGATAGCCATGATTCTCCCCATGAGGTCAGATCAAACCAACTGCAAAAATTTCGAAAGTCGCGGACTATACCCCGATCGGAGCGGTTTTGGAATGACATGGATCCGGCTGTCCCCGGCGCCCCGTCTCAGCTGTCCTTCACCGAGCTGATCCCCTTGTGGGGGATGAACAGGCCGCAGCCCAGCTTGCGCCCCGGACCGACCCCCTTTTGCTGCAGGCGCACCGCCCGCTCCGGCTCCAGGTCGGCGATCATCACGCTGCGGGTGTGCAGCACCCCCTCGGGGGTACGAAAGGCGTGCGAGCGGCCGGCCATCAGCTTGCGCACCGGGATGTCCAGGGCACGCAGTGCCTCGACCACCCCGTACAGAAAGTCCTCCTCGGACTGTTCCGGATCGGTCACCACATAGCGCGAGAACAGCGGCGACAGGGTGCTCAGCAGCCGGACCGTGGCGCTGCCGACGCCAAGCGGATGGCCGGCGATGTCCAGGGTCATGCCTTCCAGGCGGCGCGCGTCCTCCAGCCGGGACTTGGGCAGACGCAGGGTCATGCGGGCCCGGCGCCGCGGCAGGTGCAGCAGCTCGTGCTCCACGTCCTCGGGCCGGAACCAGCCGTTGCCGGACTCGGCGCCGTGAATCAGATGCACCCCGGCATCCGGCTCCTCTTCCAGCCAGGGCAGCGCCGCCAGCAGCGCCGAGGACAGGGCATGGGCATGATCCAGCGGCAGGGTGCGGCAGTCGATGCGGAAGCTGAGATCGACGATGTCGTCCGGAACCTGGTAGGGGGTGTCGTCTTCGATATCCTCTTGCCAGAACATGGTGTTCACCTCGTGCGCTTCAACGTTTCGGTGCCTGCGCGAAGGCCGCCTCCAGGCGATCCTCCCAATCCGCCGGGGTGTCCGGGAACGGTGGCTTGACGTCCATCTGGAAGAACAGCTCCCCCTGGGCGGCACGTTCCTGCACCTTGCGGCACAGGTCCTCGAAGGAGGCCAGATCGTGTTCCTGTAGCAGCACTTCGCTCAACCAAAGCATGTCATGTCTCTCCTGCCGGTAGGGATAGGTCGCGGATGCGGTCGTAGTAGCGGGCCCGGTACAGCAGCCGCTGCCGTTCCGGCGCGGCGCCGTCCTCGAAGGCGGTACGGCAATGCAGCACATTATTGCAGATCACGCCCTGCCCCGCCTTCAACCGCAGGCGGTAGATCCAGGGACTGCCCTCCGCCCACAGTGCCTGCAGCGCCTGGGCCGCGGCCCGGGTCAGCGGGTCGTCGCGCCACTGGATGTTGCGGGTCCGGGCGCTGTAGCGCATGTGAAGGCTGCCATCCTGCCGATCGACGCTGAACACCGGTCCGCTGGCGGTGCCGCGCAACTGCCGGCCCTCCACCTCGTTGGGCGGAATGGTCATGGCATCCGGCCGCATCAGCGCCTCGATCAGGGCCGGATCCTGGTCGCGCAGGGCGATATAGGCCAGCTCGTGGTCGAGCAGGAGGCTCTCACCACCCTGCGCCGCCGGTCGCACGCAATGCAGGATGAAGGCGCGGATGCGCTGCCCGGGCGGATTGTAGTAGCCATCGGTGTGCCAGCTCAGGCGACGATTGGTGTAGGGGATGTAATGGCGCTTGCTGCCGTCCGCCGATACCGCCAGTGCCGTGACCCCGTCGTCCTCTGCACACAGGTTGCCATCCAGCCGCTGCAATCCGAACTGCCGCCCCAGGGCCCGCAGCGCGGCACGGTCGACCGCCCGCCCGCCCAGGTCGTAGACGGCCAGATTGGCGCGCCGGCAGCGGTCGAGGATCGCCGCACGCTCCGCCGCGGTCGGCGCCGCCGGGTCGCCGAGCGGCACGATCAGCTCCGCCAGCTCCGGGCGGGCCGCCAGCCTGGCATCGCGCCAGCGGCGGTAGGCCTCGGGGGCATCGAGCCGGAACGGGCTGTCGGCAGGAATGGCGGGATCGGGGACGGACATCTGGGCGGGCACGCGGTTTCTCATCGGGCGCCCATTGTAGCCGCAGCGGCGCACCGCCCAACAGCGCATTTGCTGGTAGAATTGCCGGGCCGGGCCCGGCCTCTGGGCGCCTATTCCTTTAGTAAGGTACCCATACCGCCACATGAACAACAGCCTGTAACTATATAATAAAAAAATAATTCCCAGGGAGGTCGCGCGACAGATCCTGACAGCCCGCCGGTGGGCGCGGCAACAAAACGGCGATTGAAACGCTATCCCAAAAGGGGTAGGCTACTTCGCCCTGAACACCCCATGGGTAGGGTATTCTCAACGCGATCAGCACCCTAGACTTGCCGACACAGAAAACAGGGACTCGTGCGTATCAACCGGCCCTGTTATCGTTCACGGCCGCAGCTGCGTGAACAGCGGGCCAGTTGATTTATCGACGGTCACCCGAAAGGTGGCCGTCTGCACAATCTGCCATTCCACATTGAGGAGACAAACATGGCTGACAAGCACCATGAAACTCCGATGCTCGACGAACTGGAAAACGGCCCCTGGCCGAGCTTCATTTCGGGCATCAAGCGTCTGCGTGACAACCACGAAAGCGAAAAGATTCGCGGTATGGCCAATTCCCTGCTTGGCCAGCTTGAGCACTCCTACGAAACCCGCAAGGGTTACTGGAAGGGCGGTACGGTTTCCGTGTTCGGCTATGGCGGCGGCATCATCCCCCGCTTCTCCGAAGTCGGCCATGCCTTCCCCGAGTCCAAGGAATTCCACACCCTCCGCGTCCAGCCGCCACCGGCAAACTTCTACACCACCGACATGCTCCGCAAGCTGGGCGACAGCTGGGAGAAATACGGCTCCGGCCTGCAGACCTTCCACGGTCAGACCGGCAACATCATGTTCATCGGTACCGACACCGAGAACACCCAGCACTTCTTCGACGAGATCAACGACTACGGCTGGGACCTCGGCGGCGCCGGTCCCTGCGTGCGTACCGGCATGTCCTGCGTCGGTGCTGCCCGCTGTGAGATGTCCTGCTGCTCCGAGCACAACATCCACCGCGCACTGATGAACAACTTCACCGACGACGTGCACCGTCCGGCCCTGCCCTACAAGTTCAAGTTCAAGATCTCGGGCTGCCCGAACGACTGCCAGAACTCCATCGAGCGTTCCGACTTCGCCGTCATCGGCACCTGGCGCGACGCCATGCAGATCGACCAGGACGAGGTCAAGAACTACGTCCAGACCAAGGGCCGCGAGTACATCCAGGAGAACGTCATCAGCCGTTGCCCGACCAACGCCATCGCGCTGAACGACGACGACACCATCACCGTCAAGGACCACGAGTGCGTGCGTTGCATGCACTGCCTGAACGTCATGCCGAAGGCCCTGCACCCCGGCAAGGACAGGGGCGTCACCATCCTCATCGGCGGCAAGCGCACCCTGAAGATCGGCGATCTGATGGGCACCGTGGTGGTTCCGTTCAAGAAGATGGAAACCGAGGAAGACTACGAGTCCCTGGTCGAGCTGGCCGAGGAGATCATCGACTTCTGGGCCGAGAACGGTCTCGAGCACGAGCGCTGCGGCGAGATGATCGAGCGTATCGGTCTGGTCAACTTCCTGGAAGGTATCGGCATCGACGTTGATCCGCACATGATCAGCACTCCGCGCCGCATCTCCTATGTCCGCATGGACGGCTGGGATGAAGAGGCCGAGAAGTGGTTCCAGCGCAAGGCCGAGGAAGCCGCCGGCTGATCACCCGGGATAGATAACGCGGTGAGGGGGGCTCTCGCCCCCCTCTGCCGAAACCAGATTTGAAGAAAAAATTCAGGAGAAATCCATGGCACTCGAAGACATGCGTCCGCCGATCGAATCCGGCTGCCCTGACGGCTTCCAGTACATGCATCCGACCATGCGCCGCAACTACGGCCAGTGGAAGTATCATGAAGATCCGCGTCCCGGCGTGCTCAAGCACGTTGCCTACAGCGGCGACACCGTCTGGACCGTCAAGGTCGGCACCCAGCGTATCCTCGACATCTTCACCCTGCGCACCCTGTGCGACATCGGTGACAAGTATGCCGACGGCTACATCCGCTTCACCATCCGTTCGAACCTGGAATACATCGTCGACGACGAGTCCAAGGTCGAGCCGCTGATCAAGGCGGTCGAGGATGCCGGCTTCGTGGTCGGCGGTACCCGCAACTCGGTCACCACCCTGTCCCACACCCAGGGCTGGCTGCACTGCGACATCCCCGGCACCGACGCCTCCGGCGTGGTGAAGTCCATGATGGACGAGCTCATCGACGAGTTTAAGTCCTGGAACATGCCGAACCGCGTGCATATCACCACCTCCTGCTGCCAGATCAACTGCGGCGGCCAGGGTGATATCGCCATCAACGTGCAGCACACCAAGCCGCCGAAGATCAACCACGACCTGGTCTCCAACGTCTGCGAGCGCCCCTCGGTGGTCGCGCGCTGCCCGGTCGCGGCCATTCGTCCGGCGATGGTCAACGGCAAGCCGTCCCTGGAAGTGGACGAGAAGAAGTGCATCTGCTGCGGCGCCTGCTTCCCGCCCTGCCCGCCGATGCAGATCAACGACGCCGAGCACACCAAGCTGGCCATCTGGGTCGGTGGCAACCACTCCAATGCCCGTGGCAAACCCACCTTCCAGAAGCTGGTCGCCTCCGGCATCCCCAACAATCCGCCACGCTGGCCGGAAGCCACGGCCATCGTCAAGCGCATCCTCAAGGCCTACAAGGAAGGCGCGAAGGATTGGGAGCGTATCAACGACTGGATCGAGCGCATCGGCTGGCCGCGTTTCTTCGAGGTCACCAACCTGCCCTTCACCAAGTATCACATCGATAACTGGAAGGGTGCTCGCAACAGCCTGAACGCTTCGACCCACATCCGCTTCTGATCCGGATGTAGAAGGGACGGGCAGATCCTGAAACATGCTGCGGCCGGCGCACCGCGCCGGCCGCAAGTTTCAAGATCGGCCAGCACGACCATAGGCAAGATATTTAGGACAGAACCGGCATGAAACTAGCGGTAATGGTGAATGAAGGCCCCTATCAGCATCAGTCGTCTGATAGCGCATTGCAGTTCGTCAAGGCTGCGCTCGACAAGGGCCACGAGATCTTCCGCGTGTTCTTCTACCACGACGGCGTCAACAACGGCACCCGTTACGGCGTACCGCCGCAGGATGACCGCAACATCACCGTCCAGTGGAGCGAACTCGCTGAAAAACACAACATCGATCTGGTTGTATGCGTCGCTGCCGCCCAGCGTCGCGGCATCCTCGACGCCGACGAGGCGAAGCGGCACGGCAAGGACGGTGACAACATCGCTCCCGGCTTCCGCATCTCCGGCCTCGGTCAGCTCATCGAGGCAGGCATCCAGAGCGACCGTCTGGTCGTATTCGGTGACTAATCGGCTACTGCAAGAAGGTTTTCAATGATGGAAAACGAGGGCTCAATCAAAAAGTTCATGTACGTGAACCGCAAGGCTCCGTACGGCACGATCTACGCGCTCGAGTCTCTCGAAGTTGTGCTGATCGGCGCAGCCTTTGATCAGGACGTCAGCCTGGTTTTCGTGGATGACGGCGTGTATCAGCTGCTCAAGGGTCAGGATACAACCGAGATTGGCATGAAGAATTTCTCCCCGATCTACAACGTCCTGGGCGACTACGACATCAACAAGCTGTATGTCGAGAAGGAATCCCTGGAAGCCCGCGGCCTGACCCTGGACGACCTCCAGGAGATCATGTACGAGGACGAGGACGATGACTGGGCGGAGAAACCTTCTATCAGGTTGGTGTCCGCGGCAGAAATCGCCGATCTGATGGACGAGCAGGACGTCGTCCTCAGCTTCTAACTGACTCGAGGTACAGAACCATGGCGATGTTGCACACAGTCAACAAGTCACCTTTCGAAAACCGCAGCCTGGACTCCTGCATTGCCCATGCAAAGCCCGGCAGCAGCATCCTTCTCATCGAGGACGCCGTGGTCGGCGCCGTCGAGGGAACGGCGGTTTCCGGCAAGGTGAAAAGCGCAATCGAAGCTTGCAAGCTTTATGTACTTGGCCCGGATCTCAAGGCCCGGGGCATCCCTGAAGACCGGCTGATCGACGGCGTCGGCGTCGTCGACTATGGCGGGTTCGTTGACCTGGTTACGGAAAACGACAACGTCCAGGCCTGGCTTTAGGATCTATTCACTCTAGCTGGAACTCTTAACGAGGAGATCAAAGAGATGAGCATCGAAGTAAACGGTAAGGTCCTGGAGACGGACGAGGAAGGCTACCTGGCAGACCTGAATCAGTGGGAGCCCGAAGTGGCCAACGTCATGGCCAAGCTCGACGACACCGAGCTGACCGACGCCCACTGGGAAGTGATCAACTTCCTGCGTGAGTACTATGACGAGTACCAGATCGCCCCGGCGGTCCGCGTCCTGACCAAGGCCATCGGCAAGAAGCTGGGCAAGGACAAGGGCAACAGCAAGTACCTCTACGAGCTGTTCCCCTACGGTCCTGCCAAGCAGGCGTGCAAGTACGCCGGTCTGCCGAAGCCGACCGGCTGCGTCTGATCCAGACGTGCCCAAGGGGGGGTTATCCCCCCCTTCCCCTATTCTGTTTTCAGTGAGGAGATGACAGTGTCGTTCGTAAGCGTTTTGTACACCGCGCTGTTTTATGCCGCAGGAATCATCTTCCTGGTTGGCGTGGGTCGCCGCATCTACATCTATGCCAAGACACCTGCCCCACTGAAGATCCCGACCACCCCGGCGCCGCTGACCCCCGCGGGCGTGGTCCTCAGGCTGTTCCGTGAAGTCGTCTTCTTCCACAGCCTGTTCCGGTCCAACAAGTGGATCTGGCTGTTCGGCTGGGTCTTCCACTTCGCGCTGCTGCTGGTGCTGCTGCGCCACCTGCGCTATTTCACCGAGCCGGTCTGGTGGTGGGTCACCCTGATCCAGCCCTTCGGCAAGTATGCCGGCTTCGCCATGGTCCTGGCCCTCGGCGGACTCTGGGCGCGGCGCATCCTGGTGGAGCGCATCCGCTACATCACCGGACCCTCCGATCACCTGATGCTGGCCCTGCTGGTGGGCATCGGCATCTCCGGGCTGAGCATGAAGTTCCTCAGCCACACCGACATCGTCGCCGTCAAGGCATTCTTCCTCGGCCTGCTGCGCTTCTCGCCCCAGGAACTGCCGATGGACCCGGCACTGCTGCTGCACCTGTTCCTGGTCGCCACGCTGATGATCGTCTTCCCCATCAGCAAGCTGCTGCACGCACCGGGAGTGTTCTTCAGCCCGACCCGCAACCAGGTGGACAACCCGCGGGAGAAGCGGCACCTGGCGGACTGGGCGGCGCAACTCGAAAAATGATCCAGCCGTTCACTACCTACCTCGCGGCAGTAGACTAAGGAGCGAATCGTGGCTGATTTTGAAGTCCCGAAATTTAGAGAGATCCCCATCATCCCCAAGCTGAAAGAGGGGGCGATGGCTCACAGCCAGCCGTTTGTTGCCAAGGCGGAGTTTCAGGAACCGCTCGGGTATCCCGGCGAGCTGCTGGACAACTGGAAAGAGGTCGCCATCGAGAAGATGGGCGAGCTGCTCGGCAAGTACCGCTCCTTCCAGGTCTTTCTCGATGCCTGCGTGAAGTGCGGTGCCTGCACCGACAAGTGCCACTACTTCATCGGCACCCATGACCCGAAGAACATGCCGGTCGCGCGTCAGGACCTGCTGCGCAAGGTCTACCGGCGCTACTTCACCTTCGCCGGCAAGTACTTCCCCAAGCTGGTCGGAGCCGTGGACCTGACCGAGGAAGTGCTGGACGAGTGGTACAGCTATTTCCACCAGTGCTCGCAGTGCCGCCGCTGCTCGGTGTTCTGCCCCTATGGCATCGACACCGCCGAGATCTCCATGGCCGCGCGCGAGATCATGGACGCCGTCGGCAAGGGCCAGAAGTACTGCAACGAGATCATCGGCAAGGTCTACAAGATCGGTAACAACCTCGGCCTGCCGGGCCCGGCCCTGGAAGACACCCTGGAAGGCCTGGAAGAGGACGTCGAGGACGATACCGGCGTCAAGGTCCGCTTCCCGCTCGACGAGAAGGGCGCCGAGATCCTGCTGGTCACTCCTTCCGCCGACTTCTTCGCCGAGCCGCACGTCGACGGCCTGATCGGCTACGGCAAGGTCTTCCATGAGGCCGGCGTCTCCTGGACGCTGAGTTCCTACGCCTCGGAGGCCGCCAACTTCGGCATGTTCATCGGTTCCTACGAGAACATGCGCAAGGTGGCCCTGCGCATCCGCAAGGCAGCCCAGGATCTGGGCGTCAAGCGCATCGTGTTCGGCGAGTGCGGCCATGCCTGGCGTGTGGCCTACAGCTTCCTCAACACCCTGGCCGGGCCCTTCGACTTCCTCGACCCGCGCTACCCGGTGCCGCAGCACATCTGCGAGTTCACCTGGGAGCTGATCAAGGAAGGCAAGCTGAACCTCGACAAGTCGCGCAACGACGACATGGTGGTGACCTTCCACGACTCCTGCAACGTCGCCCGCGCCACGCGCATGGGTGACTTCCCGGGCGGCCAGTTCGTCATCCCCCGCGAGGTCATCAAGGCAGCCTGCAACAACTTCTACGACATGGCCCCGGAGACCGTGCACGACAGCACCTTCTGCTGCGGCGGCGGCGGCGGCCTGCTGACCGACGACCTGATGGAGCTGCGCGTCAAGGGTGCCCTGCCGCGCATGGAAGCCCTGAAGAACGTCATCGACGAGTACGGCGTCACGCACATGGCCGCGATCTGCGCCATCTGCAAGAGCCAGTTCGCCAAGGTCATGCCCTACTACGGCTTCCGGCTCGACCAGATCGTGAGCGTCCACCAGCTGATCAGCAATGCCCTCATCCTCACCGGGCAGAAGAGCGACGAGGATGAAGACGACGAGGAATAAGCACGACACAACGCCCTTAATTTTTGGATAGAACATCAAATAGAACTTGCTAGACAGAATCCGCCGCGGGCGGGTTTACCTAGACAGGAGAAACAGGCATGGCAACTTCCCAAGACGAAATGAAACTGACCTTCCGCAAATTCAAGGACGGTGAAAACAAGTGGTCGAGCATGCACGACAAGATCTTTGTCGCTGACACCTCCCACAAGTGCCCTGTTTACGTTCACCGTACCCCGCCCTGCCAGGGAAGCTGCCCCGCCGGTGAGGACATCCGCGGTTGGCTGCAGATCGTGCGCGGCATCGAGAAACCGGCACCGGGCGTGGAATGGCATGAGTACGCCTTCCGCCGTGCCACCGACGCCAACCCCTTCCCGGCCATGATGGGCCGGGTCTGCCCGGCACCCTGCGAGGATGGCTGCAACCGCAACGAGGTCGAGGAATTCGTCGGCATCAACTCCGTCGAGCAGTTCATCGGCGACACCGCCTTCGAGAACGGCTACAAGTTCGAGGCCCCGGCGCTGATCACCGACAAGAAGGTCGCCATCGTCGGTGGTGGCCCGGCCGGCATGTCCGCCGCCTATCACCTGCGTCGCCGCGGCATCGCCAGCGTGATCTTCGACGATCACGACAAGCTGGGCGGCATGATGCAGTACGGCATCCCCAACTACCGTATCCCGCGCTCCCACCTGGAGCACGAGATCAACCGCATCATCGAGATGGGTGACATCGAGGTGCGCACCAACACCCGCGTCGGCAAGGACGTGTCGGTGGAGGAACTGGAGAAGGAATTCGGCGCCATTCTCTGGGCCATCGGCTGCAAGACCGGTCGCGGCCTGTTCGTCGAGGGCTGGGACGAGACCCCGAACTGCGTCTCCGGTGTCGCCTACCTGGAAGCCTTCAACAAGGGCGACCTGAAGGTCACCGCGAAGAAGGTGGTCTGCGTCGGCGGTGGTGACACCTCGATCGACGTGGTCTCCGTGTCCCGCCGCATCGGCACCGTCGAGGATCTGGACCCCAGCCTGGCGCCGGAGAAGGTCGTCGCCGGCGAGGCCAAGCACGACGATGCGCTGGCCGCCAAGCGCGTGCCCTGCGAGGCCACCCTCACCGCGCTGTTCCCGCGCGAGGAGATGACCGCCACCGAGGAAGAGGTGCGTGACGCCCTGCACGAGGGCGTGACCATCCTCAACGAGGTGATGCCGGTTGCCTTGGTGCGCGACGAGAGCGGCCGCGCCACCGCCCTGCGCATGGCCAAGTGCGTGGTCAAGGACGGCCGTCCGGAACCCATCGAGGGTACCGAGTTCGACCTGGAGGCCGACCTGATCGTCTCCGCCATCGGTCAGGGCGGTGACCTGACCGGTCTGGAGGACTTCGACAACGGCCGCGGGCTGATGGATTCCGACCAGTTCTACCAGGTGCCGAACAAGCCCGGCCACTTCGTCGCCGGCGACATCGTGCGACCGCACCTGCTGACCACCGCCATCGGCCAGGGTTCGATCGCCGCCGAGAGCATCGAGCATTACCTGAAGAACGAGCAGCAGGTCAAGCGTCCGAAGGTCGACAAGCACCATTTCGACCTGCTGGCCAAGCTGAAGGAAGCCGGTCTGGCACCGATCGAGTTCCATGCCGAGGAACTGGGCGACCTGCGTGGCACCTCCGAGGGCGACTGGGCAGTCCACAACTTCGAGGACCGCGCCGCCCAGGAGATCATCACCACCGACCAGATGTTCCTCGGCCACTTCCAGTACACCCCGCGCCACAAGCGTGCCGAGCATGGCCCGAGCGCCGAGGAAGTGCTGGGTCACTTCGAGGACCGCTACACCGGCCTGCCGGAGGACGAGGCCAAGGCCGAGGCCGACCGTTGCATGAGCTGCGGCCTGTGCTTCGAGTGCGACAACTGCGTGATCTACTGCCCGCAGGACGCCGTCTACCGTGTGCCGAAGGACAAGCGCACCACCGGCCGCTATGTCGCAACCGACTACACGCGCTGCATTGGCTGCCACATCTGTTCCGATGTCTGCCCCACCGGCTACATCGACATGGCAATGGGTGAATAAGCAGGTCGTTTGGGAGTTATCATGACTCGATTGCTGCAAAGCTTGCATGCCCTCCTGCTGGCAGCGGGACTGGCCCTGGCCAGTCTCCCGCTGCTCGCGCAGGCAGAGGTTCCCCTGCCCCAGGTGCCCGAGGCCAAGGCCCGGGTGAGCGACGCCCAGGGCTGCGTGGCGCCGACGGCAGAGATGCGCAAGAACCATATGAAGTACCTTCTGAAGCACCGTGACGAGGCGCTGCGCGAGGGCATCCGCACCAAGCGCTTCAGTCTCGAGCAGTGCATCAACTGCCATGTGCCGGAAGCCGACTCGGCCGAGGCGGTGCACGTCGACAGCGAGAAGCACTTCTGCAAGAGCTGCCACAGCTATGCAGCCGTGACCATCGACTGCTTCGAATGCCATCGCGACACGCCGACGCCGAAGCACACCGGATTCCACGCAGTAGAGGGACAGTTGCAATGAGCAGCACAACTGACACCAATACCTCCCGGCGCCGCTTTCTCGGTACCGCCGCGGGCGCAGCCGGTGTGGCCGTTGCCCCCGGGGTGTTCCTGACCACCGTGGCCCAAGCCCGCCCCGCCGAGCAGCCGGCATCCAGCGAAAACCGCTGGGGCATGCTGATCGACACCAACAAGTGCGCCTCCGGCTGCGACGCCTGCGTCAGCGGCTGCCAGAAGGAGAACGGCTGGGGTGGCCCGAACAGCAACGAGAAGCATTCCTCCGAGCTGCAGAAGGCCCAGTGGATCCGCAAGGTCGACATCCGCGACAAGCAGACCGGCTTCAGCCGCTCGCTGCCGATGATGTGCCAGCACTGCGAGTTCCCGCCCTGCGTGGACGTCTGCCCTACCGGCGCCTCGATGAAGCGTGCCGACGGCATCGTGCTGGTCGACCGCCACATCTGCATTGGCTGCCGCTACTGCATGATGGCCTGCCCCTACAAGGCGCGCTCCTTCATTCACGAGGAGCTGCATGACCAGCTGCCCACCGCCCCGCGTGGCAAGGGCACGGTGGAGAGCTGCACCCTCTGCGTGCATCGCGTCGACCGTGATGGCGGCAACGCCGTACCGGCCTGCGCCGAGGCCTGTGCCGCCGCTGGTCACGACGCCTTCGTCTTCGGCGACCTGAACGATCCGAACAGCCGGATCTCCCAGGAACTGGCCAAGCATGGCGGCACCCAGATCCGCGCCGATCTCGGCCTCAACGTGGGTATCCGCTACCGCGGCATCTGAGACCCCATTGCATTCAACCGTTTGACGACAACGAGCCCGTGGCAATGAAACAGAAAATACATTTTCGTGAAGTCACCAACAACGGCATCGGCTACTACGGTCTCCTCGGGCTGCTCGGGCTGATCATCGCCCTGGGCCTAGGCGCCGCTTATTACATGGAACACAACGGTCACTGGGTGACCGGCATGAACAACCAGGTGGTGTGGGGCACGCCGCACGTGTTCGCCGTGTTCCTGATCGTGGCGGCCTCCGGGGCGCTGAACATCGCCTCCATCGGTTCGGTCTTCGGCAAGGTCCCCTACAAGCCGCTGGGGCGCCTCTCCGGCCTGCTCGCCATCGCCCTGCTGGTCGGCGGCCTGGCCGTGCTGGTGCTCGATCTGGGCCGCCCCGACCGGCTGATCGTCGCCATGACCCATTACAACTTCAAGTCGATCTTCGCCTGGAACATCTTCCTCTACACGGGCTTCATGGCCATCGTCGCCGTCTACCTGTGGATGATGATGGACCCGACCAAGACCGCCTACTCCAAGCCGGCCGGCCTCGCCGCCTTCCTCTGGCGACTGGCCCTGACCACCGGTACCGGCTCCATCTTCGGCTTCCTGGTCGCGCGCCAGGCCTACGATGCCGCCATCTATGCCCCGATGTTCATCGTCATGTCCTTCTCCTTCGGCCTGGCGATCTACCTCCTGGTGCTGATGGCCGCCATGAAGTGGACCGGCCGCGAGCTGGGCGACGTGATCCTGTACCGGATGAAGAACCTGCTCGGCGTGTTCATCGCCGGCGTGCTGTTCTTCGTCGTCGTCTATCACCTGACCAACCTGTACGCCACCGAGCACCACGGCTGGGAGCGCTTCATCCTGCTCGACGGCGGCGTCTACACCAAGCTGTTCTGGATCGGCCAGGTCCTGCTCGGCAGCCTGGTGCCGCTGGCCATGGTCTATCACCCGACGCTGGGCAAGTCGCGCAGCGCCATCGCCTGGGCCTGCGGCCTGGTGATCCTCGGCGGCATCGCCCAGATCTACACCATCATCATCGGCGGTCAGGCCTATCCGCTGGTGCTGTTCCCCGGCATGGAGGTCAGCAGCAGCTTCAGCGATGGCATCGTCAACGCCTATTCGCCGTCCCTGCCCGAGGTAGTGCTCGGCATCGGCGGCATCGCCATCGCCCTGGCCGCGGTGGTGGTCGGGGTCAAGGTGCTGCGCTTCCTGCCCGAGACACTGGAAGACCGCGTGGTCGATCCGCACCACGCCGGCGAGAAGGCGCACTGAGCCTCCGCCAGCCACCCCGGCATGACCCGCAGCGCGCGGCCATGAGACTCATGGCCGCGCGTTTTCCATCCTGAGGTCCGTGCCATGTCCCGCCTGCTGATCGCCGCCGCGCACAAGTCCTCCGGCAAGACCACCCTGAGCATCGGCCTCTGCGCCGCCCTGCACGCCCGTGGCCAGCGGGTGCAGGCCTTCAAGAAGGGCCCGGACTACATCGACCCGATGTGGCTGGGACGCGCCAGCGGCCAGCCCTGCTACAACCTCGACTTCTACACCCAGGGACGGGAAGAGATCCTCGCCAGCGTCGCGCGCCGCGCAGCGCAGGCGGACATCACCCTGATCGAGGCCAACAAGGGACTCTATGACGGGATGGCCCTGGACGGCAGTGACAGCAATGCCGCCCTTGCCCGGCTGCTGGAGACCCCTGTGGTGCTGGTCATCGACACCCGCGGCATGACCCGCGGCATCGCCCCGCTGCTGCTCGGCTACCAGGGCTTCGACCCCAGGCTGAGACTCGCCGGCGTGATTCTCAACCAGGTCGGGGGAGCCCGCCACGAGGGCAAGCTGCGCGAGGCCGTCGAGCACTACACCGACTTGCGCGTGTTGGGCGCCGTGCGCCGCGACGCGCGGCTGAACATCGACGAGCGCCACCTCGGCCTGATCCCCAGCAACGAGGCCGACCAGGCCGACCGGGTGGTGAGGGAGATCGGCGAGATCATCGGCGCGCAGGTCGAGCTGGAGGCGCTCGGCGAGATCGCCGCCAGCGCCCCAGCCCTGCCGGCGCCCGCGCCCCAGGAGGCGCAAGCCGGCAGATCCGGCGCACCGCTGCGCATCGCCATCGCCCGTGACGCCGCCTTCGGCTTCTACTACCCGGACGACCTCGAGGCCCTGGAGCGCGGCGGTGCCGAACTGCTGCCCTTCGACACCCTGAGCGACAGCCAACTGCCGGAGGCCATCGACGGCCTGTTCATCGGCGGCGGCTTCCCCGAGAGCCGCCTGTCCGAGCTGGAGGCCAATGTCGCGCTGCGCCAGGCCATTCGCCAGGCCATCGAGGCCGGACTGCCCACCTATGCCGAGTGCGGTGGCCTGATGTATCTGGCGCGCAGCATCCGCTGGCAGGAACGCCGGGCGGCCATGGTCGGGGTCATCCCCGGCGATATCCTCATGTGCGAGCGGCCGCAGGGCCGCGGCTACATCCGCATCCGCGAGACCGCGGCCGCCCCCTGGCCACGCGAGCCGGGGGCCCCGGCCGAGATCGCCGCCCATGAATTCCACTACTCGCGGCTGGAAAACCTGGCCCCCGGCGGGAACTTCGCCTACGAGGTGCTGCGCGGCAGCGGTATCGACGGACGCCACGACGGCTATATCCGCCACAACCTGCTGGCCTGCTACGCCCATCTGCGCGACACCGCCGGCTGCCACTGGACCCGGCGCTTCCTGGCCTTCGTCCGTCAGTGCAATTTCCGCAACAAACGCACGGCAGACGCCGGCGCGCGGCTGACGTAAAATAATGTTTTTTCCCAACCCAACCGGTTATAGCGCCTATGATCACCGTCACCCCAGAAGCCGCCAAGCAGATCCGCGAGTCCGCCCGCCAGAACCGCATGGAGGGCATGCCGCTGCGCGTCGCCGCCCAACGCAATGCCGATGGCAGCATCCACTACGGCATGGGCTTCGACGACGTCGGCCGCGAGGACGACCAGCGGTTCAACTCCGAGGGCATCGAGCTGGTGGTTGCGCCGCCGAGCCTGCCACTGCTGGAAGGCACCACCATCGACTACGTCGAGCTGGAGCCGGGCAGTTTCGAATTCATCTTCATCAACCCGAACGACCCCAATTGCCAACCGCCGGCCGAGGCGGACGAATAACCCCCGGTGAGCCCCGGGCCCGATAGTGCTATAGTGCGCAGCCTGTCCTTCGACCACAGGGGATACAGCAGCTCGTGAAGCCCATGACGGTTCAGCCGGCCACCACAGAGCAGAGCAACAGCGCCCCGGCCCAGCAGCCGGACGCTCGGCCGACCCTCTCCTGCCGTCTCCTCCTGTTCGGGCTTGCCTTGCTGATCCTGCTGCTCGGCGCCCTGCCCTTCCTGCCCTTCCTGCCCGAGCTGCCGCCTGCCGCCACGGCGCTGCTGGCCAGCCTCGCCCTGCTGCTGCTCGCCCTGCTCGCCCGGCGCATCCAGGGCGAACTCGGCCAACCGCTGGAGCAGATCCGCGGCTGGGCACGGCAGATGCTCGACGGCCGACTGGCGAATCGCCTGCCGACCGACACCGGCAGCGAGTTCGCCGAGCTGGCCGGGGCGCTCAACCAGATCAGCGACCGCATGCAGGCGCTGGCCCTGGACATGGAAAACCAGGTCCGCAAGCAGACCGCACACATCCAGAACAAGACCCGCTCCCTGGAAGTGCTCTACGACGTGGCCGCCAGCATCAACAGCTCGCGAGACCTCGATGATCTGCTGACCCGCTTCCTGCACACCCTGAAGGACGTGGTCCATGCCCGCGCCGCCACCGTGCGCCTGCTCGGCGAGGACAACCAGATGCGGCTGGTGGCCAGCCTCGGCCTCAGCGAGGACGTGGTGGAAAAGGAGCAGCAGCTACCCTCCGAACGCTGCCTCTGCGGCAAGGTCGCCAACCAGGGCACCATCCAGACCTATCCCGACCTGAAGGTCTGCGACCGGCTGACCGGCACTGCCTTCTTCAAGGACGAGGACATCGAGATGGTCGCCGTACCGCTGCAGTACCGCGGTCGCACCCTCGGTGTCTACAACCTGTTCGTGGAACGCCGCTACCGCATCGACAACGCCGACGAGCAGGAACTGCTGATCAGCATCGGCCGCCACCTGGGCATGGCCATCGAAAAGGCCAGTGTCGACGAAGAGGCCAACCGGCTGTCGATCATCGAGGAGCGCACCCGCATCGCCCACGAACTGCACGACTCCCTGGCACAGACCCTGGCCAGCTTGCGCTTTCAGGTGCGGGTGCTCGACGAAACCCTGCACCAGGGCGACGAATCGGCGCTCTGGGCCGAGCTGGAGCGCATCGAGAACAGCCTGGACGAGGCCTACACCGAGCTGCGCGGCCTGATCGACCACTTCCGGGCACCGATCGACCGGCGCGGCCTGGTCCCGGCAGTGGAGAAGCTGGTCCAGCGATTCCGCAACGAATCCGACGCCCAGATCTTCCTGCAGCAGGAATGGGGTCAGCGCGAGCTGCCGGAGGACGTGGAGATCCAGGTGGTGCGGATCATCCAGGAGGCGCTGGCCAATGTGCGCAAGCACAGCAAGGCACATACCGTGCGCGTGCTGATGCGCGGCACCGAGGACGGTCGTTACAGCGTGCTCATCGAGGACGACGGCGTCGGCATCAGCGGCCAGCAGAAGCCGGGCGCGCCGGGTGAGCACGTCGGCCTGTCGATCATGGAGGAACGGGCGCGGCGCATCGGCGGCGAACTGCGCTTCGAGAGCGAGGCCGGCGAAGGCACCCGCATCCACCTCAGCTTCCGCACGCCACAGGCCAGGCCGAACGAGATCCACATCCCTATCCGTCAGGTCGAATCATGAGCCTGCGCATCATCCTCATCGATGACCACACCCTGTTCCGGGTCGGCCTGCAAGGGCTGCTGGCCCATCGCGGCATAGAGGTGGTGGCCGCGGTCGGCGACGGCCAGGAAGGCATCCGCCTGGCCGAGGAACTGCAGCCAGACGTGGTGCTGCTGGACATGCGCATGCCCGGCATGGACGGCCTCGGGGTGCTGCGCCAGCTGCGCAAGAGCGGGCTGGAGATGCCCATCGCCATGCTCACCACCAGCAGCAACGAGCAGGACCTGGTCGAATCGCTGCGCAGCGGTGCCCAGGGCTACCTGATCAAGGACATGCAGCCCGACGACCTGGTGGTGGCGCTGCGCGACATCGTCGCCGGCAAGACGGTGGTGGCACCGGACCTCGCCCCGGTGCTGGCCAAGGTGGTCCAGGGAGAAGGCATCACACCCCGCGACCCCAGCCCCTTCTCCAAGCTGACGCCACGCGAAAACGAGATCCTCGGCCTGCTCGCCGAGGGTCAGAGCAACAAGGCCATCGCCCGCAACCTGGGCATCTCCGACGGCACCGTCAAGCTGCACGTCAAGGGCATACTGCGCAAGCTCGGCGTCCACTCGCGCGTCGAGGCCGCAGTCATCGCCGTCGAACAGGGACTGCGCTCCAACCGCGTCGACAGCTCCCGCAATTCAGACTGAAACCGGAGTCCGACCCCGCATGAAACGATTCGTCGATCTCGTCGAGGCCTGCCTGCCACACATCCAGGAAGTCTTCCCCTGGGACATGGAGGAACTGCTGGAACAGAAACCCGATGTGCTGCTGGTGGACACCCGCGAACCCTATGAATTCGAACCCATGCACATCGAGGGCTCGATCAATGTGCCTCGCGGCATCCTGGAAAGCGCCTGTGACTGGGGCTATGACGAGACCGTGCCCGAGCTGGCCGCGGCCCGGGAACGGCCGGTGGTGGTCATCTGCCGCTCCGGCAACCGCAGCGCCCTGGCCGCCTACGTCATGCAGCAGATGGGCTACCAGCAAGTCTATTCACTGAAAACCGGCCTGCGCGGCTGGAACGACTTCGAGCTGCCACTGGTCGACAAGGACGGGCAACCCGTGGACATCGACGAGGCCGAGGAATTCTTCAGCCCCGAGATCCGCCCGGAACAACATGGACCGCAGGGCGCTTAGCCCCTCCGGAATGGCCTTCTTCAGGGCGTTGTCACCGGCTGATCAGTGATCAGCGTCAGAAACGTCTTCCCTCCGAAGGCCTGGCCCTCGTCGGCCTCGTATTCCTTGACCCACCGTCTGAGCATGTTGGCATTGACAGGCTCCGGGCCGCTTCCGCCTTACTGCAACCGTGTTCCGTGACCAGCCGGATGGCATCCAGCTTGAATTCTTTCGTATATCGTTTTCTCGTTGTCATCTCTCACCCCAGTTTCAGGGATTATCCCTTAACTGAACCGCCCCGGGTTTACCGGAGACTCTATTTCTTGAGAGGATAGAGTCATGAAGAAGAGTACGAGATATTCCCCGGAAGTGCGGGAACGGGCGGTTCGCATGGTGTTCGAGCACCAGGGTGAACATGGTTCACAGTGGGCGGCGATGGCCTCCATTGCGGCCAAGATTGGCTGTACGCCGGAGACGCTTCGGAAATGGGTGAGGCAGGCGGAGCGTGACCAGGGACTGCGAGAGGGCCTGACGACCTCGGAACGTGAGCGGCTCAAGGCGCTGGAGCGGGAGAACCGGGAGCTGAAGCGGGCCAACGAGATTCTGAAGACGGCGTCGGCTTTTTTCGCCCAGGCGGAGCTCGACCGCAAGCTGAGGAGATGATCGCCTACATCGACGATCACAAGGATCGCTACGGGGTCGAGCCGATCTGCGCGGTATTGCCGATTGCCCCGTCGATCTACTACGAACACAAGGCCCGTGAGGCCGACCCGGAACGGCTACCGCCGCGTGTGAAGCGCGACCAGGCACTGTCCGATGAGGTCCGGCGGGTCTGGGAAGAGAACTTCCAGGTGTATGGTGCCCGGAAGGTCTGGCGACAGCTTAACCGGGAAGGGATACCGGTGGCCCGCTGCACGGTGGAGCGTCTGATGAGGTCGCAGGGGCTGCGTGGCGTGGTACGTGGACGCCGCTGCCGGACGACGGTCGGCGATGAGGCGGCGGACCGTCCGCTGGACCGGGTGAACCGGCAGTTTACGGCGACGCGGCCGAACCAGCTGTGGGTGGCGGATATCACCTTCGTGGCAACCTGGACGGGCTTTGTCTATGTGGCGTTCGTAGTGGACGTCTACGCCCGCCGGATCGTCGGCTGGCGCGTGTCGCGCTCGCTCCGGACGGACCTGGTGCTGGATGCGCTGGAGCAGGCGCTGTGGTCTCGCCGGGACACGGAGGGTCTAGTGCATCACAGCGACCGGGGTTGCCAGTACCTGTCGGTGCGCTATACGGAGCGATTGGCCGAGGCAGGTATTGAAGCCTCTGTCGGCAGCCGGGGTGACTCATACGTAACCGCAAAATAAACGACGCCCTACCTGCCTGAAGCTGTTTTCTGCAAGCTCCGCCATTTCAAACATGGCGGAGCAAGAAGATGGATCGAGTTGAAGAGAACGAGCTGACGGAGCGTCAGCGCTACTGGCTGGAACAGGTCCGTGCCTGTGAGGCCTCGGGAAAGACGGTTGCCGAGTATGCGGCGGAACAGGGTTTCTCCGCCTCGGCGATGTACGCCGGGAAGCAGACGCTGATTCGCAAGGGGGTTCTGCCGCGCACACCGCCAAGCCGGTTCCAGCGGGTGCAGATAGCCCCGATCCCGGCCGGTGACGACTGGCGTATCCAGTTACCGAACGGTGTGTCGGTGGCGTTCTCTGGCGAGGTGGACAGCGCTGCCCTGGCGATCGTCCTGAACACGGCGGCCACGCTCAGATGATGCGGCCCTCGAACGACCTGCCCGTTGTGTACCTGTGCCGGGACGTGGTCGACTTCCGCAAGGGGATCAACGGTCTGGCGGTGCTGGTAGAAGAGGTCCTGGCGCTGGATCCGTTCTCCGAGCAGCTGTTCGTGTTCTGCAACCGGCGGCGGGACAAGGTCAAGATCCTGTACTGGGAACGCAACGGCTTCTGCCTGTGGCACAAGCGCCTGGAGCGGGACCGCTTCAAGTGGCCGCGCAAGGTGGATGCGGAGGTCATCACGCTGACCGGCCAGCAACTGAACTGGCTGCTGGACGGTTACGATGTCATGCGCCTCCAGCCGCATGAACGGTTGCACTATCGCAGTGTTTTGTAGCGTATTTTACCGGTCATTGTCGTATAATGGAGTGCATGCCGATTGCACTGGATCAGCTGCCGGATGACGTCGAAGCCCTCAAGGCACTGGTCGCCGACCAGCTCAGCCGCAACGAACAACTCACCACGGAGAACCAGCGCTACAAGGCGCAGGTACTCACCCTCACCGAACAACTGAACCTCGCACTGGCCCGGCGCTATGCGGCCAGCAGCGAAAAACTCTCGCCCGACCAGATCCGGCTGTTCGACGAAGCCGAGGTTGAGGCCGAGGCTGCGGAGTCTGATGAAGACGCCGTCGTCGCGGTCCCCGCACACACCCGCAGGAAGCGCGGTCGCAAGCCATTACCCGACACACTGCCTCGTATCGAGGTGGTCCACGAGTTACCGGAGCCGGACCGGTTCTGCCCGCGCGATGGTGCCCGGCTGGCCGAGATCGGCGAGGTGAGTTCCGAACAGCTGGATATCGTCCCGGCGAAGATCCGTGTGATCCGGCACATCCGCAAGCAGTACGCCTGCACCTGCGGCCAGTGCATCAAGACCGCACCGCTGCCGCCCCAGCCGATCCCCAAAAGCCTGGCCTCACCGGGCCTGCTGGCGCACATCACGGTCTCGAAGTACCAGGATGCGCTGCCGCTGTACCGGCAGGCGACGATCCTGAACCGGATCGGGGTGGATCTGCCCCGGGCGACGCTGGCAAACTGGATGATCCAGGCCGGAGCGCTCGTCCAGCCGGTGATCAACCTGCTGCGAGACCGGTTGCTGGCCTATGACATCGTGCAGATGGACGAGACGCCGGTGCAGGTGCTGAAGGCACCGGGCAAGACCGCCCGGTCGAAGTCCTACCTGTGGGTGCAGCGTGGCGGGCCACCGGAGCAACGGGTGGTGCTGTACGACTACGACCCGAGCCGGAGCCAGACGGTGCCGAAGCGCCTGCTGGAGGGCTTTACGGGCTATCTGCAAACGGATGGCTATGATGGATACAATGCTGTTGTGGCGGCCCATGGCCTGACGCACGTGGGCTGCATGGCGCATGCACGGCGCAAGTTCCACGAGGCGGTGCAGGCGCAGGGCAAGGGCAAGCACAAAAACCGCAAAGGCGGCCATGCCCATCGGGGTCTGGCGCTGATCCAGAAGCTGTACCGGGTAGAAAAGCAGGCGCGCACGCTCGAACCGAAAGACCGCCATGCGCATCGGCAGCGCCACGCCAAACCCCTGCTCGAAACCCTGCGGACCTGGCTGGACGAGGTCCTGCCACAGGTACCGCCGGCCACGGCCACCGGAAAGGCGCTGAACTACCTGAACAACGAATGGCCCAAGCTAGTTCGCTACCTGGAGGACGGCCGCCTGGAGATCGACAACAACGGGGCGGAGAATGCCATCCGGCCATTCGTGGTTGGACGCAAGAACTGGCTGTTCAGCACATCCGTAAAAGGCGTGAAAGCCAGCGCCAACCTGTACTCGTTGATCGAGACGGCCAAAGCGAACGGGCTGGAGCCTTATGCCTACTTGCGGCGGGTGTTCAGCGAACTGCCCCGGGCCAATACCATTGAAGCCATCGAGGCGCTGCTGCCCGGCGCCTGAGACGGCAGGACCGTGGCCGCCTCCCTGCAGCCACGGCCATTGGATACCTCGGGCGCCTACAGCACCTTCACATCGACGCTCCCTGTCGCGATCCCGGCATCCCTGCCGAGGCTCAATGTAACACGCCCGTCTCGTCCTGCAAGCCCTGGACCCCACCCCCAAATGTCACTTGGCACCACAGCGCAAGGGCGTCGGTCATTTTGCGCTTACACTCATACGACAACGCTTTGGCGGAAACGATCAATGGCCTGTACAAGGCCGAGGTTATCTACCGGCGGGGTCCCTGGAAGAACATGGAGGCGGTCGAGTACGCGACCCTGGAGTGGGTGGACTGGTTCAACCACCGGCGGCTGCTGGAGCCGATCGGCAATGTACCACCGGCGGAGTTGGAAACGGCGTATTATCGCCACCAGCAAGAGTCGGCCAAGGCGGCCTGACTCAAACAAAATAGTCTCCGGAATATCCGGGGCGGTTCAGAGCCGGTAAGTGACAATTTATTGATAAGCTCCCTAGCCCATCTCTGCTGGGCTTTGGAATTTTTCTCATAATCTTCTGCATTCCAGGTATATGTGCTCATGATTCTCTTATCGCATAACGCCCGCCTTGAGGCGCAGCCTGCGTAGCAGGCTGTCGACTCTCGAAGGCGTTGTTATGCGCTCTTCTTCTTCATTCCAGCCTTCATGTATTCATCCCACAGTTCACTGACGCTGCGCCCATCCTGTGTATGCCAAAACTTCGGCCCTCGATAAGCGTCGCTTTGGTAACCCTGCTGCTGCATGAGCTTCTTGGTTAGAGCAGACATAGAATAAAACTGGCCCTTGTACTCGAGCTGATTTCCTCGAAGCATCGCCTCAATACCCGGTAGTCTATTGCCCTGGTAATCGTGCAAATAGAGTTTTTGGCCTTCCCGTAAGCTGCCCACGGCTATTAGGTCTCTCACATTGGTTTTTGGAGCCTTCCCTTGTGCACGTTTCATTTGCCGCTGTGGTGGCCGAGGGGGCTGGGTTTTGGCCGCTGAAAGATTTAGAAGCCTCCTAAGCACTTGATTTGGCGTGTCTCCAAACCCGGTTACCCTCTGCTCTAGGGCTTTGTAGACTTCTTCATCGACTTGAATAGTATGTGTGTGCATATCCGCCTCTCCTTCTAATATCCTTGGATTAAGGTTAAGGATAGCACGGAAAATCCTTGTGTCAAGGATAAGGATAAGTTTCTGCTACGTCTTCATCGGCGCATAACGGTTCACATAAGCGGCGCGCGGCACGCGCGTCCGAGTGAGCGACGCGAACGACTTGATGTGGTTGTTAGGTGTTCAATCAATACCATTTATCTCAATATCTCCGTTAATGGAAACAAACATAATTGAAATCTTTGTTCTTGACTTAGCGAGACTTGGCAGCCGCTCCCAAAGCCCTCGATACTGAGGCAGGTCTGGCAACGCTATTGAATACCGTGCATCCGGGTCATCCATTCTCTGTAATGTTTCACCCAGAATACCTATGAAATAGTTAACCCGCATCGGTTGCCTTGAACCTGGACCTTTTACCTCAATTACCCACCTTTCGTTTCCTCTCGTCGCATCAACATCTATTCCACGGGTTTTCCCCCATGCAACGGTTGTCTGCCACCCATCTTTTGACAGCCAGTCTACTAGGGCGTGTTAACACTAATCAGTGCGTCGACAATCAGTGCGAAATGAATGAAGAAGATGAAAACGCAATCCAGTTTGTCGAATCGCGAGAAGATCCGGCGAAAACCCTTCAGCCGACGAAACAGCCGTTCGACCTCGTTGCGTTTCTTGTACATCTCTTTGTCATATTCCCACACGCTCAGCCGATTGTTTTTGGGCGGGACGACAGGAAGCATTTCAAGTTCCAATACCAACTGGCGCGTTTCATCGCCTTCGTAGGCTTTGTCCATAATGACATGCGTCCCCTCCCATCCTTTATTTTCAAGGGTTTTCAGCAGCTTTCTTCCCTCCGGCGCATCACCTGCCTGACCAGGAGAAAGCGAGAACGTCACGGCTGTTCTGGCGTCAGCCGCAACCATGTGAATTTTGGTTGTCCAGCCCGCGCGCGATTTACCAATCGATTGTGGACCGTTTTTTTTAATGCGCCCGTTCCATCAGGATGCACTTTGACAGCTGTGCTATCGAGCGATACATGATCCACCTGAATGTTGATGACATCGTTTTCCTGCAGTGCGGCGAACACATGATCCAGGACGCCTTTCTTGGCCCACCGGTTGGCGCGCGTGTAAATCGTATGCCAATTGCCGAACTTTTTCGGTAATCCTCGCCATTTGCAGCCGTGTTCCGCGACATACAAAATGGCATTGAGTACCTGTAAATTGGATATGGAAACGTTACCCCGCTGTTTTGGCAGTAACTTTTCGATGACTTTGAATTCTGCTGATGTAATTTTCATGGATGTAGTATATCAGCATTAGTGTTAACACGCCCTAGAACCTGCTTGATTTCATCCTCGGAAAAGCCCTCGACATCGTGGTTTTTTATTGGTTCCACTCGGTTAGGAAATGGATTACCCGATACCGATTCTTCTCGGTATTTGATTCCGGCAGAGTCTCTAACTCGATTGATTATTTTCGTACCTCTACAATTCGGACAAAGATCCTTAGAGCGCACCAGAAGATTATCCTCTGCCATTGATCGGCAGGCGATATTTATCGTTTGGCGAGGATTGATCTTTGTCTCAGAAGACAAGCAGTCATCGCACATCGGGCCATGCTTATTCAATGAATCCAGAATGCGATCTTTGTTTGTCATCGTATTTACACCTAAGGAAGGTCTGATCTATTCATGCTGAGAGCAAGATTTTGATGCATTTCTCGTTGAATCAGGAAATCGGGCTACGAATGCGCGTTATTCGGTGCTGTCAGGCCCGATATTGCGCTGATTGTTCCGATATTCTGGTCTCCCGGCGGATTTCAGGCACACAAACCCTACGTCAGGCACGCCAGTCGCCTTCGCGCCATGTACAAATTGACCAGCCCACAAGCCACGAACAACCAGTTGGCGTTCTTGTCCAGACCCCGGTAACGGACCTTGTTGAAGCCAAACACGCGCTTGAGGATCAGAAAAGGATGTTCAACCTTGGCACGAACCCTCGATTTGGTACGATTCTTCGCACGTTCTGCGTCCGTCAGGGATCGGTGGCGGCTGCCCTTCTTCTGGGTAAAGTCCTTGGCCTTCGGCGCATGCTTGCGGATCACCTCGCTTTGTCCGGTGTAGGCCGAATCCCCCCAGACACGGGTCTCCCCGCCATGCAGCATGTCCGGAAGCAACTGGCTGTCATGCACATTGGCCGCCGTGGCGGCCACCGAATGGATCAGTTTGGTCCGGCTGTCCACGCCAATGTGCGCCTTCATCCCAAAGTACCACTGGTTGCCCTTCTTCGTCTGGTGCATCTCCGGGTCCCGCTTCCCGTCCTTGTTCTTGGTCGAACTCGGCGCACTGATGATGGTGGCATCCACAATGGTGCCAGTGGCGACCTTGAGACCGTTCTCCTGAAGGTACTCGGCAATCAGCGCAAACAACCGGTCCCCCAAATTATGGCGCTCCAGCAGGTGCCGGAACTTGCAGATCGTCGTCTCGTCCGGCGCCGGCTCCCGACCCAGGTCGATGCCCACGAACCGGCGCATCGCCCGAGAATCATACAGCGCTTCCTCCACCGCCGGGTCCGACAGGTTGAACCAGTGTTGCAGGAAGTGGATACGCAGCATGCGCTCGACACCCACGGGCGGCCGACCCCGGCCTTCACCCTTGGGATAAAATGGCTCAATTACCGCCGACAGTTCCGCCCAGGGAATAATCCGATCCATTTCATCGAGAAACTGTTCCCGGCGGGTCGGCTTGCGATACTTCTCGAAACCTTCTTCGGCAAGAGTCTGTTGGCGCATTCCGAAGCTCCGTCGTAGGGGGTCAATGGATGGGGCATATTATGGACGAATCAGTTAATAAATCAGAGGTTCCCTAACTATTATTGAGCCTTGCATAAATAGTGAACATTATTCTGTTTTCGTTGTCTATGGAATCGGGTATGTTGGGAGGATTCCATGGACAGCAAGACGCAATGCAAAGAGCTGGAGAAGCGGCGACTGCGGGCCGGCCGCCTTCTCTTGAAAGGCGTCCCCCAGGCGGAAGTGGCGCGACGCGTGGGAGTAGCCCGATCAACGGTCTGCGGGTGGGCCCGGCGCCTGGAACAAGGCGGATTGGATGCGCTGCGGTCGACAGGTCTGCGCGGCCGTCCGGGTTCGCTGGACAAGGCCGACCTGCGTGAGCTGAAGCGGATCCTGTTGAAAGGCGCGCTGGCCAGCGGGTTTGCCACCGAGGTCTGGACCCTGGGGCGTGTGCGGAAGGTGCTGGACGAGCAGTTCGGGGTGCAGCTGTCAGAGTCGCAGGTCTCCCGCGTGCTGGGGCGCATGGGGTTCAGCTGCCAGCGGCCGGCCCGGCGCGCCTTGCAGCGCGATGAGCGTGCGGTGCGGGAGTGGAAGACCAAGCGCTGGCCGGCACTAAAAAAAACGCTGCAAAAGAGGGGCGTGTGATCGTGTTTGTCGATGAATCGGGTCTGTCGGAACGGCCCACACTGGTGCGCACCTGGGCACCGAAGGGACAGACGCCTGTCATCCAGTACAGCTTCACCTGGAAGCAGCTGTCGGTGATCGCCGGGGTCAGCTTCTGGCGTTTCTACTTTCGTCTGTTCCCCGGTACGATCCGTGCCCCCCAGTGCATCGAGTTCCTCAAGGCACTCAAGCGCCAGATCGGCAGGAAGCTGCTGATCATCTGGGATGGCCTGCAGGTCCACAAGAGCCGCCTGGTCCGTCAGTATGTCGAGGATTGCAATGGGCAGATTCAGATCGAGTTCCTGCCGGCCTATTCGCCGGAGCTCAACCCGGTTGAATATCTGTTCGGGCATCTCAAACCGCATGAGCTGGGTAACTTCTGTCCCAGGGACATCGGTGAATTGAGTGACTATGCCCGGCGCAGGCTCCGTTCCATGCAGCGACGCCAGAAGACACTGGTGACCGCGTTCTGGAAACAGGCCGAGCTTCCTTTGTGATGTGTTCATCATTTATGCAAGGCTCAATAGTAGACGACTCTCGCCGTATATCAAGAAACGCACGGCGATCGCCGCATTAATGGCCAGTACTGGGTAATAGACGGCGACTGCCGCCTATCACGGTTTCCAGGGACTCGCCATCTTCACTTATCTATTTGATGCTTTTATACACTAGTGTCCGGAAAAACCGTTCTTCTTTGTCGCTAACTCATTGTTAATACGAGAGTAATATGCCATTTTCGCCTGTCACCGACTTGAACTGGCCATTGGGCCAAGGGCACGCTTTAGCCCGGTATCCCGGGTCGGAGCGGTCAAGTCATGTACACCGGCAAACTCGTGTTCGCACAGGCGATGGATCATCTGCCTTTGCACACCCTTCGGCGCTGCATCCAGCGCTACAACGGCAACCGCCACGTAAAACGCTTCAGCTGCCAGGATCAGTACCGGTGCATGGCCTTCGCACAACTCACCTACCGGGAGAGCCTGCGCGATATAGAGGCCTGCCTCAATGCCCAAAGCAACAAGCTCTACCACATGGGTATTCGCTCTCGCGTAGCCCGCAGTACCCTGGCCGAGGCCAACGAAAAACGCGACTGGCGGATCTACGCAGACTTTGCCCAGTCGCTGATCCAAATCGCACGACGGCTTTATGCCGACGAGGAACTCGGGCTCGAACTCGACAACACGGTCTACGCGCTCGACGCCACCACCATCGACCTTTGCCTGTCGGTCTTTCCCTGGGCTCGCTTCCGGCGAACCAGGGCGGCTGTCAAGCTGCATACCCTGCTCGATCTACGAGGCAATATCCCCTCGTTTATCCATATCTCCGATGGAAAACTCCACGATGTCAACGTGTTCGACCTGCTATTGCCAGAGCCCGGAGCCTTCTACGTCATGGACCGCGGCTATACAGACTTCGAGCGTCTCCATCAGCTCCACCATGCGTCGGCTTTTTTCGTCATTCGCGCCAAGTCCAACCTGAAATTCCGTCGGATCTACTCTCATCCCGTGGACAAGAACTCCGGCCTGCGTTGCGACCAAACCGTAGCGCTGACCGGGTTCTATACCGCCCAGTACTATCCCGACCGACTACGCCGGATCAAATATTACGATGCCGAGACCGACAAGCGGTTGGTCTTTCTGACCAACAACTTCAGCATTCCGGCGATCACCATCACCGAGCTTTATCGCTATCGCTGGCAGGTGGAGCTGTTCTTCAAATGGATCAAACAGCACCTGCGAATCAAGTCGTTTTTCGGTACCTCGGAGAATGCCGTCAAGACTCAGGTCTGGATCGCCGTCTCCGTCTATGTGCTGGTCGCCATCATCAAGAAGCGTCTCAATATCCAGGCCAGCCTCTACTCGATACTACAGATTCTGAGTGTGACCGCTTTCGAAACAACATCAATAGATCAACTACTTACAAGATGCGACCAAGCAATAAGCGATGCAAATTTCAGTAACCAGTTGAATCTATTTGACTAATATTCCGGACACTAGTGGCTTTTATATAAAAACCACCGATCTTGCAAGCCTCCGGGTTGAGCGGCGCATGCGGTGATATCCGCTTTTCCGGAAATAATGCGGCTGGCGCCGTATATCCATCTGCTTCGCCCTGTTTTATGCGGCGCACTAACTCGGTGAAAAATATGGATATATATGCTTGTGCCGTGCTATCTGGACAGATATCACGGCGTATTCTGTGAAATGCCTCTGTTGATATCTACCATATACTGTATAAAATAACAGTGTTTGTTGTTTCAGGGAGGAAACAGCCGATGACGGGGGTTCGCCTTCTCGATCAGGTGCGGAATACCATCCGCGCGCTTCATTACAGCCGCAAGACGGAACAGGCGTATTGTTATTGGATACGCCACTACATCCGTTTTCATCACTACCGGCATCCGATCTCGATGTGCAATAGGGATGTCGCCCGCTTTCTTTCCCACCTTGCACTTGAACGGCGGCTTTCGGTGACGAGTCAGCATCAGGCCTTCAATGCCCTGGTCTTTCTCTATGCCGAGGTGTTGGGGAAGCCTTTGGGGAAGGGTGATGGGTGGGTCAGGGAAAGGTGCAGCGTGTTGGGGCACGGGTAATCGCGGCCTGGTGGCCGCTCCTACGGGTGCGCTGTCTCTGCGGCGTGGAAGGCGACGGGGTGCGGGATCGAAGTGACCGGCGGGCCTTGGTCGTCGCGGTTTTTTATCGCGGTGTGGCCGCCGCTCCTGCGGGGGTGCAGAAGCGGCGGGGACCCGGGTGGATCAGTTCTGAATCTTCCAGCTACCGTCCGGCTGGCGGCAGGCGGTGCCGTAGGCGGTTTCCTTGCGGCCACCGATCACGGCGTCGATGGTGTATTCGCGGCAGGGCCCCTCGGCCGTTTCATAGGTCCGGGTCGGCACCACGGTGTACTGGTTGCCGGTATCCGGGTTCCGCCAGCTTGATGGCACGCCGGTGCGCACATTTTCCAGCGTCTGGGCGGTCTTCAGCCGGTCGGTCTCATCCATGGAACGGCCAATGGAACCACCGATGGCGGCCCCGGCCAGGGTGCCGGCAATGATGGCCACGGTACGGCCGTGACCCTTGCCCACCTGGGAACCCAGCACACCACCGAGCACACCGCCGATGATCATGCCGGCCTGTTCGTTACTGCCCTGGTAGCCGGCGCAGCCGCTCACGGCCACGCTGGCGGCCAGTACTGCACTTGTCATCAGTCTCTTCATGTCCTTGCCCTCGCTGTGCTGAACATGGGGTTCCATGTAACGGCAAGGCTAGGCAATCCGCGGGCGCCCTGCAACGACCGACATCAAGGAATGGCGCAATAACCGCGCGACGGTGCGGTATCAGACGTAGTGCTTGTGGTAGCTGCGGCGGGTGCCGGCGCGCTGCACGATGACACCGACGATGACCTCCAGCCCCGGGATCTCGATGGTCTCGTAGCTGCTGCGCATCGGCTTGAGGTAGTAGCGGTCTTCCTGGATCAGCAACTGGCGGAAGATGAAGTTGTCTTCCTCGTGCCGCGCCAGCACGAAACAGCCGTTCTGGATGATCCCGCCCGGGTCGATGATGATGATGCAGCCCTTGGCAAACTCCGGTTCCATGCTGTCGTCCAGCACCTGCAGGGCAAACAGTTCCTCCTCGGCGCAGGCGCCGCCGCCCTCGATCTTGGGGATCTCGAACTCGGGGTTGTCTTCGCTCATATGTTCCTACTCTCCTGCAGGACTGTTGCTTCGGAACACGGTGCCCGGCACGTGTTCCTGCGGATGATACCAGTCCAGCTTGTCGTGCAGCTGCACCACTTCGCCGACGATGGTCAGTGTCGGGGCGCGGACTCCGGCCTCCTCGACCAGTCGCGGCAGACTGCCGACGGTGCCGACCAGTACCCGCTGGTTGGGGGTGGTGCCCTGCTCGACCAGCGCCGCCGGCATGTCCGGTGACACTCCGTGGCGGATCAGCTGCTCGCTGATCACACTGATGCCGGTCAGTCCCATATAGAACACCACGGTCTGCCGCGGCTGGGCCAGCGCCGGCCAGTTCAGGTCCAGGCTACCGTCCTTGAGATGGCCGGTGACGAAGGTGCAGGACTGGGCATAATCACGGTGGGTCAACGGGATACCGGAATAGCTGGCGCAACCGGCCGCGGCGGTGATCCCCGGCACCACCTGGAAAGGGATGCCCTCCTGAGCCAGGGTCTCGATCTCCTCACCGCCGCGGCCGAAGATGAAGGGGTCGCCGCCCTTGAGGCGCAGCACCCGCTTGCCCTGTTTGGCGAAGTCGACCAGCAGCTGGTTGATGCCCTCTTGGGGCACGGCGTGGTTGTCCTTCTCCTTGCCGACGTAGTAACGCTCGGCGTCGCGCCGGGTCATGTCGAGGATCGGCTGCGACACCAGCCGGTCGTAAACCACCACGTCGGCCTGCTGCATCAGGCGCACGGCGCGAAAGGTCAGCAGGTCGGGGTCGCCGGGTCCGGCACCGACCAGATAGACCTCGCCGGTCTCGCTCGCGCCGTGGCCCGCCGCCAGCGCCGCCTCCAGCGCCTCGCGGGCCTCGGCGTCGCGGCCGGCGAAGACCATCTCGCTCACCGGACCCTGCAGCAGGTCCTCCCAGAAGCGGCGCCGCTGTGCCTCGTCCGGCAGCCGCTCCTTGGCCGCCTCGCGGTAATCCTCGGCCAACTGGGCAAGGCGCCCGTAGGCCGAGGGGATCAGACTCTCCAGCCGGCTGCGCAGCTGCCGAGCCAGCACCGGCGACGTGCCGCCGCTGGAAACGGCGATCATCACTGGCGACCGGTCGAGAATGGAGGGCATGATGAAGCTGCACAGCGCCGGATCGTCGACCACGTTGACCGGGATACCGCGTGCCTGGGCCAGCCGCGACACCTCGGCATTGATGTCCCGGTCGTCGGTGGCGGCGATCACCAGGCGCATGCCGTCGAGATCTCCTGCCTCGAAGGTCCGCGCCCGGTGCTCGATCTCGCCGCGCGCCGCACGCTCGGCCAGGGTGGCACCGAGCTCGGGGGCCACCACCCGCACCCGGCCACCGGCGCGGCTCAGCAGGCCGGCCTTGCGGGCGGCCACGGCACCGCCACCGACCACCAGGCAGGGTTGATCCTTGAGGGTGAAGAATACGGGCAGGAAATCCATGCAATCGACTTCGTGTTGCTTGCGGGTAGCGGGTCAGTGGACCACAGCCGGCCGGAGAGGGAAATACCCTTTACGTGATAGCCGGGTGACAGCTAGCCCGGATATTGCACCAAGGATTCGATTCTCAGGGCGGAGCTGGCAAAGCAGGTTGGTCGATCACCCGCAGAAGCATAGCCGTAGCTAGGGTTCAAGGGCGATCGGCCAGGATGCGCAGCCAGATGCGTCCTGAGATCGAATAGGCACAAAGTGTACCCCGCCACGAGGGCCTATTTGCGAGCCTCCTGGCCTCGTATACCAGCCTGCACTCCGATCATGCGGGCCGCCTTGGTGCAATATCCGGGCTAGAGAACAGCGCGCAACTATAGATGGCTAGACCTTGTTTTTCAATATATTTTCCGCGGACCCGCGGGGGGATTTCAGGGGAAGGAACGGCTCAGGCTGCCCATCAGGCGCAGGTCCGAGTTCTCGCTGGTGCCGGGCAGACCGCGTTCCACCAGGCGCAGGTCGAGGCCGAATCCGCGCACCCGGGTGCGGGCGCCGATGCTGAAATCCGGCAGCAGCTCGCCAACCTGCCCCGGCTGATGGCGCTGTCCCATGCGCAGCGACAGCGACAAGCGGTCGGTGACGGCGCCCTCCCAGCCGGCCTCATAGTACAGCGACCGGCCGGCCAGGTTCTCGGCATCGTCCAGGTACCAGAGCCGGCCGCTCAGGGAACCGTAGTTCACGGCCAGGAAATAGTCGTGGTAATTCACCGGCCTGACCTGGCTGACGCGGGACACGGCAACCCCGGCGTCCAGCGACCAGCGCGCGTCGAGGCGGCGGCTGAGGCCGGCGGCAAAGTTCGACTCACGCGGCTGGATGGCAAAGAGATCCAGTGCCGCACCACGGCGCGTATCGCCGGGACCCAGGCGGAAAGCCGGTTGGGCGATGGCCGGGGCCGCCCAGAGGGCCGTCGTCGCCCCACCCTCCCCGGCCTGGACCGAGGCGCAGGCCAGACAGAGCACGGCGACGGCGAGCGACCGGTGCAGGCAATCTGTGCGACGGCGGATGGTCTGGATCACGGGCCTCACTCGGATGAAAGAGGGGTCAGGGACGTTTATTCACATCCTAGTCCTCCGGCCAGCCGGCTGGCAAGCAGGACATGCCCACCGCCCTCATGACTCCAGGCTTTTTGATGCAATTTCATAGACATCAGTCGATATTGAAGATTCTGCAAGAATCTTTTCCAGCTCCGCCCGCATGCCCTTTGCCCGCCCGGCGTCGTAGCGCCGCCATTGGGTAAAGGCCGTGACCAGCCGCGCGGCCACCTGGGGATTGATGGCATCCAGGCGCCGCACCTGCTCGCCAATGAAGGCGTAGCCGGCGCCGTCCGCGCGATGGAAATGGACCGGGTTGGCCGCGGCAAAGCTGCGCAGCAGGGCATAGACCTTGTTCGGGTTGGTCAGGCTGAAGGCCGGGTGGCGGCTCAGCGCCTGCACCCGCTCCAGGGTGTCCGCCCGGCGCGAGGTGGCCTGCAGGCTGAACCACTTGTCGACCACCAGCGCCTCGTCCCGCCACTTCTCGTAGAAGGCCGCCAGCGCCGGCTCCGCGGCCGGGCTGTCGCTGTCGACCAGCGCCGTCAGGGCCGCGAGCACGTCGGTCATGTTGCCGGCCTGGTGGAACTGGCGCTCGGCCAGTGCATACACCACCGGCGTCTCCAGCTCCAGCAGATACCCCAGACAGAGGTTGCGCAGGCTGCGTCGTCCCACCGACTGTGGATCGATGCGGTAGGGGGCATCGTCGGTGTGCGCCCGGTAGTACGTCAGCAGCTTGTCCTGCAGCGCCTTGGCGATCTGTCGCCGCAGCTCGCGGCGCGCCCGGTGCAGGGCATCCGGATCGATGACCGTCATGAATTCGGACAGGTAGGTCTCGGACGGCAGGTTCAGCGCCAGGGCGCGGAAGGCAGGATCGGCCCGGGCATCGTCCAGCAGGCGCGCGAAAGCCTCGATCAGCAGATCCGGCTCCGCCTCCTCACCGCCCGCCGCGGCCAGCAGCAGCCGGCGGGCGAGGATCTGCCCCGCCTCCCAGCGGGCGAAGTCGTCGCTGTCGTGAGCCAGCAGAAAGGCCAGTTCCTCGTCGCTGTAGTCGATGTGCAGACGCACCGGCGCCGAGAAGCCGCGTAGCAGGGAGGGCACCGGCTCCGCGTCGATGTCCTCGAACACGAACGACTGCTCTGCCTCGCGTAGCTCCAGCACCCGCGAGTCGCCGACCGCTGCGCCCTCCCCTGCCAGGCGCAGCGGCAGCGCGCGCCCCCCGTCGTCCAGCAGCGCCATGGCCAGGGGGATGTGGAAGGGCTGCTTGGCCGGCTGCCCCGGGGTCGGCGGGCAGCTCTGCCGGATGTGCAGCCTGTAGCGGCGGGCGACGGGGTCGAAGTGGCGCTCGACCTGCAGCTCCGGCGTGCCGGCCTGGCTGTACCAGCGCCGGAACTGGGTGAAGTCGACACCGTTGGCGTCCTCCAGGGCGCGCACGAAGTCGTCGGTGGTCACCGCCTGGCCATCGTGGCGCTCGAAGTACAGGTCGCAGCCGCGGCGAAAGCCCTCGGCACCGAGCAGGGTGTGCAGCATGCGTACCACCTCCGCGCCCTTGTTGTAGACGGTGGTGGTGTAGAAGTTGTTGATCTCGACATAGGACTCGGGGCGCACCGGATGGGCCATGGGCCCGGCATCCTCGCGGAACTGGTGATTGCGCAGCAGGTTGACGTCCTCGATGCGCTGCACGCCGGGCGAATAGCTGTCGGCGCTGAACGACTGATCGCGGAACACCGTGAAGCCTTCCTTGAGACTGAGCTGGAACCAGTCGCGGCAGGTCACCCGGTTGCCGGACCAGTTGTGGAAGTACTCGTGGCCGATCACGCCCTCGATCTGCTGGTAATCACGGTCGGTGGCGGTGTCCGGCCGGGCCAGCACGTAGCGGGAGTTGAAGATGTTCAGCCCCTTGTTCTCCATCGCCCCCATGTTGAAGTCGTCGACGGCGACGATCATGTAGCGGTCCAGGTCGTACTCGCGGCCGTAGTTCAACTCGTCCCAGCGCATGGCCTTCTTCAGCGAGGCCATGGCATGGCCGCACTGGTCGATATTGTGCGCCTGCACGTAGAGATAGAGCGCCACCTCGCGGCCGGAGGCGGTGACGAAGCTGTCCTCGATACAGGCCAGATCGCCGGCCACCAGGGCAAACAGGTAGCTGGGCTTGGGGAAGGGGTCCTCCCAGCGCACCCAGTGGCGGCCGTCCTCGGTCTCGCCCTCGGCGACCAGATTGCCGTTGGAGAGCAGCACCGGATAGCGTTCGGCGTCGGCCACCAGGGTGGTGCTGTAGCGGGCCAGTACGTCCGGCCGATCCGGAAAATAGGTGATGCGGCGAAAGCCCTCGGCCTCGCATTGGGTGCAGAAGTTGCCGCTGGAGCGGTACAGGCCGGACAGCTCGGTGTTGTCCTGAGGGCGCAGCGCGGTTTCGATGCACAGCTCGAACCGCGCCGGCACGGCATCGATCTCCAGCCGGTCGTCGAACAGCCGGTAGCCGTCCGCCGCCAGCGGCACACCGTCCAGCGCCAGCCCGCGCAGCTCCAGGGCCTCGCCGTCCAGCAGCAGGGTGTCCGTCCGTTCCGCATCGGGATTGCGCCGCATCGACAACAGTGCCCGAACCCGGGTCTCGGCCTCGTCCAGCTCGAAGCGCAGGTCGATGGCATCGACCAGAAAGGCCGGAGGCCGGTAATCGCGCAGGTGAATGGTCTTGGGCCGCTGCTCGGCCTTGTTCCGTGTCATAGGCAGTCCCGGGGGGAAAAGGGTGTCTCCAGCGATCTGAGAAGTATATCTCAATGCATGCGGGTCAAGTGCAGTGCCGGAATGTCGATAAGCATTATATAGCCGACCCGTGCCTTGCGGCTAAGCGTAGAGGCCGGCAGACGTGGACAGCAGACAGCGGACACAGAACCATGCCACAGCAGACAGGACAGACCATGATGGGTGAACTGCAAGCCAGCGCCGACCAGGTGCGCCCCACCGAGCAGAAGGCCTCGGATCTCTTCGTGCGCTGCCTGGAAGCCGAGGGTGTGACCCACATCTTCGGTGTGCCCGGTGAGGAAAACGCCGACCTGATGATGTCGCTGATGGACAGCACCATCGAATTCGTGCTCTGCCGCCACGAACAGGCGGCGGCCTTCATCGCTGACGTCTACGGGCGGATCACCGGCAAGGCCGGGGTCTGCCTCGCCACCCTGGGGCCTGGTGCCACCAACCTGGTCACCGGGCTGGCCGACGCCAACATGGACCGGGCGCCCATCGTCGCCATTGTCGGCCAGGGCTCGACCCGCCGCCTGCACAAGGAAAGCCACCAGAACATGGACAGCATCGGCATGATGAAACCGATCACCAAATGGGCGCAGTCGGTGGTCGACGAATCCACCATCCCCGAGGTGGTGCGCAAGGCGTTCAAGATCGCCGAGGCGGAGAAGCCCGGTGTTGCCGTCATCGAGCTGCCGGAGGACGTCGCCAAGCAGACCGTTACCGGCCGGCCGATGCACGTCTACAAGACACGCCGCCCCGGTGCCGACTACAAGGCCATCGCCCAGGCGGTGGACATCATTACCCGCGCCCGGCGGCCGCTGATCCTCGCCGGCAACGGCGCGGTGCGCAAGCGCGCCGCCAAGCAACTGCGCCGGCTGGCGCAGAAGACCGGCATCCCGGTGGTCAACACCTTCATGGGCAAGGGCTCGATGCCCATGGACGACAAGCATTCGCTGTTCACCATGGGCCTGCAGGGCAAGGACCACATCAACCATGCGCTGGACGACGTGGACGTGGTGATCACCGTCGGCTACGACCTGGTGGAATACAGCCCCAGCTTCTGGAATGCGAACCTGGACAAGGCCATCGTGCACATCGATTTCCTGCCGGCCGAGGTGGACATGCACTACACAGTGGCCGTGGACGTGGTCGGCGACATCGCCGACGCGCTGTGGCAGATCAACATGGAACTGGAACGCAACCACGCCGGCGACCTGCCGCTGCAGGACATCGACCGCTGGCTCAAGCTGCGCCAGACCATCCTCGACGACTTCGCCATGGACAAGGACGACGGCTCGTTCCCCATGAAGCCGCAGAAGATCCTCTGGGACGTGCGCGAGTTCCTCGGTCCCGAGGACTACCTGCTGTCCGACGTCGGTGCCCACAAGATGTGGATCTCCCGCTACTACCAGTGCCAGACACCCAACACCTGCCTGATCTCCAACGGCTTCTGCTCGATGGGCTTTGCCCTGCCGGGCGCGATCGGCGCCAAGATGGCCAGCCCGGAACGGCGGGTGCTCGCCATCTGCGGCGATGGCGGCTTCCTGATGAACGTGCAGGACCTCGAGACCGCGGTGCGCCTCGGCCTGAATGTGGTCTACATGGTCTGGGAAGACGGGGAATACGGCCTGATCAAGTGGAAGCAGCAGAACCAGTTCAACGGCCGCCATTGCCGGCTCGATTTCGGCAACCCCGACTGGGGGAAACTGGCCGAGGCCTTCGGCATGTGGGGCCGCCGGCTGAACGCCGCCGAGGAACTGCTGCCGACCCTGGAAGAGGCCTTCCGCCAGCCCGGTCCGGCGCTGATCGCCGTGCCGGTCGATTACGCGGAGAACATGAAGCTCACCGAGCGGCTGGGCAAGATCGAGTGCGCCCTATAGAAACTGTCGCCAGGGGCAGCGCGGCCTGGCAAAACGGCCAACAGGAGCAATCACCAGATCGCGATGGCCGCTAGCCCGGGTATTGCACCAAGGCGGACGATATGAATGGGGTTCGATCTGTAATCCAAGGATGCCATGGCCATCAAAGGCCCTCCGGGCGGGTTACGTTTGCGTCTCGATCGCGGCCTGGAGGGACCGCTCCTACGGCAACACATTGTGCCGCCATGCCCCGTAGGAGCGGCCTCCAGGCCGCGATTGGGGGATCCACGGCGGGCAATGCCCGGAGTCGACCGAACAGGCTCAAAGCCGGGTTCCGAGTTCCCGACCCATTTGCCAGCCTGCACGCCGATCATGCGGACCGGCTTGAATGAGGTTCGAGCTGTAATCCAAGGATGCCATGGCCATCAAAGGCCCTCCGGGCGGGTTACGTTTGCGCCTCGATCGCGGCCTGGAGACCGCTCCTACGGCAACACATCGTGCCGCCATGCCCCGTAGGAGCGGCCTCCAGGCCGCGATTGGGGGGGATCCACGGCGGGCAATGCCCGGAGTCGACCGAACAGGCACAAAGCCGGGTTACGAGTTCCCGACCCATTTGCCAGCCTGCACGCCGATCATGCGGACCGGCTTGGTGCAACAGCTAGCCCGGATATTGCACCAAGGCGGCCGGCATGAATGGGGTTCGAGCTGTAATCCAAGGACGCCAATGGCCATCAAAGGCTCTTACAGTTTGCGCCTCGATCGCGGCCTGGAGACCGCCCCTACGGCAACACATCGTGCCGCCATGCCCCGTAGGGGCGGCCTCCAGGCCGCGATTGGGGGGGTCCACGGCGGGCAATGCCCGGAGTCGACCGAACAGGCACAAAGCCGGGTTACGAGTTCCCGACTCATTTGCCAGCCTGCACGCCGATCAAGCGGACCGGCTTGGTGCAATATCCGGGCTAGCAGCCTGTCGGACTTAGGCGATCGTAGCGAGCAGGGTGGGAGAACGAGAACGAATCTTCATGATTTCGAGGCGCATAGTGGGCACTACGCAACGAGAAATCAGGGAGATTCGGGCCGCTCTCCCACCCGCGCAGTAGATCAGTCCTGAGTCCGACAGGCTGCTAGGCTGCACCGGTCCCCTGATCATCGACTCTCAAAAACAAAAGGCCCTCCCGTAACGGGAGGGCCTTCTGCGATTCCAGGCTGATGCGTGATCAGCCGTCGATGCAGCCCTGCGGCTCCGGCAGGCCGGCGATGCGCGAACCCTGGCGCGACGGCCCCTTCGGGAACAAACCGTAGAGGAAATCGCGGCTGGCGTATTCTTCCCCCACCTCCTCGGCCATATGCTTCATGAGGATCTTGACCATCGGGGTGATGCCGTACTCGAAGTAGAAATCACGCAGGAAGTTGATCACCGTCCAGTGTGCCTCGGTCAGCTCGATGCCCTCGCGCTGGGCCAGGAACCCGGCCAGGCGCTCGTTCCAGCCGGCCTGGCGCACCAGATTGCCGGTGGGGGTCAGCTCGAAGCGCCGCCCCTCGAACTCGATGGCCTCGGGCTGGCCGGCCGAGAAACTGCTCTGGGGACGCCTGGTGGCATAGGTCTCCCGTTCCAGCTCCGCATCCAGGTGCGATTCAGGAATCCCGGCGATCCGCGTGCCCTGCACCAGGACATTGTTCGGGAAGAGCGCATCCAGCCGCGCATCGTTGGCCAGCGATTCATGGCCGGCGGCGCGCAGCGCCCGCTTGAGCAGCTTGCGCGGTGGAGCGATGTTGTACTCGGCGTAATACTCACGCATCTGGTTGATGACCACCCAGTGATCCTCACCCAGGGTGATGCCCGTTCGCCCGGCCAGGGCCTCGGCCACCGCCGGACTCCAGTCAGCCAGATTCGCCAGCCGCCCGCCCGGCAGCAATTCGATGGTCTTCCCCCCTACATCAAGCGCTTCATCGGTCGCCAACGCTACTACATTGCTTGCTTGTGACATTTGTTCTCACTCCAGAAAAGCAGTCGTCAATAGCCCGGTTTCACCCGTCCTCCGGCACCGTTCCACGGCTGGGCGCGCAACAGGCCGGTCTGTTGATAGATAGCGGACTGCGCGACGACAACTTAAGCCCTGTCCGCAGTAATGGATTTACCTCCGCCGCAGACGCCGGGGACAGCCCGCCCGCGGCATGCTAGGATGCGCGCCAG
This sequence comes from Thiohalobacter sp. IOR34, assembly GCF_030406045.1. GTDB lineage: Bacteria > Pseudomonadota > Gammaproteobacteria > Thiohalobacterales > Thiohalobacteraceae. The sequence goes on from NZ_CP128988.1 coordinate 1,633,410, forward strand.
AGACGGCAGGAGACAGCCAAGACGATGAAATTCAATGACAAACCAGGCGCACATGAACGCCATCTGCGACGCCGCATGGGCAACCCCCTGTTCCCCGAATCCCGCCGCGAGATCACCGAGGCGGAGTGGACCACCGCGGTACGCCGCGACCGCCAGGAACAGGCGGCCTTCATGGAAAGCTTCCGCGACATCGTGCAGCGCGCCATCGACCTCGATGCCCAGGCCGAAAGCGAGCAGATCCTCGCCCTCAAGGAGGACCTCGACCGCTGCTACGAGGAATGCGCCGGCCTCGGCGGCGACCAGGGCAAGGTCAAGGAAGGGATCCGCACCCTGATCGGCACCATCATGCGCGCCGTGCGCGTGGGAGCGGAGAACGATCCCCTGGCGCGACAGAAGCTGGACGAGGAGGACATGGCCCGCGAGCTGCATTTCCGGCTGCTGGAACAGCCGCTGGTCGCCGATCTGCTGCGCCCGGAACCGGTCATCGAGGAGAACGAGCTGGTGGCCAGCCTGCTCTCCGCTGGCAGCGAGGAGCTGGGCGCCGTGCTCGAGCTGTTCTCGCCGGAGCAGCTGGCGGTGATCCACCAGGAGGCCCGGCAGCTGATCACCACCCTCCCCGCGGCGCATCCGCTCACCGCCCAGGCCCGGGAGAACCTGTCCAGCCTGGAGACACGCAGCATGCAGCAAGCCGGGGCGGGCACCGTCAACTGAGCCCGGCTTGCGGGCCCGGAGGCTTTTCGCTAGGGTGCATCGGCTAGGGAGGCCCGGAGTGGCCCAAGGTTTCAGGGGTGCAGTTCAATGGGGGATCAGACACGGCGCAGGAGCGACCGGCGCCGGCACAGGGACCGGCGCGCACCGGGCGATCGCCGCGCCGCCTGGGACGAAGCCACCCACATGCGCTACCCCGGCTGGCAGGAGCAGGTGGTCCAGTTCCTCACCCGTTACCTGTTCGTCACCCTCGGCGTGCTCTATTTCAACTTCACCAGCGGCATCCAGCCCGCCTGGCTGACCCCGGCCCAGCTCAATCTGGCCTACGCCCTCTACTTCCTGATCAACACCGCCAATTTCATCCATGCCAGCGGCAAGCACATCTGCCCCACCCGCTTCCGCTTCGCCATGTGGGTCGACATCGCCATCACCGGCATCTCGGTGCTGAATGACCCCTATGACATACCGCCCTCGCTGCTGGTGTTCATCATGGTGGTGCTCGGCAACGGCATGCGCTATGGCCTGCGGCTGTTCGGCGAGGCGCTGGTCGGCAGCTTTGCCGCGGTGATGCTGGTCTTCACCCTGCGCTACCTGAACGCCGACAACCCGATCACCCCGGGCATGCTCTTCCTCAACCTGTTCGGCGGCATCATCCTGGTCTATGCCTACATCCTCATGGGACGTATCGAGGAATCCCACCGCCAGCTCGAACACAAGAGCAAGATCGACACCCTCACCGGCCTGACCAACCGGCGCGGCCTGCTGGAGATCACCAGCCAGCTGTTCGAACGCCTGCAGCGGGACAACATGAAGTTCGTGGTCATGTTCGCCGACCTGGACAAGTTCAAGGCCATCAACGACACCTACGGGCACGCAGTGGGGGACGAGGTGCTGAAGGCCTTCGCCGGCATCCTCCAGGGCACGGTGCGCGACAGCGACATCGCGGCCCGCATCGGCGGCGACGAGTTCGTGCTCATCCTCCACGACACCAGCCTGGACGAAGCGGAAAATGCGGCACGGCGCATCCAGCAGCAGGTCGCGGCGGACACCCGCCAGGGCGGACTGAACTACAGCGTCACCATCGGCCTGGGCGAGGCACCGACCCACGGCAGCGACTTCGATGCCCTGCTGCACCATGTCGACAAGGCCATGTACCGTTCCAAGAGCGCGCTGCGTGGCGGCGAGCCGATGGAAAGCGAAAGCGGCTGAGGCGGAGCGGGCATGGACTGCGAACTCGGCATCCTGCGCCATGCCAAATCCGACTGGAGCCAGGCGCTGGCCGACCGGGAGCGCCCGCTCAATGACCGCGGCCGGCACGGCGCACGGCGCGTCGGGCGCTGGCAGGCAGACAACCCCGATCGCGGCCTGGAGGCCGCTCCTACAACAGATCGGTCGCCATCCCATCGCGTAGGAGCGGCGTCCACGCCGCGATTGCCTCGTGACGGCCGCCGCATCCGCGCAGCTACGCATCACGCACCATCGCCAGATCGGTCGCCATGCCCATCGCGTAGGAGCGGCGTCCACGCCGCGATTGCCCCGTGGCGGCCACCGGATCCGCGCAGGTGCGCATCACGCACCATCGCCAGATCGGTCGCCATCCCATCGCGTAGGAGCGGCGTCCACGCCGCGATTGCCTCGTGACGGCCGCCGCATCCGCGCAGCTACGCATCACGCACCATCGCCAGATCGGTCGCCATGCCCATCGCGTAGGAGCGGCGTCCACGCCGCGATTGCCCCGTGGCGGCCACCGGATCCGCGCAGGTGCGCATCACGCACCATCGCCAGATCGGTCGCCATCCCATCGCGTAGGAGCGGCGTCCACGCCGCGATTGCCCCCTGGCGGCCACCGGATCCGCGCAGCTACGCATCACGCACCATCGCCAGATCGGTCGCCATACCCATCGCGTAGGAGCGGCGTCCACGCCGCGATTGCCCCGTGGCGGCCACCGCATCCGCGCAGCTACGCATCCGCGCGCCATCGCCAGATCGCGCCGCCATGCCCATCGCGTAGGAGCGGCGTCCACGCCGCGATTGCCTCGTGACGGCCACCGCATCCGCGCAGGTGCGCATTCACGCACCATCGCCAGATCGCGCCGCCATACCCCATCGTAGGAGCGGCGTCCACGCCGCGATCAGCCGGCGAGGCGTTCAATCCCACCCAGGTAGGGTCGGAGCACTTCCGGAACCGTAACGCTGCCGTCGGCCTGCTGGTAGTTCTCGAGGATGGCGACCAGGGTACGGCCGGCGGCCAGCCCGGAGCCGTTCAGGGTGTGCACCAGCTCCGGCTTGCCGGTTTCCGGGTTGCGCCAGCGGGCCTGCATGCGTCGCGCCTGGAAATCGCCGAAGCTGCTGCAGGAGGAGATCTCCCGGTACTTGCCCTGCCCCGGCAGCCAGACCTCCAGGTCGTAGGTGCGGGTGGCAGAGAAACCGATGTCGCCAGCGCACAGCTCCATCACCCGGTAGGGCAGCTCCAGTTGCTGGAGGATGGCCTCGGCATGGCCGGTCAGCATCTCCAGGGCCTGGGCCGAGTCCTCCGGCCGCACCACCTGCACCAGCTCCACCTTCTCGAACTGGTGCTGGCGGATCATGCCCCGGGTGTCCTTGCCGTGCGAGCCGGCCTCGGAACGGAAACAGGGCGTGTGGCAAACGAGGCGCAGCGGCAGGTCCGCCGCCTCCAGGATCTCGCCACGCACCAGGTTGGTCACCGGCACTTCGGCGGTGGGGATCAGGTAATAGCGCGGTTCACTGGCGGTGGCGAACAGGTCCTCCTCGAACTTGGGCAACTGGCCGGTGCCGCGCAGGCTGTCGGCGTTGACCAGATAGGGGACATACACCTCCTGGTAGCCGTGCACCCGGCCATGGGTGTCGAGCATGAACTGGATCAGGGCCCGGTGCAGACGGGCGATGCCGCCGCGCATCACGGCGAAGCGTGCTCCGGAGATCTTCGCCGCGGCCTCGAAGTCCAGGCCACCCAGGGCCTGGCCGACATCGACGTGATCCTTCGGCTCGAAGTCGAACTCGCGCGGCGTGCCCCAGCGGCGCAGCTCGCGGTTGTCCTCCTCACTGTCGCCGTCCGGGATCTCGGGATGCGGCAGGTTGGGAATGGCCAGCAGGATCTCGTTCAGCTCCGCCTGGAGACTGTCCAGCTCGCTCTTGACCCCCTCAAGCTGCTCGCCGAGGCCGGCCACCTCGTCGAGCAGCGGCTGGATGTCCTCGCCGGCGGCCTTGGCCTTGCCGATCGCCTTGGAGCGACGGTTGCGCTCTGCCTGGAGTTCCTCGGTACGCACCTGCAGCCGCTTGCGCGCCTCCTCCAGCTCGCGCAGCCGCTCGGTGTCGAGACGAAAGCCGCGACGGGCCAGCTGGCGTGCCACATTGTCCAGGTCGGTTCTGAGCAGTTTGGGGTCGAGCATCGATGGGATTCCGTTGTAAGTCTGGATTGAGGGATTCTGGGAAACAGGCGGATCAGTCGTGGACCTCGGCCGGCCAGCTGACCATGTGCCCCGGCGGCACCAGCTCCGAGAGGTGTTCGAGGATGGCCGCCACCTTGGCCGGCTCGTCGAAGAACTCGATGACGATCGGCAGGTCCAGCGACATGTCGATCAGGTCCGAGGAATGCATGTGGCCCGACTGGCCGAAGCCGCTGATGCCACGGAACACGGTCACGCCGCGCACCTTCTCCTCGTCGTGCAGCCGCGCCAGCAGCTTCTTCTTCAGACCGCTCTCCTCGCTGAGGTAGATGCGCACGAAGGTAATGTCGATGGTGCTCATAGCTGCCTCCCGGCCAGTACCCCCAGTGCCGCCGCGCCGACGCAGAGCAGCACGCTGAGCAGCACGTTGCCCAGCGCCTTCAACGTCTCACCGGACTCCACCAGGTTGAGGGTCTCGATGGAAAAGGTGGAAAAGGTGGTGAAGGCGCCGAGCAGGCCGATCAGCCAGAAGGCACGCAGCGCCGGCCCCGTGTCGAGCCGCTCGATCAGCAGTACGAAGAGGATACCCATCAGCAGACTGCCGAGCACGTTCACCGCCAGGGTGCCATAGGGAAAGCCGCGTCCCGCCAGGGCATAGACGCCATTGGACATGCCGTAGCGCAGCAGCGCACCGATCGCACCGCCGGCAGCGATGGCCAGCCATTGCATCAGCGCCGCACCTCGCGCCCGGTCTCTCCCCTGCCCCCTTTCATCATGGGCGCCAATGGTACAACAGCGGCCGTCCTGGTGGGAGCGCAGCGGATCGCCGCCGGGAGACCGCTGCTAGTCCCCATCGGCCGCCATGCCACGTAGGGGCGACGTCCACGCCGCGATTGCCCTCAGCGGCCGGGATTCACCCATGGGCTGCGCATCACGCACCATGATCCGCTGTCGCGGCACGATGGCAGGTTGCTGCCTGCCCCCGATCGCGGCCGGGAGGCCGCTCCTACGCTGGAGCACGCAGCGCGCCCCATGGCCTGGCGGACGGCGATCGGACCGCGATCTTCACCCCGGTCCGCGACTCACTGCTTCTTCGCCGCCTGGCGCGCCGCGCGGTCCAGGGCACGCAGGTGGTCCAGCTTCTCGGCGATCTTCTTCTCCAGGCCGCGCGGCACCGGCTGGTAGTAGCGGGTCCCGGCCATCTCCTCGGGAAAATAGTTCTCGCCGGCGGCATAGCCCTCGGGTTCGTCATGGGCATAGCGGTAGCGTTTGCCGTAGCCCAGTTCCTTCATCAGCCGGGTCGGGGCATTGCGCAGGTGCAGGGGCACCTCCAGCGATCCCTGCGCCCGGGCATCCTTCATCGCCGCCTTGAAGGCCATGTAGACGGCATTGCTCTTGGCGGCGCAGGCCAGATAGACCACGGCCTGGGCCAGGGCCAGCTCGCCCTCGGGACTGCCCAGGCGTTCCTGCACATCCCAGGCCTGCATGCACAGGGTAAGGGCCCGTGGATCGGCCAGACCGATGTCCTCGGAGGCCATGCGCACGATGCGCCTCGCCAGGTACAGCGGATCGCAGCCGCCATCGAGCATGCGCGCCAGCCAGTACAGGGCGGCATCGGGCGCCGAGCCGCGCACCGCCTTGTGCAGCGCCGAGATCTGGTCGTAGAAGGCCTCGCCGCCCTTGTCGAAACGCCGCAGGCCACCAGCCAGCACCTCGTTGAGCACCGCTTCCTGGATCTGCAGCCGACCGTCCACCTCCTCGGCGAGATCGGCGGCGATCTCCAGCAGGTTGAGGGCGCGGCGGGCATCGCCGTCGGCGGCCTCGGCCAGCCGGTCGCGCAGCGCCGTCTCCATGCAGATGTCCCGCGCCCCGAGACCACGTTCCGCATCGGCCAGTGCCTGATCGACGATGGTCCGCAGCGCGGCCTTGTCGAGGCGTTTCAGCACATAGGTGCGGGCCCGCGACAGCAGGGCGTTGTTCAGCTCGAAGGACGGGTTCTCGGTGGTGGCGCCGACGAAGATCAGGGTGCCGTCCTCGACGTGCGGCAGGAAGGCGTCCTGCTGGGCCTTGTTGAAGCGGTGCACCTCGTCGACGAAGAGGATGGTCAGCCGGCCACGTGCCTCGCGCAGCAGACGCGCCTGCTCCACCGCCTGGCGGATGTCCTTGACCCCGGCCAGCACCGCCGACAGGGTGATGAATTCCGCCCCTGCGGTCCTGGCCAGCAGCCGCGCCAGGGTGGTCTTGCCGGTGCCCGGCGGCCCCCAGAACAGCATGGAGTGCAGACGACCGCTCTCGATGGCCAGGCGCAGCGGCTTGCCGGGGCCGAGCAGGTGCTGCTGACCGGTGAACTCCTCCAGGCTGCGCGGCCGCATGCGGTCGGCCAGGGGGCGGTAGGCTTCGCTCTGCGACATGACGGATGGGCGTGTCATTCGCCGATGACGTCGACACCGGGCGGTGGCTGGAAGCGGAACAGGGCGTCGTCCAGCGGAGGGTTGCGCTCGGGGTCGAGGAAACGGATCTCCGTCACCTGGCCGAAGCCGTCGACCAGCGTCATGCCGCTCAGCATGTCGCCCTCGAAGTCGAGGCGGATGCGTTCGAACTGCCGCTCCTCGCTGCGCGGCCGCAGCTCATAGCGGGTCTGCTTCCCCGCCACGGCCAGCCGCCGCACCTCGAACAACCGGCGCGGATTGCGGCCGTCGCTGAGCAGCACCGCCGGGGTGCCGTCCAGGGCCTCGCGCTGTGGCCGCACCGTGACCTGTTCCAGGTCGGCGTCATAGCTCCAGAGGCGTTCGCCGTCACCGAGGATCAACTGCTGGTAGGGCTGCTCGTAGTCCCAGCGGAAACGGCCCGGGCGCTTGATCGCAACCCGTCCCGCAGCCTGCTGCAGGATCTCGCCATAGGCGTCGCGCTGGGTCTGTTCGAAGCCCGCCCGGTAGGCCTGCAGGCCATCGAAGAAACGGTCGAAAGGCCCGTTCTCCGTCGCGGCAAGCGGCTGCGCCAGACCAGCCAGCAGCGCGAACAGCAGGATGAATGTCCGTGTCGGCATCAGGCCTCCGGCGGCGGCGGCGCGGTCACCTCGCGGCTGCCGTTGGGTTGCAGGGGACCGACGATACCCGCGGCCTCCATGGCCTCGATCATCCGCGCCGCCCGGTTGTAGCCGATCTTCAGCCGCCGCTGCACCCCGGAGATGGAGGCGCGGCGGCTCTCGGTGACGATGCGCACCGCCTGGTCGTAGAGCGGATCGGCCTCCATGTCCTCGCCGCCCAGCGGCGCCTCGCCCGGCAGCTCGCTGCCGGATACCCCGCCCTGGGTGATCTCCTCCAGGTAGTCCGGCTCGCCGCTGCCCTTGAGGTGGTTGACCACCTTGTGCACCTCGCTGTCCGAGACGTAGGCGCCGTGGACGCGCATCGGCAGGCCGGTGCCCGGTGGCAGATAGAGCATGTCGCCGTGGCCGAGCAGCTGCTCCGCACCGCCCTGGTCGAGGATGGTCCGCGAGTCGACCTTGCTCGACACCTGGAAGGCGATGCGGGTCGGGATGTTGGCCTTGATCAGGCCGGTGATGACATCCACCGACGGCCGCTGGGTGGCGAGGATCAGGTGCACACCGGCGGCGCGTGCCTTCTGCGCCAGACGGGCGATCAGCTCCTCGACCTTCTTGCCGACCACCATCATCAGGTCGGCCAGCTCGTCGATGATGACCACGATGAAGGGCAACGGCTCCAGGGTCGGCGCCGGCGCCTCCGGATCGAGCTGCTCCTCCGGCTTGTACAGCGGGTCGGGGATGGGCTCGCCGGCGTCGATCGCCTCCTGCACCTTGCGGTTGTAGCCGCCGATGTTGCGCACCCCCAGCGCCGCCATCAACTGGTAGCGGCGCTCCATCTCCGCCACGCACCAGCGCAGGGCATTGGCCGCCTCCTTCATGTCGGTGACCACCGGGGTGAGCAGATGGGGGATGCCCTCGTAGATCGACAGCTCCAGCATCTTGGGGTCGATCATGATCAGCCGCACGTCCCTGGGCAGGGTCTTGTAGAGCAGGCTGAGGATCATGGCGTTGATGGCCACCGACTTGCCGGAACCGGTGGTGCCGGCCACCAGCAGGTGCGGCATGCGCGCCAGGTCGGCGCACACCGGCAGGCCGCTGATGTCCTTGCCCAGCGCCAGGGTCAAGGGCGATGCGCTCTTCTCGTAGTCCTTGGAGCGGATGATCTCTGACAGGGCGACGATCTCTCGATGCTCGTTGGGGATCTCCAGACCGACCACCGACTTGCCGGGGATGATCTCCACCACCCGCACGCTGATCGCCGACAGGGCGCGCGCCAGGTCCTTGGCCAGGTTGCTGATCTGGCTGACCTTGACGCCGGTGCCCGGCTGCAGCTCGAAGCGGGTGATCACCGGCCCCGGCAACACGGCCACCACCTCCACCTCGATACCGAAGTCGGCCAGCTTCATCTCCACCAGCCGGGACATGGCCTGCAGGGCCTCCTCCGAGTAGCCGCCCTCCGCCTGACGCGGCGGGTCGAGCAGCATCAGCGGCGGCAGCTCGGTATCCGGCGGCGGGTCGAACAGCGGCACCTGGCGCTCCTTGGCTTCACGCTCGCCCGGCTCGACCGCCTTGATCACCGGCTCGATCCTCGGCGGCTTGCGCTTCTCGGCCTTCTTCTTCTCGACCTTCACCGTCGCCTCCCGCTCGCGGCGCAGGCGGCGGCTGGCCAGCTCGTCGCGCAAGCGGTCGAGGCGGTCGCCCAGCCAGTCGACGAGTTCCAGGGTCAGACGCCCGGTATGGTCCATCAGCGCCAGCCAGGAGAGGCCGGTGAACAGGGTCACGCCGGCCAGGAACAGGGCGAGCAGGAACAGGGTGGCGCCGACGAAGCTGAAGGCCGAGACCAGTCCCTCTCCAATCAGGTCACCGAGGATGCCGCCGGGAGACAAGGGCAGACTGCCGGGCGCCATGCCGAAGTGCAGGCTGGCCAGGCCGCAGCCGGCGCCGACGGTGAGCAGGAAACCGAACCAGCGCAGCCCCAGGGTGCGGTAATCGATGTCCCCGGCCTCGGTACGGCCGCGGAACACCAGCCAGCCGCTGTAGCCGACCATCACCGGAAACAGGTAGGCCAGGTAGCCGATGAGGTAGAGGGAGACGTCGGCGAACCAGGCGCCGACCCGGCCGCCGACATTGCCGATGCGCTCCACCGGACCGCTCTGCGACCAGCCGGGATCGGCCGCATCGTAGCTGGCCAGTGAGACCAGCAGGTAGGCGGCCACCGCCAGCAGCACGATCAGTGCGCCCTCGCGTACCCCGCGGCCGACATGATGGGTCAGGGGCGACGCCTTGCGGTTCTTGCGTTTCTTTGCCTGGGCCAATGTTGAGATTCTTTGCCAAGTATTGGTGGTAACCAAATAAATGAACAGGATAAATTCATCCATCACGGAACGCAATTCCATATAGCCACGGAACACACGGAAGGCGCGGTCAATCAGGTTCGATCGCCGTCGCACTTCATCGCGGCCTGGTGGCTGATCCTGCCCTGGATGGCAGCGCCCGGCAGGCGCGATCACCAGATCGCGAAGCGTTCACAGAAGCCACCTCTGCACCAGGCAAGACCTTTCAAGCCCTCCGTGTTTTCCGTGTTTTCCGTGTTTTCCGTGGCCATGGCTCTTTTTCACGAGCCTGGCGAGCCCCCCTCATTCCAGCGCCGCGCGCACCGCCAGGTGGACGATCTCGCCATCGCGGACGTTGATGCCGGCGGCCAGCGCGGGATCGGCCGACCAGCCCGGATCCCCGGCCAGCCGCCGCACCCAGGGAATTAGCGCCGCCGACAGGGCCTGCGAGGCGCTGCGCGGCACCGCCCCCGGCATGTTGGTGACGCCGAAATGGACGACGCCCTCGGTGACGAAGGTCGGCGCCTCCCAGGTAGTGGGACGGGTGGTCTCGATGCAGCCACCCTGGTCGACCGAGATGTCGATCACCACGCTGCCAGCCCCCATGGCCGCCACCTGCTCGCGGCTGACCAGATGCGGCGCCCGCGCGCCCGGGATCAGCACGGCGCCGATGAGGATGTCACTGCGCGCCACCTCCCGGGCGATCTCGTCCGGGTAGGGATAGAGGGCAGTGACGTTCGGGCCCAGGGCGCGCATCGCGGCGAGCCTGTCCCGCTTGCGGTCGAACACCGTCACCTCGGCACCCATCGCCGCCACCATGGCCGCGGCATTGCCGCCGGCGGTACCGGCGCCAAGCACCGTCACCCGCCCGCGTTCCGCCGCCGGCAGGCCACCGAGCAGCACCCCCTTGCCGCCCTGCGGCTGGTGCAGCAGGGTGGCACCGATCTGCGCCGCCAGACGCCCGGCGATGTCGCTCATCGGCGCCAGCAACGGCAGACCGCCCTCCGGCAGCTGCAGGGTCTCGAAGGCCACCGCGGTCAGGCCGATGCGCTGCAGGGCACGCGCCAGTTCGGGATTGGCGGCCAGGTGCAGGTAACAGAACAGCAGATGACCTTGGCGCAGGTGCTCGAGATCCCCCGCCACCGGCTCCTTGACCTTGACGATCAGTTCGGCGCTCTCGTAGAGCGCCGCCGCGTCCGGCAGGATCCTTGCCCCCGCGGCCTCGTAGGCGTCATCCGGATAGCCGGACTTCTCCCCCGCCCCGCGCTGCACGAACAGCGCATGGCCGGCCTTCACCAGGTCGCTGCAGGCCGCCGGCACCAGACCGACACGGCCCTCCAGCGGCTTGATCTCCTTGGGTATCCCGATGCGCATCCCCTCTCCTTTACCCTGCCCCGCAAAGCCCGTACCATAGCGGCGCATCGCGCCGCGCAACGTCCCGCCAACACCTCGGAGTCATTATACATGAGCGATTCCAAGCACTGCCGTCTGCTGATTCTCGGTTCCGGCCCGGCCGGCTACACGGCCGCCATCTACGCCGCCCGTGCCAACCTGCAACCGGTGCTGGTCACCGGCCTGGAGCAGGGCGGCCAGCTAATGACCACCACCGAGATCGAGAACTGGCCCGGCGGCGCCGCCGACCTGCAGGGGCCGCAGCTGATGGAACAGATGCGCGAACACGTGCAGCGGCTCGACACCGAGATCGTCTTCGACCACATCCATACCACCGACCTCGGGCAGCGCCCCTTCCGCCTGGAGGGCGATGCCGGCAGCTACACCTGCGATGCGCTGATCATCTGCACCGGGGCTTCGGCCCAGTACCTCGGCCTGCCCTCGGAGGAGGCCTTCAAGGGCCGCGGCGTGTCGGCCTGCGCCACCTGCGACGGCTTCTTCTACCGCGGCAAGCGGGTGGCGGTGATCGGCGGCGGCAACACCGCCGTGGAGGAGGCCCTGTACCTGGCCAACATCGCCTCCCACGTCACCCTGGTGCACCGCCGCGACAAGCTGCGCGCCGAAAAGATCCTCCAGGACCGGCTATTCAAGAAAGCCGAGGAGGGGGTGGTCAGCATCGAGTGGGACCATGTGCTGGATGAGGTGCTGGGCGACGACTCCGGCGTCACCGGGATGCGCATCCGCAACGTCAAGGACGACAGCACCAAGGAGATCGATGTCCACGGCATCTTCATCGCCATCGGCCACAAGCCGAACACCGCCATCTTCGAGGGCCAGCTGGAGATGGAACAGGGCTATATCAAGGTGAAGAGCGGCACCGAGGGCGACGCCACCGCCACCAGCGTGCCCGGTGTCTTCGCTGCCGGCGACGTCATGGACCACGTCTATCGCCAGGCCATCACCTCCGCCGGTAGCGGCTGCATGGCGGCGCTGGACGCCGAACGCTACCTGGATGCCCTGGCCGAACAGGGCAGCTAGCCCGCCGGGGATCGCGGCCTGGAGGCCGCTCCTACCAGGGTGCCGCCATGCCCCGTAGGAGCGGCCTCCAGGCCGCGATTGGCGGCCCTCTTTCCCCAGCTTTGCAGCCCGCCGCCCGCTGACCGACAATAGGGGTTTCGGATCCCTGTCGACCGACGCGCCATGCACCCGAACCGCACCGCACCCTACTGGATCGACCCCGCCGCCCCCGGGACAGGCTTCCCCCCCGTAGAGGCGGCCCTGCGCGAGCCGGACGGCCTGCTGGCCCTGGGCGGCGACCTGTCGCCGTCGCGCCTGCTCGACGCCTACCGGCGCGGCATCTTCCCCTGGTACGAGGCCGACCAGCCGATCCTCTGGTGGAGCCCGGACCCGCGCATGGTGCTGTTCCCGGAACGGCTGCGGGTTTCACGCAGCCTGCGCAAGTCGCTGCGCAACAAGGGCTTCGAGGTGACCCTGGACCGGGACTTCGCCGCGGTGATCCACGCCTGCGCCGAACCCCGGGCCTATGAACGAGGCACCTGGCTCAGCCCGGCGATGCGCCACGCCTATCTGCAGCTGTTCCGCCTGGGTCATGCCCACAGCGCCGAGGCCTGGCTCGACGGCGAGCTGGTCGGCGGTCTCTACGGCGTAGCCATCGGCCGGGTATTCTACGGCGAGTCGATGTTCAGCCGGGTCCGGGATGCCTCCAAGGTGGCCTTCGTCCGGCTGGTCCGGCAACTGCAGGCCTGGGGCTTCGGCCTGATCGACTGCCAGGTGCATACCGACCATCTCGCCAGCCTGGGTGCGGCCCCCATCCCGCGGGCCGAGTTCATCCACCTGCTGCAACAGCTCTGTCCGGCCCCTGCCCCCGCCGCCAGCCCCTGGCGCCTGGAACTGCCGGGCAGCGACGTCGCCTGACGTCCTGCCTCAGGAAACCTCGACCAGCAAGCGATTGACCTCGGCCAGCAGCAGGGTAGCGGGCACCGGCTTGGCCAGGTAGGCGCGGATGCCGATCTTCTGCACCTCGGCCTCGTCCAGATATTCGCTGTAGCCGGTGCAGAGGATGATGGGGATCTCCGGCCGCAGCGCGAGGATTCTCCCCGCAAGCTCGGCACCGGTCAGCCCCGGCATGGTCTGATCGGTGATCACCAGATCGAAGCCCCGGGGGTCGGCGCTGAAGGTCTCCAGGGCCTGCCGGCCGTCGGCGCAGGTCACCGCCTGGTAACCATGGCTTTCCAGCAGCTCGGCCATGAAGCCGGCCACCGATCCCTCGTCGTCGACGATCAGTATCCGTCCGCCCGCATCCGGCGCCGGCTCCTGCTGGCCTTCCCCCCCTTCTCCGTCGCCCGCCTCCTTGGCTGCCGGCAGCAATACCCGGAACAGGGCGCCCTCCCCGGGCGCGGTCTCGACGATGATGTGTCCGCCGTGTTCGTGGACGATGCCGTGGACCATGGACAGGCCCATGCCGGTCCCCTTGCCCACGTCCTTGGTGGTATAGAAAGGATCGAACATGGAATCCACGACCTCGGGCTTGATCCCCGGGCCCGTGTCACCGATCCGCAGTTCCACGTAATCGCCGGCCACCACGGCATGGCAGGAAGCACAGACGGCATCCGACTCCCGGGTTCGCCGCAGGGTGATGGCGAGCCGGCCCTTGCCCTGCATGGCATCACGCGCGTTGATGCAGAGATTCATGATGATCTGGTGCATCTGCACGGGACCGATACGCACCTGCGGTACGTCGCTGCCGATTTCGATCTGCACCTCGATGCTGGACGGCAGGGTGGAGCCCAGAAGCTTCACCGCCTCCTTGACCATGGGTGCCAGATTCAGGGGGCTGGCATCATTGGCCCCGCTGCGGCTGAAGGCCAGCATCTGGGCGATCAGGTCCCGGGCCCGCTCCCCGGCGCGGTAGACCTCGGCCAGGTATTCGGCGAGCTTGCCTTCGCCATCGGGCGCAAAGCGTTCCAGGGCCAGACCGGTATAGCCCATGATCGAGGCCAGGATGTTGTTGAAGTCATGGGCGATGCCGCCGGTTAGCTGACCGATGGCCTCCATCTTCTGCGCCTGCTGCAACTGACGCTGCAACTGGTCGCGTTCCCGGTGCGATTGCAGGGCCTTGATGCCGAACTGCAGATCATCGGCCAGCTCCTGCAGCAGTATCTGTTCCTCCCCGTCGAAGGCATTGTCCGAGGCCGCATAGATGTTCAGCACGCCCCACACCCGCTCACCATCGACCAGCGGCAGGGCAATCGAGGAGGCGTAGCCCTGGCGCCGGGCCGCCTCGCGCCAGGGGGCGTAGAGCGGATCCTCGCCGGTATCCCTGACCACCTGACGACGGCCGCTGCGAATCGCCCGGCCACTCGGACCGCGGCCACGCTCGGAATCGTCCCAGCGGATGTCCAGCGAACGGAGATACGCCGGGTCGACGCCATGCCAGGCTACCGGCCTGACCTCCTTCGCGCCATTCTGTTCCGCCATGCCGACCCAGGCCATGCGGTAACCACCGACCTCGACGATGATGCGGCAGATCTCGGCGAACAGCTCCTCCTCGCTGTTGGCCCTCACCAGGACCTGGTTGGCCTCGCTCAGCACCCGCAGCGCCCGGTTGAGGCGTCGCAGGGAACGCTCGGTATGACGGCGTTCAGTGATGTCGTGCTTGATGGCGATGAAGTGGCTGATGTCACCGCGCTCGTCCCGCACCGGGGTGATGGTCTCCTCCTCTACGTACAACCGCCCATCCTTGCGCCGGTTGACCACTTCACCACACCAGACCTTGCCACCGAGAATGGTGTGCCACAGGTCTTCGAAGACCGTCCGGTCATGTATCCCGGAGTTGAGGAGACGCGGATTCCTGCCGACCGCCTCGTCACGGCCGTAGCCGGTCAGGCGGGTGAAGGCCTGGTTGACCCACTGGATGACGCCCTGCCGGTCGGTGATGATGATGGCATTGGCTGCCGCCTCCAGCGCCGAGGCCTGAAGGCGCAGTGTCTCCTGAGCCTGACTCATGGCATCCAGGGTGCGACGCAGGGTCCGGGTAGTGCTGTTGAGACGGAACAGCAGCCACATGAGGTAGAGGATCAGCAACAGGGAGGCGACATAGAGCACCATCCGATAGATGCGCGCCTGCTGCTGCTGGCGGTCGTGATATTGGCTGTAGGCGCCATAGAGCGCGTCGATGCGCCTGTCGACGGGCAGACTGAGGAGGTGGCGAACGGTTTCGTCCAGGGCCGACTTCTTGTCCAGCAGCAGGGTGGCGTGGGCGAACAGGTTGGATACTTCCGCCTGCAGCGTCGGCGTCAGACGTGACTGTTCGCGACGCAAGCCGTCGAGGATGGCGGCCACCCTGTCACGCTCAGCGCTGTCGCCACTTAGCAGGAAGATCAGCATGTGTTCCAGCAGGCCATCGAGGCGTTGCCGGATCATCGGCGCCTGATCACGGACGAGCTGCTTGAGCCGCATGCCGGCGCCAGGGAAGTAGTGCGCCGAATTCTTGAACAGCGCCTCCAGCGACATGAAGTCTCCGATCGCCTGCCGCTTGCTGCGTATCGTCTGTTCCAGGGCAGTCAGATTGACGCCGATGCCCTGCTCCGTCTTGCCGATGTCAAGCAGCAGCCCATGGAGCTCTCCCAGCGTGGCGGTGAGCGCCTTGAGCCGCCCGTTCATGCCGTCATAGTGGTTGACCAGCCCGTAGCGGACCTGCAGCATCTCCTGATCGAGATCGGTATTGAGTTGCTTGAGGCTGGCAACCGCGGCCTCGATGGCCTTGTAGTGCTCGCGATCGACGCTCTGGGTCTTGAGATAGACGAAGGTGAGAAACAGCAGCAGCAGACCACCCAGCGACAGGGGAAGAAACAGGGCCCGCCTCATCGCCGTTTCCCGTCGAGGGGACGTCCCTCATAGCTGCCGGTCAGGGTCTTGAGGAAGGCCAGGATGCGTGACAGATCGCGCTCGGGAATGATCCGCCCCAGCTGATAGCGGGCGACGAGGCGCACCGCCTGTTTCAGATCAGTGACCGAGCCATCGTGAAAATAGGGCGCGGTAACCGCCACGTTGCGCAGCGAGGGCACCCGGAACACGTGGCGATCCTGCTCTCGACCGGTCAGGGTGAAGCGCCCCAGGTCGGCGCTGCTGATCTCGTCACGGGCGGCGAAGAAATCCCCGAAGATGCCCAGCCGCTGGAACAGGTTGCCGCCCAGGTTGACCCCCTGATGACAGGCGGTGCAGCCATAGTCCTTGAACAGCTGGTAGCCCTGCTTCTCCTCGGCACTGAGCGCCGCCTCATCTCCCCGCAGATAACGATCGAAGCGTGAGCCGGGGGTCAGCAGGGTCCGCTCGAAACTGGCGATGGCATCGCGGACATTGGCCGGCGTGATGCCGTCGGCGTAGACCCGCTGGAATGCCTGGACATAGTCCTCGCGCGCCTTGAGCCGGGCAACGAGTTCGGGCCAGCTGGTGGCGAACTCCAGTTCTCCGCGGACCACGGAGTCGATCTGTTCCTCCAGTGAACCGGCACGCCCGTCCCAGAACTGGAAGGCATTCAGGCTGGCATTGAACACGGTCGGCGCGTTGACCAAATGCCTCTGCCCCGGGCGTACCACGGGACGCGCCACCCGCTGGGCACCGTTGTCCGCCAGGTCGTGGCAGGAGACGCAGGCCACCGCGCCATCAGCGGAGAGTATGGGGTCGTAGAACAGGCGTCGCCCCAGCTCCAGCTTGAGCGGGTCGACGACAGGGGGCGGCGGCAGGGGCAGAACCGGCTCGTTTCCCGCCGGCATCTGCGGCATGTCGGGCACCGTACCCGGATGGCCGGCCAGGGCAACGACGGGCAACAGCAGCCCCAGAAACAGAACCAGGCTCCGCTGCCAGTGAACGCGGAAAGTAAGAACCGTCTTCACCGCGTTTCCTGCCGACTGCCGGGCAGGCCGGCGATGAAAACGTCCTCGAAGATGCGCGCCCCCGGCCCCTCCGCCTCGTCCTCAGGGGGCAGCAGCTCGTCCGGCCGGTTGCGCAGGATGTCGAGGAACACGGCCGTGAGTTCCGGCTCGCGCCAGCCCTTGCTCACTTCCTCCTCGAAGGCGGCGATGATGCGCGCCAGCGGCCAGCGTTCCTTGTAGGGACGCTCGTGCGCCAGGGCATCATAGATGTCCACCAGTTGGAAGATGCGCGCCAGCAGCGGAATCTCCTCCCCCTTCAGGCCATCAGGGTAGCCGCTGCCATCCCAGCGTTCGTGATGGCTGCGGATGATGGGCACGGTGAGGCGCATGCTCTTCAGGCTGCTGCACAACTGGGCACCGATCACGGTGTGCTGGCGCATCACCTCCCATTCCTCGCCGCTCAGCGGCCCTGCCTTGAGCAGAATGGCATCGGGCACACCGAGCTTGCCGATATCGTGCAGGACCCCGCCACGGCGCAGCGCCAGCAGCTCCTCATCGGCCACCCCGAGGGTCTCGCCGAAGACCACCGCGGCATGGGCCAGGCGGGAGCAATGGTCGCCGGTATGGGTGTCCTTGGCCTCGACCATGCGGGCCAGGGTGAACAACAACGACTCCGCGCTATCGAGCTGGTCGGTGAGCCGCTTCTGGGTTATGGCGGCATTGACCCGCGCCATCAGCTCCAGCGGATTGTAGGGCTTGCGAATGAAATCGTTGGCACCGGCCCGCAGGCTGCGCGCCAGCTCGACGTGATCGTTACTGGCCGTGACCATGATGATCGGCAACAGGGACATTCCCAACTCGTTGCGAATCCTGCGGCACAGCTCGTCACCATCCATGCCCGGCATGCGCTTGTCCAGCAGGACGACGTCGAAATCCTCTTCGCGGAGCCGGTCCAGTGCCTCGAAGGCATCCTTCGCCTCGCGAACCAGATACTCTGCCCCGGAGAGGATCTCCTTCTCCAGCGAACGGTGACTTTCCTCGTCGTCGACGATCAATACCCGCTGCACATGCTTTCCGTTGCCGATTCCCTGGATCACAGCTTTTACCTCGCCTCTGTCCTCAACACCCGAACTGCTCGATCATCAATTTCAACCGGTTGGTTTCCGTTGCCAGGCCGGCGCTGTTCCGCGCACTCTCCCGTGCCCGCCCGGCGTTCTGTTCCGCCACCTGGCTGATGTTCACCACATTGCGGTTGATCTCCTCGGATACGGCGCTCTGTTCCTCGGCGGCAGCCGCGATCTGGGCGGTCATGTCAGTGATGGTACTGATGTCGCGCCGCAGCGAATCGAGCAGATCTCCCGCCGCAGCGACTTCCTCAAGCCCGGCCTGGGCGCTCTCCCGGCTGTCGCTCATGACCGAGGCGGCCTCGGTCACTGTCGTCTCCAGGCGTTCGATAACCGCCTTGATCTCCTCGGTTGAACAGCGCGTTCGTCCGGCAAGCGTCCGCACTTCATCCGCCACCACGGCAAAGCCGCGGCCCTGTTCACCCGCCCTCGCTGCCTCGATGGCCGCATTCAGGGCCAGCAGGTTGGTCTGTTCGGCGATGCCCTGGATGACATCGACCACCGAGCCGATCTTCTCGGTATCGGCGACCAGCCGGCGGATCACCGCCACCGCCGCCTCCACCTCCCCGGCCAGGCGTCCCATGCCAGCGGCACTGCGCTCGATGGCAGCCTGGCAGGCGCCCGTGTCACGGTCGGCCTGCTCGGTCGCTGCGGCGGTATTGACCGCATTGCCGGCCACCTCCTGTACCGTTGCGGCCATCTCGTGCATGGCCGAGGCAAGCTGGTCGATCTCGGACTGCTGCTGCTGTACCGATGCATCGGTCTGCTCGGCGACTGCGGCAACCTCCCCGGTTATCCCCTCCAGCTGCCCGGCGGCATCGCCGATCCGCCACACCACGGTGCGCATCTGGGCCTGCAGGGCATGGATGGCCAGCTGGAGATCCCCCAGCTCGTCACGTCGCCCGGTGTAGACCTGGCGGGCCACCGGATTGTGGAACAGCTCCCTGGCCTTCTGCGCCGCCCGACGCCAGGGGCGGGACAGCCAGTCGGCAGCCAACAGGCTGGCCGCCAAGCCGACGCCGGCCGCCAGCGCCAGGGCCGTCCCCCCGCCTCCCGCCAGGCTGCTGGCTGCCAGCACCGGCATCAGTACCCCCACTTGGGCCAGGAACAGCTTCCAACGCATCCCGCCTGGCAACTTCCCGGCCCAGCGCCGCCACCCGCTCTGGCCACCGTTCAGGGCACGATACAAATGTTCGGCGCGTTCCACCAGATCCGGCTCCGGCTTGACACGCACGGACTGGTAGCCCGTCACCCTGCCGTCTTCGAAGATCGGCGTGACATAGGCATCGACCCAGTAATGGTCCCCGTTCTTGGCCCGATTCTTGACGATCCCCATCCAGGACTTGCCTGCCTTGAGATCATCCCAGAGGTTGGCAAAGGCCGCCGGCGGCATATCCGGATGGCGCACCACATTGTGATTCCTGCCGATCAGCTCTTCCCGGGAGAAACCGCAAACCTCGACGAAGTCTTCATTAGCATAGTCAATGATTCCCTTGAGATTCGTCGTCGATACGATGTGGATGTCTGCTGAATAGCTTCTTTCAACACCCGTTACCGGAAAATTCTTTTTCATCAAAAAACCTCTAAACAGCACTAACAGGATTTCGATCATGGCGGGGCCGATGCCGCTCGGTCGCCCTCTTATCCAGGCCCGGCCAACCCCATTTCCTTCAACAGCAGATCCCTGTCGAGCGGCTTGGACAGGCAGGCATCGGCACCCGACGCCCGTGCCCAGCGCACGTTCTCCGGCGTGTGATAGCCGGTCATGGTGATGACGCGGACAGCCTCGCCGCCATTCCCTTCCTTGATCTGGCGGCACACACTGAAGCCATCCATGCCGGGCATCATGAGATCCAGCAACACGATCTGGGGCCTGAATTCGATCAGCTTGCGACCCGCTTCGAAACCGTCGAAGGCCGACTCGGTGAGCAGCGGCTCCGGCAGGCTGGCCAGCCACTCCAGCAGGAAACCCACCAGCTGGCGGTCGTCGTCCACCACCAGCACCCGAGTCCCGCCGCCGACACCCTCCTGCGCCCGGCGCAGCCGCTCGACCTCCGCGCGGGGAAAGCGGCGATGTCCGCCAGGGGTGGTGACGAAGGACAGCTTGCCCTGCGCCGCCCAATGGCGGACAGTGACCGGGGAGACGTGCAGCAGGCTGGCCACCTGATGGGGGCTCAGGTAGTCCTCGGTGGGCGGCTTGTCGGTGTCGTCAGGGGCCATCAGGGGTCGCCTCTGTGAAAACCCGCTATATCGATAATAGCGGATTTATCGGATTTAGCGATTTTATCGTCAGACCAGCGGGATGCTTTAGCCAGGATATTGCACGAAGAATTCGAGTTTCAGGGCGAATCTGGCCAAGCAGTCTGTTCGATCGCCCGCCGAAGCATGGCCGTAGCTAGGGTTCAAGGGGGATCGGACAAAATGCGGCGCCAGATTTGCTCTGAACTCGAACAGGCACAAACTGCAACAGGGCACAATCGCTCGCATAGGGAATTACCGCCTTGATAAATAAGGGAATAATTACGCATTCAAGGCCGCCTTCGTGCAATATGCGGGCTAGACCCACCCGGGATCGCGGCCTGGAGGCCGCTCCTACGGGGCATTGCGGCACCATGGTGGGAGCGGCCTCCAGGCCGCGATAGGCGTGATGTTAACAGGCCCCAGGAGTCTGCCGGATTCAGACGATCGTAGCGAGCAGGGTGGGAGATTCGGGCCGCTCTCCCAGCCGCGCAGCAGATCAGCCCTGAGTCCGACAGGCTGCTAGCCCGGATATTGCACCAAGGCGGTCAGCATGATCGGCATTGAGGCTGTTATACAAGGCCGAGATGACCATGAGAGGGCCGTTTGGGCAGGTTACACTTTGTATCTGTTCGATGTCAGGATGAATCCTTGATGCAATATGCGGGCTCGTGAAAAATCCGGAACAGACAGTGATCAGACTGCTGCAGGACCCTCCCCACCCCTGCAGCTATCTGGCAGGCCACGAGGCCAGCAACCAATGGGCGGATCCGGCACGGATCGACAACCGGGTGTATGGCCGGCTGCTGGCGCATGGCTTCCGGCGCAGCGGCAGCCATGTCTACCGACCGGCCTGCCCCGCCTGCCAGGCCTGCGTCCCCGTGCGCCTGGCGGTGAGCGATTTCCGGCCGGCGCGCCGGCACCGGCGCTGCCTGCGCCGCAACGCCGATCTCGAACAGCGGATACTGCCGGGGCGCTTCAGCGAGGAATACTTCGCCCTCTACCGGCGCTACCTCGACCAGCGCCACCCGGGGGGCGGGATGGAGAACCCGGCAGCGGCGGACTTCCGGAATTTCCTGCTCGGCAACTGGAGCGAGACCCTGTTCATCGAATTCCGGGACCGCGGACGGCTGCTGGCGGTGGCGGTCAGCGACCAGGTCGAGGACGCCCTGTCGGCGGTCTATACCTTCTATGACCCGGACGAGAGTCCCCGCGGCCTCGGCACGCTGGCGATCCTCGCCCAGATCGGGGCGGCCCGGCAGCGCGGCCTCGACTGGCTGTATCTCGGCTACTGGATCGCGGCCTCGCCGAAGATGGCCTACAAGGCAGGCTTCCGCCCCCTGCAGGGGCTGCGCGACGGCCGCTGGGAGGCGCTGCAGGCGGACGGGGGCTGGACCGGCGCGCCTTGAAAAGCGCCGGCTTGGCGCAATATGCGGGATAATGATTCCTGTTCGTCGGCGGAGCCGGTATAATGCGCGCTCCCGAGATCACAGGTGCTGATGCAACCCATGGCGAAAGAAGACCACATCGAGATGGAAGGCACGGTCATCGAGACCCTGCCCAACACGACTTTCCGCGTCCAGCTTGAGAACGGTCACGTGGTGACCGCCCACATCTCCGGCAAGATGCGCAAGCACTACATCCGCATCCTCACCGGGGACAAGGTCACCGTGCAGCTGACCCCTTACGATCTGAGCAAGGGCCGCATCGTCTACCGTTCCCGCTGAACATCGCCTGCGGCAACGTCCGCCTCAGGCCTTCTCCGCCGTCTCCGGGATCTCGATCAGCAAGGCATCCTCACCCAGCCGCACCCGCACGTGGCCGCCATTGGCCAGACGCCCGAACAGCAACTCCTCGGCCAGTTGTTTCTTGATGTGCTCCTGCACCACCCGGGCCATCGGCCGGGCGCCCATCTTCGGGTCGTAGCCCTTCTCCGCCAGCCACAGCCGCGCCTCGTCGTCGACCTCCAGCGAGACCCCCTTCTCGTGTAGCTGGGCCTCCAGCTCGAAGATGAACTTGTTCACCACCTGGGCCACCACGGTCGGGTCCAGCTGGCGGAACTGGATCACCGCATCCAGCCGGTTGCGGAACTCCGGCGTGAACAGGCGACGGATCGCCTCCATGCCGTCCGGGGCATGATCCTGCGGGGTGAAGCCGATCGAGGGCCGGTCCATCTCCGAGGCGCCGGCGTTGGTGGTCATGATCAGGATCACGTTGCGGAAGTCGGCCTTGCGACCGTTGTTGTCGGTCAGGGTACCGTGGTCCATCACCTGCAGCAGCAGGTTGAAGACCTCGGGATGGGCCTTCTCGATCTCGTCCAGCAGCACCACGGCATGCGGATGCTTGAGCACCTCGTCGGTCAGCAGCCCGCCCTGGTCGAAGCCGACATAGCCGGGCGGCGCACCGATCAGCCGCGACACCGTGTGCCGCTCCATGTATTCGGACATGTCGAAGCGGATCAGTTCGATGCCGAGCTGCAGCGCCAGCTGGCGGGTGACCTCGGTCTTGCCGACACCGGTCGGTCCGGCAAACAGGAAGGATCCGATCGGCTTCTGCGCGTTGCCCAGCCCGGAACGCGACATCTTGATCGCCGCCACCAGTGAATCGATGGCCTCGTCCTGGCCATAGATGACCATCTTCAGGTCGCGGTCCAGCTGGCGCAGCTTGTCCTTGTCGTTGCTGGACACACTCTTCGGCGGAATGCGGGCGATCTTGGAGACGATACGCTCGATATCACCGGCGCCGATGGTCCTGCGGCGGCGTGAAGGCGGCAGCAGGCGCTGACTGGCACCGGCCTCGTCGATGACGTCGATCGCCTT
Organism: Thiohalobacter sp. IOR34; assembly: GCF_030406045.1. Lineage (GTDB taxonomy): Bacteria > Pseudomonadota > Gammaproteobacteria > Thiohalobacterales > Thiohalobacteraceae. The sequence goes on from NZ_CP128988.1 coordinate 1,656,368, forward strand.
GTCCGGCAGATGGCGGTCGTTGATGTAGCGCTCCGACAGCTCGGCGGCAAGGCGCAGCGCCTTGCTGGAATACCTGACGTCGTGGTGTTCCTCGAATGCCGACTTCAGGCCCTTGAGGATCTGCACCGTCTCCTCCACCGTCGGCTCGCGCACGTCGATCTTCTGGAAACGCCGCGCCAGGGCACGGTCCTTCTCGAAGATGCCACGGTACTCCTGGTAGGTGGTGGAACCGATGCACTTGAGTTCCCCGGAGGCGAGCATCGGCTTGATCAGGTTGGAGGCGTCCATCACCCCGCCCGAGGCGGCACCGGCGCCGATGATGGTGTGGATCTCGTCGATGAACAGGATCGCCCCCGGCTCCTTCTTCAACTGGGCGAGCACCGCCTTGAGCCGCTTCTCGAAGTCGCCACGGTACTTGGTGCCGGCCACCAGGGCGCCGAGATCCAGGGAATAGATGACTCCGTCGGCCAGCACCTCCGGTACCTCGCCATCGACGATCATCCGTGCCAGGCCCTCGGCCAGGGCAGTCTTGCCGACCCCGGCCTCGCCGACGAACAGCGGGTTGTTCTTGCGCCGCCGGCAGAGGATCTGCACGGTGCGTTCGATCTCCTCGCGGCGGCCGATCAGCGGGTCGATCTTGCCCTGCCGGGCCTGCTCGTTGAGATTGGTGGCGAACTGTTCCAGCGGGCTGGCCTTGCCGCCGCTGTCGCCGGACTCGCCCTCCTCCGTGGCGGAGGGCATCTCGTCAGGCTGTTCCTCAGAGATCTTGGAGATGCCGTGGGAGATGTAGTTGACCACGTCGAGGCGGGTCACCGACTGCTTGTTGAGAAAATAGACGGCCTGGGATTCCTGCTCGCTGAAGATCGCCACCAGCACGTTGGCACCGGTCACCTCCTTCTTGCCGGAGGACTGCACATGGAATACGGCACGCTGCAGGACACGCTGGAAACCGAGCGTCGGCTGGGTGTCGCGGCTGTCGTCCAGGGGCAGCAGGGGGGTGGTCTCGTCGAGGAAGTTCTGCAACTCCTGCTTCAGCACCTGGAGATCGGCGCCGCAGGCACGCAGCACCTCGGCCGCGGCAGGGTTGTCGAGCAGCGCCAGCAGCAGGTGCTCGACGGTCATGAATTCGTGACGCTTGTCGCGCGCCTCCTTGAAGGCGAGATTGAGGGTGAATTCAAGATCCTTGCTCAACATGACCGGTTACCTCTTTGCTGCTGTCAGGCTTCCTCCATGGTGCATAACAGCGGGTGCTGATGTTCGCGGGAATAGTCGTTGACCTGGGCCACCTTGGTCTCGGCTATCTCGCGCGTATAGACACCGCACACCCCCTTGCCGCGGGTGTGCACATGGAGCATGACCTGGGTCGCCTGCTCGCGGTTCATGCGGAAGAACCGTTCCAGTATTTCTACCACGAATTCCATCGGCGTGTAGTCGTCGTTGAGCAGGACCACCTTGTACAGCGGCGGCGGCTTGAGTCTGGGTTTGGCCTCCTCGACGGCGAGACCATCATCGCGGTGATGTTCGATACGTTCCTGCCCCATGTCACGATTCTAACCGATTCCAGGGGGCTTGTGCCGCCGCAGCGGGCTGCGGGACCGCCCATTTCCACAGCCGATCGCGGGTAAAGGCAATATTAACCCGGCAAGGGTTTACATTATATTCAGCGCCTTGGATTCGTGTCGGATCAAGGCGCGGTGCGCAGGCAAGGGCCATTCCCTTGGCAAGCGCCGCAACACCGAGCCGGCGCGACTCCAAAGCGCCCAAGCTCTTGAAGAGTAAACAAGGTTGGGCCACAGCCAGCGCTCCCACAGCTGCGTTGGCCAGACTGGCCGCAGAATGACTGCGGCGGCGCCTGTCCGCCTTGCTGTGGGAACGCTGGCTGTGGCTGAATGCAATGTAAACCCTTGCCGGGTTAATAAATACTTGACTAATTTCCTCTGCTGGATAACAGTTTGCCAGGAGCGGCAACCGCGAGGGGGTGCCGCGCAGTCACTGCCCGAGACGGCCACGCCGGTCATATACAAAACGCGGCGGGAAGGGCGGTATGCAGGAAGGGAAAGCGGACTCCAAGATCCGTTCGTATAATGGAGGTTATCCGAAGATGCCGATCGGTACAGTCAAGTGGTTCAGCAATGCAAAGGGTTATGGCTTCATCGAGCCGGAGGGCGGTGGTGAAGACGTCTTCGCCCATTTCTCGGCCATCGAGGCAGAGGGCTACCGGACCCTGAAGGAAGGTCAGAAGGTCAGCTACGAGGTCAACCAGGGTCCCAAGGGGCTGCAAGCCAGCAGCATCCGTACGGAAGACGGCCCACCCGCCTGAACCAACGAGGCCCCTGGCGCGGCCTGCGCCAGGGGCCCCTCTCACCGCAACTGTCGACGCGGCTTCGCTACATGTTGGCGATCACGGCGTCGCCGTAGGCCGAACAGCTCAGCTCGGTGGCGCCGTCCAGCGCCCGCGCCAGATCGAAGGTCACCTGCTTGGAAGCGATGGCCCCCGCCACGCCCTTGACCACCCGGTCGGCTGCCTCCTGCCAGTCGATGTGGCGCAGCAGCATCTCGGCCGAAAGAATCAGCGAGCTGGGATTGGCCAGGTCCTTGCCGGCGACGTCAGGGGCCGTGCCGTGGGTGGCCTCGAACAGGCCGACCTTATCGGACAGATTGGCGCCCGGGGAGATGCCGATGCCGCCGACCTGGGCCGCCGCCGCATCGGAGATGTAGTCGCCGTTCAGGTTGAGGGTGGCGATCACGTCGCAATCCTCGGGATCGAGCAGGATCTTCTGCAGGAAGGCATCGGCGATGACGTCCTTGACCACGATCTCCCGGCCCGTCTTGGGGTTGCCGAAACTGAGCCAGGGTCCACCGTCCTTTTCGGTCGCGCCGAACTCGCGCCGCGCCAGATCGTAGCCCCAGTTCTTGAAGGCCCCCTCGGTGAACTTCATGATGTTGCCCTTGTGCACCAGGGTCACCGAGTCGCGATCCTGGTCGATGGCATACTGCAGGGCCTTGCGCACCAGCCGCTCGGTACCTTCCTGCGAAACCGGCTTGACACCAATCCCCGAGGTCTCCGGAAAACGGATCTTCTCGACGCCCATCTCCTCCTGCAGGAAGCGGATGACGCGCTGCGCCTCGGCGCTGCCGGCCGGCCACTCGATGCCGGCATAGATGTCCTCCGAGTTCTCGCGGAAGATCACCATGTCGGTCTTCTCCGGCTCGCGCAGCGGACTCGGCGTGCCGTCGTAATAACGCACCGGGCGCAGGCAGACGTAGAGGTCGAGCTGCTGGCGCAGCGCCACGTTGAGGGAGCGGATGCCTCCGCCGACCGGCGTGGTCAGCGGCCCCTTGATGGCCACCGCGTAGTCACGGATCGCCTCCACCGTCTCCTCCGGCAGCCAGGTGTTCTCGCCATAGACCCGGTTGGCCTTCTCCCCGGCGAAGATCTCCATCCAGGCGATCCGCCGTTGGCCACCATAGGCCTTCTCCACCGCGGCATCGATCACCTTGAGCATCACCGGGGTGATGTCGACGCCGATGCCGTCGCCCTCGATGTAGGCCACGATGGGCCGATCCGGCACCTTGAGTGAATTGTCGTCGTTGACCGTAATGCGCTCGCCGTCGGCGGGAATGGAGATGTGTTGATAGGCCATGGATCGGACACCTTTCTCTGGCTTGAAACAGCGGGCGATTCTAGCACCTCGCCGGGGACGGCGCGAACCGGGATGATGACCGAATCCCATGACCGGGAAGACACGGAAACCACCATCCTTGGTGCAATATGCGGGCTAGCAGCCTGTCGGACTCAGGACTGATCTACTGCGCGGGTGGGAGAGCGGCCCGAATCTCCCCGATTTCTCGTTGCGTAGTGCCCACTATGCGCCTCGAAATCGTGAAGATTCGTTCTCGTTCTCCCTCCCTGCTCGCTACGATCGCCTAAGTCCGACAGGCTGCTAGCAGCCTGTCGTGATCGCGGCCTGGAGGCCGCTCCTACACCAAATTACGTCGCCATGCCCCGTAGGAGCGGCCTCCAGGCCGCGATTGGGCGGGATCCCCGGTGGCCATGCCGGCCGCATTTGCCGCGGCTGGCCGCGCCCGTGGCCGTTCATTCTTTGGTGGATTTCGTGGGTTTCGTGGCCAACAACAAAAACCCCCCTGCCGAGGCAGGGGGTCCGTTTGAAGGAAACGTGCTGGCGGAAAACTCAGTCTTCGCCGCCGGCCGCCTCGATCAGCGCTTCCTCGATGGCATTCGGCGCGCACATGATGTTGAAGAAGGTGGCCCCGGTCTCGCTCTGCAGCATCGGCAGGTGCGGCCAGCTGATGGCGATGCGGAAACGGGCATAGAGGGCATAGACCTCATCACCGGAGACCAGCATCTCATAAGGCAGATGCGCCGTGGAACGCGGCCGGTCCTTGTCGATGCGACTCATGATGTACTCGTCGCCCGAACAGTTGTCGGCCGTCAGCGCCACGCCGAACACCGTCTCCTGCTTGCCCGGGATGTCGATGCGGTACACCTTGCGCACGCCGCCGCGCCCTTCGGCCAGGCCCTGCTCCACGGCTGCCACGGCCTCCTCATAGCTGTCGTACTCGGCCAGCTCGCTGGGGTCGTCGAAGTACTCCATGCCGAACATGTAGTGATATTCACGCAGGTCCTCGGCGGTCAGCTGCTTGTCGCCGGTTCCGAAGTCCTGCTGCCGGCCGAGGGCCTGCTGCAGGGCGGCCTTGACCTGCTCCGCGTCGGACAGATCGTTCAGGCGGTAGGCATTGGCCCAGTAGACGGGATTGGTGTAGGAAACCTCGATCTCGTCGCCGATCTTGGTGACAGCGACCCGCATGGCGGCGCCATAGCCACCGAACTCGGAACTCGCGGCGGCCTTCTTCAGGGAATCGTTGCTGACCGCAATGACCGCGGCACCCGCATAGGGGGTGTAGTCGCCGGCAATCTCGAAACCGGCCGCCTGGAGCTTGCCCTTCACCTCCTCGACCACCGCCTCCAGCTCACCGCTGGTGGTGTAGCCCAGGGTGAAGGGCTTGAGATACACCTCGGCCATGGCCAGGGAACTGCCGGCGATGAAGATCAGGCCGGCCATGAAAAACTTTCTGAACATTGCGATCATAGTACTTCCTTTGCCCTCAGGGGTTTCGATTGGCTTGCGGGAAACGCTGGCCTGGACCGGCGCCCCAACTGAAGAAGTCCCCGCAGATGCGGGGACTTCCGGGTACTGCTCGGATCCTCGGTTTCAGGATCAGATCTCGCCACCGGCCGCCTGGACCAGTGCTTCCTCAATGGCGTTCGGGGCGCACATGATATTGAAGAAGGTGGCACCGGTGTCGCTCTGGATCATCGGCAGATGCGGCCAGCTCACGGCGATACGGAAGCGGGCATAGAGCGCATAGACATCACCGCCGGAGACCAGAATCTCGTAGGGCAGATGGCCGGTGGAGCGGATCTTGTCGCGGTCGACGCGGCTCATGATGTACTGGTCGCCGGAGCAGCCGTCACTGAGGGCCACACCGAACACCGTCTCTTCCTTGCCGGGGATGTCGATGCGGTACACCTTGTGCGCCCCGCCCTTGCCCTGGGCCAGACCTTCTTCCACAGCGGCGATGGCCTCATCATAGCTGTCATACTCGGCCAGCTCGCTGGGGTCGTCGAAGTACTCCATGCCGAACATGTAGTGGTACTTGCGCAGATCCTGGGCGCTGAGCTGCTTCTCGCCAGTGCCGTAGGATTCCTTCTTGCCCAGCGCCTGTTCCAGCTTGGACTCGGCCTTTTCCAGATTGGCGGTATCGCTGATGCGATAGGCGTTGCCGTAGTAAACCGGGTTGGTGTAGGAGACCTGGATCTCGTTACCCACCTTGGTAATGGTGACGCGCTGACCGGCGACATAGCCACCGTCCTCGCTGCTGGCAGCGGCCTTCTTCAGCTCATCGTTGGTGATGGCCAGGACCATGGCGCCGTCATAGGGGGTGTAGCTGCCGGCGATCTCGAAGCCTGCGGCGAGGACCTTCTGCTTGACCTCGTCGGCCACGGCAGCCATGTCACCCGTGGTGGTATAGGCCAGATTGAAGGGCTTGAGGATATCGGCGGCGAAGCTGGCACCGGCGGTGGCGGTGAAGAGGGCGCCAGCAAGACAGATCTTCTTGGATACGGAAAGCATGTACGGACTCCTCCAAAATTTTTTTGTGAGCATGACGCCGGGATTTTGAACCAGCCCCGGTCGTCCTTCCCTGTGGCATTCGGCCTGGCAACACCGCCATGTGGCGATTTCCCTGCCCTGCCATGGCAGATAGTTATTACCCTGGCTCAGGGGAAAGTCAAGAAATAAATGACAGAATTTCGACTTCTGGTGAAACGCCCTGTCTAAGGCGCTGAATAACCATTTTTATTAGCTTCTGTTGATATACTTATTGGCTAGGGATGAGGGATCCGCCAGGCCCTGCTCACACCCTGTGCGGCAAAGCGGATTTCTGCCACTATTCGTCTGCCCGAACCGACTCGGCGGGCACCTGCGGAATCGATATCATGGTCTGGAAACCCCACGTCACCGTTGCCGCCGTCATCGAACGCCAGGGCTGCTTCCTGCTGGTGGAGGAACGCATCGAGGGCCGGCTGCGCCTCAACCAGCCGGCCGGCCACCTGGAAGCGGGCGAGGATCTGTGCCAGGCGGTGCAACGCGAGGTCCTGGAGGAAACCGCCCACCGCTTCACGCCCGAGACCCTGGTCGGCATCTATCTCTGGCGCCACGGCAGCCACGGCGAGACCTTTCTGCGCGCCACCTTTGCCGGACACGCGGAGGGTCCGCTCGAGGGTCATGTCCTGGATACGGACATCCAGAGGACGCTGTGGCTCGATGCCGACCAGCTTCGCCGGCGCCAGAACCAGTGGCGCAGCCCGCTGGTGATGCGCGCGGTGGAGGACTATCTGGCGGGGCACCGCTATCCGCTGTCCCTGTTGGTGGGGATGCTGGAAGGATGAACCGGGGTCGGCGGGTGATGGTCGGTCTGTCCGGCGGCGTCGACTCGGCAGTCGCCGCCCTGCTGCTGCAGCGCCAGGGCTACCGGGTCGAGGCCCTGTTCATGAAGAACTGGGAGGAGGACGACCGCGAGGGTCACTGCCCGGTGGCCCAGGATCTGGCCGACGCCGAGGCGGTCGCCGGGCGGCTGGGGATCCGCCTGCACAAGATCAACTTCGCCGCCGAATACTGGGACCGGGTGTTCGAGCACTTCCTGGCGGAATACCGCGCCGGCCGCACCCCCAATCCGGATGTGATGTGCAACAAGGAGATCAAGTTCCGCGCCTTTCTCGACTACGCCCTGTCACTCGGCGCGGAGGCCATCGCCACCGGTCACTATGCCCGCATCCGCCAGGACAGGCAGGGCTGGCACCTGCTCAAGGGTGTCGACCCGAACAAGGACCAGAGCTATTTCCTCTACCTGCTCGACCAGAGCCAGCTGGCACGCAGCCTGTTCCCGCTCGGCACACTGGAGAAACCCGAGGTCCGGCGCATCGCCGAGCAGGCGGGCTTCCCCAACTTCGCCAAGAAGGACAGCACCGGCATCTGCTTCATTGGCGAACGCCGTTTCCGCGATTTCCTGCAACGTTACCTGCCGGCCCAGCCCGGCGACATCTGCACGCCGGAGGGCCGGGTGATCGGCCGCCACCAGGGACTGATGTACCACACCATCGGTCAACGCCAGGGTCTGGGTATCGGCGGCCTCGCCGAGGCCGGCGGCGACCCCTGGTACGTCGCGGCCAAGGATCTCGATCACAACCGCCTGATCGTGGTCCAGGGACGCGACCATCCCCTGCTGCTGCACCGCGCCCTGCGCCTGGGCGACCTGCACTGGATCCCCGGGAAACCGCCGCAACACCCCCGCCGCTGCACTGCGAAGATCCGCTACCGCCAGGACGACCGGCCCTGCATCCTCAGCCGGCTGGACGAGAGCCGCTGGCAGGTGGTCTTCGACCAGCCGCAGCGGGCGATCACGCCCGGACAGGCCATCGTCTTCTACGACGGCGAGGAATGCCTGGGCGGGGGGACTATAGAGGAAGCGATGGATATGGGAGCTGGGAGCTAGGAATCCAGAATCCAGAAGCTGGAAGCTGGAAGCCGGAATGGGGTTCGTTGCCGATTGCATTCCCCGCGTCAGCCGTGTATTGATTCAGGGCCATGCCCCATACCTACAGTGATCGCTGCCTGGCGCTCGCCGGCCTGCTCCAGGCCGTCACGCTGGTGCAGTCGCTGGCCCGCCTCGGTCGGGCCGATGCCGACGACATCGAGACGGCCATCCACAGCCTGCTGACGATCGACGCCGGCAGCACTGCCGAGATCTACGGCGGCGTGGTGCGGGTCCGTCACGGCCTGCAGGCCATCGTCGACCGCCTCGGCGGACGCCCTCAGAAAAAGGACCTGGAATCCACCCGCTACGCCATTGCCCTGCTGCATCTGGAACGCAAGCTGATGCGCAGCCCGCCGCTGCTCACCCGGCTGCGCGAAGGCATCCAGCGGGCCATCGAGCAGGCCGCCCATTTCGGTCCCAGCCACCCCAATGTGATCGCCGCCCTGGGCAGCCTCTACCAGGAGACGGTCAGCACCCTGCAGCCGCGCATCCTGGTCCAGGGCGACCCGGCACTGCTTTCCCAACCCGACCGCCAGTCCGAGATCCGCACCCTGCTGCTGGCCGGCATGCGCTCCGCCGTGCTCTGGGACCAGCTCGGCGGACGCCGCTGGCAGCTGCTGCTGCAGCGCCGCCGGCTGCTGGAAGCCGCTCAGTCGTTGCTCGACACCATTGAGGAATAAACGTTAGATTGGTTATTCTATCCACTGATTTAACTAAAATTTATTCATGCCAAGCCGCTGACGGATCCGCCTCGGACTATCAAGCCCGCAACAAATCCTCCATAATCGCCGGCTGGATTGCGCCGGGCCGGCCGACCGGACCGGACACCCAAACAGGATTCTGTCTGGGGCGGGCACGCCGCCTGCCCCGCCGCATTACCAGGAGTCAGCATGTCCAACAGCTTTTCCGCGCGCGACACCCTGAAGGTCGCCGGCCGTGACTATGAAATCTTTCGCCTCGACGCCCTGGAGGCCGAGCACCGCGTCTCCCGTCTGCCCTATTCCCTGAAGGTGCTGCTGGAGAACCTGCTGCGCTTCGAGGACGGCAAGACGGTCAGCGCCGACGACATCCGCGCCCTGGCCGACTGGGAGCCGCAGGCCGAACCCAGCCGCGAGATCGCCTTCCGCCCCGCCCGGGTGCTGATGCAGGACTTCACCGGCGTGCCGGCGGTGGTGGACCTGGCCGCCATGCGCGACGCCATGCAGGCCCTGGGCGGTGACCCCGAGCGGATCAACCCCCTGCAGCCAGCGGAACTGGTCATCGATCACTCGGTGCAGATCGATGCCTTCGGCTCGCCGGAGGCAGAGCAGATCAACGAGGCACGCGAATACGAGCGCAACCGCGAACGCTACAGCTTCCTCAAGTGGGGCCAGAAGGCCTTCTCCAATTTCAAGGTCGTGCCGCCCGACACCGGCATCGTCCATCAGGTCAATATCGAGTACCTGGCCCGCACTGTGTTCGCCCAGGAAAACGACGGCGTGCTGCAGGCCTATCCCGATACCCTGGTCGGCACCGACTCCCATACCACCATGGTCAACGGCCTCGGCGTGCTCGGCTGGGGCGTGGGCGGCATCGAGGCCGAGGCGGCGATGCTCGGCCAGCCGGTCTCCATGCTCATCCCCCAGGTGGTGGGCTTCGAGCTGAACGGCAAGCTGCCCGAAGGGGCCACCGCCACCGACCTGGTGCTGACCGTGGTGGAGCTGCTGCGCAAGCACGGCGTGGTCGGCAAGTTCGTGGAGTTCTTCGGTGAGGGTCTGGACCACCTGTCACTGGCGGACCGCGCCACCCTGGCCAACATGGCCCCCGAATACGGCGCCACCTGCGGCATCTTCCCGGTCGACGAGGAGACCCTGAACTACCTGCGCCTGACCGGCCGCAGCGAGGAGCAGGTCGCGCTGGTGGAGGCCTATGCCAGAACCCAGGGCCTGTTCCGCGAGCCGGGCCAGCCGCGGGCCGAGTACAGCAGCGTGGTGAGCCTGGACATGTCGGGCATCGAACCCAGCCTCGCCGGCCCCAAACGGCCGCAGGACCGGGTGCCCCTGAAGCAGTCCAAGACCCTGTTCAAGCAAGCATTGAAGGCGCTCCAGGAAGAACGCGACATAGCCAGCCATCCGGCCAGCACCGAGATCGGCGGCGAGCGCATCGAGCTCGACGACGGCGCCGTGGTCATCGCCTCCATCACTTCCTGTACCAACACCTCCAATCCCTCGGTGATGCTCGGTGCCGGCCTGGTGGCGAAGAAAGCCGCTGCACTGGGCCTGAATACCAAGCCCTGGGTCAAGACCTCACTGGCCCCCGGCTCGCGGGTGGTCACCGAGTATCTGCGCGAGGCCGGCCTGCTGGGCGACCTGGAATCGCTCGGCTTCAACGTGGTGGGCTACGGCTGCGCCACCTGCATCGGCAACTCCGGCCCGCTGCCGGAAGCGGTGTCGAAGGCCATCGCCGAGGGCAACCTGTCGGCCTGCGCGGTACTGTCCGGCAACCGCAACTTCGAGGGCCGGGTGCATGCCGAGGTACGCATGAACTACCTGGCCTCGCCGCCGCTGGTGGTCGCCTACGCCATCGCCGGCACCATGAACATCGACCTCTACAACGAGCCGCTGGCCACCAGCGCCGACGGCAAGCCGGTCTACCTGAAGGACATCTGGCCGAGCCAGCAGGAGGTCCAGGAAGCGGTGCTGGGCAGCGTCCACCGCAAGGAATTCGTCCAGGCCTATGACGACGTCTACCAGGGCGCCGAACGCTGGATCAAGCTGGACTCTCCCGAGGGTCAGCTGTTCGCCTGGGACGACGCCTCCACCTACATCAAGAACCCCCCCTATTTCGAGGGCATGCGCCGCGAGCCGGACGGGGTGGGCGACATCAGCGGCGCGCGTGTGCTGGCCCTGCTCGGCGACTCGGTGACCACCGACCACATCTCGCCGGCCGGCGCCATCAAGCCCGACAGCCCGGCCGGCAGGTACCTGCTGGAACACGGCGTCGATCCCAAGGACTTCAACTCGCTTGGCTCCCGGCGCGGCAACCACGAGGTGATGATGCGCGGCACCTTCGCCAACATCCGCCTGCGCAACCTGCTGGCGCCCGGCACCGAGGGCGGCGTCACCCTGCACCTCCCCGACGGCGAACCGATGAGCATCTATGACGCGGCGATGAAATACCGCGAGGAACAGGTGCCGCTGATCGTCATCGCCGGCAAGGAATACGGCTCCGGCTCCTCCCGCGACTGGGCCGCCAAGGGCCCGCGCCTGCTCGGCGTGCGCGCGGTGATCGCCGAGAGCTACGAACGCATCCACCGCACCAACCTGGTGTGCATGGGCGTGCTGCCGCTGCAGTTCCAGGATGGCGACAGCGCCGCCAGCCTCGGCCTGAGCGGGCGCGAGACCTTCCACATCGAGGGTCTGGGTGACGGCTCGGCGAAGGAGGTCAGGGTGCGCGCCCTGGCCGAGGATGGCCCGGAAAAGACCTTCAGCGCGCGGGTGCGCATCGACACCCCGCAGGAGGTCGAGTACTACCGTCACGGTGGCATCCTGCAGTACGTCCTCCGTCAGCTCGCGCAGTAAGCAACCGGAAAGAATATTTCGATGGCCACGGAATCCACGCAAGACACGGAAATGCCTATTGCGGCGCAGGTGCGGCGCCGTGATCCCCGATCCCCTTCCGTGGGTTTCGTGGCCATCCTTCTTCTGACTTCTGACTTCTGACTTCTGGACAATCATGGACCTGACCCCACTCACCGCTGTTTCCCCCGTCGATGGCCGCTATGGCCGCAAGACCGAATGCCTGCGCCCGATCTTCAGCGAATACGGACTGATTCGTCACCGCGTGCTGGTCGAGGTACGCTGGCTCCAGGCCCTGGCCGCGCAGCCGGAGATCACCGAGGTGCCGCCGCTGAGCGAACATGCCGACAAGGTGCTCAACGGCATTGTCGACAACTTCAGCGAGGCCGATGCCCAGCGGGTCAAGAACATCGAGCGAACCACCAACCATGACGTCAAGGCGGTGGAGTACTTCCTGAAGGAGAAGATCGCCGGCAACAAGGAACTGGAGGCGATCAGCGAGTTCATCCACTTCGCCTGCACCTCGGAGGACATCAACAACCTGGCCTATGCCCTGATGCTGCGCGAGGCACGCGGCCAGGTGCTGCTGCCGATGATCGACGACCTCATCCACAGCATCAGCGACCTCGCCCATGCCACCGCCGGGCTACCGCTGCTGTCCCGCACTCACGGCCAGCCGGCCTCTCCCACCACGGTGGGCAAGGAGATGGCCAATGTGGTCTACCGCCTGCGCCGCCAGCGCGAACTGATCCAGCAGGTGCCCATGCTGGGCAAGATCAACGGTGCAGTGGGCAACTACAACGCCCATCTCGTCGCCTACCCCGAGATCGACTGGCCGGGCTTTGCCGAGCGCTTCGTCACCGATCTCGGCCTGGAGTGGAACCCCTATACCACCCAGATCGAACCGCACGACTACATCGCCGAGCTGTTCGATGCCTGCGCCCGTTTCAACGTGGTGCTGATCGACTTTGCGCGCGACATCTGGGGCTACATCTCGCTTGGCTACTTCAAGCAGAAGACGGTGGCCGGCGAGGTCGGCTCCTCGACCATGCCACACAAGGTCAACCCCATCGACTTCGAGAACGCCGAGGGCAATTTCGGCATCGCCAACGCCCTGTTCGCCCACCTCGCCGCCAAGCTGCCGGTGTCCCGCTGGCAGCGGGATCTCAGCGACTCGACCGTGCTGCGCAACCTCGGCGTCGGCATCGCCCATTCAGTGATCGGCTTCGACTCGCTGCTACGCGGCATCGGCAAGCTGGAGGCCAACCCGGCCCGCCTGGCCGAGGACCTGGATGCCACCTGGGAAGTCCTGGCCGAGGCGGTGCAGACAGTGATGCGCCGCTACGGCATCGACAAGCCCTATGAAAGACTCAAGGAACTGACCCGCGGCAAGGGCATCGACGCCGCCTCGCTGCGCGAGTTCATCGAGGACCTGGACATCCCACCCGCCGAGAAACAGCGGCTCGCCGAGCTGACGCCAGCCGGCTATACCGGCAACGCCGCGGACCAGGCGCGGGAAATCTGACGGTCGTTTCGGGGGATAGCCACGAAACCCACGAAATCCACGAAAAATGTTTTTGCGGCCTGCGCTACGCGCAAGGCCGGATCAACAGCGTGTCGACCCATGAAGATATCGTGGATTTCGTGGCCATGGCTTTTTCATGGATCTGCTGGAACACGCGGCCGCTCATCGAGCCGTGTGTTCATGCTTGTCTCTCGGCCCCGCTTCATCGGCAAAACACGGCCGCCGGTTCCCCTTGCGACTTGCCAAGATCCGCGATCGGGGCGATATTTCATCCATGACAGGGGAATCGGCCATCGCTGACCGGCAGGGCTTCCTGGTCGCCCGCGCCGACTGGTCACAGGACGAGGCGGCCATCCGCCGCATCCGCCACCAGGTGTTCGGCGAGGGATTCGAAGGCGACGGCGAAGAACCGGACGCGGCCTGCGTCCATCTGCTGGCCTATGACCTGGACGGCCACCCCATCGCCGCGGCGCGCATGCAGGCCGATGGCCACATCGGGCAGATGGCGGTCATCGAGAGCTGGCGCGGCCAGGGGGTCGGCAGCGCCCTGCTGCGGTCACTCATCGAGTTGGCCATCGAGCATGGCCTGGAGCAGGTCCGACTCAGCGCCGGGGCCGAGGCCGCCCCCTTCTATCACCTGCACGGCTTCCTGCCCTGCGGCGATCCGCTCGAGGTCGCGGGCCGCCCCCGGCAGCCGATGTTCCGCTACTGCAGCGATCCGGCGGATCCGCCGCAACTCTGACCCGCCATGCAACCGTTCAGCCTGCAGCGACTGGAAGAGGCACGACTCGGCGAGGCCGGTGGTGGACCGCTGGCCCTTGGCAGCCGCGACGACAACCGCGCCGCGGTGCTGGCCCTGGCCGGTCAGGCACGGCGACGCATCGACATCTTCACCCAGGACCTGGAACCGGCGCTCTACGACTGCGGCGAATTCATCGAGGTTCTGACCCGGCTGGTCCTCGGCTCCCGCCAGGCGCGGGTTCGCATCCTGGCCGTCGACCTCAGCCGGGCGGTCCGGGAGGGCCACCGGCTGATCGAGTTCTGCCGGCGGCTGAGCAGCTATGCCGCCATCCAGCGCTGCCATGAGGACGATCGCGAGCGGAGCGATGCCTTCCTGCTGGCCGACGACCACGGGCTGCTGCACCGCCGCCTGGCCTCCCGCCCCGAGGGGCTGGTGGACTTCGATGCGCCGGCCGAAGTCCGCCGCCTGCGCAGCGAGTTCGAAACCCTGTGGGCGCGCAGCGCTCCCGAGCCGGACCTGAGGCGGCTTCACCTCTAGCCATGCCGACACCCCACCGCTCACTGCAGATCCTCGGCCTGTGCCTCCTCTGGCTGCTGGCCGGCACCCTGGCGGCCGCCGGGCGCATGGAACTGATCGAACTCAAGCAGCGCACCGCCGAAGAGCTGATCCCTGTCCTCGAACCGCTGTTGCAGGAGGGCGAGGCCGTCAGCGGCCAGGGTTACCGCCTGGTGCTGCAGGCCGATGAGACCCGCCTGCAGGAACTGAAACGGCTGGTGGAAAGACTCGACCGGGCCGCGGTTCGCCTGCGCTTCACGGTGCGCCGCGGCAGCGTCGCCGATCTGCGCGAGGATGAGCTGCGCGGCAGCGGCGGGATCCAGGTGGAGAACGGCGACACCGAGGCGGCCCTGCGCGCCCGCCTCTATGGCACCCGACGTCGCGAGGCGGCCGACAGCCACTTCACTGTCACCGGCCTGGCCGGCAGCCCGGTATACATCGCAAGCCGCCTCTCCATCCCGGTAGTGGTCACCACCCGCCGCCAGCTCGACGATCACACCTGGGTCACCGACAGCGTGGAATACGAGGACAGCTACTCGGGTTTCTATGCCCTGGCCGAGGTCAGGGGCGACCAGGTGCTGGTCAGCATCAGCCCGCAGCGCGAGGCCTTCGGCAGCGGCGGCATCCGCGAGGGCCAGGCGATCCACACCCGGCTACGTGGGCGGCTTGGCGAATGGCTGGAGATTGGCGGCATGGGCGAGGCCCGTCAGGAAGAGAGTGGCCGGCTGCTGGGCCGCACCCGCAGCCGCACGGAGCAGCAGAACCGCCTCTGGCTGAAGGTGGAACGCCTGCCCTAGCCCTGAGCATCGAACCCTTGGTGCAATATGCGGGCTAGAGCCCGGATATTGCATCAGGACCCCGGATGATGACGTGGCTGGGCCCGCCGGGGATCGCGGCCTGGAGGCCGCTCCTACGGGGCATGGCGGCACCCTGGTAGGAGCGGCCTCCAGGCCGCGATTGTCGCGGTGTTGAGTCTGCCGGATTCAGGCGATCGTAGCGAGCAGGCCGGGAGAACGAGAACGAATCTTCACGATTTCGAGGCGCATAGTGGACACTACGCAACGGGAAATCGGGGAGATTCGCGCCGCTCTCCCACCCGCGCAGTAGCTCAGTCCTGAGTCCGACAGGCTGCTGGCCCGACCTGCTTTGCCGGATTCGCCCTGAGCATCGTATCCTCGGCACATCATGCGGGCTGGTATCCTGGAGACCATGTCGCAACGCATCCGCTTCCATCTGCAACTCTCGGCCGACGACTACCTGCACTTCTACCAGGGCAGTGCGCGCGACGTCCTTGCGCGGGCCCTGGACGGCCGCCGCCTGCGCTTCCCCGCCGCTGCCCTGCGCCCCTTCGTCCGCCACAACGGTGTCCATGGGCTGTTCGAGATCGAATTCGACGCCGATCACCGGCTGGTCGCGCTGCGCCGCCTGGGAGACCTCTGAGGTCTTCAGCCGGCCACCGGGCCCACATTGATGCCGATCGACAGACGGGTCGCCTCGCTGCGGTTTTCGGTGACCTCGTGCGCCAGATCCGGGGGGAAGAACACCAGGTGACCGACCCGCGGTGGAATTCGCAAACGTCGCTCACCGGCATGGATCAGTAGATCACCGGAATCCGCGGGCACCGTCACGTAGTACACCGCCGACATCAGTTCGTCGTCGTCGTCGTGACGATGCAGGCTGGTCGCCTGGCCCGGCCCCATCTCGTTGAACCAGCCACCGGCGCGCAACTCGACGTCCGCCGCCAGGCCGAGAATCTGCCGGGTGCCCGCCACCGCTACTGCCAGTACCTCGGCCAGCGCCGGCACGCGGGCCAGCGGCAGATAGAGATTCTCGTAACGCCCGCCAAAGAGATGGCTGCGCCGCAGGTCGGGATCATCACGGTGCTGTTGGAAGTCCTGCAGCAAGGCCGCGTTGACCGTGTCCGCCGTCGGCAACGGCAGGCGAAACAGGGGAAGCTCATGATCGACTCGTTCCAGGTTGAAAATCATATTGATACACACATTTTATAATCTAATTTCTTTGTTCTGGCACCACAGCCCAAGGTGCCATTTTATTGACATCACGGAGCTGGCCGGGCATTGTCCAACAAGTGGCACTTCAGCCGCCTTGATCTGGATCGCCCCTGTGACTGGTGACGAAACGTGCGATGACTGTTTCCCCTTCCAAGCGGGTTCCGCAGACCGAAGCGAGACCTGACAAACGGGCCTTGCCGGACCGGCGACGCTTCACCTGGAAGACCCTGGTCTACGGCGACCGGCTGCGCCGCCGCCGCGGGCCGCGGCGCGAATCGGAGCGCAGCAGCTACTACATCGACGAATACGGTGCCCACTGGTTCCTGATGGTTTTCGGCATCATGGTCCTCTGCCTGCTCGATGCCGGCCTGACCATTCTGCTGCTCACCCAGCACGATGCCGTGGAACTCAACCCCGTGATGGACTATCTCATCCAGCGGGATCTGCGGCTGTTCGCCGTGTTCAAGATCATCCTCACCGGCGCCTGTCTGGCGGTCCTGGTCATCCATCTGCGCCATCGGGCCTTCCGCCTGCTGCCGACCGGCGGACTGATTTCCATGATCTTTGCCGGCTATCTGGCGCTGATCGGCTGGGAGCTGCTGCTGTTGGGCTACGTCTAAGAAAGGCCTGATCAAATCTGGTTATTGACCCGGCAACGAGATACTAAGACAAACGATAACAAAGCCTCATTCAGAGCTTGCCAGGCGCCCCGGATCAAGGCGTGCCCCGCAGGGAATGGCCCGCCCTTGCCAAGGGGCACAACGCAGAGCCGGGGCGCCTGGCAAGCTCCCTGCGGGCGGGCCTCTGGACGGCCATCCGCAGGTTGCCATGGCTTGACAGGGAATCACCCTGCCGGCGCCATTGCGCCTTGCGGGCTGATCGTCCAGAGACCCGCTGAATGAGGCTTTGTTATCGTTTGTCTTAGTAAATCGTTTTCAGGGCCTCATGAAGGGTCCGGATCAAGGCGCAGCTCGCTGGCAAGGGTGGCTCCCGCACCTCTCTTTCCGTACCGAGCGCCGAGCCGGGGCCTGTAGAGCTTCGATCAGACGCTCTGCCAACTCAACAAATCACAGCTCAGGCGGCCGGACCCTCTCGCAGATATTCGACCATCAACTGCAGACTGCGCAGTCCACGGTAGTCGTTGATGTCCAGCCGGTAGGCGATCTCCAGCCGCATGCCTTCGCGGGGCTCGATGGCATCGGCCTGGTTGAAGGCGATGGCGTCCAGCGTCACCGAGCCACCCCGGGGACGCAACTGCAGCTTGAGATGCGCATCCTTCAATAACCGCCAGGAGCGCAACTCGAAGACCCCATCGAACACCGGCTCCGGAAAGGCCTGCCCCCAGGGACCGGCACCGCGCAGCAGCTCGGCGGTCTCCATGTTCAGCGCATCCGGGGCCAGTTCACCGTCGCTGTGGATGACACCACGCAGGTCGTCGGGGCCGAGGTGGCGCCGAACCTCGGCGTCGAAGGCCGTGCGGAAGGTCTCCAGATCCGCCTCGCGCAGGCTCAGGCCGGCGGCCATGGCGTGGCCGCCGAACCTGGGGATCAACCCCGGTTCACGGGCCGCGACCGCCTCCAGGGCATCGCGGATGTGCAAGCCGGGCACCGAGCGCGCCGAGCCCTTCAGCTCCCCCGTCCCGCTGCGGGCGAAGGCGATCACCGGCCGATGCCAGGCCTCGCGCACCCGCGCGGCAAGGATGCCGATCACCCCCTGATGCCATTCGGGGCGGTAGAGGCAGACGCCGGTCGGCAGCGTCTCCGGCGCCTGCCGTTGCACGCGCTCCAGCTCGGCCAGCGCCTCGGCCTTCATCCCCGCTTCGATCTCGCGCCGTTCGCGGTTCAGGGCATCCAGTTCGGCGGCCATGCCCCGTGCCGCATCCGGATCGTCGCAGAGCAGGCATTCGATGCCCAGCGCCATGTCCTCCAGCCGGCCGGCGGCATTCAGCCGCGGCCCGACCGCGAAGCCGAGGTCGCTGGCCTGGAGGGCCACCGGGCTGCGGCGGGCGACCTCCAGCAGTGCGCGGATACCGGGCACGCAGCGGCCGGCACGGATGCGGCGCAGGCCCTGCTCGACCAGGATCCGGTTGTTGTGATCCAGCGGCACCACGTCGGCCACGGTACCCAGGGCCACCAGATCGAGCAGCGCGGCCAGGTTCGGCTCGGCAATGCCGGCCGCGCTGAACCAGCCGCTGTCGCGCAGTCGCGCGCGCAGCGCCAGCATCAGATAGAAGGCCACACCGACGCCCGCCAGATGCTTGCTGGGAAAGTCGTCACCGGGCAGATTGGGATTGACCAGGGCATCCGCCGCCGGCAAGCGCTCGCCCGGCAGATGATGATCGGTCACCAGTACCCGGATGCCCAACGCCCGGGCCGCGGCCACGCCCTCGATGCTGGAGACCCCGTTGTCGACCGTCAGGATCAGATCCGGCCCGCGGCCGGCGGCAACCTCCACCAGCTCCGGCGTCAGGCCATAGCCGAAGTCGAAGCGGTTCGGCACCAGATAGTCGATCTGCGCCAGGCCCATGGAACGCAGGGCACGCATGCAGAGCGCGGTGCTGGTGGCCCCATCGGCATCGAAGTCGCCGACGATCAGCAGCCGCTGCTGTTCGATGAGGGCCTGCTGCAGCAGATCGACGGCGCGCTTCACCCCCCCCAGGCGCTGCGGCGGAATCAGCCGCTCCAGGGACAACTCCAGCTGGGCGGGATCCTCCAGGCCACGGGCGGCATAGATCCTTCGCAGCAGGGGATGCAGCTCCGCCGGCAGGCCAGCGGGATCGCAACGCGGCGCACGGCGCTGGATGATCCGCCTCATGACCGGAGCAGCGCCTGCAGGGGGCGCAGCGGTCGCCAGAAACGACGCAGCCGACGGCGGTCGACACGGTACTCGCGACCATCGCCCGGCACCAGGTGGAGACTGCCCAGACGCCGCCCTGCAAGCGCATCCAGCAGGGGGGCGAACCAATCGCCTTCCAGGCTCTCCAGGGCAGCTCGCCAGCCGTCCAGGTCCCGCCTGGCGGCCACCGTCTCCAGCCCATCCAGCCAGAGCAGCCCCCTGCCCCCGGCCTCGTTCAGCCAGTCGTCGGCGCTCGTCGGCAGGGGCCGCGCCTCCAGCCCGCCGAGCCGCGCCAGCCCGCGGCCGAGCGGCGCCTCCGTCCAGAACCGGCTCCAGGGGGCCGGCCGTGGCAACGGCAGGGCAGCGCTGCCACCCCAGGGCCAGAGGCCATTGATGGTCGGCCGGCCCTGTTCTGCACGAGCCTGGTTGACGGGATGGGCATGGAACAGCATCTGCACCTCGTTGAGTCGCGCCAGCCAGTCCCGGGCCTGCGGTCCCTGTGGCAGATAGGCATCGATATGGCGGCCGATCACCGCGGCCGGCGGCCGGGTCTCGATGGCCGGGGATTCCGGCAGATGCAGGTACCAGCGCCGGGCCGTCACCACCTCCAGTCGCCACTCCGGGGCGATGCCGCTGTCGGCAAAGGCCGCGGCGAGCGCCGCCGCCTCCCCGGCCTCGATGTCCAGCAGGCGGGCATCGAACAGCCGCAGCTCGGCGTGGTCGGCACGCAGGTGCACCGGATCGGCACAGAGCAGCGGTCCCGGTGGCGACCGGCCGGTATCACCCAGGTAGCGCACTGCGGCCAGCGGCCAGGGTGGCGCATCGGCCTCGGTCAGCTTCCTGAACAGAAAATCCTCCAGCGTCTGCTCCGCGGGCCCGACATCGGCGCGGGACAGCAGCCGGGCGAGCGCCGGCGCCACCGGCCAGGGAAACCCGGGGTGTTCCATGCCCGGCAGGCTGGCAGTCAGACCGGGCAGCAACAGGGTCAGTTCGGGGGTTCGGGAAGCCATGATGGATGATAGCCACGGAATCCACGGACGAGGGGATTGGCCACGAAACCCACGAAATCCACGAAACCCGTGAAAAGCATCCTACTTGGTATGAGGCCAGTGATCTTGGGAAAGTTCTTTGGCAAACCGCATAGCGGTTGCCTCAATTTTTTCCTTTCGTGGGTTTCGTGGATTTCGTGGCTATTTGATTGTCCGTGGATTCCGTGGCCATTGTGTTTTGTTACCTGGCTATGCCATGCCGGCCAGAATGGCGTCACGCACGGCGTCCAGGGTGGCGTCCACGGTCTGCACCGTGCCCTGGCTCTGGGCGATGGCGGTATCCGGATCCTTGAGGCCGTGACCGGTGAGGGTGCAGACCAGGGTACTGCCCTCGGGGATCTTGCCGGATTCGATGTCCCGCAGGGCACCCGCCAGCGAGGTGGCCGAGGCCGGCTCGCAGAACACGCCCTCCTTCTGCGCCAGCAGCTTCTGGGCGGCGAGGATCTCCGCGTCGGAGCATTCGTCGAACCAGCCGTCCGATTCCTCCTTGACCTTCCAGGCCTTGTCCCAGGACTGGGGATGACCGATACGGATGGCGGTAGCCACCGTCTCCGGGTTGTCGACCATCTCGCCGCGCAGGAAGGGCGCAGCGCCGCTGGCCTGGTAGCCGACCATCTGCGGCCGGTCGTTGACGATGCCGTGCTCGAAGTACTCGCTGTAACCCATCCAGTGAGCGGTGATGTTGCCGGCGTTGCCGACCGGCAGGCAATGGTAGTCCGGCGCCCGCTCCAGCTCCTCGATGATCTCGAAGGCGGCGGTCTTCTGACCCTGCAGGCGGAAGGGGTTGATGGAGTTGACTATGGTCACCGGCGCCTGTTCGGCGACGTCCTTGACGAGCTGCATGCCGGCGTCGAAGTTGCCGCGGATCTGCAGCACCACGGCACCGTGCATCATCGCCTGGGCCAGCTTGCCCATGGCGATCTTGCCTTCCGGGATGAGCACGAAGGCGGTGATCCCGGCGCGTGCCGCATAGGCCGCCGCGGCCGCCGAGGTGTTGCCGGTGGAGGCGCAGATGATCGCCTTGCTGCCCTCCTCCACCGCCTTGGTCACGGCCATGCACATGCCACGGTCCTTGAAGGAACCGGTGGGGTTCAGGCCCTCGTACTTGACGTAGATATCGATCTCTTTGCCCAGCTCGCGGGGGATGTTGTTGAGCCGGATCAGCGGCGTGTTGCCCTCGCCCAGGCTGATGATGCGGGTGTCGTCGTGGATCGGCAGCCGGTCGCGGTATTTTTCGATGAGTCCGGTGTAACGGGGACGGAATGGCATGTTCAGTGTCCTCTGTTTGAGTTCGGCATGACAGCCACGGAACCCACTGAACCCACGGAAAATATCTTGTGTTTCACGGCGCCGCGCGGAGCGCGTGCGCCGCAATAGTTCTTTCCGTGGGTTCAGTGGGTTCCGTGGCCATCTCCTTCAGGCGTTCAGATGCTCCAGCCGGATGCGGGTCACGTTGCCCTCGATGGCGTCCAGCGCCTCGATCTTTTCGATCGCCTGGTTCATCTGGCCCTCGCGCACCCGGTGGGTGAGCAGGATGATCGGCACATGGGCGGCCTCGCCGACCGGTTCCTTCTGCAGGATGGCCTCGATGCTGATGCCAAGATCGCCGAGGATGCGGGTCACCTCGGCCAGCACGCCCGGGCGGTCCACCGCGCACAGGCGCAGGTAATAGGCGGTCTCGATGTCCGCCATGGCCAGTACCGGGATGTCGGACAGGGCGTCCGGCTGGAAGGCCAGGTGCGGCACCCGGTTCTCGGGATCGGCGGTCAGCACCCGGGTGACGTCCACCAGGTCGGCCACCACCGCCGAGGCGGTCGGCTCTGCACCGGCCCCGGCCCCGTAGTAGAGGGTCGGACCGACGGCGTCGCCCTTGATCAGCACCGCGTTCATCACCCCGTCGACATTGGCGATCAGGCGCCGTTCCGGGATCAGCGTGGGATGCACCCGCATCTCCACCCCGGCCGCGGTACGGCGTGCGAAGCCCAGGTGCTTGATGCGGTAACCGAGCTGTTCGGCATAGCTGACGTCCTCGCGGGTGATGCGGCCGATGCCCTCGGTGAAGCAGCGGTCGAACTGCAGCGGGATGCCGAAGGCCAGGGAGGCGAGGATGGTCAGCTTGTGCGCGGCGTCGATGCCTTCTACATCGAAGGTGGGATCGGCCTCGGCATAGCCCAGCGCCTGGGCCTCCTTCAGCACCTCGTCGAAATCGCGCCCCTTGTCACGCATCTCGGTGAGGATGAAGTTGCCGGTGCCGTTGATGATCCCGGCCAGCCATTCGATGCGGTTGGCGGCCAGGCCCTCGCGCACCGCCTTGATGATGGGAATGCCGCCGGCCACCGCCGCCTCGAAGGCCACCATCACGCCCTTTTCCTGGGCCGCGGCGAAGATCTCGTTGCCGTGCAGGGCAATCAGCGCCTTGTTGGCGGTCACCACGTGCTTGCCGTTGTCGATCGCCTTCAGCACCAGTTCGAGGGCCGGGCTGTAGCCACCGATCAGCTCGACGACGATGTCGATCGCCGGGTCGTCGACCACCGCGAAGGCATCGTCGCTGACCTCGATGGCCTCGATCCCGGGCAGCCCGGCCGGATCGTACTCGCGCGCCGCGGCGCGGCTGATCTCGATGCCGCGGCCGGCGCGGCGCGCGATCTCCTGTGCATTGCGGCGCAGCACGTTGAAGGTGCCGCCGCCGACGGTTCCCAGGCCCAACAGGCCAACCTTGACGGGTTTCACGAATCCTCTCCTCCGCCGGCTGCAGCCAGCTTCGCGTCTTTTCTGAACATGTCGCGGATGCCGCGCACCGCCTGCCGGGTGCGGTGCTCGTTCTCGATCAGGCCAAAGCGGACATAGTCGTCACCGTACTCGCCGAAACCGACCCCCGGGGATACCGCCACCCGCGCCTCGGCCAGCAGCTTCTTGGAGAACTCCAGCGAACCGAGGTGGCGGTACTGTTCGGGAATCGGCGCCCAGACGAACATGGTCGCCTTGGGTTTTTCCACCGTCCAGCCGAGCGAATTCAGGCCGTCGCAGAGCACGTCGCGGCGCTTGCAGTACAGGTCGCGGATCTCGCCGACGCAGTCCTGCGGCCCCTCCAGGGCATGGATGGCCGCCACCTGGATGGGCGTGAACATGCCGTAATCGAGATAGGACTTCATGCGCGCCAGGGCCGCCACCAGGGTCTCGTTGCCGCACATGAAGCCGACCCGCCAGCCGGGCATGTTGTAGCTCTTGGACAGGGAGAAGAACTCTACCGCCACGTCCATCGCCCCCGGCACCTGCAATATGGACGGCGCCTGGTAGCCGTCGAACACCAGATCGGCGTAGGCCAGGTCCTGCACCACCCAGATCTCGTGTTCGCGGGCGATCTCCACCACCCGCTCGAAGAAGTCCAGCTCGACGCACTGGGTGGTGGGATTGCCGGGAAAGTTCAGCACCAGCATCTTGGGCTTGGGCCAGGAATCCTTGATCGCCTTCTCCAGTTCGGCGAAGAAATCGATATCCGGCACCAGCGGCACGTGGCGGATGTCGGCCCCGGCGATGACGAAGCCGTAGGGATGGATCGGGTAGGCGGGATTGGGCACCAGCACGGCGTCGCCGGGCCCGACGGTGGCCAGCGCCAGGTGTGCCAGCCCCTCCTTGGAACCGATGGTGACGATGGCGTGACGTTCCGGGTCCAGCTCCACCTGGTAGCGCTTGCGGTACCAGTCGCAGATCGCCTTGCGCAGCCGCGGGATGCCGCGTGACAGCGAATAGCGGTGGGTGTCCTTGCGCTGGGCCGCCTCGACCAGCTTGTCGACGATGTGCTGCGGCGTGGGCTGATCCGGGTTGCCCATGCCGAAGTCGATGATGTCCTCGCCCCGCGCCCTGGCCTTGGCCTTCAGCTCGTTGACGATGTTGAACACATAGGGCGGCAGCCGTTTGATTCTCGGAAATTCGTCGAACAAGGTTCTGGTCAGCCTCTGTAGCGGGTTCAGGCGCGGGCGGCCATCGCATGGAAACGACGCAATGTACTGAAAAGCCCGCCGAGATACAAGCCGCCGGGTGGCCGAAAAAGGGCGTAAGCCCCTTGTTTTACAGGAAAATACATCCAAAACGCGACTTGCCCGCTGCGCGGCGGGAGGAACGTGGATTCGCTGGCCGGACCCCGGTATCGTTGCCGCATGCGATTCGCCGAAGACCAACCGGGCAGCGCCTATGCCATCCGGGCCTATGAAGCGGGCCGGATCCGCGTCGGTGAACAGGAGCTGACCCGCAGCCTGGTGCTCTCCCCCGAGCGCCTGCAGGCCGACTGGCCGCCGCAGGACTTCGATGCCCTGCGCAGCGAGCACCTGGCGTCGCTCGTCGCCTGGCAGCCGGAGGTCCTGCTGCTCGGCACCGGCCCCCGGCTGCGTTTCCCCGAACCGGCGCTGCTGCGGCCACTGATCGAGCAGGGCATCGGCCTGGAGGTGATGGACACCGCCGCCGCCTGCCGCACCTACAACATTCTGCTTGCCGAAGGCCGCCGGGTGGTGGCCGCCCTGTTCATGATCTGAGGCATGGCCTCGGCCCCCTGCGTATCATTAAATGCTAATATTTAATGGGCCAGTGGAAGGAATCCTGCCATGCACGAGATCACTGTCATTGGAGCCGGTTTCGCCGCCCTCACTGCCGTACGCCACCTGCGCCGGGAAGCCCCGGAGGCAGAGATCACCCTGGTGGCGCCACGCGCTGAGCTGCTCTATGCACCGAGTCTGATCTGGATTCCCAGCGGGCTGCGACGCGGCGAAGACCTGCGCATCCCGCTCCGCCCCTATCTCGACCGGCTGAAGGTGAAGTTCCACGCCGGCCGGGTCAGCGGTCTGTCCGAGGGCGGCCGGCGGGTACATACCGACCGCGGAGACCTGCACAACGACGGCCTGCTGATCGCCAGCGGCGGGCGTTTCCTGAAGAAGCTGCCAGGCATCGAACACGCCCTCACCCTGTGCGAGGGCGTCGAGGCCGCCGAGGCCATCCGTGACCGCCTCGCCCGGCTCGACGGCGGCACCCTGGCCTTTGGTTTCGGCAGCAACCCCCGGGAGCCAAGCGCCATGCGCGGCGGCCCGATGTTCGAACTGCTGTTCGGCATCGACACCCTGCTGCGCCGCCAGCGACGCCGTGAGGCCTTCCGCCTGGTGTTCTTCAACCCGGCGCCACAGCCCGGCAAGCGGCTCGGCGAACGGGCCGTGAAGGGCCTGCTCAGGGAGATGCGTCGGCGCGACATAGACACCCACCTCGGCCACAAGCTGCTCGGCTTCGACGCCGACCGGGTACGCACCGAGGGCGGCGAATTCGAGGCCGACCTGATCCTGTTCATGCCCGGCATGACCGGCCCGGACTGGGCCGCGGACAGCGGCCTGGCTCTGTCGGCAGGCGGCTTCTTCCGCGCCGATGCCCACTGCCGGGTGGCCGATGCCGAGCGTGTCTACGTGGCCGGCGACAGCGGCAGCTTCCCCGGCCCGGACTGGATGCCCAAACAGGCCCATCTGGCCGATCTGCAGGCCGAAGTGGCGGCGCGCAACCTGCTTGCCGAACTGCGCGGAGCCGAACCCGAGCACCGTTTCCGGCCTGAACTGATCTGCATCGTCGACACTCTGGATGGAGGCATCCTGGTCTACCGCAGTGAAAAACGCAGCCTGGTATTCGCCAGCCGCCTGCTGCACTGGGCCAAACGCGTCTTCGAAGGCCTCTACCTGCGGCGTTTCCGCCGCGTCTGAACCCGCCGCCGGGGCTTGTCCCCGGCCGGCGCTATGCGCATACTGGGCGACTCACCCCGGCGAGCACCTGAAGCCCTCATGCCGCTCACCCTTCCGGGGGTGAAGCAGTGGCATCGACGCCGGCAGGCTGTTGGAGAAGCCTCTGGCGAGTGCGCGACAAGGCAGAAATGGTGGCGAAAACCCCGGCTCAGGTGGCTGTAGATGACCATTTTGAGCCATTTTTCAATGCCGTATCGTGCCGTCAGAGGGTTTTCGACAGCCCGCTGGTGGGCCGATGAGGACGGCAGCCCCCCGGCGCGCCGCGGAGGATCGGCTGTTGGGTATCGGCGAATCCGGCGCTGACGGGAAATACCGGCTCAAACGCCAGCTATGCGACATGGAACGCCCGGAAAGCGAACAACGACACGCCCACCGCCCCCTCCATCCCGACCGCAGCTATCCCGGATATTGCGCCAAGGCGGCCCGCATGATCGGAGTGCAGACTGACATACAAGGCCGGGAGGCTCGCAAAAGGCTCCACACGGCGGGGTACAGGTTGTGCCCATTCGATCTCAGGACGCATCTGGCTGCGCATCCTGGCCGATCCCCCTTGAACCCCGGCTACGGCCATGCTTCCGCGGGCGATCGGCCAGGCTGCCTTGCCAGCTTCGCCCTGAGCATCGAATCCCTGGTGCAATATCCGGGCTATCGCAAGCAGGGCCTGGTGCGGAAAAACCCGGCCACCGGTGAAGAGGGGAAACTGCGCGGCCTCACCAATCCACCTTCAGTGCTCGAAGCCGTCTCCGGGACAGGAGCCATGAGGTACCTCCGCCAGTTGATCCTCCTGTTCGCCTGCCTGACGCCCCTGTCCCTCAGGGCAGAGACCTTCAGTTGGTCGGTGGTACCCCAATTCACCGGCACCGAGATTCATCGCGACTGGACGCCGCTGCTCAACAGCCTGTCGCGAATGACCGGCCACCAGTTCCGGCTGAAGATCTACGACAGCATCCCCGATTTCGAAGAAGACTTCCTGCGCGGAGACAGCGACATCGCCTACATGAACCCCTACCACGCGGTCATGGCCCACCGTGCCCAGGGCTACATCCCCATCATCCGCGACAGTGCCAGCCGGCTGACCGGCATCCTGCTGGTCAGGCGCGACAGCCCGATTCACGACATCCGTCAGCTGCAGGGGACGCGCATCGCCTTCGCCGCCCCGAATGCCTTCGCCGTATCGCTCTACATGCGTGCCCTGCTGGCCAGGAAGGAGCAGTTGCACATCGTCCCCCAGTACGTCGGCACCCACAGCAACGCCTACCGCCAGGTGCTGCTCGGCCGGGTAGCGGCCTGCGGTGGTGTCTACCGCACCCTGAACAAGGAACGGCCTGAGGTGCGCGACAACCTGCGCATCATCTACAGGACGCCGAGCACCACCACTCATCCGATCAGCGTCCACCCACGGGTGCCGGAGAAAGCGCGCACCGACATCCAGTCGGCCCTGCTGGAGCTGGCCAGCCAGGCCAAGGGGCAGCAACTGCTGAACGCGGTACTGCTCCCCCAGCCAGTGGCCGCCGACTATCGACGCGACTACCAGCCGCTGGAGGAACTGCGGCTGGACAATTTCGTGGAAAGGCCCCGCTAAGCCATGGCCGGCCGCACCCTGATCGACCACTGGCACCGCCTGCCGCTGCATCTGCAGCTGGCCCTGGTCAGTGGCCTGCTGCTGGCCCTGACCATTGCCGGCACCACCCTGTTCAATATCCGCAATCAGCAACAGGCCCTGCTGCGGCAGATCGAGGACGAGGCCCTCAGCCTCGGCCGCAGCCTGGCGATGAGCAGCAATCACCTGATCATCACCAACCAGCTCGACGCCCTCGAACAACTGCTGGTGCAGGCCGCTGCCTTCCCCTACGTGCAGCGCATCCAGGCGGTGGACAATGAGGGAAACATCCTCTCCCATGTCTATCGCGATGGGGCAAGCGTGCACGTCAGCTACGAACTGAGGAAACTCGGTCTGCCCACGGGAGGAGCCGAAGACGGCAAGCCCCGCCTCGATTACAGCACCAGTCAACTCAGCCTCTGGTATCCGCTGCGTACATCCACACCGCTCGGCTGGCTGCATATCGAGACCGGTCTCGGCAGCCTGGCCAGCCTGCGTGCCGAGATCATACGCGACAACCTGCAGAGCGCCGGCGTGGCCATCGGCCTCGACGTGCTCAGCCTGCTGCTGATCCTCTATGCCCCGGCCCGCGAATTCCGCCGTGCCCTGCGTTTTGCCCGCCGTCTCACCCGCCAACCCGGCGAGCAACTCCCCGTCCAGGGCAGTTCACGTGAACTGGCGGAACTGATCGAGGCCCTCAACCTGTCCTCCCACCGGCTCGCCGAGCAGCGCAGCGAACTCCTGGCCAGGACCGAGGAGATGTCACGGCTCAACGAGAGCCTGGAGAACCGGATCGACCGACGCACCCGCGAACTGGAGGAACGCAACCAGCAGCTGCGGCTGCTCAACCTGGCCCTGGAGCAGAGCCCCACGGCCGTGCTGGTCATGGACCGGCGGTTCCGCATCATCTACACCAATCCGGCCTTCACCAGCATCACCGGCTATACCCCGGCGGAGGCACGGGGCCGGCATCCGGCCTTCCAGTTGTCGGCGGACAATCCGTCCCACCTGACCGACAAGGTGACCGAACAGCTACGCCATGGCAACAGCTGGCAGGGCGAATTCATCGGCCAGCGCCGCAACGGCGAGCGCTTCTGGGTCGAGGCCATCCTCTCGCCGGTGCGCGATGAAGCGGGCAAAATCACCCACTATCTGGGAATCGAGGAGGACATCACCCAGCGCAAGCAGTACGAGGAACAGCTGGTCAAACAGGCCAACTTCGATGCCCTCACCGGGCTGCCCAACCGGCTACTGGGCATGGACCGGCTGCAGCAGGCACTGGTCCATGGCCGCCGCCAGCAGCTGAAGACCGTGCTGCTGTTCCTCGACCTGGACCATTTCAAGAACGTCAACGACACCCTGGGACACAGCTACGGTGATCTGCTGCTGGTCGAGGCGGCGCGGCGCATCCGCAACTGCGTGCGCGAGGAGGACACTGTCGCCCGCCTCGGCGGCGACGAGTTCGTGGTGATCCTCTCCGACGTGCGCGACGCCGCCGCCACCGAAAGCCTGGCGGAGAAGATCTGCCAGGTGCTCAGCAGCCCCTATCGCCTGGCCGGGCGCGAGCTGCACATCAGCGTGTCCATCGGCATCACCGTGGCACCGGACGACAGCACCGACGTCAACACGCTGCTGCGCAATGCCGACACCGCCATGTATCGCGCCAAGGCCGCTGGCCGCAACGGCTTCCAGTATTACACCCGGACCATGAACGAGGAGGCGCAGGCCCGCATGCAGATCGAATCCGAACTGCACGGCGCGCTGGAACGCGGCGAGTTCGAGATCCTCTATCAGCCGATCCTCTCCACCGCGACCCGCAACATCGTGGCGGCCGAGGCCCTGCTGCGCTGGAACAACCCACAGCTCGGCCAGGTTCCGCCGGAACGCTTCATCCCCATCGCCGAGGAGAGCGGACTGATCATCCCCCTGGGGGACTGGGTGTTGCGCGAGGCCTGCCGGCACGCCATCGGCTGGGATCAGCCGCCGCCGTTCGTGGTCGCAGTCAACCTGTCACGGGTACAGTTCCGCGACCCGGCCTATCTGCAGCGGGTCCGCGGCATCCTTCAGGAAACCGGCCTCTCTCCCGCCCAGTTGCACCTGGAGATCACCGAGCACACCCTGATGGAGGAGATCGGCGAGGTGACCGACACCATCAATGCCCTGCACAACCTCGGCATCGACCTGTGCATCGACGATTTCGGCACCGGCTATTCCTCGCTCAGCTATCTGCGTCGCTTCCCCTGCCGGACACTGAAGATCGACAAGTCCTTCATCCACGACCTGCGCGAGGACGCCGACCATGCGGCGCTGGTGAACGCCATCATCCAGATGGGCCACTCCCTGGGCATGAACATCATCGCCGAGGGGGTGGAAAACGAGGAACAGCTGGAATTCCTCCGCCAGCAGGGCTGCGAGTATGTCCAGGGCTTCCTGTTCAGCTCGCCGCTGAGCCATGCCGATCTCAGCCGTCTGTTGCGGGACGACGGCCGCGGGCGGATCGACGGCGCCGCCTGAAGCAGATCGCCCTTCAAGTACCCCCTGTCTGCAGCAGGCGCTGCAGTTCGGCGCACAACTCGGGAACGAGGGACCGGACCCCGGCCTCGAGATCCGGGCAGCGGGGCGGGACGACGATAGCCATCAGACTGCATGAGGCCGGCAGCAGACCGAGGGCCGCGGCCAGTTCCAGCCCCTCGCCCACGCCGAAGCCATGGCTGGACAAGACCCCGCTGGCCTCCAGGGCGGCAGGCTCGACGCGGACCAGGCCGAACGCCGGCCCCTCGCCGGGCAGGGCATCGAGCAGCAGGGCCGCCCGGCAACCCTCGAGCCGCTGCGGCAGCTCCACCGGCGTGGCGCAGTTGACGAAATCGATCGCCTCTTCACCCAGCGGCAGATCTCTGACGGCCGCCTCCAGGGCTGCGCAGGCCAGCCAGCCGGCCCGGTCGCTACCCTGCGCCGATCCCAGACCGATCACCCGCAGCCGCCGTTTCACCCGCCGTTCCTTCCCGCCCCGATGTTGACCCCCGTCAAGGTAATCATATTCCGGATAATTATCATGGTTGGCGGGAAGAGAAAACAAGAAGCGTCATATCGGCGGCCGTGCTGGGGGGTTCGGGGTGCCGTTAGCGCGTGCCATGAAGGTATGTCTCAGATGGGCAAACACAGTGCCTGCCACCTTGCCGAACGCCTGCAGTCCGCCGACCGCTTTCCCCATGCGGTGGAGCGTTTCGAGCTGATCGAGACCCACATCTCCTGTCTGCTGCTGACCGGCGAGATCGCCTACAAGATCAAGAAAGCCGTCGATCTCGGCTTCCTCGACTTCAGTACACTTGAGAAACGCCACTTCTACTGCCAGGAGGAACTGCGCCTGAACCGGCGGCTGGCACCGGAGCTGTACCTCGAGGTGGTCGGCATCCATGGCAGCGAGGACGACCCCAGCCTGCTGGGTGACGGCGAGGCAGTGGAATATGCCGTCAAGATGCGCCAGTTCCCGCAGGCGGCACGCCTCGACCGCGTCACCGCGCGCGGCGAACTGCAGCCGACCCATATCGACCGTCTGGCTCGCGACATCGCCACCTTTCACCAGCAGCTCCCGGTCGCCGGCACCGACACCGTCTTCGGCTCCGCGGAGGTACTGCAGCAGCAGATGCGCCAGAACTTCGAACAGATCCGCCGCCACTGCGATCTGACCACGGTGATCGATGCCTGCCGCCATATCCAGGCCTGGAGCGAACACAGCTTCAGTCTGCACCTGGAGGAATTCGAGCAACGCCGCCACGAGGGGTGGATCCGCGAGTGCCACGGCGACATGCACCTCGCCAACATGGTGCTGCTGAACGAACGGCCACTGATCTTCGACTGCATCGAATTCTCCGAGGAACTGCGCTGGATCGACACCATGAGCGAGGCCGCCTTTCTCTACATGGATCTCGACTACCACGACCAGAACCGGCTGGCACGGCGTTTCCTCAACCAGTACCTGGCCTGGAGCAGCGACTACATGGGGCTGTCGCTGCTCAAATACTATCTGGTCTACCGGGCCATGGTGCGGGCCAAGGTCGAGGCCATCCAGTGGCAGCAGAACCGCGACGATCCGGCCCGCGCCGAGCCCCACCGCAAGGCCCTGGAAGGCCACCTGCGGCTGGCGGTCACCTATACCCGGGAGACCGCGGCCCCGCCGATCATCATCCTCCACGGCTATTCCGGGGCCGGCAAGAGCCGGCTGGCAGAACAGCTGGCCGAGTCCTGCGGCGCCATCCACATCCGTTCCGACGTCGAGCGCAAGCACCTGCTCGGCCTGCCGCCTGATGCCGACACCCGCTCCGAGCTGGAACAGGGCGCCTATACCGAGACGCGGACCCGCCAGACCTATCAGCGCCTGCTGGCGCTGGCCTATGGCATCATCGACGCCGGCCTGCCGGTGATCGTCGACGCCACCTTCCTCAAGCGGGAACAGCGGGCCGCCTTCCTGCGTCTGGCCACCGTCGCCGCGGCGCCCTTCGTGATCCTCGACGTCCACGCCCGGCCGGAAACCCTGCGTGAGCGCATCCGCCGGCGTGCCGCCGAAGGCAGGGATCCCTCCGAAGCCGGCCTCGAGGTGCTGGCGCATCAACTGCAGGGCGCCGAGCCGCTGGCCGAGGAGGAGAAAGACTACGTGGTGGAGGTGGACACCGACCAGCCGCTGGAGATCGAGACCATTACCCGGCGCATCCTGCAGACCAAGCACGTCCCCAACCGCAACGCCCTATTCTCGGCGCACTGACAGCCGCAGGAAGTGGGTGGCGCAGGAGATGCAGGGGTCGTAGTTGCGGATCACCATCTCGCCGCGTTGCCGCAGTTCCGCATCCTCCCGCTCCAGGCCGTAGGTCGTCAGCGCCTGGCGCAGGTCGGCCTCGATGCGCGCCTGGTTCTGGCTGGTCGGTGGCACGATGCGCGCCGTCTCCACCCGTCCCTCGGCATCCAGCCGGTAGCGGTGCCAGAGCACACCGCGCGGCGCCTCGCTGGCGGCCACCGCCGTCCCTGGCCCCGGGGGCAGCGGCGTACAGGGGCGTTCCGGCCGCCGGTAGTCGCGCAGCAGGCGCTCAGCCTCATCCACCGCCAGCCAGATCTCGGCAGCACGGGCAATGATGCTGTGATACATGTTGCGGCTGGGGAAGACCACGCCGAGCCGCTCAAGCCGCTCGCCGAGCGCCACCGGCAGCTGCCGGTGATTGAGATTGATGCGCGCCAGCGGGCCAACCAGATAGGGCCGGCCGTGGAGCAGGGCATGGAAGGCCGTTGAATAGGGCAGCTGGCGTTCCTCGACATGGTGCTCGAAGGCCTCGGCGTCGAATTCCAGGCCCTCGCTACTGACCAGCCGGCCGCTGTACATCGGGTATTCCTCGGCATGGCGCAACGCCAGGCAGACGAAATCCTGGGCATCGTCCGGCAGGGGCAGGGCCGTCACCCATTCCAGCAGCGCCTCCGCATCCTCCCGCGCCGCCGCCAGGCGGGTTCGCATCCCCTCCACCTCGTCGACCTCCGGTGCCCGCTGGAAACCGCCCACGCAGACCCCCACCGGGTGCACCGAGCGGCCACCGAACAGGCGGATGAGGTCGTTGCCCAGGGCCTGAAGACGCAGCCCCCGGCGCACCGCCTGGGGATGCTCGCGGGCCAGGGCGGTCACATCGTTGAAGCCGAGGAAGTCCGGTGCCGCCAGCAGATGGATGTGCAGCGCATGGCTCTGCAGCCATTCGCCACAGTAGAACACCCGCCGCATGGCAGACAGCCAGGGGCCGGGCTCGAAACCAAGCGCCGCCTCGAAGGCCTGCACCGCGGTCAGCTGGTAGGCCACCGGGCAGATGCCGCAGATGCGCGCCACCATGTCCAGCACCTGGGCCGGTTCGCGGCCCTCGAGGAATTTCTCGAACAGACGCGGTGGCTCGTAGATGCGCAGTTTGAGGTCCCGCAGCACCCCGTCGGCGATGTGCAGCTCCAGCGCACCCTCGCCCTCCACCCGGGTCAGCACCGGCACCTGGATGTCGATCTGGCGCCGCTCGCTCACGACCGTCCCTTCCAGTCACGGCCGGCGCCGAGCCAGGGTTCCGCCTGGCTGTTGATGGCCAGGAAGCGGTCGGCGATCTGCGCCGGGCGCAGGCCGAGACCAGCCAGTCGCCGGCCCAGGCCCGCGGGATTGGCGTTCTCCGCCGGCCCGAAGCAGCCGTAGCAGTCGCGGCCGAAGGCCGGACAGATGGCGCCGCAACCGCTGCGGGTCACCGGTCCCAGGCAGGGTGCACCGCGGCTCACCAGGGTGCACACCCGGCCACGCCGCTTGCAGTCGAGGCAGAGGGCGTCACGCTCCTGGCGCGGACTTACCCCGGCCAGCAGGTCGTCGAGCGCGGCCAGCAGCTGGCGGGTACTGATCGGACAGCCCCAGAGCTCGAGATCGACATGCACCTCCTCCGCCAGTGGCCGCACCCGATCCAGGGTGGCGATATAGTCCGGCCGCGCATAGACCGCCCCCAGCCAGTCGGCGCCGGCCAGGTTGCGCAGCGCCTGCAGGCCGCCGGCGGTGGCACAGGCGCCGATGCTGACCAGATGGCGGCTGCGGGCGCGGATGCCCCGCAGCCGCTCGACGTCGGCCGGCACCGACAGGCTGCCCTCGACGAAGGCGATGTCGACCTCCGCCGTCTCGTCCAGCATGCCGGCCTCGGCGAAGTGCACGATCTCGACCCGTTCGGCCAGGGCCAGCAGCCCCTCCCCCAGGTTGAGAAAAGCCAGCTGGCAGCCATCGCAGGAGCTGAACTTGTGCACCGCGATGCGCGGCCGCGCTTCACCCTCTCTGTCCATGTGCTCAGTACCCCTTGAGTCCCAGCCGCTCGCGGATGCGCGGGTAGGCGAACACCGGACCGTCGCGGCAGACGAAGTCCGAGCCGTGCTGGCAGTGGCCGCAGAGGCCGACCGCACACTGCATGTTGCGCTCCATGCTCAGCCAGATGGCGGCCTCGTCCATGCCCGCCTCCAGCAGACGCTGCACGCTGGCCACCATCATCGGCTCCGGCCCGCAGAGCAGGGCCGCCGCCGTGGACAGCTCCAGCTCGACCCGGGACAGCAGTTCGGTGACCAGGCCGACATGCCAGCGCCAGCCGGGCCCGGCCACGTCCGCGGCCAGCAGCACCTGCACCTCCGGTTCCTGCATCCAGGCCTCGTAGCGTTCGCGCCAGATCAGGTCGTCCATGTGCTTCACCCCCTGCAGGATGCACAGCCGGCCGTAGCGCGAACGCCGTCGCAGGATGTAGTGGACGACCGAGACCAGCGGCGCACAACCGAGGCCACCGGTGAGCAGCAGGATGTCGCGGCCCTCGAGGGCCTCCAGCGGCCAGCCGCGACCGTAGGGACCGCGCAGCCCCAGCCGGTCGCCCGGCCGCAACCGGGCCAGTCCGCGCGTCACCCGCCCCACGGCGCGGATGGTGTGCACGAACTCGGCCCGCTCGCCGGGATCGGAGACGATGGAGATCGGCACCTCGCCCACGCCGTACAGGTAGAGCATGTTGAACTGGCCAGGCTGGAAGCGGAAGGCCTCCTGCGCCGTCGCTTCGTACAGCCGCAGGCCGAGGGAGAAGACGCTGGGCGATTCCTGGCGGCGGCTGACCACCTCGGCGACGCGGGGCGTGTGCAGCTCAGGCATCTTCCGCCTCCCCGAGCAGCACCGCCAGTTCCTCGGTGGGATCGATGCCGGCCGGACACCAGCTGATACAGCGGCCGCAGCCGACGCAGCCGCTGCGCCCGTACTGGGCATGCCAGGCATCGAACTTGTGGGTCAGCCACTGCCGGTAACGCAGCCGGGTCTCGGCGCGCAGGGTGATGCCGTGGATATAGCTGTGCCCCTCGCTGAAGCAGGAGTCCCATTCCCGCAGCTGCTCGCTGACCTCGCCGTCCGCGGTACGTTGCGCATGGTTGGCGGAACAGAAACAGCTCGGGCAGACCGCGGTGCAGTTGCCGCAGGAGAGGCAGCGTTCAGCCACCTGGCGCCAGTGTGGATGATCGTGGCGTTCGAACAGCCGGCCGGCGAGCGATCCGGGTGGCAGCCGCCGCGGCCCCGGGGTGGCGGCCTCGCGGCGCTGACGCTGCAGGTCGGCGAACTGGGCATCGGACAGGGGTCGCAACGGCAGGCCAGCGGCGATTCGCTGCCCCTCGGCGCTGCCCGCCTGCAGCACGAAGCCCTCGTCCAGTTCATCGAGCAGCAGATCATGCCCCCCGGTCACCAGGGGACCGTCGCCGGTGGCCTGGCAGAAGCAGGTGGCCGCCGGATGGCTGCAGTTGACCGCGATCAGCAGCAGCGCCCTGCGCCGCGCGGCATAGTGGGGGTCGCTCCGTCCCTCGGCCAGGAAGTGCTGATCCTGCAGCGCCAGGGCCGCCAGGTCGCAGGCCCGCACGCCGATCACCGCCAGGGGCTCGACCGAGGCCGTCACGCTCTCGAAGCGCAGCGCACCACCCGCCCCCCGCACCGCCCGCCACAGGACCTCCTGCGGCCGGAACAGCAGGGGCTTCAGCGCCTGGGGGCCGTTGGCCCAGGCGAAACAGCGCGCGTCCCCTGTCTGCCGCAGCCGGTACTGTCCCGGCCCCTGGCGATCCCGCACCCCACGGGGCAGATCCTGCGCCCCCCCCATGGGTTCGTAGACGATGGCCCCGTCGCGCACCCTGGGACCGAGGCAGCGGTAACCCGCGGCCTCCAGCGCCCGGATCAGGCTGTCGAGGGCAGCGCGCGGCAGGAAGCCGGCGCTGGATGCGGAACTGGCCACGGCAGCCGTCAAGCGGCCCCCAGACCCAGACCGGCCAGGAGCAGGACCGCGGCGCTGCAACGGCGCAACAGGACCTCGCAACCCCGCTCACGGCTCATCACCGCCAGCCGGGCGCCAAACAGCATGACCAGGCCCCCGCTGAACAGGAAGCCGAGGCTGAAGTCCAGCCAGGCGACAGCAGGTGGCAGCTCCAGCCCATGGGCATGGCCGTGCAGCAGGGCGAAGCCCGCCGCCAGCGGCAGGCCGCGAGAGGCCGGCAACCGCCAGGGCCGCAGCAGCAGCAGGGCCAGAATGAACAGGGTTGCCAGTATCCCGTTCTCGACCTGCGGCAGGCCCAGCCCCCTGCCCGCCAGGACCAGGCCGGCCAGCATGCCGCCCAGGGCCGCCAGCGGCAGCAGCCGGTAGCCGCCACCCTTCTGCCAGCCCCACCAGAGGCCGATCGCGGTCAGGGCCAGCAGGTGATCGACTCCGGTCAGCGGATGCAGGAAGCCGACCGCGAGGATCCCGGACGTGGGTGGATGAGCCGCGGCCACGGGTGCCAGGACGGCGAGGACGAGCGCAGTGATCGTTCGGCTGACGGCCATGTAGCCGGTTCCCCCTGTGACGTGCAACCCATCTGCAAGTATCGATACCGGCCGGGCCAGGTCAAGCAGCGGGCCTGACCTGGATCAGGCCGCCGGGCTGAACAGCCAGAAATAGCCCAGATTGTAGTAGGCGTGCAGGGCGATGGGGATTCGCAGCCGGCCGTCCCGTTCGCGGAAATGACCGAACACCAGCGAGGGCAGCAGCACCGCGGCGGCAGCCGCCGGCGGATGGTTGACGAGATGCAGCAGACTGAACAACAGGCTGGTGAGCAGGTTGGCCACGCTGAGGCCCAGCACTGGCCGCTGACCGAAGGACCGGCGCAGCAGCTCGCCCTGCAGCCAGCCGCGGAAGATCAGCTCTTCCAGCAGCGGGTAGACCAGGCCCAGCAGCAGGGCATCCTGCGGCCGGTGCAGCGGCCACAGCCAGTCGGCTTGCGGCCGGGCATAGAGATAGAGGCCAAGCCAGACCAGCGGCCCCGCGGCAAACGCCAGCCACAGCAGGGGATCACGCCGGGGACTGTAGGGCTCAGGGTTCAAGCGTGATCAGCACCTCGCCGGTGCGGACATCGCGCAGCTCGACGTGCTCGGCATCGAAGCGCCGTTCCGGGACCCGCAGGCTGCCGCTCACCAGGTAGTAGAGATCCCGCTCCCGCCGTTTGAGACGCCGCGCCTTGTCGACCGGGATGTAGGCATGGAAGGTCACG
This sequence comes from Thiohalobacter sp. IOR34, assembly GCF_030406045.1. GTDB lineage: Bacteria > Pseudomonadota > Gammaproteobacteria > Thiohalobacterales > Thiohalobacteraceae. The sequence continues at coordinate 1,694,194 of NZ_CP128988.1, forward strand.
TCCTCGATGCTGAAGACCCCCTCCTCACGGTGCCAGCCGAAGTCATCGCCGCGCTGGTAGTAGGTCATACAGCCGCGCCAGGAATCGGCGCGGTAGGGCTCGACCCGGCTGAAGTAGGCCGGATCGAAACTCACCCGACGCAGCCTGCACTCCTTGTAGACGCTGGCCCGCGGCGTCGGGTCGTCCACGTGCCACTTGTCACGCGGCAGCTTGACCAGCAGCTTGGGGAAGTCGTCCCAGACCAGGGCGTCGTAGCGGATGCGGTAGGTCCTGGCCTGGGGCAGCTCGAAACTGAAACGCTGGGCATCGGCATCGTAGCTGAGAAACACCGGCGCCTTGAACCGGGCCGGTTCGAGACGCTCCCGGCCGTCGCAGCCGGCGCGCAGCCGTTCCACCCGGCGCCGGTACTCCTCGCGGGTCTCGTACTCGCCCCGCACCGGCTTGAACTCCCGGCGCGCCTGGCAGCGTTCGTAGTCCTCGAGGTAGCGCTGGAAGGGCTGCGCCTCGCGCTCGCCCACCGCGATCGGCGGATCCCCCGCCTGCAACAGGGCCGGTGCAAGGAACACGGTCAGCAGCAGCCCCCTCTTGATCAGCGACGCTCCCCTCCCCTGCTCGGTCACACCAGATCCTCCCTTGGACGCATTTTTACGCTGTAATTCAGATATTAACCCGGCAACCAAATAGGTTGTGTTCAGGGCTTCAGGCCTGTTCCGGAACAAGGCGCGGCCCGCCGGCAAGGGTCGCTCTCCTTGCCAAGGACCGCAACGCCGTAGCGGGACAGGCCTGAAGCCCCGGTCATTATGATTCAACAGGTCCGGCCGCCGGGTAGCCGTCTGCGGACGGCGTTATCGAACCTTGCCGTAGGAATGCTACGGCGGCGTTTCGATGCCTTGCCGCAGACGGCTACCCGGCGGCTGAACACAACCTATTTGGTTGCCGGGTTAATAACTTACGACCAGCGGCCATTCTATGCCGCGCCCCCGTCCACTGCAATCGGCCACCGCCGCTGGTATGCTGGAAACCGAATGAAAGCTCTGGCGGCGGTGGCCGCTACAACAAGACATTTCGAGAACCTCATGAGGAGAGAGCGCATGGAACAGGGGGCCATCCTGGTCACGGGCGGCGCCGGCTATATCGGCAGCCACGTGGTACGACAACTGACCGCGGCGGGGGAACGGGTGGTGGTGCTCGACAACCTGTCGACCGGCTTCGCCGAGGCGGTGGGCAACGCCGAGCTGGTGGTCGGTGACACCGGTGACCAGGCCCTGGTCTCGCGCCTGCTCGCCAGCCACGGCATCGACTCGGTGCTGCACTTCGCGGCGCATACCGTGGTGCCGGAGTCGGTCAGCAACCCCCTCAAGTACTACGGCAACAACACCTGCCACACCCGCAACCTGCTGGCCTGCTGCCAGGAGGCCGGGGTGCGGCACTTCATCTTCTCCTCCACCGCTGCGGTGTACGGCATCCCCGAGGGGGATGCCTGTACCGAGGACAGCCCCAATGCGCCGATCAACGCCTATGGCACCTCCAAGCTGATGAGCGAATGGATGCTGCGCGACCTGTCGGCCGCCAGCGGCCTGCGTCACGTGGCGCTGCGCTACTTCAACGTCGCCGGCAGCAGTCCGGACGGCAGCATCGGCCAGTCGACGCCCAGGGCCACGCTGCTGATCAAGGTCGCCTGCGAGGTGGCCACCGGCCGGCGCGAGAAGCTGATGATCTTCGGCACCGACTACCCGACGCCGGACGGCACCGGGGTGCGCGACTACATCCACGTCGAGGATCTGGCCGATGCCCACCTCAAGGCCCTGGACTACCTGCGCGGCGGCGGCGAGTCGGTAACCCTCAACTGCGGCTATGGCCACGGCTACAGCGTGCGCGAGGTGGTCGATGCCGTCGAGCGGGTGGCCGGTCACAGGCTCAATGTCGAGGAAGCGCCACGCCGGCCGGGCGATCCGCCGATCCTCATCGCCCGCGCCGACCGCGCCCGCAGCCTGCTCGGCTGGGAACCGAAATACGACGACCTGGACTTCATCGTCAGGACCTCCCTGGAGTGGGAGAAGAAGCTCGCCGCCGGCGAGGTCTACGGCGCCTGAGCGGCCTTAGCCCGGATATTGCACCAAGGCGGCCCCTATAATCGGAGTGCAGACTGACATGCAAGGCCGGGAGGCTCGCAAATGGCTCCTCACGGCGGGGTACAGTTTGCGCCTATTCGATTTCAGGACGCATCTGGCTGCGCATCCTGGCCGATCGCCCTTGAACCCTGGCTACGGCCATGCTTCTGCGGGCGATCGGCCAGGCTGCTTTGCCAGCTCCGCCCTGAGCATCGAATCCTTGGTGCAATATCCGGGTTAGCCCGCCTCGCCACGCAGCGCCTTGCGCGCCAGATGCGGCAGCAGCAGGGGCAGCGGCATGCGCAGATAGTGACCGCGGACATAGAGCAGCCAGCGGGCCAGGCCGCTCCAGCGGTCCCTGCAGCTGTGATGTTCCGGCAGCAGGGCGCGATCGAACAAACTGTCGCGCAACCCCAGACCGAGGGGTGCCGCCTTCTCCAGCTGCAGCCATACCGCGGCCGGCACCGTCACATCCAGCAGCCGCTGCTGGTAGCGCAGGGCGTAATACAGCGGGCGGATCAGGCCGAGCAGGCGCGCGCGTTCCAGCAGACGTTCCCAGAAATCCGCCTCGCCGGCAGTGAAGTGTTCCAGCAGCGCCTGCATGTCCAGCAGATCGCGCAGCCCCTGGCCGAACTCTCCGTCGTTGAACAGGTGGACCGCGCTGTGCAGCAGCATATCGACCGGCTGCAGGACGCGAAGCTCCACCCCGTGCGCCGCCGCACCCAGCGCCAGCCGCCGCGATCCCTCCCAGAGTGCCGCCACCGCCACCGGCCGGCGTGCCGTGTCCGGCACGATGTTGTGATGGACATCGAGCAGGGTGCCGCGGCGGGCATGCTGCAGCGGCGGCAGTTCGTGCATCCAGCTGCGGTAGTAACGCTGGTCATAGGGGTCGGAATGGTTGCTGACATAGCCGGCGAAGAAGAGCGCGCGCTCCACGGCGTCCAGCGACTCGCGCGGCACCAGGATGTCGACATCGGAGAACAGGCGCCCACGGGCGGCCGGCAGCCCGGCCATCAGATAGGCCGTGCCCTTGAGCAGCATGACCGGGATGTCGAGGCCGGCCAGACCGAGCAGGATACGATCGACCTCCCAGCGGATGACATGTGCATGGTGCTCCGCCGCGGCCCGTCCCCAGTCGAGGTGACGCCGTGCCGCGGCGGGTATCTCGACATCCCGCGCCTGCCCGGCGAAGAGATCGGCGAGCCGCGCCAGCAGACCGGCGCGCCGACCCTGGCGGATCAGCAGTTCCCACTGCCCCGGCTCGGCTTCGGCCATACGTGCCGGTTCCTTCAGCACCTCGAGCAGCAGCGGCGGCGCGATCCTCATGCCCGTGCCTCCAGCGCCCCATCGGCGATCAGGCTGTCGAAGGCCACCACCGCCTCGTCCAGGCATCCGTAGCCGAAATCGAGACAGTCAACGGAATCGATCAATGCCTTCGCCCGTTCGAAACCCGTGCCACCGTGCAGGGCGAAGTTGAAGGCGTTGTCGATCAGATGCAGCAGGGTTCGTGCCCGGGAACGCGGCTGGAAGCGGGCCGGCGCCCCCTCAAGGTAGCGGGGGACCACCACGAAGGCGGGCCGGGCCGGCTCGGCCATGCGCCGTACGCTGTCGCGCGGTGGCTGCAGATGGGCCACCGTACCCTTCAGCGTGTCACGGCAGGGCTCGCTGAGCCGGCAGTCGGGGGCAAAGCGGCGAATGACATCGATGGATTCGTTCTTCAGACTGACCGGACGGGGCACCGGATCGATTCGACCGTCGGAGAGACGCAGCAGGGTCAGTTCGTCGGAGAGAAGCCGCCAGCCCCGTTGCACCAGGGCGGCACAGAGGGTGCTCTTGCCGGCACCCGGGGGGCCGGGCAGGATCACTGCCTGCCCCTCGCGTTCGATCACTGCTGCATGCAGGACCAGATGGGTCGCCGTGTGCTGGGCCATGCACCAGTTGAGACCCCATTCCAGTGAAGGATAGGCCTGGCTGCGTGGCAAGGGCTTGAAGGGCGCATGGCCATCGAACAGGAAACGCACCTGGGGCCGCAGCCAGCGGCGAGGCCCCCTGGGCGCGCTGACCGCCACCGGAAAATCCACCCAGTCGTCTTCGCCAAGCAAGGGGTAGTCGACATAGAGCGCCGTCAGGGTCTGCGCCAGCTCCGGCAGTTCACTGTGCAGGCGGACGCCGAACGGCCCGATCGCCAGGGCGAGCCCCTCGCGGCGCAACCGGTGCTCGAGATCGACCGGGTTGAGATCGGAGAGCCTCATGGCACGGGCCGGATCAGGGCATTCTGCTCGAACTTCCAGAGCACCTCGTCGACGTATTCCGCAAGGTTGAAATCCGCCTCGAACTCGAAGCGTTCCCGCAGGCGCTGCACCAGCTGCCCACCACTCAGGGTCTCCTCGCGAAGCATCTGCAGCAGCGTTCCGGGAATCAGCTCGAACAGGTGGGTATCACCGGCCAGCTCGTGGTAGCAGACCCACTCGTCACCGTCGTGAAAGATGCGCAAGGGTATGTCCACCGCTGTCCAGCGGTCGAAGCAATCGCTCCCCGGGACAGCGCCGGCATGCGGCCTGGACGACATGCCTGCACCTCGACCCGGTTATTTGCCCCCACCGCTATTGTTGGCACAACCGGGACCGCTTCCTCCGCTGTCACCGGGATCGAAGCCCAGCGGACAAGAACGCTCGTTGAGCAGGGCAAAGGTGTTCTTCAGCTTCTCGACGTCGGACATGTAGTGGTCGGTGTAGAGATCGATCACGTCCTGGTCGGTGTAGCCGAAATTGAGGCCGCCGGGATTCATGCGGTTGTAGGCACCGTTGAGCAGGGCCGCCACCGTGTGCCGGGCGAGGGCATTGTAGTTGCCGCCCTTCAGGCACAGGGCATCGATCAAGGTGAGGCCCGCCGGCATACCCGGGAAGGCGGGCAGAACATCGGTCCAGAACGTCTTGGGATCGGTGGGGCTGTAGGGGGACATCCAGCTCCCGAAGTGCTGCTGCTGTCGCCAGTAACCCGGGGTACAGCCTTCACAGGTCTCCGTCGGTCCCGAGAGGTTGCCGGACATCATGCCTGACAGGGTGCATCTGGCCCCTGCCAGTGCCGGACGGCTGGCCACGGTGAGCATCACCGGTGCCGTCACCAGGGCCGACTTGACGAAACGACGGCGGCTGCCGGCCGGCCCCTCGGTTGCAGGATCGCTGTCTTGATCGCGGTGTTTCGGCTGCTGGTCGGGTTTCTTCTCGTCCGTCATCGTGGCTCACTTCAGATTGTTTTCGTTCTCAATGCACTGATGGTATCGACAATTCCTGACGAGTCATGTCTCGCCAGCCGCGGCTGCGGGCCGGCGTGACGACTTATTCAGTATAGATGCACAAGCCATGCCCGGAATGGAAAACATATTGTTGTTCAGAAGGATGGTCCCGGTTCTCCGAGCCTCTCGGAAGCACAGGCCGGGCAAGTGTTAAAAAAATTGACACCCGGAGTGCGGGGAGGAGGACAGGCCCCTTTACAGCAGCCACCCACCGCTGTCCGCTCTCAAGGCAAGGCAGACTCCAGCAGGCGACGGGCATGGGCGATGGGAATGGCATAGGCGATGCCGCTGGGGTGGCTCAGCGCCGATTCCTTGGACGCCTTGACGAAAACCATGTTGAGGATGCCCACCACCTCGCCGCTGTCCGGCGAATAGAGGGGACTGCCGCTGTTGCCCGGATAGGCGGTGCCGTCGAGCTGGAAGATGCGGAAGGGATGACGCAGGCGGCGGATCACCGTCGGCGAGAGCTGGCGCGAGGCCAGTGCCGGCAGGGCAATGGGCACGATGGCGGCCAGCATGGCGCGGTGGGTGGCCGGATAGAGTCCCAGCGCAGAACCCAGCGGAAAACCGGTGAACAGGAATTCCTCACCCTCGCGGACCCGGTCCGAGTCGCCGAGGCGGGCCGCCGGCTGGGGACTGCCGCCGAATTCCAGCAGCGCCAGGTCGTGCTCCTTGTCCCTGGCCACCACCCGCGCCTGGCGCACGTCCGCCTCGCTGCCGCTGCCGATGAACACCGCCAGGTATTCCAGGCCCTTCTCGTTCAGCGACTTCGACACCACATGGGCATTGGTCAGCACATGGCGCCCGTCGCCGACCACAAAACCGCTGCCAAGCAGCAGCGCCGGAGGGCGGCGGGTCTTCTCCACGGTCCCGACCCCGACCACACTGGCCTTCAGCCGGGCAACCGTTTCCGGCACACCGCCGATGGCAGGCCCGGCCAGCAGCCACGCCAGCAGCGCCAGCCAGAAGATCCCGCTCCTGTTCTTTCCCGAGGCTCGATGTGACATCCTTCCATCATACCCCCAAGCAGCGCCCGGCCGCGCATCCGGCAGCGCTGAAACAACAACGGGGTGGCCCCCCGCCCGAGCGGTGATAGACTGGTGCCCTTGCAGTGACACGTCTTCGAGGTGCCCTCCAAATGTCATGGAAGAAGCCGCTGCCGGTCCTGCTGCTGATGCTGGCCTGCGGCCGGCCCGGCACCACCCCGGCGGCCACGGCGGCACCGGACTATGCCGCCCTCCCCGCCAACCGCTGGGTGGTGATCCATACCGAAACCGGCCGCTGGCGACGCCAGGAACATGCCGGTGCCGCCTACGACAGCCATCGCGGCACCCTCCTGCTGTTCGGTTCCAACACCCATGGCAAGAACTGGGACAACAGCGTGCGCGAATTCGACCCGCAGCGGCTGCGCTGGACCCGGCACTATCCGCCCTCGCCGCGCGACAGCTACCGTCTCGACGCCGCCGGCCATCCGGTGGCCGGACCCGCGGACAATCCGCGCCCCTGGGCCATGCACAGCTACGACGGCCTGGTCTACGATCCCGGGAGCGACAGCCTGATCGTCGCCGCCGCGGCCAACCATCACCCGCTACGGCGCCGCTTCGAGATCCGCCGCCAGCCGGTATGGCGCTACGACCTGACCAGCCACCGCTGGCAGCCCTTCGACCGCCACCAGGGCAAGATGCCAACCTTCTTCGACGCAGCGACGGCCTACGACAGTTGGCGCCGGCTTCCGCTGCTCTACAAGTTCGGCATCTGGGAACTCGACCGGGGCAGCGAACAGTGGCGCAAGGCGACCGGCAAGCACCACCACAACAGCCACTTCAACCTGGTCTACGACAGCCTGCACCAGGTGTTCGCCGCCTTCGGCAGCGCGCGTCTGACCAACAGCGTCTGGCTCTATCACCCGGGCAAGGCCGCGGGCGAGGCCGGCCGCTGGGAAGAACGCCAACCCGGCGGCGACCCCTGCCCGCCGGACCAGCACATCCCGGTCGCCTTCCATCCCGAACAGGGCGTGTTCGTGCTGGTGGTGGACGACAACCAGGTCTACCGCCGGCCCAACGGCCGGCTGCGCCTGCGGAGCAAGGCGAAGAGCAGCGGCACCTACGTCTATGACCTCGACAGCAACCGTTACCGGCGCCTGCCGCAAGCCGACCTGCCGGCCCAGGGCATGAACTACATGCTGGTCTACGCCAGCCGGCAGAAGGTGCTGCTGCTGGTGACCGGCGACTGGCGGCGTCCGCCCAGCGTGCGCGCCCTGCGCCTCGACCTGGGAGCCCTGCCGGAATGAGACGCCTGTTCTGGATCCTCCTGTTCACGGCCCTCCTCCCCCGGACCCTGACGGCAACAGTCGATAACGAGCGCTGGACGGTCGAGCCCTTCACCGATGCCCTCGGGGGTGGCCCCGCCACCGGGCCGGTCGAACAGGCCGGCGAGGGCGCCTTCCTGCTCTGTGAAAACGGCCGCGACCAGCTGTTCCTGATCAACGGCCAGTTCGTCGACATCGTGGTCGAGGGACAGCGCTACCACCTGGCCGGGACCGGGCATCCGGGAATGCGCGATGGGCCGGCGCCTCTGGCCGAGTTCCGTTTCGGCTTTGCCGGCCACCTCGGTGCCCATGACATCGCCTGCGCCCCCGACGGGACCCTGTTCGTGTTCGACGACGGCAATGCGCGGGTACGGCGCATCCGCCAGACGAACGGTCACTGGCAGGTCGACACCTGGGTCGGCGGCGGCCAGATGCGCCTGGCACCGGGCCAGGCGGCACCACCCGGGCAGGTCCGCCTGCCCAACACCACGGGCATCGCCGTCGCCGGCGACGGCAGCCTCTGGCTCGGCAGCTTCACCGGCTATTACCGGGTCGACCCCGAAGGCCGGCAGATCCGCTTCGTCGCCCGCTGGCCGATCGAGCTGCGCAAGGGCCGCACCCTGCACGTGGTCATGGGCCGTCCGGCAACCGATGGCGGCGTCTATTTTCTCAGCCGTTCACCGGACGTGGTGATCCGCGTCGACCCCGACGGCCAGGCCAGGCATCTCGCGGGACGCATCATCCAGGGCAGAAAACCGATGAACATCGGCGACGGCGAACCGCTTGCAAGCTATTTCGACACGCCTTCCAGCCTTGCCGTAGACCCCAACGGCGAGGCCCTCTATCTATCGGGTGGCGACGAATACGACATCCGCCGCGTCCCTGCCGACGGCCATGGCAGTACCGCCACCCTCGCCCAGAACGGCCGCTGGCAGCGGGCTCGCCTGCACCCCAACCGCAGCCGCGGCGCCGCCCTTTACGACCCGGGCCTGCAGGGCCGGCTCAAGCCGGACGGTCCCCTCGGCGACCTGATGTCCTGCCACCTGCCCGGCTACGACCGACTGGGGCGGCTGTACAGTTTTCTCTATCCCTGGCGCGGGACCACCCAGTATCTGGCGGGGAAGGGGCTACTGGGGGGGCGTCTCTATCGGCTGCGCCGGCTCGAAGCGGATGCGCCATGAGGAAGATGCTGCCCCTCCTCTTCGGGTTGCTGATGGCAACGGCCACCCTGGCCGGGCCGATCGAGAGCGGACCCTTGACCCCCCTCAGCGGCGATGCCGCAGGCGCCGGTTTCCACCCGGATGTCGCCGGCGACGGCCAGGGGGGGTTCCTGGTGGTCTGGCAGCGGGGCGGCAATTACCTGGGCACGGCCGGTGGCGATCTCTTCGCACGGCGAATCGAACTCGACGGCCGTCCCTCCGGGGCGGCACCACGGGTCATCAGCCATGCCCCCGGAAGCCAGGAACGCCCTCGCATCGCCTTCGCCCATGGCCTCTATCTGGTGGTCTGGCAGGATCTGCGCAACGGCCGTGACTGGGACGTCTACGCAGCACGCATCACCCCCGAGGGGCGCAATCTCGATCCGCAGGGCATCCGCATTGCCGGCGGACCCGACAACCAGGCGCTGCCGGTGGTGGCCGCGGCGAACAACGGCTTTCTGATCGTCTGGCAGGATCGTGCCGGCAGCCGTTTCTACCGCCTGGCCTGGGCGGGGGTGAACGGCAAGGGCCAGGTGAGGCCGGGGAAGATCCTCCGCTACCAGGGCCCGGACGCCGGGCTCTGGCAGGGCTACACGCCGGGCTGGGGTTACGGCAAGCTGCCCCTGGATACCGACCGTCCAGCGAGCGGCGAACTGCACGGCGGCCAACCCGAGCTGAGCCGCAGCAAGGACGGCTGGACCCTCGCCTGGGTCGACGAGAGCAACTGGGCGCCCGGTAACCAGGGTGGCATCACCCGCCGCTTCGCCCGGCTGCGCGAGACCGGCGACGGACCCCGGGTCGAGGCCCTGCTGCGCCCGGAGAGCAACGCCATCGGCCGCAGCGGTGGACACTTCGCGCGCGGCCATGGCCGGCTGCTCTATGCCGGCTGGGGGATCCTCAATCGCGGCGTCAGCGTCGCCACGGCGCTACTGCTGGAGGATGGCGGCCTGCAGCCGCTGGCCAACCCCAACCCGGAGCCCCCCCGTTTCGGTGCCGGCTGGAAGCCGGCGCGGGCAATCAGCCTGTTCCAGCCCGGCTTCGGCATCACCGGCAGCGTCGCCACCGCCCCCACCAGGAACGGCTTTCTGGTCGCCGCGGCCGGTGACCCGCGCCTGCCACCTCCACACCGGCTGCGGATCTATGCCAGCCGCCTGGATGCCGAGGGACGGCGCCTCGATCGTCACCCCGACTGGCCGATCCTGCACCAAGGGCAGAGCACACCGGCCAACCCGGCGCTGGCGGCCAGCGGCGACAGCCTGCTGCTGGCCTTCGAACAGGACGATGCCAGCGGCAGCCGCCGGATCTACGCCCGACGGCTGCGGATGAAGTAAGCTGCGGTCATGCGCCAGCTGCTGATCGGCCTCATCCTCCTCTGCCTCGGCCCGCCGCTGCAGGCCGCCCTGCACCTCGACCGGGACGCCTACCAGTGGGATGGCCGGCATTTCCGGGTACCGCTGGAGCTGCGCGATCTGGCCGGGGTGGAGCGCCAGGGCTGGCCGGTGACCACCGGCGTGCCCCTTCCCTACGGCCTGGTCCAGGACGTCGCCAGTCTGCGCCTGCTGGACGAGCAGGGACGGGAGATCCCCTGCCAGTTCGAGGCGACCAGCCGCTACTGGGCGCGCGACGGCTCGATCCGCTGGGTACTGCTCGACTTCCAGCTCGACCTGCCTGCTGGCGGCAAGCGCCGCCTGTGGCTGAGCAACGACCAGCCGGCCGCCCCCGTCGCGAAGCCGATTCGCATCCGCGAGACGGCAGACGCCATCGAGGTCGACACCGGCGTCCTCAGGGTCCGGGTACCGCGCCACGGCGGCCCCCTGCTGCAGCGGGTCGAATACCGTGGCCGGCCGGTGATCGAGGCCGATGCCGATGACGGCCCCTGGCTGCAGAGCGCCGCAGTGGAGAAATTCCGCCACTACCGCGGTGACAGCTGGAACACCCACGGCTGGAGCAAGACGGTCAGCGTCGAGCGTCACCCCCTGGCCGAAGCCCGCTACGGTGCCGGCCGGAGCCACGAGCTGCGTATCGAGACCCGTGGCCCGCTGCGCACCACCCTGCTGATCCGCGGCCGCTACCTGCCTGCCGAGACCGGTCCCGGCAGGGTCGCCGAGGGCCTCTACGACTACAGCACCCGCCTGCACTTCTACCGCGCCTCCCCCCTGGTGGTGGTCGAGCACGCGATCGAGAATGCCGACCCCACGCCCCCGCTGTGGCAGTACCCCTTCCGCTGGGCGGAACTCGATCACCGCCTGGCCCTCGACGGTCGGCTGCAGGTCACTGCCGGCGGCGAGGGGGCGGCGGACGGCCTGCCGAGCGTGGCGACGCTGGCGGCGGACACCCCTCTCGGCCTGGTTCAGGCCGCCGGGCAGCCGGGCAAGGTACGCGGCAAGGTCGCCGCCAGACCAGGCGGTTACCGCTTCGGTCCGTTGCAGACGGGCAAGGTCGGCCGGCCACGGGCGGCCGGCGGCAAGGCCCGCTTCCTGGCCGTCTCCGACGGCCGCAGCGGCGTCGGCATCACCCTGCGCTACTGGTGGCAGGAGGCACCGCGGGCGGTCTATCTGGACAGGGGCCGGCTGCGCATCCGCCTGCACGACCTGCAGCCGGAAGACCGCCCCTACGACCTCGACTTCGGCGAGCGCAGCCTGCACGACCTGCTGTATTTCTTCTTCGACGGCCCGGCCGATGCCGAGGGCGCCGCCGCCCTGGCGTCCGCCTTCGAACAGCCGTTGCTGGCCCGGCCGCCGCCGGCCTGGATCGCCGACACCGAGAGCTGGTATTTCGAGATGGACCCCGATCCCAAGGCGGTGAAAGGACGCAGGAGCGGCCGCTGGCAGCCGATACGCATCGGCTATCGAGGTCACGGCTTCGCCCAGGGCTACAACTCGGGCGGCCATCACGAGAGCCTCAATTCGGCCTGGCTGCCCTTCATGCTGCACGGCGGGGCGCGCGACTACCAGCGGCTGCTGGCCACCAGCCGCTGGCACATCGCCCACAATCCGGGCTGGGCCTACCGCGGCAACCGGCTGCATTTCGGCACGGGCGAGGACCGCTATCCGGCCCTCGATGCCCAGCTCGAGGCCTGGAACCGACTGACCCTGTTCGGCCCCAAGGACTTCTACCTGTGGGGCGGCCAGGGACCGACCAAGCAGAATCAGGATATCGCTGCCGGCACCAGCTACCTGAACCGCTACAAGTGGCTGCCGGACATCGAGCACTATGCCCTGTTCCAGCTCTTCGAATACTACTATCTGAGCGGTGACCGGCGCGCGCTGGACGCCATCCACGGCTTCGTCGACTGGGACCTGACCTTCCAGCACCAGAGCATCTTCCAGGGCCGCCTGCGCCCGCTCAGCGACACCGGCCTGTTCGAGCGCGACCCCGAGGCCCTGCGCCGGCGCCACTACGCGCGCATCTACACCTGGATGCTGTACACCAACCTGGCCGGCTTCCAGGCCACTGGCAGCCCGGTGATGGACGAGTTCGCCCGCTGGCAGCTGCGCCGCATGCTGGCCCTGCTGCGCCACCGCCACGGCCAGCTCACCCGCTGGTCGGTGAAGCCCGGCACCCTGCTCGGCCTGCTCCCCGACCGCTTGGCAAACAAACTCAGCGACCATATCGACAGCCCGCTGCTGCGCAGTGAGGAAGCCGTCCACGGCTCGCATGCCAAGACCTGGATGGAGGCCCAGGGCGTGCTGGCCCTGCACGAGGCCTACCGCACCTATGGCGACGAACGCATCCTCGACGGCCTCTGGGCCCAGGCCGACTATTTCTCGCACCATGTCCTCTACTACCCGCGGCTGACCATGCTCAACCAGTACACCAGCATGCCCAATGCCCTGCTCGGCGTCGGCGAAAAGGCCCTCTCGCCACAGCGCCACGACCGACACATCCAGATGTGGCCGCTGCTCTACCACTACACCGGCTGGCCCGAGGTGAGGCAGCGCTACCAGGCCTTTGCCGCCAAGCGCCGCGGCCGGCGCCTCTGGTTCACCCAGACCACCGAGTGGCAACAGGGCAGCGTCGCCAAGGGTTCGACCCGGCCACCGGATGCCGTCACCGATCTGCGGGTGCTGGCCGCCAGCCGGGACGGCGTGCGCCTGGCCTGGACGGCACCGGCCGACGACGGCCCCGGTGGCCGGGCCGCGCGCTATTTCGTCAAGATCAGCGATCGGCCGATCGTCGCCCGCGCCCCCACCGACAACCCGGCCCGGGCCGCCGACAAGGCGCGCATCCTGACCCAGGCCGAGGACTGGGTCCTGGCCCGTCACAAGCCCGGGCGGCCGCTCAAGTCGAACTATCTGATCCCGCCCGGCGCCACCGACGCCGAGCCCCGTGACCGGCCACGGGTCGACCCGGACTGGCACCGGGTCAACGCCTTCTGGATGGCCGAGCACGTCGCCGGCGAACCCGAGCCGGCCGCCGCCGGCACGCCCGAGGCGTTCACCCTCCGGGAGCTGCACCTGCATGCCTGGTTCGGCGCCCCGCGCGAGGCCACGCTGCGCGACCTGAAGCCCGGCACCTACTACGTCGCCCTGTGCAGCTGGGACGCCGACCGGAACCTCAGCCCCCTGTCCAATGTTGTAGAATTCACCCTGCGCTGAAGAACCGGCCGCGCCATCAAGTTTCCCCGCCTTCCGCCGCTGGATACCAGGGCAATTACTCGCAAAACAGATTGCAATATCATGGATTTATAAGCAGAATCTAAAAAAAGGATCACTTCCAAGGACCCCTCGTGCCCCCGCAGCCGCGCATCAGTGCCGTCATCCCCGCCTACAACAGCGCCGCCTTCATCGGCGAGGCGCTGGCCAGCATCCGCGCCCAGACCCGGCCGGTGGACGAGATCATCGTCGTCGACGACGGTTCCACCGACGCCACCCGCAACCAGGTCGAGGCCTGCGGCCGGGACATCAAGCTGATCAGCCAGTCCAATGCCGGCCCCTCGGCGGCTCGCAATAGCGGGGTGGAGGCGGCCAGCGGCGACTGGATCGCCTTCCTCGACGCCGACGACCGCTGGCTGCCCGACAAGAACGAACGGCAGCTTGCGCTGCTGGAGCGTCACCCCGAGCTGGTGCTGATCGCCGGCGACATGCGCGAGATCGACGAGGCCGGCGGCACGGTCACCGACTCGGTGCTGGCCCATCACGGCCTGCTGGCGGAGTTCGAGGCCCTGGACGGCGCCCCGGTCCCCGACGCCGCCGCCCGGCTGCTGCGCAAGAACTTCATTCCCACCGGCACCGTGCTGGTGCGGCGCGAGCTGCTGCTGACCGAGGGTGGCTTCGATACCGGCCTGCGCTATGGCGAGGATCTCGAACTCTGGGTGCGCATCGCCCTGCACCAGCCGATCGCCATGCTGCCGGAGGTGCTGATGCTGCGCCGCCTGCACGGCGCCAACGCCACGCGCTCCACCCTGCCCATGCTGGAATCCCTGGTCCAGGTCGCCGAGGCGGCCAAGCGCCGGGGCGCCGCGGAACTGCGCCGCCAGGGGCTGGACGTCGAGGCACTGATCGCCCAGGCCTGGTGGCAGCTCGGCTACCGCCATTTCGACGAGGGCCGGCTGACGGCCGCCGGGCGCGCCTTCCGCGAGAGCTGGTCGCACCAACCCAGCCCACGCAGCCTGCTGTTCCGCCTGGCCTGCCGCCTGCCGGGCGGCTGGGTCCAGACACTGCGCCAGCTCAAGCGCCGCTGGCAGGGAGAGGGGCGGTCATGAAGGGCACGGCTGCACGCACCGTCCTCTATGTGGAGAACGGCATCGGCTACGGCGGTGCCGCCATCTGCATGCGCCACCTGGTGCGCAACCTGGACCCGGAACGCTACCGGCCGCTGGTGGTCACCGGCCGCAGCGGACCGGACTACGCCTCGATCGCCAGCGAGGCCGAGTGGCACCACATCCGCGACCGTCACCTCGACGTGGTCGGCTGGCGACGCCGGCTGCGGGACGCCGGGCGACTGGATGGCCCGCTGCTCGGCCTGCTGCTTCGCCAGGCCCTGGCGCGGCTGGACGATCTGGGCAACTTCCTGCCCTTCTTCCTGCGCCTGCTCCGGCTGGCCCGGCAGCGCCGGGTCGACCTGATCCACGCCAACAACGAACCCCTGTGCAATCGCGCCGCGCTGCTCACCGGCCGGCTGCTCGGCATCCCGGTGGTCTGTCACGTGCGCGGCGACCAGTCCGGCTCGCGGATGATGCACCGCCTGTACCGGCTGCCGGATCACTTCATCCCGGTCTCGCACTGGATATCCGACAGCGTCGGCCGGCTGGGCGTACCGGCCGACAAGCGCACGGTGATCTACGATGGCATCGACCTCCAGGCCCTGGAGGCGCGCGCCGAGCCCGGGCGCTTCCGCCGCGAGCAGGGCCTCCCCGAGCAGGCCTTCACCGTCGGCCTGGTCGGGCTGCTGATCCCCTGGAAGGGTCAGCGACTGTTCCTCGATGCCGCGCACCGTCTGGCGGAACAGATCCCGGGGCTGCGCTTGCTGCTGGTCGGCGGCACGCCGGACGAGTGCCGCGACTACGAGGCCGAGCTGCGCGAGCGGGTGCGCGCGGAAGGGCTGGAGCAGGTCGTGCATTTCACCGGCCACCTGACCGACATGCCATCGGCCTACCTCGGCCTGGACGTGGTGGTCTCCGCCTCCACCTCGCCCGAACCACTGGGCACCGTGGTCATCGAGAGCATGGCCCTGGGCCGGCCGCTGGTGGCCCCCAACCACGGCGGCGCCGCAGAAATGGCCGAACACGAGCGCAGCGCCCTGCTGTTCAGGCCCGGCGACAGCAGCGACCTGGCGACGCAGATCCTGCGCCTGTACCGGGACCCCGACCTCGGCCGGCGGCTGGGCGCGGCGGCCCGCGAACACGCCTTCGCCACCTTCGACGTGGCCCGCCATGCGGCGCAGGTCCAGGCCCTCTACGACCGGGTGCTGGCGGCGACGTGAGCTGGAAGACCCGCCTTGCCCGGACACCCCTGCTGTGGCGGTTCGCCCCTCGCAGCCCGAGCCCGGTCGCCTGGGCCGGGCTGGGTCCGCTGACCCGGCTGCTCGGCCGGCTGCAGCGACCACTGGCGCCGCCCCTGCTGGTGCTGTCCCTGCCGCGCAGCGGCTCGAGCTGGGTGGGCGAGATCCTCGGCCATGCCGGCAATGCCCTCTACCTGCGCGAGCCCGTCACCCAGAGCCTGATGCAGCGCCACGGCCTGGAGCGCGCCCTGCTGTCAGCAGACGAGGCCAGGCCGCTGCAGGCCCGTTACGCCGCCCGGGCCTTCGCCGGCCTGCCGGAGTTCGATCCGGGCATCGTCATCGACCCTGGACAGTGGGATCTGGCGCAACGGCGGACCCGCCGGCCGGTGATCAAGGAGGTCAATCCCCTGGCTGCCGGCTGGTATCTGCAGGCCTTCGCCCCGCGGCTGTTGTTCATCGTCCGCCATCCGGCCGCGGTCGCCAGCAGCTTCCAGCGTCTCGGCTGGCAGGCCGACGACCTGTCCGCGGTACGCCAGGCACTGCGTGACCTGCCCTTGCCGGCAGCGGCCCGCAAGGCGCTGGAGGTGGATGGCGGGGACTTCTGGTACCGCCAGGGCCTGATGCAGGGCGGTGCCCTGTTCGCCGCCTGGCAGGCCTTGCGCGAGGCCCCGGACTGCCGGGTGCTGCGTTACGAGGCGCTGTGCGCAGCCCCCCTGGAGGGCTTTCGTGCCCTGTTCGGATTCGCCGGCCTCGACTGGCAACCGGCCGACGTGGAACGCATCACCACCAAGAGCCGTGGCGACGGCGACCCGGACGCCTATGCCACTGAACGCGACAGCCGGCGGATGCGCGATGCCTGGCGCAGCCGGGTCGGGGCCACCGAGCTGCAGCGGCTTGGCGAGGCCTGGCAGAGCTTCGACCTGCCCTGGTACCGGCAAGCCACCGACTGGACGCTGCAGCCGGCAGAGGAGGCTGCAGGATGAGTCAGGACCTCGGCCAGCGCATGCGCAGCGGCGCCCTCTGGACCTATCTGCAGGGCGGGATCGGCTCGGTGATCCAGTTTGCTGCCGGCATCGTCATGGCCCGGCTGCTGATGCCGGAAGACTTCGGCGTGTTCTTTGCCGTCGTCGCCTATACGGCGCTGCTCGGCGCCCAGGTCAACTTCGGCCTGCCCTCGGCCCTGCTGCAGGCGAAGGCCGTGCAGGCGGAACAGTGGAATGCCGCCTTCTGGTTCATGGAGGGCCTGGCCCTGCTCTGCACCCTGATGGTGGCCGCCTCCGCCGCCTGGCTGGCGGATTTCTACGGCGATCCACGCTATGCGCCGATCATGCTGTTCAGCTGCGTCAGCTTCTTTCTCATGCCCTTCATGGGCATCAACGGCAGCCTGCTGCGCCGGGAGATGGACTTCAAGACGCTGAGCCAGATCCAGATCAAGGCCAAGTTCAGCGGCACCGCCCTCGGCCTGCTGGCGGCCTTCGCCGGCCTCGGCCCCTACAGCTTCGTGGTCGGTGGCCTGGGCACCTCGCTGATCTCGGCGGCGCTGATGGCAAGGCAGGCACCCTGGCGTCCCCGCTGGAACTTCGACCGCGAGGCGCTGCGGCCACTGCTGCGCTTCGGCTGGCGGATGCATCTCAACAACAGCCTCAGCCTGGCCGCCAACCGGGTCGACAACATGCTGCTCGGCCGGCTCGCCGGCCTCGACCTGCTCGGCATCTACAACCGCGCCTTCTCCCTGTCGCGGCTGCCCATCGACAATCTCTGCACGCCGCTCTACCAGCTGGTATTCGGTGGCCTGAGCCGCATCCAGGACAATCTCGACCACTCCCGGCTGATGTACCAGAAGGTCCTCTGTGCCGTGACCTCCGCGGTATTCCCGCTGCTGCTCTGGCTGATCTTCCTGGTGGAACCCTTGATCTACTATCTCTATGGCGAAAAATGGCTGCCTGCTGCCGAGCCCTTCCGCTACCTTGCCCTGGGCGCCTTCGTGCTGGTGATCTCCATCACCACCAGCAGTCTGGCCTCGGCGCAAAACCTGGTGGCCAGACAGACACCCATCGTCGCCACCAACCTGCTGCTGACCATCGTCGCCGTGCTGGTCGGCATCCGCTGGGGGCTGACCGGGGTGGCGATCGGCATTGCCCTGAAGATGCTGCTCACCAACCTGCTGCTGATACGGATGATGCGCCGTTCCCACATGGAACTGGGCTGGTCGCAACTCGCCATGGCCATCCTTCCTGCCGCCCTGTCCACCCTCGCCGCCGCGGGCGCGGGCTGGCTGCTCGACAATGTCCTGCGCGAGGGGCTGGGGCTCATGTCTCTGGACTGGCGGTACATGCTGGCCATCAGCGTCACCCTGGGCGGTGTCTATATCCTCAGCTGGCTGCTCGTGGTCCGCTCCCGGCCAGGAAACCCCGTCCTGCAGGCCAACCTGCTGCTGCTCAAACAACTTGCCGAACGTCTGCTGCCGCGGCTGGCCAGGATCAAACCATGAACAGGGCGGAAGGATCGCTGCACGGCTTCACCCCGCCCGCCCTGCTGGTCGGCGAGGGACGCAGCGGCACCACACTCCTGTCTGCCATCCTCAACCGCCACCCCCGGCTTTGCGTCACCCCGGAGACCCATTTCTTCCGGCTCTTCTTCCGTTATCCAGGCGGCGAAGCGGCCTTTGCCAGGGACTGGCCGGCATCACTCGAATGGATGGTCGAGCGCATGGACGCCACGCCGGACTGGCAACCCTCGGCATCGGCCTGGCTGGCCTCCCTCCCCTCAGGGGGAAGACGCCGCTTCCCTGGAGCCGCGGCCCTGTTCCTCAGCCTGGGCGAGGACATCGCCCGTCGTCAGGGAAAACGGCTGTGGATCGAAAAGACCCCGCCACATGTCTGTTACCTGCCGCAAATCCGCCGGCTGTTCCCGCAGGCGCCGATCATCCATCTGGTCCGGGACGGACGCGACGTTGCCGACTCGCTGGCATCGATGCCCTGGAGTCGAGTCAGCCGCACCGGCCATCTGCTGCGCTGGGCCCAGCGTGTGGGCAGTGCCCGTCATCAGCTGCGCGACGACCCGCACGCCATCGCGCTGCGTTACGAGGACCTGGTACAGGCCCCGGAGCAGGAGATCCGCCGGCTGTGCGACTTCCTGGACATCGACTTCCAGTCGCAGATGCTGCAACCAGACGGTTCCGAGGCCGCCCTGATCGAGACCGGCCAGGCCCACAAGGAACTGGTTCGCCAACCGATCAGCACGGCGCGAGTGGAACGCTGGCGTCACGCATACCCGGACGAGGAACAGAAGCTGGCCGCCCGCCTCATTGGCCGCGAGCTGGCGGCATGGGGCTACCCGGTGGAACTGCCGAAACCGGCGCGTCCTCTGCTGGTTGCCTGGCCCCTGGCAGAGGAAGCACAACGCTCCGCGTATACGGACTGTGTGGCTGCGCTGTGCCGCGCCCTGCCCGATACCCTGGTGGAACCCATTGCCGGCCTGCGCACAGTCGCCAAAAAAGAACTCGCCCCGGGGGGCATCCTGATCACCGGTGAACCCCTGCCGCCGGGTCTGCATCGCCACGGCTGGCTGGCCGCTCTGGGCTCCGTTCTCCGGCTGCAGCGGCATCTCGCCCGCCTGGGCGGAAGGCAGCTGGTGTATTTTCATCACGGCTCCCTGACTCGCAGCCGCGCCTGGACATGGCGCCTGCGCCTGGAACGCCAGGTGGCGAAGGGCGCACGAGCGATCGTCGTCGCCCCTGGCGGCGACACCCCGGAGGCCGTGGCAAAACTGCTGGATGTGGCACCGGAAAAGATCCTTGGCTGCGACAAGGGGCTGGGGACCCGACTGGCCGGACTGCTCGCCGAAAGGACCAACCGATAGGGTAGACTGGATGTGTCAGAAACCCGAGTCTGCAGAACCACCAGCCATCGGCCGGAATGGAGATGCCATCAACAAGAGAGGTACCTCAGTGAGCGCCCCGGTGTTCGTGTTTTCCGCCGGCTGGAGATCCGGCAGCACCCTGTTGCAGCGCCTGCTCACCGCATCCGGCGAGGTGCTGGTCTGGGGCGAGAGCGGTGGCGCCCTGAACGGCCTGGCCGATGCCCTGGAACAGTACCGGCAGATGCTGGGACCGGGCGGCCAGCGCTACCGCTTCGGCTTCGGCGGCAATGGCGCCGCCCAGTTCGAGGCCTTCGCCGCCGATCCCGGCGACGGCGCGCATCGCTGGATCGCCTCCATGAATCCACCCGAGGCGCGCATCCTCGACAGCTTCCGCCTCCAGCTGGAGACGCTCTATGCCGGGCCGGCCCGGGAGCTCGGTTTCCCCCGCTGGGGTGTGAAGGAGGTGCTGTGCGGCCTGGACACGGCGCGTTTCCTGCGCGAGCTCTGGCCCGACGCGCGCTTCCTGTTCCTGGTCCGCCACCCCCTGGACTGCCTGCTGTCGATCAAGCGCCGCAACTGGATGGACCAGCCACAGCGTCCCGACCGTCTCGCCTATTTCGCCGAACACTGGCGACGCCTGGCCGCCGAGTTCCGTGCCGCCGACTTTGGCCTGCTGCTGCACTACGAACGCCTGCTGAACGATCCGCAACAGATGCGCGCCATGTGCGACTACCTTGACATTGGCGGGATTCCGCAAGACTTCGCCCGCTCCAGCCGCGCCGACTGGCAGGCACAGAACGCACAACAGCTCGGTTTCCTGGAACGGCGCCGTGCACTGCGCATCCTCGGCGACGAGATGCGCCAGCACGGCTACGCGCCCAAGTAGCGGGGTGGCCATGGATCCCCTCAGCCGCAGACTGCTCGCCAATGCCGGTCACCAGGGTCCACTGGTGCTGATGTATCACGCCATCAGCCCCGGCAGCGCCACACCCGCCAGCCGCTGGTGCGTGACCTACCGGCGTTTCCTGGAACAGCTCGACATCCTCGCCGACCTGGGCTGGCAGAGCGTCTGCGCGCGCGATCTGGCCAAACCGGACCCGCCCGGCCCGCGGACCCTGGTGATCACCTTCGACGACGGCTACGAGGACAACCTGCCGGCCTTTGAGTTGCTGGAGAAGCGCGGGCTGCGCGCCAGCTGGTTCGTGCTCAGCGACTGTCTCGGCGGCAGGGCGGACTGGGAGCCGGGCTGGCAGAGCGGGCGCCCCCTGCTCGATGCCGGCCAGCTCCGCGAGATGGCCGCGGCCGGCATGGAGATCGCCTCCCACGGCCGGCGGCATGCCCATCTGCCGGCCCTGCCGGACGGCAATCTGCACAGCGAGCTGGTCGAATCCAGAACCCGGCTGGCGGAGCTGCTGGACAGGCCGGTGGACAGTTTCGCCTACCCCTACGGCGAATACGATGAACGGGTGCGCCAGGCCGTGGCCGAAGCCGGCTACCGGGTCGCCTGCACCACCCGCTCCGGCCATGCCCTGCTCGACGGCGACCCCCTGCAGGTCCGCCGCCTGACCATCGAGGCCGGGGACGACGCTGCCCGCTTCGCCCGCAAACTGGCCTTCGCCGCCAACGAAGTCGGTGCGCGCCGGGTCGGCCGTTACCTCGTAGGACGACTGGCCGCACGCCTTGGCAGGAAGGGGTGAGCATGGCGTTGATCTCGGTCATCATGCCTTGCCACAACGCCGCCGATCACCTGTTGACGGCGATCGACAGCGTACTCGGCCAGAGCCACGACGCGCTGGAGCTGATCGTGATCGACGACGGCTCCACGGATGCCAGCCCCCGGCTGCTGGCGAAGATCACCGATCCCAGGCTGCGCTGCCTGCATCAGGCCAACCAGGGGGTCTCCAGCGCCCGCAACCGCGGTCTCGCCGAGGCCCGCGGCGACTACGTCGCCTTTCTCGATGCCGACGACTGGTGGGCGCCGGACTGCCTGCAGCGGCTGCACGCTGCGCTGGAAAACCGGCCGGAGGCGGTGCTGGCCTACTGCGGCTGGCAGAACGTCGGCCTGGCCGGCGGTGCCGGCGAGCCCTACCTGCCACCGGACTACGAGGCCGCTGACAAAGCGGCACTGTTCCTCGAGAGCTGTCCCTGGCCGATCCATGCCTGTCTGACCCGGCACGAGGCGCTCAAGCAGGCCGGCGGCTTCGACACCCGGCTCTCGACCTCCGAGGACTATCAGCTCTGGCTGCGCATCGCCCTCGACCGGCCGGTGGTCCGGGTGCCTGCGGTGCTGGCCTTCTATCGCCACCATTCCCCGCAGCAGGCCACCGGCAACCGGCTGCGGCTGGCGCTGGACCACTGGCAGGTACAGCAGGCGCTGCTCGCCGAACGCCCAGCGCTGTCTGCCGGCCTCGGCCGCCGGCGGCTGCGCGAGCTGACCCTGGGCCGGCTGCTGAAGCAGGCCTACCGCGCCTACTGGGATGGCGATCTGGCCACCGCCCGGCCGCTGTTCCGGCGGGTCATGCGCCATGGCTACGGCCGGCCGCGGGACTGGAAGTACATGCTGCCCAGCCTGCTGCCCCTGCCCCTGCACCAGCGTCTGCTCGCCGGACGCCGCAGCCCGGAGGCGACGCCATGAGCCGCCTGAGCTACGCCGTCTGCACCTACAACCGGGCCGAGCGCCTGCCGCGCCTGATCCGTGCCATGCGCGCCCAGGACTGTCCCCTGCCCTTCGAGGTACTGGTGATCGACAACAACAGCAGCGATGACACGCCCCGGGTGCTGGCCAGGCTGGCCACCGAGCCCGGCGCCCCGCTGCGGGTGGTGCGCGAAACCCGCCAGGGCATCAGCCACGCCCGCAACCGGGCCCTCGCCGAGGCGCTCGACAGCGACTATCTGGTGTTCATCGACGACGACGAACTGCCCCGTCCCGGCCTGCTGGTGGCGGCCTGCGCGGCCCTGACCGAGGACGGCGTGCAATGCGTCGGTGGCCGGGTGCACGTCGACTTCGAGGGCCTGCAGCGCCCCGCCTGGCTGGGCGACGAGCTGCTCGGCTTTCTCGCCGAGGTGGACTACGGCGACCGGCCGTTTCGCATCCGTGATGCCGGGACGCCGCTGTGGACGGCCAACATCGCCTATGACATGGCCCTGTTCCGTGACGATCCGGGGCTGCGTTTCGATCTGCGCTACAACCGCATCGGCAAGGGCATCGGCGGCGGCGAGGACATCCGTCTGTTCGAGACCTTCCTCGAACGCGGCATCGGCATGGCCTACGAGCCACGGATGGTGGTCGACCACCGGGTGGAGGCCTGGCGCCTGTCGCGGCGCTACTTCCTGGCCCTGCACTACGAGTCGGGGCGCAAGCAGGGCTACTTCGACGAACGCCACCAGCCGCGGCTCTGGTTCGGCGCACCGCCTTTCCTCTACGGCCTGCTGCTGCGCCAGGGCGGGCGCACCGCACTGAAATACCTGCGCCATGCACCGGACCGGCTGCGCCAGGCGATGAACCTGAGTCACGCCCTGGGCATGATCGCCGGTCACCGCCAGCGCCGGGCGCAGGGCAAGGGGGACAGCGATGACTGACTTCAGCGTGGTCATCTGTACCCATGACCGGGTCGCCTCGCTGGGCCGCACCCTGGGTTCGCTGCGCGCCGCCGTCCGCCCCGAGGCAGCGGTCGACGTGCTGGTGATCGCCAACGCCTGCCACGACGACAGCCACAGCCTGCTGGCCGAGCTGGCCCACAACGGCAACGGCGGCCTGCCGCTGCGCTGGAGCGAGGAACCCCGCCCCGGGAAGTCCTACGCCCTGAATCACGCCATCGAGCGGCTGCAGAGCGGTGCCGCGGTGTTCATCGACGACGACCAGCGGGTGGCGAAGGATTTCCTGCTGCGCGTCGCCGCGGCCCTGGAGGCACACCCCGAGACCGGGCTGTTCTGCGGCCGCCTGCTGCCGGACTGGGACGGACGCGAGCCGGCCTGGGTGCACGACACCGGTCCCTGGCGCATCTATCCCCAGCCGGTGGCCTGCTTCGATGCCGGCGACAGGGCCCGCGAGCTCGGCCGGGACGACGAGCTGCCACCGGGCGGTGACATCATCGTCCGCCGGCGGGTGTTCGATACGGTGGGTGGCTTCGCCACCGAGCTGGGACCGCACGGTCACGATCTCGGCGGCGGCGAGGACATCGAGTTCCTGCGCCGTGCCCTGGCCACCGGTGAGCGGCTGCGCTACCAGCCGGACATCGTCCAGTACCATGCCGTGGAACTGCACCGGCTGCGCACCGGCCATCTGCTGCGCAAGAGTTTCCAGCGCACCCGCTCCTCGGTCCGCCTGCACCCCCGGCCGGACAACCGCATTCCCCGTTACATGGCCCGCAAGCTGGCGGTCTACGCCTGGCACGCCCTGTTCGCCTGGCGCTGGAAGAAACGCCGCTTCTACCTGGTCCGGCTGGCCGCCGCCCTGGGCGAGATCGCCGGCATGCGCGAGGCCCCGCTGGCGCGGCAACAGGGGGGGGCACGGAAATGAACGCGCTGCTGCCGCTGCTCGGCAGAGGGCTGGAGATCGCTGCCCTGACCGCCCTGGGGTTCAGCCTGCTGCTGCTGCTCAAGTCGCTGCTGCACTTCACACGCGCCGGGCCGGCGGTGAAACGCGAGATCCTCGACGCCTATCTGGGCTACACCCTGTTCGTCCTGCTGCGGCTGACGCTGTTCGTGCTGCTCATCGCCTTCTGGCAGGCCTGGATCGGCACCCTGGTCTACACCGCCGCGGTCATCGCCCTGCAGCTTCCCTGGCAACCACTGCCGGCGGCCGGCGCCGCCCTGGGCGGCATCGTCCTGCTCAGCGCCTGGCAGTTCTGCCGCCATCTGCTCTATATACCCAGCAGCCTGCTCGCCTCCTGGCAGTACCGCTATCAGCGTCTCTATCCCCTGTGGCGGCTACTGAGCCCCGGGCGGCTGCGCCTCGCCGGCCTGCTGCTGCTGATTGCGGCCGGGGTACCCTTGCTGGCCGCCCTTGCCCGGCTGCTGGCCGAGGGCCGCAGCGGGCAAGCCCTGTGGCTGGCCCTGGCTGCCGCCGTGCCGGCCGCCATCGCCCTGCTCGCCGCCTGGCAGCCGGAACCTCGCCCGCGCCGGCCCGCCCGCCAGGACCGGCAGCGCCCCAACGTCCTGATGATCGGCACGGACACCCTGCGTGCCGACCGGGTCAACAACCCCGACTACCCGCGTGACCTCACGCCGACCCTGGACCGTCTGGCACAGCGGGCCGCCTTCTTCGACCACTGTTTCGTGCCCCTCGGCCGCACCGCACCCAGCCTCGCCTCGCTGCTCACCGGCACCTGGCCACACCGCCACGGCATACGCGACAACTTCGTCACCGACGGTGACACCCGCCTCCCGGTGCCGGGACTGGCCGAGCGCCTGCGTGAACGGGGTTACCACTGCAGCGCCCTCTCGGACTGGGCCGGGGCCGATCTCGGCAAGCTGCAGCTGGGTTTCGAGGAGACCCGGACCCCGCCCGACCAGTGGAACATGAAATACTACCTGCGCCAGGGACCGATGGACCTGCGCCTGTATCTGTCGCTATTCACCCACAACCGTTTCGGCAGGCGCTGTCTGCCCGAGATCCACTACCTGGCCTCGGTACCCATGACCCGGCTGCTGGGACGCGACACCCGGCGGATGCTGAGCCGCTATGCAGCCGAGGGGCGGCCGTTCTTCCTCAACCTCTTCACCAGCACCACCCATGTGCCCTTCGGCTCGGACTACCCCTATTACCTGCGCTACGCCGACCCCGACTACGACGGTGAGTCCAAGTTCGTGATGACCTCGCTGCGCGACCCCATGGAGATCATCGCCAAGCAGGAGGCCACCGAGGACCACTTCGACCTGCCACAGATCATCAACCTCTACGACGGCTGCGTGCGCCAGTTCGACGACGAGCTGGGACGGATCCTCGATCACCTGCAGGCCTGCGGCCTGGCCGACAACACCCTGGTGGTGGTGTACAGCGATCATGGTGTGGACTTCTTCGAGAACGAGACCTGGGGCCAGGGCAACACCGTGCTCGGTGACGATCCGGGGGCACGCATCCCGCTGCTGATCCTGGATCCGCGTCGTCCCGGGGGGCGGCGCATCCACCAGATCGTGCGCAGCGTCGACCTGGTGCCGACCCTGCTGGATCTGCTCGACCTGCCCCCGGGCGAGGTGGACGGGGTCAGCCTGGCGCCGCTGCTGCGGGGCGAGGAACGCAATCTCGACCTGCCGGCCTTCCAGGAGACCGGTATCTGGCTCGGTCAGGTGCCGGGCATGCATCCGGAACACCTGCGTTATCCGAACCTGCTGGAACTGCTGGAGGTGGCCGACAAAGGGACCGGCACCCTGTCCATCAAGGCCGAATACATGCCGCGCATCCTCCAGGCCAAGGACCGGATGATCCGCCGCGGCCGCTGGAAACTGGTCTACCTGCCGACCCGCAACGGTCCGCTGTTCCAGCTCTTCGACCTGGAGCAGGATCCCCGCTGCCGGCAGGACGTCGCCGCCGAACACCCGGCACTGTTCGAAGCGCTGAAACGCGAGCTGCTCGACTGGCTCGCCGCCGACCCCACCCTGGAATCCCGACCATGAGCACAGACCGCAGACCCAACCTGTTCATCCTCGGCGCCATGAAATCCGGCACCAGCTCGCTGCATGCCTACCTGGGCCGCCATCCACAGATCTACATGAGCGAGGAAAAGGAGCCGGGCTACTTCCTGGACGAATTCACCTGGCACAAGGGCGAGGACTGGTACCTGAGCCTGTTCGATGCTGCCGGTGACGTCCTCTACCGCGGCGAGTCCAGCACCCACTACACCAAGCTGCCGCGCTTTGGCGGCGCCAGCGAACGGCTCCACGAATTTGCCCCCGAGGCAAGGCTGATCTACATCATGCGCGACCCTGTGCAGCGCACCATCAGCCACTACTGGCACATGGTGATGAGTCACGACGAATCGCGCGACATGCTGCAGGCGGTGCAGGAAAATGCGCAATATCGCAACGTGTCCTACTACGCCATGCAACTGCGCCCCTATCTGGAGCGTTTCCCTGCCGAGCAGATCTACACCCTGACCTTCGAGGCCCTGATCGCAGCCCCGGAAGAGGAGCTTGGCAAGCTGTTCCGCTGGCTGGGGGTGGACCATGGCTTCAGTCCCGACAACACCGGCGCCGGCTACAACGTCGGCGCCAGACAGTTCGTCAAACCCCGCCATGGTGGACTGCTCAACCGCTTCCGCTTCTCGCGCACCTGGGATATCGCCTCACGTTTCGTGCCGGCTCCGCTCCGCGCCCTGGGCCGGCGCCTGGCGGTACGGGAATACGACCGTTCGGCGCAGCCCCTGGAACCGGTGATCGACTATCTGCGCCCCATCCAGCGTGAACAGACCGAGGAACTGCGCCAGTTGCTGGGACGAGACTTTCCAGAATGGACCACCCTCTACGGCGGAGGGCAAAGCTGATCATGGCAGCGGAAGCCGCACCCGGAGAGGACAGCCAACACGACTTCGGCAGACCCCTGTTCATCGTCGGCGCAGCGCGCTCCGGCACCACCCTGCTGCAGTACATGCTGCGTTCCCATCCGGCACTCTCGCTGCCGACCGCGGAATCGCATTTCATCATCCCCTTCCAGCAGCGCCGCGGCGACTATCCACGGCTGGAGGATGTGGCCGGGATGCGGCGCCTGCTGCGGGACATCTACCAGGCCCGCCGGCGCTTCTTCGACGAGGATCTGCACGGCCTGGAGTTCGAGCCTGACGCCGTGGCCGAAACCCTGCATGCCCGAGGCTGCCATACCCTGCCCGAGGTGATCGCCGGCATCTTCCAGCTCAATGCCGAGCACGAGGGCAAGGCCCGCTGGGGAGACAAGACGCCCTATTACATCCTCCACCTGGATACCCTGCTGCAGATGTTTCCGGACGCCCAGGTGGTGCATATCGTGCGTGACGGGCGGGACTGCGCCCTGTCGATGCTGGAACGGCGCTGGGACCTGCAGATCTTCAACACCTATCATGCCGGCTATCTCTGGGACCGCTATGTACGCGCCGGCCGCGATTTCGGCGAGCGGCATCCCGAGTGCTATTTCGAACTGCGTTACGAGGACCTGCTCGACGAGCCGCACGGGATCATGCGGTCGCTGTGCGCCTTTCTCGACATCGAGTTCAGCGAGTCACTGATCGAGTTCAGGAAATCGAAGGCCGAGGGGGGCAGGACGCCGCTGCTGCAGCGCCCTCTGCAAAAGGCCAACCAGGCCAAGTGGCGGCAGCGCATGAGCCGCCGGCAGATCGCAATCTTCGAGGCCATGGCCGGCGAAAGCCTGGAACGCTTCGGCTACCCGACCCTGACCGCGCGCCGCCGGCCCAGCCGCCTGGAATGGTTCCTCAACGAGGTGCATATCCGCCTCTGTCGCCACTACAGCCGATGGCGGCGCTGAGCAACAGCCTCAGGCCAGCTGCACGAAGCGGTCGGGGGCCAGGTCCGGATAGAAGGGCAGCTCGAACTCGCGCAACACGGCCTGCAGTGCCGCCAGTTCGCCCGTGGCCACCGCACCCTGCCACTTGTAGACCTCGCTGCGCGGATCCCGTGGCGCCCCATAGCCGGGACCGCTGCGACGCCGTCGCCCGGGGGAAAGGAATTCGGACATCGCCGGCGTCCACTCCAGGCCGAGCCGGCCGGCCAGATCGCCGATCCGCGCCTCGGCATCGAGGCAGAACCATTCGTGCTCGTGGAAGAACCAGCCGGGGCGGTGGGCGCGATACTGCATGACGACCATCGCCCCCCAGAAGGCGCCGGCCTGCTCCCAGTAACCCCGTGCCGATCTCATCACCCCCTGCCAGGGCTGCAGCGGTCCCTCCATCAAGACCTGCTGACGCAGCAGCAGATCGAGATTGAAGGCGGGGTCCCAGCCCCGCTGCCGCCAGCTCAGGAACAGTGGCACCGGGTGTCGCACCAGCTGCACCACCACCAGTTCCGGAAAATGCCGGGCCAGCCATTCCAGCATCAATCCTAGGCGCACCCATTTGACCAGCACGCTGTGCGCCAGCGGCCGCGCCAGTAGCTCCGCCAGGCTCTGTTCGGCGATTACATAGTCGTCGACGATCCGTCCGCCAAGCTGCCGCCGCAGGTGCTGCAGCAGCTCGGGGTCGTCACCCTCAGCCGGCTGGTAGCGGTACATGTAGCGCTCGTCGAGCACCACATCCGGCTCGAAGTAGTAGGACACACCGGGCGCGAGTGCCAGGCACTTGGCCAGCCAGGAGGTGCCGCTGCGTGGCAGGCCGACCACGGCGATGGTGCGTTGGGGATGGAGTGGAGCGGGCAGGCCACGCGCCAGCAGGCGTCGTCCGATATGGCGGACCCGGGCCGGCATCTCAGTTCTGCCGGGCTGACGCCGGTTCGGCATGACCCGGACGGGCTCCCGGGAACGCGTCCGGCTTCACTGCGGGCGCAGCTCCCGCAGCCGTCGGCGCAGGCCCTTGGAACGTGGGGCCTGCTCGATGCCCTTCTCGACGATGTCCAGGGCCAGATCGCGCTTGCCGACCGACTTGTAGTAATCGGCCAGCGCGATGTAGGCCGGACTGTATTTCGTATTCAGGCGGATCGCCTGCTGGTAGGCGGTAACCGCTTCACCCGCCTTGCCCAGGCGTTCCAGCACCTTGCCCTTCTTGACCAGGATCTCGGGCCGCAGCACGAAGTTCCTGGCGGCATGCTCCTCGACATAGACCATATCCTTGTAGGCCGAGGTCAGCAGCTCCTTGCGCCGTTGGGCGCGCTTGCTGCGGTTGGCCAGGTTGATGCTGTGCAGCGCTGCACAATAGTGGTGGATGTGGTTGAAGCCGCCGGCCAGGCGCCGGCTCCACATGCGCCACTCCGGCGACTGGCGGGGCTGACGCATCTTGACCTTGCAATAGGGGGGCAGCAGCGAGAAATCGGCCTCGGTCTTGGGGAATTCGGCCCGCACGGCCATCGACGCCCCCAGCAGTGGAAGACAGCAGACTAAAGCGAGCAGCCATCCCGCCGAGATTCTGGTAGAGATCGTCATCGTCCCTCCTGACGAGTGTTCGAAGCGCGGCGGCCGACTCGCCCGCCACAGTGCAAACCGATAGTAGCAAGGAACCGCAGCTCGCGCCCAGGCTGCTGCTGGCGACGACCCGGGCACTTGAATCCAGCTCCTCATACGGTTATGGTTGGACTTCAGTAAAATTTTGTAACTTTTTGTTTTGACGGGTTTTTACGCCCAAGGGAACAGCGAGGGATACTGCCAGACATGCGCGACATCGTTGTCCTCCTGTTCCTGGTCGGCGCCATCGGCGCCGCCTTCTGGCGACCCTGGCTCGGGGTGCTGGCGCTGGCCGTGTTCAGCTACATGAATCCGCACAGCTACAGCTGGAGCTTCATGCGCTCCTTCCCGGTCTACCAGACCCTGTTCCTCGCCTTTCTGCTGGCCTTTCTGATCAATGGCAAGGACCGCCAGCCACTGCCGAGGGACTGGCGGATCCCGACCTTCTTCGCCCTTTGGCTGTATTTCCTGATCACCACCCTGAATGCCATCCTGCCGGCCCTGGCCTGGCAGAAACTGATCGAGGTGTCCAAGATCTACCTGCCCTTCATCTTCACCCTGTGGCTGATCAACACCCGAAAGAAGCTTTATTACCTGATCATCACCATCGCCTCCTCCTTCGGCATCCTCGCGGTCAAGGGCGGCATCTGGGCCATCGGCTCCGGCTTCTCGTTCCGCGTCTACGGCCCACCCGGCACCCAGTTCTACGAGAACAACGCCTTCGCCATCGCCACCCTGATGAACATCCCGCTGCTCATCCTCTGGCTGCGCGAGACGGGCAACAGCAAGCTCAAGTACGCCCTGATGGCCGCCATCCCGCTGTGCTTCGCCGCCGCCCTGTCCTCTTTTTCACGCGGTGCCTTGCTGACCATGGCGGTGCTTGTCCCGCTGCTGCTCTGGCACTCAAAACGCAAATACCTGGCCCTGCCCGTGCTGCTGATCGGTGCCCTGTACGCCGTCAACCACCTGCCGGAACACTGGTTCGAGCGCATGCAGACCCTGGAGAGCTACCAGGAGGACAAGTCGGCCCAGGGGAGGCTGGAGGCCTGGACCGACGGCATCAACTATGCCCTGCGCCATCCCTTCACCGGCGCCGGTTTCGAGGGCTGGCGCTGGGTGACGCGCCGTGACTGGCACAGTTCCTATGTGGAGATCCTCGCCGAGCACGGCTTCATCGCCTTCGGCCTCTGGCTGTCGCTGCTGTTTGGCAGCATCATCAGCCTGACGCGGCTACCGCGAAAGGTACGCCACATCCCCGAGCTCGGCTGGGTCAGCAACTATGCCTACATGCTGCGCGCCTCGCTGATCGCCTATGCCACCGGCACCCTGTTCCTCGGCCTCTCCTACTGGGACATCTTCTATCACCTGGTCTTCATCGCCGTGCTGGTTCGCAAATTCGCCCTGGAGGAACTGGCTGCCCACCAGGAAACCCGGAGCCGCGAAGCACCGATCGCCGAGGCGAACCCGACCCAGGGCGAACCACCCCGCCTGGAGACGCCGCAGGTGCTGCTGGACGGGGAGCCGGCACACCCCTTCAACCGGCCCCCCTCATGAGGGACGGCCAGTGCAGAGAGGGGGTACCCGCCCCATGATGCAAGGCATCTTCGGCTGGCTGGGCAATCTGCCGTCCGCTGATGACGCGCCGGCCGTGCTGGATGCCATGGCCAGGGCCTTCGGCGGCGCGTCTGCAGCCGGAAAACAGCTCGAGACCGGTGCCG
This sequence comes from Thiohalobacter sp. IOR34, assembly GCF_030406045.1. Lineage (GTDB taxonomy): Bacteria > Pseudomonadota > Gammaproteobacteria > Thiohalobacterales > Thiohalobacteraceae. The sequence continues at coordinate 1,725,703 of NZ_CP128988.1, forward strand.
CGCTGGGCCACTGCGGCCCGCGCAGCCGGGCCTGGCGGCAGGGTCAGCGGCTGTTGGTGGTCTGCGGATTTCCCGAATGGCAGGGACGCCCCCTGGACAGGGATGGCGCCGAGGCCCTGCTCAGTGCCTACGGCAAGGATCCCGAGGCCCTGCTGGAGACCCTGCATGGCAGCTTCGCCCTGGCGATCCTCGATACGGCGGATCACAGCGCCCTGCTCGCCGTCGATCGTCTGGGCATCGAGCCGCTGGCCTTCCAGGCCGGGGAACAGCGGCTGCTGTTCAGCTCGCGTGCCGACAGCCTCGCCCGCCACCCCTTCGCCAGCCGGGAGCTGGATCCGCAGTCGCTGTACGACTACCTGTATTTCCATTGCGTCCCCAGCCCGCGGACCATCTTCCGGGGCCAGTCGAAGCTGCTGCCGGGTGAATACCTGCAGTTCCGGACCGGCAAGGCCGCGCGGCGTGGTTTCTACTGGCGGCTCCACTACCAGGACCGGCCGGCCGCCTTCGGCCCGCTGCGCGACGAGTTCCGCGCGCTGCTCCGACGCTGCGTGACCCGTGCCACCCATGGCGACGAGCGCCCCGGCGCCTTTCTCAGCGGCGGCACCGACAGTTCCACCGTGCTCGGCCACCTGTGCGAGGTGCTCGGTCGCCCGGCCGACAGCTATTCCATCGGCTTCGCCGCCGAGGGCTATGACGAGATGGAATACGCGCGCATCGCGGCACGCCACTTTGGTGCCCGGCCGCATGAATACTACGTGACCCCCGGGGACGTCGCCGGGGCCGTGCCGCGGGTCGCCGCCGCCTACGACGAGCCCTTCGGCAACGCCTCCGCGGTGCCGGCCTACTTCTGCGCCCGGATGGCAGCCGAGGACGGCGTCCGCACCCTCCTCGCCGGCGATGGCGGCGACGAGCTGTTCGCCGGCAACAGCCGCTACCTGAAGCAGAAAATGCTGGAGCTCTACCAGGGCGTCCCGGGACCGCTGCGCCGCGGCCTGCTCGAACCCCTGGCCTTCAGCAAGACCCTTGGCGGACGCGGCCCCCTGCGCAAGCTGCGCAGCTACATCGAGCACACCCGGGTACCGCTGCCCGACCGGCTGGAGGCCTACAACTTCCTGCACCGCACCCCGCCCGGGGAGATGTTCGACCCGGGGTTTCTGGCCCAGATCGACGTCGACGAGCCGCTGGAACTGATCCGCGACCCCTACCGGCGCGCCGACACCGATTCCTACCTGAACCGGATGCTGCATCTGGAACTGAAGACCACCCTGGCCGACAACGACCTGCGCAAGGTCAACCGCATGTGCGACCTGGCCGGGGTGCAGGTGCACTACCCGATGCTGGACGAGGAGATGGTGGCCTTCTCGGCCCGGGTGCCGCCCGCGCTCAAGCTGCGCGGTTTCAAGCTGCGCTATTTCTTCAAGGCTTCCCTGGAGGACTACCTGCCGCGGGAGATCCTCACCAAGCCCAAGCAGGGCTTCGGCCTGCCCTTCGGCGTCTGGTTGCAGGACCATGGCCCGCTGCAGGAGCTGGCCGAGGCCAGCCTGAGCAGCTTCGCCCGGCGCGGCATTCTCAGCCAGGCCTATATGGACCGGCTGCGCCGCCAGCACCAGGACGAACATGCCGCCTATTACGGGGTGATGATCTGGGTGCTGATGATGCTGGAACAGTGGCTGCAGGCCAACGCGCTGTAGCGGTCTTGAGCACACACGGAAGGCGCGTCATGCCCGGGCGGGACGGGGCGCCAGCGCCCTGTCAGGGCCTGACCTGGCTCACCACATAGCGGAACTTGCCCGACTTCTCGCGCGGGATGCTGGCCACGCGCTCGATGTCGATCTGTACCTCCGCACCCAGCCGGGCCTTGAAGCCGTTGCGGATCTGCTCGATCGAGCCTTCCTCGAAACCGTCCCCGGTGACCAGCTGAACCCGGGTCCGCTCCCGGCTCAGCTGCTCGATGCGGAAGTTCTCCACCCCCGGCAGGTCGCGGACCACATAGATCAGCGCCAGGCCGTGCATCACCGTGCCGTCGCTGGCAACGATGAAGTCCGTGGTCCGCCCCTGGATCTCGCGCAGCAGCGGCAGGCCGCGGCCACAGGCGCAGCGGCCGCTGTCGCGGACCGCCACGTCGCCGGTACGATAGCGGATGAAGGGATAATCGCCGGTGGCCAGATGGGTCACCACCACCTCGCCCGGCTCCCCGTCCGCCACCGGCCGGTCGTCCTCGCCGATGAGTTCGACGATGATGTCCTCGGTAGTGATGTGCATGCCGCCGGCCGGGCACTGATGGGCGATGAAACCGGCATCCCGTCCGCCGTAGCCATTGGCCACCGGGCAAGCGAACACCCGCTCGATGGTCTCGCGCTGGTGATCGTAGAGCCGTTCCGAGGTGACGAAGGCGACCCGGATGCCGAGGTCATCGAGCCGCTCGCCGGCCTGCTCGGCCCAGGCGGCGATGTGGGCTAGGGACGAGGGATAGCCGAACAGCATGCGCGGCCGGAAGGCGCGGATCCGGGCCACATAGTCCGCCAGTCTCGCCTCCGACATCTCGAAGGCCGGAATCAGCCGGCTGCGCAGCAGGCGGTCGCGCAAGGCGCGGATCCGGTCCTGGGAACCCAGCTCGATGGGCGAGCCCCAGACCACGATCTCGGGGTCGCCGATGTCGACGCCCCACCAGCGGGTGGCGCGCCACTTGGCGGCCACGTCGTGGCTGACCCGTTCGCGGCCGATGAAGAAGATCAGCGGCTGGCCGCTGGAGCCGCCGGTATTGAAGCGCGCCAGGCCGACCGCGTCCTCGGCCTTCAGCGCCTCCTGGTTGGCGCGTATGAGGTCCTTGGTCAGGAACGGCAGGGACCGGAGGCCGGCAAGATCGTCCAGCGACTGCGGATCGAAACCCAGCCGGGCAAAGAGTTCCCGGTAGTAGGGCACCCGTTCCCCGGCCCGCTGCAACAGGCGTTGCAGGCGGGCCAGCTGCAGCGCCTGCAAGGCTTCCGGCTCGTACCACTGGCTACGCTCCAGCTCACGGCGCACAGCGACCGTGTTGTGGCCCTTGAGCCGCTCATGCAAGGGAAACAGGGCCCCGGCCACGAAGCGCGTGTAGAGACCGCTCACCGGGCCTCTCCCGCGGGCAGCCCGGGGCCGGCGCCTTGCCGGGCCCGGTACAGCTCGGTGAAAATCCCGCACAGGGTGGCGACCCGGCCGTCCCAGCCGTTGGCCTCGGCATGGGCACGGATGGCAGCGCGGTCCCAGTCCCGGGCCAGGGCCGCGCGCAGCGCCTCGGTCAGCGCCGCTGCATCGCCGAAGGGCACCACCGTTCCCAGCTGTGTATCGCAAACCACCTCGCGGTTGCCGCCGACATCGGTGGTGACCACCGGCAGGCCGCAGGCCATGGCCTCCAGGAAGACGTTGGCCCAGCCCTCGTTGCGGGTCGCCAGCACGAACAGGTCCGCTGCCGACAGCGGCCAGCGCAGTTCGTCCGGGGCAACGGGACCGAGGAAGTGCACCCGCGACTCCACCCCCAGTTCCGCGACCTGGGCCCGCAGCCGCCCCTCCCAGTCGCCCTCCGCGCCACCGCCACCGACCACCAGATAGTGCAGTTCCGGAAACTCGGCCAGCAGGGCCGGCAGACAGTCGATGACCCGGTGGAAACCCTTGCGCTCCACCAGGCCACCCACGGTCACCAGCAGCCGTGCCTTCTCGGGCAACCCCAGCCGCTGGCGCGCCAGCCGCTGGTCCTCCGGCCGGAAACGCTGCAGATCGACGCCGTTGCCGATCACCGTGATCTTCGCCGGATCTGCGCCTAGCCCGGTCACATGCCGCTTCAGGGCATCGGCCACGGCGATCACCCGGTCGGCATCGGCGAGGGCGCGCAGGATCTGCCGGCTGAGCCCCTGCCTCGACTGCGGCACCTCTGTACCCCGCAGGGTGATGGTCACCGGCAGACCCAGCCAGCGTCCCAGGCGGGTAGCGGCATAACCGTCGGGATAGGCGAAATGGGCATCGAGCAGATCGACGCCGGGGTCGCGCCGCAGCCGACGCAGCAGCGGCCAGGCAGCGAGCGCCATGGACAGCCCGTCCAGGCCGCGGAACAGGCCGGGCACGGCGAGAAAGCGCGGCCGGTAGACGGTGATCCCCTGCTGCCGTTCCAGGCGCGGCGCCGGCGGCCGGTAATGTGGCACGAAGCGGCGGATCAGCCCCTGCAGGGGAAACCAGGGCTGGGGCGAGACCACCACCAGCGGCAGACGGCGCGCGACGCGGAACATGCGTTCGCGGATGAAGCTTCCCGCCGTGGGCCGCGCCGGGCTGGGAAACAGCGAGGCGAAGACCACCAGCCGCGGCCGGCTGTCGCGGTCATCGCTGGTCTCCGTGCTGGACGGCAAGATATCGATGGTGCGTCTATCCCAGCAGTGATTCATAGATGGGGCGGTAGCGTTCGACGCTGGCCCGCCAGTTACGTTCCCGTTCCACGAAGCGGCGCCCGGCGGCGCGCCGTGCCGGCCAGTTGGCCTCGTCCTCGAACACCGCCAGCACGGCACGCGCCAGGTCGCCGACGTCACCTGCGCGGAACAGCTGGCCGGTGACGCCATCCTCGATCAGCTCGCGGTGGCCACCGACGTCCGAGGCCACCAGCAGCCGGCCCTGGGCCATGGCCTCCAGCGGCTTGAGCGGCGTGACCAGCTCGGTGAGGCGCATCGAGTGCCGCGGATAGACGAACAGGTCGACCAGGGAATAATAGCGCTGCACCTCGTCATGCGGCACCCGGCCGATGAAGAGCACCGCATGCCCCAGGCCGAGCCGCTCGACCTGGGCCCGCAGCGCCGCCTCCTGCGGCCCGCCGCCGACCAGCAGCACCCGAACCTCCGGTCGCGCCTCGAGCAGCCGTGGCAGGGCCGCGAGCAGCAGATCCAGTCCCTCGTAGGCGTAGAAGGAACCGATGAAGCCCAGCACCTTGCAGCCATCCAGCCCCAGCCCGGCCGCCAGGCGGGCATCGCGCGGCGGGTCCATGGGAAAGCGGCCGATGTCCACCGCATTGGGGATCACCGATACCTTGTGGTCAGGGATGCCGCGTGCCAGCAGGTCGCCGCGCAGCCCCTCGCAGATGGTGGTCACGGCGTCGGCCCGGCGCACCACGTGAGTCTCCAGGGCCCGGGTCATGCGGTAACGCAAGCCGCCCTCGCGGCTGGTGCCGTGATCGGCCGCGGCATCCTCCCAGAAGGCGCGGATCTCGTAGACCACGGGCAGACCGAAACGGCGTCCGGCACGCACCGCCGCGAGGCCATCGAGGGCCGGCGAATGGGCATGCAGGATGTCGGGCCGCAGTTGCGGTATCAGTTCCCCGAGCCGCCGCTCCAGGGCGCTGACGACGGCCAGCTGGTTGAGCACCGGCAGCCGCGCCAGCGGTCCCCGCGGGTTGCCGCTGCGGTAGAAACGCAGGCCGTCCACCTCCTCGCTGCCGCCCTCGCCGCCGGCGACCTGGTTGTGCTTGGCGCTGGTCAGATGGCAGGTCTCCCAGCCCAGGGCGTGCTGCTGTTCGAGAATCGCCCGTGTGCGGAAGGTATAGCCGCTGTGCAGCGGAATGGAATGGTCGAGGACGTGGAGGATCTTCATGCCGCCTCCAGGACCTGGCGCTGGAAGGATTCGAACATCAAAAGCGACCAGAGGACGGCGCTGTGGTCACGCCGACCGGACTGGTGCTGCTCCACCAGCCGGGCGATGAAGCCCTGGTCGAACAGTCCGCTGTCGGCCAGCGTCGGACCGAGCAGCGCGGCGCGCAGCCGCTCGCGCAGCGGACCGCGGAACCAGGCCGCCAGCGGTACCGCAAAGCCCATCTTGCGCCGGTAGAGGATGTCCTCGGGCAGATGGGAACGCAGCGCCCGCTTGAACACATGCTTGCCCTCGTGGCCGCGCAGCTTGAGGCCCGGCGGCAGACCGGCCACCCATTCGACGAACTCGTGATCGAGGATCGGCACCCGCACTTCCAGTGCGTGGGCCATGCTCGCCCGATCGACCTTGGTCAGGATGTCGCCTGGCAGATAGGTCTTGATGTCCAGGTACTGGACCCGCGACAGGGGGTGTTCGGGGGCATTGGCCAGGTGACGGCGGAACACCTCGATGCCGCGGTAACCGGCCAGATCCCGTTTCAGGCCGGCACTGTAGAGCTGACTGCGCAGCGCATCGGGGAGAATCGAGAAGTTGTGGAAATACCCCTCCAGGGAATCCCGCGCCAGGGCCTGGAAGGTGGACTTGGCGCGGAAGATACGCGGCGCCCAGTCGAGCTTGGGGTAAGCGGCGCCAAGCAGGCCGAACAGCGGCCGGCGCAACCCCGCCGGCAGCAGCCCGCGCAGCCGCTCCTCGTCCATGTGCCAGCGATAGCGGCGATAGCCGGCGAAGTGCTCGTCGCCGCCGTCACCGGACAGCGCCACGGTGACCCGCTGCCTGGCCAGTTGGCAGACCCGGTAGGTGGGCATGGCGGAACTGTCGGCATAGGGTTCGTCGTAGAGGCCGGCGAGCCGGTCGATGAGGTCGAAATCGTCGGGATCGACCGCCTCCACCTGATGCCTGGTCTGGTACTGCTCGGCGACCCGGGCGGCATACTCGCTCTCGTTGAAAGCCGGATCGCCGAAGGAGATGGAACAGGTATTGACCGGCTCGTCGGAGAGCTGGGCCATCAGTGCCACCACGGCACTGGAATCGACCCCGCCGGAGAGGAAGGCGCCCAGCGGCACCTCGGCAATCATGCGGATGCGCACCGCCTCGCGCAGCCGCTCGATCAGCTCGTCTTCCACCCCCGCCGGCGCCGAGGCGCCATCGGCAAAGGTCAGATCCCAATACGCCTGCGGCTCCGGCAGGGGCTGGCCACGGCGGATCGACAGGCGGTGACCGGGCGGCAGCTTGCGCACCGCGGTGAAGATGCTGCGCGGCTCCGGAATGTAGCCGAAGGCAAAATAGTCCTCCACCGCCAGCGGATCCAGATCACGCGGCAGCCCGGGATCGGCCAGCAGCGACTTGATCTCGGAGGCGAACAGCAGGCTGCCGTCGGGCATCAGGGCATAGTGCAGGGGCTTGATGCCCAGCCGGTCACGGGCCATGAATAGGGTCTCGCGATTGCGGTCCCAGAGGACGAAGGCGAACATGCCACGGAACCGTTCCACGCAGCGCTCACCCCATTCCTCCCAGGCGTGGACGATGACCTCGGTATCGCAGTGGCTACGGAAACGGTGGCCAGCGGCCAACAGCTCACGGGTCAGCTCGGGAAAGTTGTAGATCTCACCGTTGTAGACCACGACCACCGAGCGGTCCTCGTTGAACAGCGGTTGCTGGCCGCCTGAACGATCGATGATCGACAGCCGGCGGTGGGCCAGGCCAACGCCGGGTTCGAGATGGATCCCCCCCTCGTCCGGGCCGCGATGGAACTGGAGCTGGTTCATCCGCTCCAGCAGCGTCTGCTCCACCGCCCCGCTGTCCTGCATCCTGAAGATACCCGCTATGCCACACATCGCTAGTTCGCCCTGCCCTGCAGACAGCCGTCGTAGACCGCCAGATACTCCGCCACCATCCGTTCCAGACTGAAATCCCGCACCGCCCGCTCCCGCGCCGCCCGGCCGTGTGCCTCACGCCGCGCTGGATCCTCGGCATAGGCCGCCAGCGCCTCCGCCATGGCGACCGGATCGGCGGCCGGCACCAGGTAACCGCTGCTGCCGTCCTCCACCAGTTCGGCATTGCCACCGACCGCCGTCGCCACCACCGGCAGGCCGCTGGCCATGGCCTCCATGATGGTATTGGAGATACCCTCCGCCAGCGAGGGCAGCACGAAGACGTCCAGCGCCCGCATCAGCTCCGGCACGTCGTCGCGCGCCCCCGGCAGCCAGGCCTGTTCCAGCAACCCGGCCTCACGCAACAGCCCCTCCAGCTGCGGCTTCCGGCTGCCGTCGCCGACCATCACCAGGCGCAACCGCCGACGCAGATCGGGGCGCTGGGCCGCCAGCTCGATGAAGGCCCGGGCCAGCGTCACCTGGTCCTTCACCGCCTCCATGCGCCCGACGGTGCCTATGACCAGGCTCTCCGCCGTGCGGAATCCCGCAGGCAGCACATCAGGCCGCGCGCTGCCGGGCGGATGGAAGCGCTCGGTGTCGACGCCGTTGAGGATCCGACTGAGGCGCGTTTTTCTGACGCCTATGACATCATGCAAATAGCTTTCCAGCTCCTGCGACAGGGCAATGTAGTGGCTGACCAGCGGCCGCAAGGCACGCTTCAGCCACCGGTAGCGGCGTCCATCGAGATCCTGCACGTCCCAGCCGTGTTCGCCATGCAGCCGACAGGGCACCCCGGCCAAGAGTGCCGGCAGCTGTGCCTCCAGTGCCGCCAGGTTGCGCGAGTGGACGATCGCTGGCCGATGCTGGCGGAACAGCTGCAGCAGCCGCCAGTACATCGGCCAGTCGTGACCGGGGCGCTTGTGCAGGGCCAGGATGCCGACGTCCGGCCGCTGGATGCGACGCCGGAAATCGGTGACCTCGGTCAGACTGATGATCAGATGCCGATAGCGCTCCGCCGGCATGCGGTTGATGATGTTGACCAGACCGTTCTCCAGGCCACCGACGTCGAGGCGGTAGATCACATGCGCGATCAGCGGCGGGGAGGCGGGTTCGATGTTCACCCGGCGAGTTCCTGCACCCGGGCATCGGCCCCCCGCAGGCTGTCACGAAGGGCCGGCAGCATGTCGTGAAGGAAGTCCTCCAGAACCTGCTGTGCCCTGCCTTCCTGTTCGAAGCTGTCCGTGAACACGACGATGCCGATCGACGGCCGCCGCCGGTGCAGCAGGCGGTTCTTTGCCTCCAGCAACTTGCCCAGGTAGGGGTTGGCGGTGAAACGCCCGTCGATCCAGTACCAGTGATAGATGAACAGCCGCTGGCCGGCCGAGCGCAGGATGCTGCGATACACCGGCGAAGGCGGGACCTCGCGCGGGATCCGCGCCTCGCCGACGTTCTGCCATACCGGATGTTTCTGGGGGATCATCAGGTTCCGCGAATTGACCAGCTCGGCGTCCTGCCGCTGATTGACGTAATAGGCCAGATAGAGCCCGACCCGCTCATCTCCCCGGCCGTAGAACCGAAGCTGCTGCTGGTCCATGCCACGGTAGTGCGGCCGCCAGTCGGTGAAGGCCTCGATCTCCTGCCAGCCGGCCTGCGCCACCGGCATCGGCATCTGCAGCCGGGCCAAAGGCGCCGCTGGCTGGGCCTCGAGGCGGGCGGCCGCGGCCGGCCAGACGACGGCTGACAGCAGCGCGGCCAGCACGCTGCCCCACAACGGCAGCACCCCGACCCTCGCCGCCGAAGGTGCTGTCCGCTCCGCCCCGGCCTCGTCGGGATCCGGATCCTGCCAGAAGCCGCCCACCCAGAACATGAACAGCATCACCAGGCCGAAGAACACCCAGCCATAGATCAGGTGGTCAACCCCCAGCGCCAGCTTCATGTCGCTGAGATGGGCGATCATGACGATCATGTAGGCCCGCAGCCCATTGGCGATGATCGGCAGGACGATGGAAAAGGCCACGAACAGCAGCCGCTTCAGCCAGCGGCGGTAACTCAGGTAGGCATAGAGGGTACCCATGGTGACCGAGGCGATCAGGTAGCGGATACCGCTGCAACCCTCGACCACAGACCAGTCACCGCTGGGAATGCTGAAGAAGGTGCCCTCGACATAGACCGGTATGCCGGAAAGCCGGATCAGCGTCACCGTGAAGCCGGCCGTGAAGTCCATCAGCGGCGTGATCAGTCCCTCCCCCATGGGCACGGCGAAAAACAGGAACAGCAGCGGAAAGGCGATGGCCCGGGCGATTCGCCAGCCGAGCACAGTGATGACCGTCGCCGGGACCATGGCGACGAAGGCCAGCTGTTGCACCACGTTGACCTCGGCAATCTGGGCCAGCAGCCAGACGGCACCGGACAGCAGCAGCAACAGCAATCCACCGGGCGCCGGCCGTGGGACCAGACCCTGCAGCAGTTGGCGCTTGCGCCAGACCAGATAGAGACTGACCGGCAGGACCAGATAGCCATGGGCGAAGGTCTCGGAACGCGACCAGATGGCGACCATCGAGTCGATGGTCTGCCAATAGGCGCCTGCCAGGAGCAACAGGCCGGCAATACAGGCGGCATAGGCCAGTCCGGGCGTCACCGTGCCCGGGGCCGCATTCAGCGTGGCACTCGACTGCGGCTGGCCACTCATCCCTCATCCTCCTCCAGACAGGCGCGGGGCCGGCCACCGGCGGGGGGATCCAGCACCGCCATCAAGCGCTGCAGATTGAGATTCCAGTCGTAACGGCGCCGTACCCAGTCGCGGGCGGTGGGCGCGGCGGTTCGCCTCTCCAGCAGGCCGAGGATCTCGCGTGCCATGTCGGCCGGCTCCTCGGCAAGGCGGAGGTCCTGACCCACCGGGTAGTGGATGCCGTCCAGGGCGGCACGCGTGGCGACCACCGGCTTGGCCATGGCCATCGCCTCCAGCACCTTGTTCTGCACGCCGCGAGCGATGCGCAGCGGCGCAACCGAAAGGTAGGCATGTTCCAGATAGGGGCGCACGTCCTCCACCGAACCCGTGACCCGCACCCCCGGTTGCTTCTCCAGGCGCCGCACCTCGTCGCCCGGGCGAGAGCCGACGATGACGAATTCAGCGAAGGGTTGCAGTTCGCGGATGCGCGGGAAGACCTCCCGCGCGAACCAGCTGACCGCATCGACATTCGCCCAATAGTCCATGGCCCCGGTGAAGACGATGGGCCGGCTGTGCTCGGCATAGGGGTTGTCGGACTCGGGGATGGGTGAGAAATAGCGCCAGTCCACGCCGTTGTCGAAGTGATCGACGCGGCCCACGTCCGGACAGAGTTCGCGGAACAGCCCGGCCTCGCGAGCAGAGACGAACAGCGACACATCGGCGACTTGGGCAGCCCGGCACTCGAAGGCCGCCAGACGCTCGGCCTCGCGACGGTAGACCCAGGACAGCGGCCAGGGTTTGCTCTGCGCATACTGACGCCACTTGTCGGAATCGACATCGACGAAATCGATCACCCGCCGGGCCGTGGCAAAACGCCGGTCAAGCACATACTGGGCCATGGGCGAGGAAAAGACGAACACGTGACTGATGTCGTGGCGGCTGCAGAGTCCATCGACCCATCGGGCGAGCGCGGCATCCCGGTAATAGGGCAGGCTCAGGGCCTCCCCGGCGATCAGTCCGGAGAGACTGCGCAGCCTCGAGCGGCGCGGATTCAGCGGCAACAGACAGGTCTCTGCGCACCAGGCCTGGAGCCTGTCTGCATAGCGCCAGTCATGACTGTCGTCGACAAAGGCACCCAGATGCACACGGAAACGCTCCGCCAGGTAACGCAGGATGTGATACGAACGTATCTTGTCTCCCTTGTTGGGGGGATAGGGAATCCGGTGTGCAAGGAACAGCAGGTCTTTCATCGCTCAGCCCAGATACCTGGCCAGAAAGGGGCCCAGCCGCTGCGCCACCCCGACCGGCAGCCGTTGCCAGGCGCGGATGAACAGCCGGTACTTGGGATTCTTGGGACTGAGATCCGGCATGCGACGCGCCTTAACCAGATAGTATTCGTAGCTCAAGGCTTCCGGTTCGAAACCCCAGTTCTTCTTGAAGGCATAGGATCCTGTCTCCTTCTTGCTGCGGCCGTAGTCGAAGACCCGGATACCCCGCTCGGCGCTTCGCCGCATCAGCTCCCAGTACATGAAGTCGTTGGCCTTGAAGCGTCGCGCCTCGCTGGTGCCGCCGCCGTAATACGGCAGCACCTCGTCACGGAAATAGAAGTTCATCACCCCGGCCAGCAACCGCCCCTCATGCTGTACCGTGAGCACATTGCAGTCCTCGCCGAACACCTCTTTCAGAATGTGCAGATAGCGCTTGGCGAACACCGGCGTGCCCAGATTGCGCACACTCTCCGAATAGACCTGATAGAGGGCATCGATGTCGCAGCCAAGCTCGCCTACCAACCCCGCCTTGATGCCCTTGCGCACCATCGCGCGCTGCTTGCGGGGGATGGCCTTCAGATTCTCTTCCGGGTCCGGGCTGATCTCCCGCCGGAAGGTGACATACAGATCCTTGCGCGGCCAGTCCGGACAGACGGGTCTGCGGTTGCGCATCTCCAGATAGTCGACACCCAGTTCCCGCGCCCGCTCACAGGCCGCCTCGATGAGGGCCTCGCGTGCCTCGGAATCCTCGCCGGCGACACCGCCGTAGACACAGAACGGGGTACTGATCAGGGCGTGTCCGAACAGCAGGCTGCGAATCTCGGCCAGCGGCAGCACGGCAACGATCTCGCCCCCCCGCTCGGCGTAGAGATAATGTGTCCGATGGCCGAAGGCCCGTTCGAGCACCTGCTGCCAGCCGGCCAGATGGAAGAAACTGGCCTCTGCACAAGCCGTCACGAAGGCATCCCAGCGGGCATGATCCAGCCGCTCGAGACCGTGCAGGCGCAGCACCCCCTTGTCCTGCACCAGCGACTGCCCGGCTAGGACCGATGCCATACCGGATAGTCCTCCCCTTGCAGAAAGATGCTGTCCACACGCCCCCAGGAAAAGTCACCCAGCAGGCGCTCGATGCGCCGTTCCATGCGTCCCAGGTTGAGGTAGTGCCGCAAGCGGGTCTTCAAACCGATGTTCCGCTGCCTCGGTTGTTGCGGATCGATCTCCCAGGGATGGAAATAGAAGATGCAGGACTGGCGGTCGGCATGGTTGACACGGCGCATGGCCCAGCGTGACAGCGGATAGGGCAGCAGGCGGAAATAGCCGCCACCACCACAGGGCAGCTTGTGCCCGCCCAGCTGGAAGGTGGTGACCGGAATCTCCAGCAGGCGTCGCCCGTCCATGTGAAAGGCAAAGCGCGGCGCCTCTGGCATGCCATACAGATCGTGATGAATGGGATAGATGCTGGAACTGTAATGGAAGCCCGCCTCCTCGAGGACATCCAGCGCCCACAGATTGCCGGCACCGATGGAATAGCTGGGAGCGCGGTAACCCTTCACCTCGACACCGGCCACGTCCTCCAGCAGGGCCTTGCTGCGCTGTACGTCCTGCCGGAACTGGCGAGGCGTGAGGTTCGTCACCCGCTGATGCGCATAGCCATGACTGGCCAGCTCGTGCCCTTCCTCGACCAGTCGCCTGACCAGCGCCGGCAGGCGCTCGGCAACCCAGCCCAGGGTGAAGAAGGTGGCCTTGATACCATGCCGGGAGAAGAGTTCCAGGATGCGATTCATGTTCTGATCCACCCGCAACGGCAGGCGGTCCCAGCTTTCCGGTGCGATATGCCGTTCGAAGGCGGAAACCTGGAAGTAGTCCTCGACATCGACGGTCATCGCATTGAGCGGTGCGTCTGCAGGCATGCTTCAGCCCACCGCTGCAACCGAGGATGAACAGCCACGCCAGGTCAGCAACACGTCACGGATCCGTTCCGCAGCCCGGCCATCCCAAAGCTCCGGAATGCGCCCGGCCTTGCCACCGCTTTGCAGTATGTCCGTGACCACGAGCCGGATCCGTTCAGGGTCGGTGCCAACGATGGTGTTCGTCCCCTGCTCGACGGTGATCGGCCGCTCGGTATTCTCGCGCAGGGTCACACAGGGGATGCCGAGTGCGGTGCTCTCCTCCTGCAGCCCCCCGGAATCGGTCAGCACCAGCCGCGCCTTCGACATGACGCCCAGCATTTGCAGGTAGCCAAGCGGTTCGGTGAGGAGGATATCCGCTGCCTGCAGCCGGCTCATCAGACCCGCTGCCTCGATCTTGCCCCGGGTGCGCGGATGCAGGGGAAAGACCAGGGGTATCTGCCGGCTGAGTTCGGAAATGGTGTCCAGCAGGGCGGCCAAAACCTGCGGATCGTCCACGTTGGAGGGCCGGTGCAGGGTCAGCAGTCCATAACCCCTGTCCGCCTCGAACAGGTGCTCTGCCATGGGCTCGGCGGCAAAGGTCTCGCGCGGGTCGACGGCCCGTGGAAGATTGGCACGCAGGGTATCGATCATCACATTGCCGACGAAATGCACCCGCTCAACCGCCACACCCTCACGCTGCAGGTTGTCCCGGGCACTGCGTTCGGTGATGAACAGCAGCTCGGAGATCTGGTCGGTCAGGACGCGATTGATCTCCTCGGGCATGTCGCGGTCATAGCTGCGCAGCCCGGCCTCGACATGGACAACGGGAACCGACTTCTTCACCGCCACCAGGGCACAGGCGATGGTCGAGTTCACATCGCCCACCACCAGGACCGCATCGGGCTGCAACTCGTCGAGCACCGGTTCGAAGCGCAGCATGATCTCGGCAGTCTGCACCGCATGGCTGGCCGATCCGACACCGAGATCGACATCCGGCTCGGGGATGCCAAGCTGTTCGAAGAAGGCACCTTTCATGGCCGCATCGTAGTGCTGGCCGGTGTGCACCAGCGGGGCGTCGATTGCCCCCCCGGAATCACGGAAGGCGTGTATCAGCGGTGCGATCTTCATGAAGTTGGGGCGCGCCCCAACCACACAGAGAACGGTCAGCCTGCTCTCTTGCCCCATTGGCATCTTGTCCCAAACTGTGGATGCGGAAGAATAACCCGGTCAATCTGCCTTGCGCAGCGACTCCAGGGCCTGCGGAAAGTCCACGTCGTCACCCGATAGAACGGCCATCATGATCAGTTTCTGAATCCGATCACGATCCTTTCTCACCCGTTCCTCCAGCGCCTCGACCTTCTTCTCCAGGGCAATGAGACGCCGTTCCGCATCGGTTACCGTATTGCTGGGGCTGGCCAGATGGATCTGCCCGTCACCGGGCGCCTCTGTCTGGGGGCGTGACCTGGCTACCGAGGCCTGTACCTTGGATATCTCCTGCTGCTGCTCATCGACCACGAAGCGCACCGTCTCACCAGTGATCTGGTGGGTCTCCTCGAGACAGCCGTAGAGGAATAATCGGTCACAGAGCGTATTGATGCGCCGAGGGATGCCGCCGGTGTGTTCATAGATGGCGTCATAGGCCTCATTGTCGATGGCCGGGTCGTTCTTCCAGTTGACCAGCGTCAGGCGGTGCTCGATGTAGTGCTGGGTCTCCTCGCGGTCCATGGGGCCCAGATGATAGGAGGCAATCACCCGCTGGCGGAACTGTTCCATGCCTTCCATCTGCACGGTGGCCTGGAATTCGCCCTGGCCAAGCAGGAAACTCTGCATCAGCGCCTTCTCACCCACCTGGTAGTTGGAGAGCATGCGCAGCTCTTCCAGGGACTCGGCTGGCAGATTCTGCGCCTCGTCGACCACCAGCAGCACCCGCCGCCCCTCGCGGGCACGGGCCATGAGGAAGACTTCGAGGTTCTTCAGCAACTGGGCCTTGGGCACACCCTGCGCCTGGAGACCGAAGGTGCTGCAAACGGCACGCAGCAGCTCGTCGGACTGCAGCTGGGTGGTCACCAGCTGACCGGCAACGATGTTCTCGGACTGCAGGCTCTCGAGAAGGGTGCGTGCCAGGGTGGTCTTGCCGGCACCGATCTCTCCCGTAATGATGATGAACCCCTCTCCGAGCTGCAGGCCA
This sequence comes from Thiohalobacter sp. IOR34, assembly GCF_030406045.1. GTDB lineage: Bacteria > Pseudomonadota > Gammaproteobacteria > Thiohalobacterales > Thiohalobacteraceae. The sequence goes on from NZ_CP128988.1 coordinate 1,741,242, forward strand.
TAGCGCAGATAGGCCAGCGCCTTGGCGTGTCCCTTGCTCTGGTAGAGGAAACGGGGGTCCGGACTGAGGCGGAAGGGTTTGGCCTTCAGGTTATAGAAACGCTCATACATCAGAACGTCACCTGCAATCGTAAAGTGAGACGATTTTCGTCGTAATTGTTCGACAGGTTGGAGGAATCCTGCTCCGTGGTCCTGAACTCGACCGAACCGGTTGCCTTGGCACCCAGCTGGTAGGTCAGGGTCAGCAGCCAGTAACTGAGGTCATTCGCCGTGCCCGAGGGAAGAAAATCGGCATTCTGCCGGCCATAACGCAGCAGGGTCGAGGTCCGCGCACCGTAGCGCCAGCGCACCGCAGCCACGCCCCCACGCGCCTTCTGCTGTTCGCCGCTCGCCAGCAGATCGCGCTCCTCGTCATAGGCCGAGAGACTGAAGGTGGTCCGCGCCAGCCGGTATGACACTGAGGCCGAACCGCGCTTGCGCTCGATAACCGAATCCGTCAGCGAGAACAGATTCAGGTTCTCGTCATAGAAAGGCAAGCCGCCACCGGCCAGGATGCCCTGTTCCAGGTCGATTACATCCTGCAGGGTCATGGAGAGTATGGCTGCATTGGCTGATTCCAGTTGAATCTGCTGCACAGTGATGGTGTCCTCGAAGTAGCGTGCCGACCAGTTCGAACGTCGTGTCCGGTGCTGGAAATTGCCCGACCAGACGGTGCCTGGGTTGACACCCACACTGCGGTCCCTGAAGGAAATGTTGAGTGAAGTGCGCACGGAAGGCGTCAAGCCGAGAGCGACACTCTGGTAGTTGTTGCCTTTCATGGCCTGCAGCGACAGGAAGCGGTTCGCCCAGCCCAGGCCTGCCGACCAGTAGGAGCCGTTGGTCACGGAGCGCCGGCTATTGAAGGCATTGTCTTCCCGGCCGGCCCTCGCCAGCAGGGAGAAACCGCGGCCGAGCAGATAACTGACATCGCCCTGCAGACTCTCGAAGCTGGGGTCGACCAGGGTATCTCGGTCGACATCTTCCTTCCGGTAGTTTATTCCCCAACGCAGGGGCGAGAGGCGCCGGCCATTGCCGAGCTGCGCAGTCAGCTTGTCGATCCGGCTGTCCTTGGCACCACGGCTGAACCTGGTCTTCTGGAAGGCATAACGCAGATCGACCGCCACGATACCGCCGAAATCGTGCTTCAGATAGGGACTGGCAGCAAGGGTCACCACATTGCCGCGATTGGACTTGCCGCTGAAATTGTCGAGCAACAGCCGCTGCTCGGCATCGATGATGGCCTGCGAGATGGAGGCCCCGAGATCGAAGAACAGCCAGTCCTCGACAATATCGGCATCGGCCTTGGCATTGAGGCGATGATAGACGCTGTTGCGATCACCATCGTTGGCGAAGAGCAGGGCCTGTGCCTGGTAGTCGCCGATGACCCGCAGCCGCCCACCGGCCTTGTTGATGTGCACCCCGGGAATCAACTGGGTGATCAGATCGTCGTTCTCCTGCCCCGAGGGCTCCCTGCCGACATTGTCGGTATAGGTCTCGGCCACGCTGAGCCGTGGTTCGATCTGCCAGTTCTCTGCATGGACGGCACCGCTCATCGCCTGTGCCGACAAGGCCAGCAGCCCCAACCGCAGTGCCATACAGATCCGCCGCAGCGGCTTGCCGTTATTTGCCATAGCCATAGCCATAACCATAGCCGTAATACTCTCCTCCGGCCTGATGATGCGTCTTGTTCAGTACCAGACCCACGATCTCGACCCCCTCCAGCATGCCAAGCGCCTCCTGCAAAACCGGCTGCGGTGTTCTCGATTCCTCGACCACCACCAGGATCTGCCCCATCAGACCGGCCAGCACGCGGGCCTCTGACGTCAGCAGCAGGGGAGGCGTGTCGAAGATGATGATGCGATCCGCATAACGGGTCGACATCTCATCAGCCAGTGAACTCATGCGGTGACTGGCAAGCAACTCGGTAGCATGAGGGTGCTGTCGACCCGCGGGCAGGATGGACAGATTGGGGATATCGGTGCGGATCAGCACGTCGTTCAACCAGACATCATCATCCAGGAGGACATCACTCAGCCCTTTCTCGGCCTGAATGCCGAGCCGCTTGGTGACCTCCGGCTTGGCCACGTCGGCATCCACCAGCAACACCGTCTTGTCACGTTCCATGGCGATGCTGAGCGCGAGATTGATGGAGGTAAAGGTCTTGCCCTCCCCGGCAATCGAGCTGGTCACCATGATCAGGTTGGCATGTTGCACCTGCGATGCACCCTGTCCCCTGGCATGCTTGAGCAACGGCTGTTTGATTCGGCGGAATTCCTCGGCGAGGAAGTCCTTCTGCTCCGAGCTTGGATCGACGATGCTGCCTGCCTGCAGGCGGCTCAGGTCGAGGGTGATGCGCCGATCACTGCCCGGGCTCGACGGGGCTGCTGCAGCCTCCACCACCCCGGCAGGACTCTCCGTCTCCAGGGCTGATGGAGTCTCCCCGACGCTGGTATCATCGGGAATGACCGCCTGCGACCGATCCTCCTCAAGCTTCTTTACCGCTTTTTCTATGGTATCCATAGGCCGGTCAACCAATATCCTTCAATAGGCCACGCAGGCCGTGTGCAAGATTCAGATCCAGGCCGTCGGCCACCATCACGCCAGCATAGAACAGCAACAAACCGATACCGACGATACTAAAACTGAGCATGGCCAGACGCCTCTTTCTGAGGATCTCGTCGGTGTAGACCATGGACACGGTGCCGAATACCGGCAGCCCCGTGACCTGCTTCATGACCTTGGGGTCATCAAAGGTCGGGCGCATCTGGTACAGCAGATAGGCCAGGAACACCCCCGATCCGAGCCCCACCAGCATGACGATACTCATCAGCAGGGGGCGGTTGGGTCCGGACGGGGTCAAGGGCACTCGCGGCGGCTCGACCACCCGGAACTTCACATCGTCTGCCGAGATCTCGGCCTGCTCGGAGATGTTCGCCTGCTCACGCCGGGCCAGTAGCTGTTCATAGTTCTTCTTGTGCACCGCATAATCGCGGTTCAGGCGTTGCAGTTCGGCCTCGACACGGGGGACGGTATCGACCAGCTCCTGCAGCTTCTTGACCCGGGACTCGTACTCGGCGACCCGGGCCCGCATCGATGCAATCTGGGCGGTGGTCTCGGTCAGCATCATCTGCATCTGCTGGTAGAGGGGATTGCCACTCTGGGTCGCCTCTGCCGGCATGGCTTCCGCCTCCTCCTGGCGCTGCGTTTCAAGGGTCTCGATCAGGCGCCGCAGTTCGATGACATCCGGATGCCTGTCGGTAAACTTGAGCAGCAGTTCATCGAGGCGGGACTGCAGCGACTGGATCCTGGCATCGATGGCACTGGTTGCGCCGCCGCTGTCGGAATAGATGCCAAGCGTGCTCTCCTCGTCCTCAAGATCCTCCATCTGCCGCAGCTGGGCCGCCCTGCGATTCTCCAGTTCGCGCAGCTGGAGCCGGGCAGCATCGAGTTCGCTCTGGGCGTTCTGCAACCGGGCATAGTAGTCTCTGCCCTCGCCCGGCATCATCCCCACATGGCGCCGCTTGAAATCGGCCAGCCGGGCCTCCGCCTCGTTCAGTTTCTTCTCGTACTGGCTGATCTGCTGGGCCAGGAACTGCTGCGCCGTATCCGTGTCCTCGCGGGATTGGCCCAGACTGCTTTCCACGAAAATGGTCAGCAGCGACTGCACGACGCGTTTGGCCAGCTTGCGGTCGGGATCGGTAAAGGAGATGGTATAGAGGTTTTCGCGCTTGGTGGAATGCAGCTTGATGCGCCGGGCCAGCGAATCCAGCAGATCCTCCATCTGTTCCGGCGTGCCGGCCTGCAGATCCAGGTCGGTCATCCGTGCCAGCTTCTCCAGGTTGGGACGGGTGATCAGGGTACGGGTCATCATCCCGATCCGCTGGGTGGCATTGAAGTTCACCGCCAGACCACGCAACAGGGGACGCAGCACCGTCTGCGTATCCACATGCACCATGGCCGTCGCCTGGTATTGGTCGGGCAGGCTGTAGACGAAGGCCCAGCCGCCCAGACTGACTGCCCAGGCGGTCAGGATCATATGCCATCTGTAGCGCCAGATCCCACGCAGATGGCGCAGGAGCTGGTCGATCAACTCGTACAAGTCCCCTACCCCCTCAATCGAGCAACGCGGTCGTCACTCAGAACCAGGCTTCCGGAATGATCAGGATATCACCCGGCATCATGGCGAAATTGGCGGAGATATCACCGCCATTGATCAGATCATCGATTCGCACCTGGTACTGTTTGACCTCGTCTCCCTGACGGCGCACCACGACAGCACGGTTGCCGGCAGCGAAATCGGTCAGGCCGCCAACGGCGATCATCACGTCGAGCAGGGTCATCTTGTCACGATATGGCAGAGCGCTCGGCTGGGCGGCCTGCCCCAGTACCCGGATCTGCTTCTCGTAAGGACCCTGAAAACCGGTGACGATGACGGTCACGACCGGATTCTTGACGTAGGTGCTGAGTGCCTTCTCCATGTCGCGGGCCAGCTGGGAAGGGGTCTTCCCGGCCGCCTGCAGATCCTCGACCAGAGGCGTGGTGATGCGGCCGTCGGGACGGACCGGCACGCTGCTGGACAGCTCCTCGTTACGCCAGACAAAGATGTTCACGCTGTCACCGGGACCGATGACATAGGGCGGAGACTCGACCTCACCCGACACCGCCGGAGCGGCCGGATAGCGGGTGCTGCTGCAACCGGCCAGCAGACCCAAGGCCAGCAGCAGGATCCAGAATGTGTGGCTTCGCAGATTTGACAGGCGTGTGTTCACTGATTGCTCCCCCCGGAATTGACGTCCAACAAACACGGCTCGAGAGTATCTTCTTCGAAACGAACCGTCGACCCGGGCCAAATTCCGGCCCTTCACAAGATTATCCGATAATTAGTGCAGCTACTATATGCCCTTCCTTAACTCATGTATGTACGAATTTTCCTACACGGCTGCCAGCCGATGCCGGCTTCCACCTGTGGGCGGCAATTTCACGCCTTCACTCAGGCCATACTGCGCCGCCTTAGGGAAAATTTGGCTTCCGTCCCTCTACTGAGGTGGAACACCAATCCATAAAATATATTTATAAAGTATCGTGGAAGTGATATTGCAAGACAGAGTTCCGGACGCCGGCAAGGCCATCGAGCACCGGCGGAAACCTAGTCCTGATATTGCACCAAGGATTCGAGTTTCAGGGCGAATCCTTGGTGCAATATGCGGGCTAGGGGGAAGCCACGTGGAGACTCGGAAAGGGCATCTCGGGTGCCGGCCAGGTCCGTCCGTTCTCGGTGATCAGCGTCCAGACATCGCGCCTTTTCCTCCAGATGCCCTCCAGCACCTCGTCGACCACTCCCATGCAGGGCTGCCGCAAGCCATGATAGTCGCTCAACTCGCCGATCGGCCGGAAGACGATGCCAAAGCGGGTCAACAGACGCAGCAGGGAAGGCTCCATGACCGCATACCAGTGGGTGATGCCATGTTCGGCACTCATGGCGACGATGGCCTGGAACAACCCCAGGGTGAGATGCGGGAAGGCACGCGCGTCGACACTCGGGCGCGAGGCGGATCCGCCGAGGGCGGCACCGGCAAGCGTTCCGGCCTCGCCGGCACGGCGCTTGAAGGATTTGGATACGGCAAAGCGGGAGATCTCCGCAACTCGGTCCCGGGGCAGGCCTGCCATGTCGAAAGCGGCGGCCTGCAGGGATGCCGCACAGTGCAGTTCAATGGGGAACGGCCGGCTCGAATCCCCTGGATCGGGCAAGACCAGGCGCACCGTCGCCGCCGCCTGCCCCGTCGGCCGGTGGTAGACCAGGGCATGGGCCGCACGCCCATCGAAGCGATCGGTTTCACGGCCATCCGGAAAGGCCGCCGCATCCTCGTACCCCGTCTCCAGGCAATAGACCTGATAGCGCAGGCTGTAGCAGGCATCCCGCAGATACGGGCTGTCGTGGGTTTCCACCCGGAAATGTCGATTGAAGGCCTGGACCAGATCCTGTTTCATCACACCACTCGAATCAGCCGCCAGAAAATGCTGGATTGGGAAGCTTCCCCCTGACTAGCGGCCGGAGGGCGTAAAAGATGAGTGCGGCAGTTCACATTTCAGGTAATTGCCCGGGCCGGCAGGCCGTCCCCCCCTCCGGCAGTGGCCGATCAGCCGGTGTGACGCACCTGCAGGCGCGGAGCCTCGTCCATCCACGGACGGCTCCAGTAACGACCGCCGTCGGTAATCAGCATCCAGACGTCGCGACGCTTGAAGTAGATGCCGGCCAGGACCTCGTCGATGGAGGCCACACAGGGCTGGCGCAGGCCATGGTAGTCGACCAGCCCACCGAGGGGCTGGAAAACGATACCGAAGCGGGTCAGCAGGCGCAGCAGGGATGGTTCCATGACCGCATACCAGTGGCTGATGCACCGTTCGACGCTCATCTGCACGATGGCCCGGAACAGCCCCAAGGTGAGGTAGGGAATGAAACGGGCAGCGGCCATGCCCTCCAGCCGGGAAAGGGCCACGGAGCGGGCCAGGGCCTGGCGCGACACGGCAAAGCGGGAGATCTCGGCAAAGGTGTCGCGTGGCACGCCGCCGAAGCGGGAACCGACCGACGGCAGGACACCGGGGCAGTGGGCTTCGAGGGGAAAGGGCCGGGACGGATCCGCCTCGTCACACAGCACCAGCCGCACCGTGGCATGGGCCTCACCGCTGTCCCGCCAGCGAATCAGGCTGTGAACGGCACGTTCGTCGTATTCGTCCCTCTCATGCGGACTGGAGAAACGCTCCGCCGACTCGAAACCGGTCTCGAGGCAATACACCTGGTAACGCAGGGCGTGGGCCTGTTCCAGCAGCGGCCCCTCGTTTGCCTGCACCACCTCGAAGTGGCGCAAGAAAAGCGCCTGTAGATCCTGCATGTCCGGGACACCTCCCAAGATTCAGACGGGGATTAGAGCACAGCCCTGGAATCAGAAATGTTACAGCGGTCACACATCCGCAAGGATCCGGCGCACGAGGTAAAGACCGGCTGAGCGTACAAAATGTAGTGGGCGCGATTGTAAACACGCCCAATATATGGACGTCAAGTCGAGTCCTTCCCCTTGAACACCACCTCCAGCGGCAGGCGACGGGCACGCACCGCCTGGCAGCGGGGGCGGCCAATCCTCAACATCATCAACAGCTTGCGGCCTTCCAGCCGGACGCAGCGCTGCAGTTCGGCCTCGACGGCCAGCATCCGCTGGCGGTGCGGCGCGTCCAACGCCCCACGCCGGAGGCGATCGAGCTGATCGGGGAGAACGTAATAGGGTTGAACGGCGATCCCCTGGCGGTTGAGATCCAGCCAGATCCGTTCCATCAGGCGCCCGGCATCGAAACTGGCCTGACGCCCTGCGGCGGCGCTGATCAACAGCACCGCCGGCGCCTTCCTGACAGGCTGGGCCTCGATGGCAGCGAACAGGCGGTGAAATCCGAAGCGGTTGAGGAAAACCATGCGCCGCCAGTCAGAAACCAGCCGCAACAGCAGACGCCCCCCCGGCGGCAGATCGAAGGTGGCGACATCCAGACCGTCGCCGGCCGCCACCTGCTCGGGAGCGAAACGCAGCGAACGGGCGAACCACTCATGGATGTGGCGGGTCTGAAAACGCAGCCGGGAGGCCTGCTCCACCAGCTGGGCCAGCCGGCGGAGGCTGGCCGCCTCGGTCACCAGCAGCGGCCGCGCCGACCCCTCACTCGACCTGGCAAGTCCCTCCGCCATTGCCTGGGGCAGAGGATCAGGAAGAAAGGGAAGACGGTTGGTGTGGCGTGCCTGCAGCGCCCGGGGCAGCTCAGCCGGCGGCGCGGCCTCGAGCAGCGAGGGAGGAAGCAGCAGCTGGAAGGCCATCTGCTCTGGCATCAACTCCAGCTCGGGCTCGAGACCAGCGGCCTCCGCTGCCTGCAGCATGTTTTCGGCCACGGCCCCCAGGGTGATACCCACCGCCGGACTGTCGCGATCGAACACCCGGGGATCGAGCCGCGCCGCTTCGACCGAGACACGCAACAGCCGGCCATCCCAATCGAAACGCCAGGGCTGTGCGTTGTCCGCCGAAGGCGCAGCGTGCCCTGCCCGGACCAGGTAATCGACAATGGGCGGCACACTCAAGACATCATCTCCTGTCACGCCGGCAAACATGGCAATAGTCGGGCGTCACGACTAGACTGCAGGCAGTCGCCGGCAGCGCTGCCAGGGCCGGCATGTCCAGCCCTCAAGAACCGACCACTGCGGGCCGACACCTGACCGAGACCGCTTCGTCCTTGCCGCGAGCCCAACAGGGGAACGCGGGCAATACAGGCACAACATAGCACAGCACAACGCGAGGGGGCCCGATCAAGGGGCCGACCGATGCGAATTCAGCCAAGGAACGACATCATGCAGCACGCCACCTCCGACAAGCCGCTGACCATGGAACAGCTGATCCTGATCGCCGGCGGCCATACCGCCTTCCAGCTGCTCTGGGCCGGTGTGGAACTGGGCCTGTTCGAGCACCTCTCACGCACCCCCGGAGCCGACCGGGCGGCCATCGAGGAGGCCCTCGGCCTGGCCCCGCAACCGGCCCGCATCCTGCTCATCGGCCTCACCGCCCTCAAACTCATCGAGAAGCAGGACGGAGGTTACCGCAATGCCGCCCTGACCGAGAAGATGCTGGTCGGCGAAGGCAGCGCCACACCCATCCTCGGCTGGCAGCGGCACATCGTCTATCCTGGCCTGGAAGACTTCAGCCGCGCCCTGCGCGAGGGCGCCAATACCGGACTGGAGCGCTTTCCCGGGCCCGGCAACACCCTCTACCAGCGGCTCAGCGTGCATCCCGAACTGGAGCGCGTCTTCCAGGACGCCATGAGTGCGTTGTCGGCCCAGGCCAACCAGCACCTGCTGGAACACATGGACTTCAGCCGCTTCCGTCATCTGGTCGACGTCGGCGGTGGCGACGGCACCAACGCCATCACCCTGGCCCGCAAGTATCCACAGCTGCAGCTGACGGTATTCGACTCGGCCTCGGTCTGCGAAATCGCCACGCGCAAGATCGCCGCGGCCGGCCTGCAGGACCGGATCGACACCCACCCCGGAGACATGTTCGAGGACCCCTTCCCCGAAGGCGTGGACGCCATCCTCTTCTCGCACATCTTCACCATCTGGAGCCTGGAGAAGAACACCCGACTGCTGGAGAAATCCCATCAGGCACTGCAGCCCGGCGGCTCGGTACTGGTCTTCGGCATGATGGGTGACGACGACGACAGCGGTCCACTCAGCACGGCCCTGGGCTCGCCCTACTTCCTCGCCATCGCCACCGGCGAGGGCATGCTCTACGCCTGGAAGGACTACGAGGACTGCTTCCGCAAGGCGGGCTTCGAACGCATCGAGCGCATAGCCGGCATGCCGCTCGACCACGGCGTGGTGGTGGGCACCAAGTAGTCCGCTGAACCGATATGAGCGCGGACTTCGACTACCACTGCGCCTTCCAGCGCAATCTCGGTTTCCTCAGCGAGGATGAACAGCAGCGGCTGCGCAAGGCACGGGTGGCCATCGCCGGCCTGGGCGGTACCGGTGGCGCCCAGGCCCACGCCCTGGCGCGTATGGGCATCGGCAACTTCACGCTGGCCGACCCCGACACCTACGAACTGGCCAATTTCAACCGCCAGCTGGGGGCAACCATGGCCACCCTCGGCCAGGCCAAGACCCGTGTGGCCCGCGACATCATCCATGGCATCAACCCCGAGGCAGACATCCGTTGCCTGGACACCGGTATCTCCCCGGAAACGATCGGCGAGTTTCTGGATGGGGTGGATATCGTGGTGGATTCGCTGGACTTCTACTGCTTCGAGGAACGCTTCCTGCTCTATGCCGAGGCCCGCAGGCGCGACCTCTGGGTCCTCACCGCACCGCCGCTCGGCTTCGGCTTCACCCTGCTGATCTTCGATCCTCGTGGCATGAGTTTCGAGGAATACTTCGGTTTTCGCCCCGGCATGTCCCAGCGCGAGCTGACCGTCTCGCTGATTGCCGGCATCGCCCCCAAACCCTACATGCTGAAATACCTCGACAGCCGCAGGGCCGAGCTGGGAAACCAGCGGCTGCCCTCGGTGGGTGCCGCCCCCTTCATGATCGCCGGCGTCATCGCCACCCAGGTCACCAACCTGCTCACCGGCAAACGTCCCCTCTATGCCGTGCCCCATGTCATCCAGTACGACGCGCTGTTGCAACGTTTCCGCCACCGCCACTACCCTCTGGGCATGAACAGCCCCCTGCAGAAACTGAAGAAGCTGATCCTGCACCGCGTCCTGCCCCGCTAGCCCGCATATTGCACCAAGAATTCGATGCTCAGGGCGAGGCTGGCAAGGCAGCCTGGGTGATCGTCCGAAAAGTCATAGCCGTTGCTATGGCTTGAGGAGGATCACCCAGGATGCGCGGCCAGAGTCGGCCTGACATCGAATAGGCACAAACCGTAACCCGCCCATGGGGTCTTTCATGGCCATATCGTCCCTGTATTACAGCACGAACCCCATTCATGCACGCCGCCTTGGTGCAATATCCGGGTTAGTGACCCGGCAACTGAATATGCCGGGTTAATCGAATTCATGAAGCGTTGTTGGAACCCTTGAGCCTTGGCGGCTTATATCCAGATTTGATCAGACATTCCTTGAGTAAAGCGCAAGTCCAGGCGTGTCCGGACCCGCCGGGGATCGCGGCCTGGAGGCCGCTCCTACCATGGTGCCGCCATGCCCCGTAGGAGCGGCCTCCAGGCCGCGATTGGCGTGGTGTTAACCCGGACAAGAAAAAACCCCCTGTGAGCGAATCACAGGGGGCTCAAGTCAAGGCAGCCAGGGGTCGGGCATCTTCTTAGCGGAGCCGACCTCCGTCTACCTTCATACGGAGAACCCGCTCAGCCTACTTGGCCGCCTTCCTGCCCCGGCGTGCCACGCCGAAGCCCAGCAGGCCGGCGCCAACCAGCGCCAGGGAAGCCGGTTCCGGCACAGCGCCGGTGAGGCTCGCGGTACCACCTGCCGGCCAACCGGCATTGCTGCCCTCGGTGGCATTGAAGCTGCTTTCCAGCAGGAAGTCGTTGGCCTCGCCCAGGGCACCGGTCAGGCCGTTGGTGTCGTAGGCCGTACCCGCCAGACCAAGGTTGGCCAGATCCAGGTTCAGGTAGCCGTGGCCGCTGCCGACGAAGGGCGTGGTCAGGGCGTTCAGGCTGGAGTACAGGGTGGTGGCTCCATCAGCCAGGATGCCGGTGGCGCCCAGCAGGCTCATGTAGAAGGCACCGTCGGTCGCGGTGGCGATGGTGGCAGGCACCGGGCCGCCCGCGGCAGAAAAGTCCGGGGTGTCGTCCAGATAGAAATCCACCTGGCCACCGGTGAAGGTGATGTCGAAACCGAACAGGCTGGGAGAGATCGCACTGGCGGTGTAGCCGTCGAACCTGAAGGTCAGCTCCTGCCCCTTGTCGCCGGACTGCCAGTAGATCTGGCTGCCGTCGCTGTTGGTAATGGACTGGACGTTACCGATGCCACCCAGCACCTCACCGACCTGGTCGATCACGCCGTTGCCGTTGAAATCGGTCGAGGCGTATTCGAAGATCTGGGCCACATGGATGCTGATGCCGCTGTTGATCAGGCCGGCGGTAGCCGCGCCACTCATTGCGACGCCGGCGGCGACCGAGCATGCCAGAAGGGTTTTCTTGAACGTTTTCATCGCAGTTCTCCGACTCGTCTGTGTTTTTCTGATGTCACTCGTAAAGTGACCGGTTCCTTCTCGGGTCAATCTCTGCACGATTCTCTTCGTGTTGCCCTGTACTATGCAGACAGTGTGCCAAGAAGAGCCTAGACAATCTATCCAATTGTTTTCCGTGTAATTTTATTGGGCATCGAGCAAGAAAAACACTGTCAGTAGCCACCGTCGGCCCCGCCTTCGGGGTTTTGCAGCCCGATGTGTAAAAAATCCTGTCGGTCCGACCGGCCTCGATGCCCGCGACCTGAAGAATCGCCTTCTGGCGGAACACCCGCCGACACCCGGGAAACAGGAAAGCTCCCATTCATTCAATGTGATAGGGAAATATCCACGCTTGCCGCGCCCGCCGCCAGGTGGCCGGGCTGCGTCCCGCACCACTCCGTCCCCTTCCATGATGTAAAAATTGCTGACAAGAAGCGGGGCCGCTCCGCCAGAGCTGGCTTCAGCGCTGAGACAGCGGTAATCGCCGGGAAGGGAACGACGCTCAGTCCCCCAGTGACTCCCGCAGCGCCCGGGCCGCCTGGCGCTGGGCAAACCCCTCACCGGAGGAAAGCAGCGCATCGAGCAGTTCGCGCGCCGCTGCCGTCTCGCCCTGGCGGGCAAGTGCCTGGGCCAGATGGTAGCGGATGGCAGGCTGCTCGGGTGCCAGCTCGACGGCACGCCTCAGCTGGCGTACGGCGCGCGCCGTCTCACCCTGATCGAGCAACAGGATGCCATGGGTGTCGAGCACCTCCGGGTTGTCGCCCGCCCGTTCCACTGCCTGTTCTGCGTAGGCCAGACCGCGGCGGGGGTCACTGTGGCGGTTCAGCCAGGCCAGATTGTTCAGCACCAGGGGGTTGTCCGGCATCTGTTCGAGGATCTCCTCGAACAGGGCGCGAGCGGCATCCTCCCGGCCGCGGGACAGGTGGAGATTGGCCAGGGCCATCTTCACGTCGAGATCCCGGGGGTACGCCTTCAGCCAGGAAGCCAGCAGCTCGTCGGCTTCGTCAGCCTGGCCGGCATCGTACAGGACCTTTGCCAACGCCTTGGTCCACTCCCGATCCGGCCGTTTGGCAAGTGCCTGACGATAGGCACGGATCGCCTCGGCCATCTTGCCCTCGCGCCGGGCCAGCCACCCCTGCAGGGCCAGCACATCGGGACGATCGGCCACGGCCTGCAGCCGCCGGAGAATGGCCTCGGCCCCCGCCCTGTCTCCTGCCTGGGTCAGGATGCGAACCAGCAGCAGATTGGTGGGCAGGTGATCGGGTTCGATGGCCCGCGCCTGCTGCAGGACGCGTTTCGCCTCGTCGAGCTGCGCCAGCAGAACCCGTGCCCGCGCCAGGAGGTACAGGTAATCGGCGCGTCCCGGTTCGAGCTGCACCAGGCGCTGGAAGGTCGCCACGGCATTGTTGGGCTCCCCCAGCGCAAGCTGGGCATCGCCGAGCAGTTCCAGCAGCCTGGCCGACGACTCATGCCTATCCTGCACCACACGCAGCTGGGCGACGGCATCGGCGGCTCGTCCGCTATCCAGCAGGTGCCGGGCAAGCAGCAGACGGGGTGCCAAGGCATCGGGTTCTGCCTCGATCGCCCGGTTCAGATAGGCGATTGCCTGCGCCCCGTGCCCCCGTCCGAATTCGAAACGGGCCAGGTTGAGCAAGGTCGGCAGATGGTCCGGCCGCTGTTTCAGGGCACGCTGGTAATAGCCGATCGCCGCCTCCTCCCGACCGTCCAGTTTCTCCAGCGCAGCCAGATTGTTGAGCAGGGCCAGGTTGTCCGGCTGGCGTTCCAGAGCCTTGAGGAAATGATCTCGTGCCTGGTCCAGCTTGCCCTGGGCGGCATAGATCATGCCAGCGCTGCTGAGCAGGCGGACATCCTGCGGATTCTTTTCCAGCAGGCGTGCCACCGTCTCACTGGCACGGTCGAACTGCTGGGCCTGAAGCAGGCTGTAGATCAGCGCCTCGAACGGCTGCACGCCGGTCTCCGCCTCCAGGCCGACGGCCCGCTGCAGGACCTCGATACCCTGTTCGAAATCGCCGCTCTTGAGCAACGCCAGGCCCAGCTGCACATGCACCCTGGCATCCTCCGGGTGACGCTCAACATTGCGCCGCAGGTAGGCCAGGGCGGTTTCCGAATCGCCGAGCTCCAGACTGGCCAGTGCCAGGGAGGCCAGAACCTGGATATTGTCCGGTTCCAGTTCCGCGACTGGCTGCAGCACCTTCAGCACCTTGTCGAAGGCACGGTCGTGCAGGTAGACGGTGGCGAGCATCTTGCGGGCCTGCAAATGCCCCGGGTAATTGGCGACCACCTGCTCGAGGATCGACTTGGCCTGCAGCCAGTTGCGTTCAGCGAGCTTGCTGGCACCGAGATAGAACCGTGCCTGGGGATAGGAGGATTTGATCTGCAAGGCCTTCTCGAAGGCAGCCGAGGCAGCGGCATAGTCCTGTCTGTAGAACTTCAGCAGGCCGTTGACGAACTGGACGCGATAGTGGTTGGGCACCACCTTCAGCAACTCGTCCATGTCCGCCTGCGCCGCCTCAAGATCCCTCAGCAGGACCGACGCCAGCGCCCGCCCGAGCTGCGCATCCTTGTAGCCCTTGCGCAGTTCCAGGGCACGGGAATACCCCTCGCGCGCGGCATCCGGCTGTCCCTCTGCCAGGGCGATGTCGCCCCGCAGTTTCCAGACCCTCGGGTTGTCTGCATCCGCTTCCTGAACCTGCTGCAACCAGTTGCGCGCCTGCTCGAAGTCCCGCTTCCTGAGATACAGCTCGGCATAGCCGAGCCGTGCCTCGCTGCTATCCGCCTGAGCAGCCAGGGCCTGGCGGAATGCGGCCTCCGCCTGATCGAGTTCTCCCAGCGCCAGATGGGCCCGTCCGTTAAAGACAAGCAGCCTGGCGGCATCCGCTGGCGTCCGCCCCTGAAGTCCCGCTGCCTCGTCGATCAGCCGCCGGTAGGCCCCCTGGATGTACAGCGCCCGTGCCAGGGCCACCGCCACCTCGGTCCGTGGCAAACCGAGTTCGACGGCCATGCGCAGCTCCTTTTCCGCCGCAGCACCGTTGCCAAGCCCAAGATGAAGCCGACCCAGCAGCCAACGTGCCTCGATGTTCTCGGGATTGATCCGCAAGGCGTTCTTGCTCTGGATGACGGCCGCGCGCAGCTCGCCCTTGTCCTCGAAAACCTTGGCCTTTTCCACGTAATCGGCATCATTCAGACCGGCATCCTGGGAACAGCCCGCAACCACCAGCGACAGACCAGCGAACAACAGGCCTGCGGCCCACCTGGACAACCTCATAAAACACCTTCCTTTCCCTGGGGGCAGATTGTCATCCACTGCCCGACGATCACGTGACTAGTTCAACGTATCCAGAAGCCGGCGCGCATCCTCGCGACTGGGAAAGTCCCGTTTGTCGCGCAGCAGACGCTCCAGCTCGCGTCGCGCCTGGGCGCTGTCGCCCTGACGGACGAGCGCGTAGGCCAGGTGATAACGGATGTCGGCCTGGTGCGGCGCCTTGACCAGGGCATCCTTGATCAGGCGCATGCCGTCCAGCGTCTTGCCGTCCAACACCTGCAGCCAGCCGTAGGTATCCAGCACCTCGACCCGCTCCGGAGCCAGCTCATAGGCCTTGCGGGCATATGCCAGGGCCTGCTTGCGATCCGTCTCGCGATACAGCCAGGCCAGATTGTTGAGCGCGGTGAGCTGCGCAGGCTGGACCTCCACCACCTTCACGTACTGCTGCGCCGCCTCCTGCTCCCGCCCGGCCTGCAGCAGATCACTGGCCAGAGTCAGCCGCACACCGATGTCTCGCGGCTGGCGCTGCAGCCAGTCGGCGAGAACCTTGCGCGCGGCCTCCGGCTTCTGCAGCTTTCTGAGCAGCTGGTACTGCACCATGGCAAGATTCGGGCTCGGCCGAAGCGCATAGGCCTGCCGATAGGCCTCCAGCGCCGCTTGGAAACGCTGCTGCTTGAGGGCGATATCGCCCTGCAGGCTGTAACCGGCCATCGCCTGGCTGCCGCTGTCGATCAATTCCCGGGCCAAGCGTCCGGCAGTGTCCTGGTCACCCTGTGCCAGGGCCACGGCACCGAGTTTGACCTTGACATCGACCAGTTGGGGTCTCTCCTCCAGCAGTCGTCGATATTCGGTGGCCGCCGCCGCATAGTCCTTGCGTCGAGCCAGGACGTCGGCCAGTAACAGGCGTGCAGTGATGAAATCCGGTTTCTTCTCCAGCAGCGACCGCAGGGTGGCGAGGGCATTGGCTTCGTTCCCGGCAGTGAGCTGTGCCTCGGCCAGGGCCTGGCGCACCAGGGGATTGTCCGGATGGCTGTTGTACAGGGCGTCGGCCAGGCTCAGCGCCTGTTCGGCCTGGCCGCGGGCGATGCGATGGCGGATCAGGGCCAGCGCCGGCGATATGCCCCGCCTGGATTTCTCGTAGGCCTTTTCCAGCAGGCGTCCGGCCTGCTCCGACTCGCCGCTCCTTTCCTTCAGATGGGCCATCTCCATCAGCAGCTGCACGTTGTCGGGCTGTGCCTGCACGGCCTTGGCGATACGCCGCTCGGCGGCCTGCAAATCGCCCTGCAGTTCGTCAACCCGTGCCAGGTTGATGATGGCACTGGCGAAGGCGGGATCCTTGCGATGTGCCGCCTCGAACTGCTGGCGCGCCTTCTCCACCTCCCCCTTTCCCATATAGGCGGCGCCGACCAGGATCAGCGGTGCCGGGCTGTCGGCATGGCGTTTGGCCATGTCGATCGCGGCCTTCTCCGCCTCGTCATAGCGCTGCTGTTCGAGCAGGGAAAGGACGTAGAGGGATGCGAGCCCCAGGTTGTCGGCATTCTCCTCGGCCAGGGCCTTGAGTTCCTCGCTGCCCTCGCGGCTGTCACCCAGCGCCAGCCGGCCCAGCGCCAGCCGGGCTCGCAGCTGCTTCAGGTCCGGAGCCAGCCTGGTGGCCTTCTCCAGCAGTTGCAGACCCCGCTCGGCCTGCGACAGGCTCATGTAGGTCGAGCCGAGAAGCGCCAGGTATTCGGCGTTGGACTCGGCCTGGGCCAGGCCCGGCTCCAGGGTGCGCAGTGCCTTCTCGGCCTGTCCCTGACGCAGCTCGATTTCGCCCACCAGCATCCGCACCTGAAGGTTGTCGGGATCCGCGGCAAGGTACTTCTCCAGGTACTCGAGCGCCTGGTTGTAGGCCCCCTCCCGGGCACTGAGCTGGCCCATCATCAGCACCGCCCCGAGATGGTCCGGCATGAACTTCAGGGTATCGAGCAGGGCCGCCTTGGCCTCGGCATACTGCCCCTTCTGATAGGCGAGGATGGCCCGCATGTAGGCCACGCCCGGGTTGCCTTTCAGCCGCTTGTCGATGGCATCGAATTCGGCCTCGGCGGCCTGGGTCTCTTCCTGCTGCAGCAGGATCGCGATCTTGCCCAACCGCGCCGGCAGATTCTGTGGCTCCAGGGCGAGCAGGCGGTCATAGTAGACGAGCGCCTGTTCCACCTCGCCCTCGCCGCGTTCCAGGTCGGCCCGCAGCAGGAGCAGCGCTGTCTCCTCGGGATCGATGGCCAGGGCTCGATCGATCAGCTGCCGCGCCTCGTCCGGACGTTTCTCCTGGATCGCCAGCCGTGCCTTGCCGCCCAGGGCCGCGGCATTGTCTGGCTGCAGGCCGAGGGCCTTGTCGAAGGCCTCGCGGGCATCGAGGTTGCGCCCCATGAGCAGATGGACCTCGCCACGCAGGGCAAGGATGTCGGCCTGCAGCGCCGGCGAATCGTCCGCCTCGAGCTGCAGCAGGTCCAGCGCCTCCCGGGCCCGGCCCTGGGCGGCCACCGACCGGGCCAGGGACACCAGCCAGTCGGCGCGCGGTGCACCGAGCTCACGCGCGCGGCGGTATTCCTTCTCCGCCGACGGCAGGTTGCCGAGTTTCAGATAGGTATCGCCGAGCAGCACCCGCGCTGCGGCATGATTACCGTTCTCGCGCAAGGCGTTCTTCAGCTCGATGGCGGCGGCACGGTATTCACGCTTGTCGAAATACGCCTTGCCGTCCCTGTAGAATTCCTCTGCCTCACCCGCCCGCAGCGGCAAGGATACACTGCCGATCAGGGATGCCAGCAGCAGCCCCCTGCCCAGCCGGGTCATTTTCCTATCCATGTTCCTCTCCTCTTGGGCAGACGCCATACCGCCGTCTGCCGTGATGCCGGCAGCATTCCGGTCGAATCGTTATTTTTGCTGAATGTCGAGATGATATTTCTTGACCAGGGCATAGAAGGTCGGCCGGGTGATGCCCAGCAGCTCGGCCGCCTGGGAGACGTTGCCGCCCATGTGGCGGTAGGCACGCAGCAGGGCACGGCTCTCGGCCTCCTCGCGCACCTGGCGCAGGTTGAAGGGCATGGGATCCCCGTCCGCCGGCTCCAGCTCGAGATCCTGAGCCGTGATCGACTTGCCGTCGGCCATGATCACCGCCCGCTTGATGCGATTCTCCATCTCCCGCACGTTGCCCGGCCAGTCATATGCCTCCAGCGCCCGCAGTGCCTCGCGGCCGAAGCGCAATCCCTTCTTGTTGAGCTGGGCCGAGAACTTGTCGAGAAAGTGACTGGCCAGCACCACCACCTCGCCTTCCCGATCACGCAACGGCGGAATCTGGATGCTGAACTCGCTGATCCGGTAGTAGAGATCCTCACGGAACTCCCCGCTCGCAATCCGTTCCATGAGCTGCCGATGGGTGGCACAGACCACCCGCACGTCGACAGGTATCTCCTTGCGGCCGCCGACCCGTACCACCACCCGTTCCTGCAGAAAGCGCAGCAGCTTGGCCTGCAACGGCAATGGCAGATCGCCCACCTCATCGAGGAACAGGGTACCGCCATCGGCGCACTCGACGTTGCCCGGTGTGGTCTTGGTGGCGCCGGTGAAGGCTCCCTTCTCGTAACCGAAGAGTTCACTTTCCAGCAGGTTTTCCGGAATCGCGGCGCAGTTGATCGCCACCCAGGGTCCCTTGTGGCGCGGACTGAGTTCGTGCAGGGCCCGGGCGAACAGCTCCTTGCCGGTGCCACTTTCGCCCAGCACTAGGACACTGGCGTCGGTGGGCGCCACCTTCTCCACCATGTGACAGGCATCGAGCATCTGCCGGCTGGTGGCGATGATGCCCTTCAGGGGCTCGATGCTCTGGGCGCTGCCCAGGGAGCGGTTCTCCTCCTCCAGTTCATAGAGCTGCCAGGCACGATCGACGATGAAACTCAGCAGCTGCGGATCGACCGGCTTCTGGCAGAACAGGAAGGCGCCCTCGGCCACGGCGGTGACCGCATTCTCGTTGTCGTTGTTGCCGGTCACGACGATGACCTTGGTGTGCGGCCTGGCCTCGAGGATGTCATGCAGGGTGGCCAGGCCCTCGCTGGCACCCCCCGGATCCGGCGGCAGGCCGAGATCCAGGGTGACCACCTGTGGCTCATGGCGCCGTAGCTGGGCCAGGGCCGTCTCCCGGTCCTCCGCGGTAACCACCTCGAAATCGTCGAATGACCATTTGAGGGCACTCTGCAGCCCCGGGTCGTCCTCCACCACCAGCAAGGTCTTCTTTCTTGCGCTCACCCTTCCACCTGCGTGATCCGTTCTTCCCACTCTTCCTGATCGAGATCCGGGGCCGGCAGCCAGACCGCGAAGCGCGTGCCCTCGCCGGGGCGACTGACCACCTCCACATCGCCGCCCATCGAGCGCACCAGTTCGCGCGTCTCATAGGCACCGATTCCCATCCCGGTATCCCCCTTGGTGGTATCGAATGGCCGGAACAGCCGTTCGCGGACGAATTCCGCGTCCATGCCGCTACCCGTATCCTCGACCACGATCTCTATTCTACTCTCCTTCCGCGACAGCCGGACATCGACCCGGCCGCTGGCAGCGGTGGCCTGCTGTGCATTCTGCACCATATTGCGAATCGCTGCGCGCATCCGGTCGCGGTCGGCCATCACCAGCGCCTGCGCCTCGTCGGAGCGAAAGCATGGAACCGGCTGGGCCGCGGCCAGCTCCTCGCAGACCTCGGTCACCAGCAGCACCAGATCGACCGGCACCGGGCGCTTGTTGGCCATGCCGCTGCGCAGCAGGCCCAGCAGCCGTTCCATCTTGCCCACCGAATGCGACATCACGCCCAGCGCATCGTCGATAAAGGCCGGATTGTCCCGGTGCCGGGCAGCGTTGCGAGTGATCAGCGACTGCTGGGCAATGATGTTCTTCAGGTCATGAAGGATGTAGGCGGAAAGGCGGTGGAAACCCTCGAACTGCCGCGCCTCGGCCAACGCCTCCAGGGCCTCGTACTGACCGAGATAGATGGCCGCCTGGCAGGCCGCCGTCTTCAACAGGTCGAGCACCTCCCAGTCGACCTGCACCGGCGCCAGCGGCTGCTGCAGCAGGATGAAACCGATCAGCTCCTCGGCATCCAGCAGGGGCACGACCAGCCAGGCATCGTCCAGGGCCTCCAGCCAGGCGGGCAATTCCAGCCCCTCATACAACTCGGGATTACGGGAAAATTCCGGAATCTCGACCACCCAGCCGCGCTCACGCAGAAAACTGACCAGGGCACCATCCGCCGCCTCCTCGGCCTCGGCCGGCTGCGGCATGTTCCAGTGGGCTACCGGCAGATAACGCGCGCCGCCCCGCTCACGCATCCACAGCACCCCGCCGGCGCTGTCGACGATGGTCGCGGTGGCGCGGATCACGCACTCCCGCGGGGCACGCTCCTTGCGGCAGCCGCCCAGGGTGCGGGTGAAGCGCAGCCATTCCTCGCGGTAATCGTAGCGGTAGTTGAAGAAATGCTTGTTGAGGAAGACCTTGAGCCGGGCCCGCATATGACCGGAGAACAGCAGCAGGACCAGCAACAGCAAGGCAGCAAAGAAGAAGGCGATCTGCAGCAGACTGCCCCATTCGCCGCCGAAACTGCGCAGGTAGTAGCCGGCGGCGGCCATCGCCAGCAGGTAGCCGCCGGCGGCCACCAGGGTGGCGGTGTGGAACACCATCCGCCGGGAGACGAAGACATCCAGCGACCAGTCCGGGTTGCGTGCCGTGGAGACAGCGATCAGGGGCACCACCAGGGCGTTGACCAGCCCCCGCGCGGCCCACAGCTCGCTGTCCAGGTAACCGAACAGCACGGCATGGGAATAGAGGAAGAAATCGTAGCTGAACATGCCGCCCAGCCCGAAACAGAGGAACTTGATTGCCCAGCGCTGATCGGGGCGGGTATTGCGGAACAGGTTCTCGACGAACCACAGCCCGCCCAGGGAGAGGGCCAGATAGCCGGCAAAGAAGGGCTTGCCGGCCAGCGGGGCAAACAGGGATTCGGGAAGCAGCGGCAACAGACCGAGCAGCAGACAGAGCCCATAGCCGAGCAGCAGCCGGGGACTGCGTGGCCCGAACAGGCGGGCACCCGCCGGTTGGGTCCGCAGTATGCCGACCAGAAAGGCATACCAGGCCGCATAGCGCGCGGCCTCTGCTAGCGAGACCAGGCCCCGACCGCTGCCGCTGTAGGCGAACCAGGCCACCAGCAGCGCCCACAGGGTGCTGGCCGAGACCGCAGCCACCAGCAGCCCGCCCTGCATGCGCCCCTTCCAGCTGGTCGCCAGCAACAGGCCGAGAACGAGGAAGAACAGCGCTCCCAGGCCGTGGCTGATGGTGGTAGCGTTGACGATCTCGGTCCGGGCGTCCAACACGAAACTAGCTACTCCTGCAGCTGCCATTCCCCGCAATACACCATGCAGCCAGCCGCGCAGCCGGGGCGGCCCGGGTACCTGCCCGGCTCGGCAGAAACCCGCGTGGGCCGCGGTAGAACCCAGGGAAACCTTGATCAATTGGCATGGCCGCCAAGTCGCCATTTATTGAATTCATGAAGCTTTTCTTGGCGTCTTGCCGGGTTACTAATAACCAGATTTGATCAGACATACCCTAGGGTAATCAATTACAACCACTGCTGCCAGACGCGACGCTCAGTGGGCCCCCTTGCCCAGCAGCACCACCTCCACCGTCTCCAGCAGAATCAGCAGATCGAGCAGCAGACTGTAGTTCTTGACGTAATACAGGTCGTACTGCTGCTTCTCGAAGGCATCCTCTTCCGAGGAACCGTACTGGTAGCTGATCTGGGCCCAGCCGGTCAGACCCGGCTTGACGCGGTGCCGTTCCTCGAAATAGGGGATGCTCTTCGCCAGCTGCTCGACGAACTCGGGCCGCTCCGGACGGGGACCGACGAAACTCATCTCCCCCTTGAGGACATTGAACAGCTGCGGCAGCTCATCCAGACGCACCTTGCGGATCACGGCACCCACCCGGGTCACCCGGTCGTCGTTCTGCTCGGCCCAACGGGCACCATCCTTCTCGGCGTCGACCCGCATGCTGCGGAACTTGATGATCCGGAAGGGGCGGCCGTGGGCACCCACCCGCACCTGGCGATAGAGTACCGGTCCCTGGCCGCCGCTCTCGACCAGGATGGCAATCGCCACCAGGCCCATCAGCGGCAGCATGAAGGGCAGCATCAGCAGGCTCATCAGGATGTCGAAGCCGCGTTTGACGTAGGTGCGGGTGGCCCCCTGGCGGAAACCGTCCGACAGGTACAGCCAGCTGGGGTCGAGGATATCCAGCTTGATCTTGCCCATCTCCCGTTCGAAGAAGGTGAGCAGGTCGATGACGTCCTTGCCGTTCATCTTGCAATCGAGCAGCTCCTGCACCGGCAGCGCCCGACGCCGGTCGTCCACGGCCACTACCAGCTCGTCGATGTCGTGCTCGGTGACGTATTCTGACAGCGGCTGGTCGAGCTCCAGGATCCGCTCCGGCTCCACCACGTCCTTGTCGCCCATCCGCACATAGCCGACGACGCGGATACCGCGCAGATCGCTGCTGCGCCGGTAGCGGCGGATCATCGCCGCCCGCTCACCGGTACCGAGTATCAGCACCCGTTTCTTCAGGGCCTCCTGGTCGCCGAGGCGCATGAACATCACCCGCAGCAGCACCGAGCCGATCAACGCCAGCGAATAGGAGATGGCCAGGGCACCGCGGCCCAGATAGAAGCTCGGAGCAATGTAGAAGATCAGGGCCAGGGGGATGAGGCTGAGGGCCAGACTGGCGATGACCCGCAGCAGGATACCCTCGAAACCGTCGCGGGTGCGCCGCTCGTAGAGGCCCATGCCGGCCATGCTGAGCAGCAGCGCCAGGGCGTAGACCAGGGCCTTGGGCAGCAGCGGCTGCACCTTCTCGATGGTGGCAGGATCGGCATTCCAGAAGCGGACCTCGACACCGGCGTAGAAGGCGAGCACGAAGACCACGCCCTCCAGCAGGCCCAGCAGCAGGAAGGCGGTCGGAATATAGTGGCGGAAGATGCGTATCGTGGCCATGCAGTCGTTTTCGGTGTCCCTGTTCCTGTCTTGGGGCTTGCTGTCCGACCTGGCCCTGATGTGGGTAAGGCGCAAAGCTATTAACCCGGCAACTGAATAGGCCGTGCCAATAACATGTCAATACTATGGCGCCTGCCACGGCATGAGAAGCCCAGCGGCAAGGATAGCGGCTTTTGCCTACAGGCCGGTTAAGAAAATGCTTACAAGGGGGCGCATGCCGGTCACGACCGGCAGGGGGGCTCACAGATGCTGGTCGATGTCGTGGACCTTGAGGCCCCAGGCCAGCAGGGCGAGAACCTTCTTGTTGGTCTGTCGCAGGCGCTGCACCATCACTGCCATCAACTGACGCAACACGGGGTAGCCGATCTCGGGATGGCGCTCGAAGAAGGCCAACAGGCGATCACCGTCGATCACTGCCACCTCCGAGGCCTCCAGGGTGGTCACGGTGGCGGAACGCGGGCCGGCATCGAACAGCACCACCTCGCCGAACACCGCACCCGCCTGGAGGTCGCAGACCCCCGGATGAATGTGCCGTCCCGCCTCCAGGTCCAGGTCACCGGTGACCCGCACCGCGCCGGCCAGCAGCACGAACAGCTCGCTGCCCGGCTCGCCCTCACGGAACAGAACCTGATTGGGCCCATACCGGCGACGCTGCCAGAACTCGCCCTCGGCGAAGGCCGGTTCCTCGAGCAGATCGAGCAACGACTTGACCATCTGGCTGCCGCGACCGGCCTCAGACCCGGTGATAGTCGCGGTACCAGTCGACGAAGCGCGCCACCCCCTCCTCCACGGTGGTCGCCGGCTTGTAGCCCACGTCGCGTACCAGATCCGACACGTCGGCATAGGTGTCGGGGACGTCACCCGGCTGCAGAGGCAGCATGTTCATCTGCGCCTTGCGGCCCAGACAGTCCTCCAGCACCTCGATGTAGTGCAGCAGCTCCACCGGCTCGTTGTTGCCGATGTTGTACAGCCGGTAGGGGGCATTGCTGGTGGCCGAATCCGGGGCATCGCTGTCCCAGTCCGGATTCGGTTCGGGGATGCGGTCCAGCACCCGGATCACGCCCTCGACGATGTCGTCGATGTAGGTGAAGTCACGGCGGTGCCTGCCATAGTTGAAGACATCGATCGGCTCACCGGCGAGGATCTTGCGGGTGAACAGGAACAGCGCCATGTCCGGCCGCCCCCAGGGTCCATAAACGGTGAAGAAACGCAGACCGGTGGTGGGCAGACGGAACAGGTGGCTGTAGGTGTGCGCCATCAGCTCATTGGCCTTCTTGGAGGCGGCATACAGGCTCACTGGATGATCGACGTTGTGGTGAACCGAGAAGGGCATGCGGGTGTTGGAGCCGTAGACCGAGCTGCTGGAGGCATAGACCAGGTGCTCGACCCCGTTGTGGCGGCATCCCTCGAGGATGTTGACGAAGCCGACCAGGTTGGTGTCGACGTAGGCGTGGGGGTTCTCCAGCGAGTAGCGCACCCCCGCCTGGGCGGCCAGATTGACCACCCGCTGCGGCTCGTGTTCGGCGAAGACCCGCGCCACCCCTTCGCGATCCTCGAGATCGAGTCGCACGTCGCTGTAGCCGGGGTGCTCCAGGGTGCGTGCCAGGCGCGCCTGCTTCAGGTTGACGTCGTAATAATCATTGAGGTTGTCGATGCCGACCACCTCGTCGCCCCGCTCCAGCAGGCGCAGCGCCAGCGCGGAGCCGATGAAGCCCGCCGATCCCGTTATCAGAACCTTCATTTACGTTTCCCTTCCCGTCTCAGTCGTTTTGATCTTGCAGGTCTCAGAGCCGCTCGTCGACCTGGTCGGCGGGCAGCAGGTATTTCACATCGAACAGCACGGAGCCCGGCTTGCCGAGGGCGCGGATGCCCGCCACCCCCATGTCCGCGAACTGCCGGTGCGCCACGGCCAGGATGATGGCGTCATAGCGCCCCGGCTCGGGCTCGGCCAGCGGACGGATGCCGTACTCCGCCTGCGCCTCCTCGGCATCGACCCAGGGATCGTAGACCTCGACATTGGCGTGGTAACCGCGCAGTTCCTCGATCACGTCCACCACCCGGGTATTGCGCAGATCCGGGCAGTTCTCCTTGAAGGTCAGGCCCAGCACCAGGACATTGGCGTCGGCGACCGGCAGGCGGCGGCGGGTCATCAGCTTCACCACCCGCTCGGCGACGTGCGCGCCCATGCCGTCGTTGATGCGCCGCCCGGCGAGGATCACTTCCGGGTGATAGCCGATCTCCTGGGCCTTGTGGGTCAGGTAATAGGGGTCGACGCCAATGCAGTGCCCGCCGACCAGCCCGGGACGGAAGGGCAGAAAATTCCATTTGGTGCCGGCCGCCTTCAACACCTCCTCGGTATCGATGCCCAGGCGGTCGAAGATCAGCGCCAGTTCGTTGACCAGGGCGATGTTGACGTCGCGCTGGGTGTTCTCGATCACCTTGGCCGCCTCGGCGACACGGATGCTGCTCGCCTTGTGGGTGCCGGCCGTGATCACCCGCTGGTAGAGGGCATCGACGAAGTCCGCCGTCTCCGCTGTCGAGCCGGAAGTCACCTTGAGGATATTGGTCACCCGGTGCGCCTTGTCGCCCGGATTGATGCGCTCCGGGCTGTAGCCGACGAAGAAGTCGCGGTTGTACACCAGCCCCGACTCGGCCTCCATGATCGGCACACAGACCTCCTCGGTGGCCCCGGGATAGACGGTCGACTCGAAGATCGCCACGTCACCGGGTGCCAGTACCTGGCCGATGGTCCGGCTGGCGCTCTCCAGTGGCCGCAGATCGGGGCGGCGGGCCTTGTCGATGGGTGTCGGCACGGTGGCGATATAGACATTGCAGTCGGCGATATCCCCACGCTGGTCGCTGAACCGGAGATGGCGGGCTGCCGCCAGCTCGGCCTCGCTCACTTCCAGGGTACTGTCACGTCCGGCCCTGAGTTCGGCAATCCGCGCCGGATTGACGTCGAAGCCCACGGTGGGCAACTGGCGGCCGAATTCCACGGCCAGGGGCAGACCGACATAACCCAGGCCGACGATGGCGATCCTGGCATCCTCTGGTTTCAACATGGATTCAGCTCTTCCTTATTCAATGCGCCAACTGTCCCTCACCATAGCGACCGGCCGCCCGCTCGCTGAAATCGTTCAGTTCCCAGAAACGCCGGTCTCCAGCCGGCGCCACAGGCAGGACCCGCCGGCCGCCTTATCCAGGGCCTCCAGCCGTGCCTCGTGGGCCGCCAGCTCATCGCCGTCGGGACGCAGTACCGGCAGCGGCGGCCGCGCCGGATCCAGGCGGCGGATCGCCTGACCCCGTTCCTGGCCGCCCGCCTCGCCGGTTGAAGCGTCCAGCGACAACGCCACCTGGCCGCCGGTCATGCACAGGTAGACATCGGCCAGGATCTCGGCGTCGAGCAGCGCCCCATGCAGCTCGCGGTTGGAATTGTCCACCGCATAGCGGCGACACAGGGCATCGAGGTTGTTCTTCTGCCCCGGATGCAGACGCCGCGCCAGCGCCAGGGTATCGAGCACGCCACAATGGTCCTCGACCGTCCCCCAGTCGCCGCCCAGCCGCTGCAGCTCGCTGTTCAGAAAGCCGACATCGAAGGGGGCATTGTGGATCACCAGTTCGGCGCCACGCACGAAGTCGATGAAGTCCTCGACGATGTCCGCAAAACGCGGCTTGTCGGCGAGGAAGGCATTGGTGATGCCATGTACCTCGACGGCACCCTCGTCAATCTCACGGTCCGGCTGCAGATACTGGTGAAAGGTCCGCCCGCTGAGGCGCCGGTTGACCAGCTCGACGCAGCCGATCTCGATGATCCGGTGTCCCTGGGCCGGCTCCAGGCCGGTGGTCTCGGTATCCAGCACGATCTGTCGCATGTATCCTCCTCGGCCGTTCCTAGCCCCGCAGCAGTTCGTCGATGCCGCGGTTGGCAAGCTGATCGGCGCGTTCGTTCTCCGGATGGCCGGCATGGCCCTTCACCCAGTGCCACTGCACCCGGTGCCGGGATGCCAGTTCGTCCAGGCGCCGCCAGAGATCGGCATTCTTCACCGGCTGGCGCGACGCGGTCTTCCAGTTGCGCTTTTTCCAGTTGGGCAGCCACTCGGTGATGCCCTTCTGCACATACTTCGAATCCGTGGTCAACCGCACCGGGCAGGCCCGCTTCAGTGCCTCCAGCCCGCGGATGGCCGCGATCAGCTCCATGCGGTTGTTGGTGGTATCGGCCTCGGCGCCATACAGCTCCTTCTCATGGCCGTCGTAGCGCAACACCACGCCCCAGCCACCCGGCCCGGGATTGCCCCGGCAGGCACCGTCGGTAAAGATCTCCACCACCTTGTCCTTCAACGCGGACTCCTCTGTGTCGGTTCGATCACGCCCGGTGACAGCAGGCTGCGCCGCGGCCGCCAACGCGGCCGCAGCGGCGTCATGCCGATCACCCGCTTGCGCGCCAGCAGCAGGTAGGCCGCCGCCGGCAATGGCCAGCCACGGGCCGCCAGTCGCTCCAGGAAACGACCATGGCGCAGCAGCACGGGATGCTGCAGCGGCGGCTGGAAGCACAGTGGCCGCACCTCCAGGGTGTCGAAGCCGAGCAGCGCCAGCCAGTCACGCAATCGGCCGACACCGATGAAGCGGCCGCACCAGGGGGCGGAACCACGCCAGCCACCGAACAGCCGCCGCAGCCCCCAGCTTCCCAGCGGATTGAAGCCAAGGATCAGCACATGCCCTTCGGGGATCAGACAACGGTCGACCTCGCGCAGCACCTGGTGGGGATCCGCCGAGAGTTCCAGCACATGCGGCAGAACGATGGCATCCAGACTGTCGGACAGCAGGGGCAGCTGCTCCGGGCGCCCCACCAGACCGCAAGGGCCATCGCTGTCGACGGAATGGCCCAGCCGGATCCGGTGGGGGATCCGGCTGGCATCGAGCGGATCGGCCGCCCAAGGGGCATTGACCAGCAGCAGATGGTAACCGAACAGGGTGAGGAGACACTCGCGCAGGGCGGCCAGTTCCTCGGCCTCCAGGGCCTGACCGAGCGGTGTGCTGTACCACTGGCGCATTTCCTGCATCACGTCACCCTGACAGGCGCTTGCACCCGGGGCTGAACTTCGCCTCCTCATGGGCTGGCCATGATACCTGAAAGCCGGCACCGGCACCCGGCTTGTGACAGCCTCGGTTGACCCTGTCGAAAGGAGCTGTCAGGATCACGCCGATCCTCCCCGGGCTGGACCAACAATGACAAGAACCTCATTGATAAACAATGTGATTTTACTGGCCGCCGGTTGTCTGCTGCTGGCCGGCTGCCCGTTGCGCGAACCGTCGGTGGAAACGCCATCCCCGCTGCTGGCCACTGCGTCGACCACGATCCCGGCCCCCGTCGGGCAGCCGCCCGAGGAGAACATCAGCCCCCAGCGCCCGGCCTCAGCGCCACCCCCATCTGCCGGGACCATGACGGACGACGGGAGTCCGACGGGCGGGCCGGCCGCGAAGGATCTCTGGACGTCGATGCGCACCGGCTTCGCCCTGCCGCTGGAGGACCAGCCCCGGATCCAGGCCCACCTGCGCTGGTTCCAGCGTCATCCCGATTACCTCCCCCGGGTGCTGAATCGAGGCCGCCCCTACCTTGGCTGGATCCTGCGGGAGGTGCAGCGTCGTGACATGCCGACCGAGATCGCCCTGCTGCCCATCGTGGAGAGCGGCTTCAACCCCTTCGCCTATTCCCATGGCCGCGCCGCCGGCCTCTGGCAGTTCATCCCTGCCACCGGCCGGCGTTTCGGGCTGAAGCAGAACTGGTGGTACGACGGCCGGCGCGACCTGATCGACTCGACCCGCGCCGCCCTCGACTACCTCGACTACCTGCACGACCATCTGGACGGCGACTGGATGCTGGCCCTGGCCGCCTACAATTCCGGCGAAGGAACCGTGGCCCGCGCGCTGCGCCGCAACCGCAAGGCCGGCAAGGCGACCGATTTCTGGTCGCTGCAGCTGCCGAGCGAGACCCGCGACTACGTGCCCAAGCTGCTCGCCCTGCGGCAACTGGTCGAATCGCCCGATCGCTTCGGCCTGGAACTGCCGCCGCTGGAGGCCGCCCCGCAACTGGTCGAGGTCGAGACCGGAGGACAGATCGATCTGGCCCTGGCCGCCGAGCTGGCGGGCATCGACCTGGACCGGCTGTACCGCCTCAACCCCGGCTTCAACCGCTGGGCCACCGACCCCGAGGGTCCCCACCGCCTGGCCCTGCCGGTGGAGAACGCCGAAGACTTCCGCACCGCCCTGGCAGCCCTGCCGGCAGATCGCCGTATCCGCTGGTCGCGTCACCAGGTCGCCCGCGGTGAGACCCTGAGCCATATCGCCCGCCGCTATCACACCACGGCGGCCCTGCTCAGCGAGGTCAACGCGCTGAGCGGCCATCGCATCCGCGCCGGCCAGCACCTGCTGATCCCGCTGGCCCAGCGCAGGCTCAGTGACTACCGGCTGAGCGCAGCCGGCCGCCAACAGGCCCTGCAGGCCCGCAGCCGCCAGGGACAGCGGCAGACCCACCGGGTGCGCCCCGGCGATACCCTCTGGGATCTGTCCCGCAAGTACCGCGTCGGCGTGCGCCAGCTCGCGGCCTGGAATGGCATGGCACCCGGCGACACCCTGCGTGTGGGGCAGAAACTGGTGGTCTGGACCCGCCACGCCGCCCCATCCACCGCCCGGCATCCCGGCCAGGCCCTGCAGCGCATCAGCTACCGGGTGCGCAAGGGGGATTCCCTGGCCCGCATCTCGCAGCGCTTCCGCATCTCCATCGCCGACCTGCGCCGCTGGAACAAGCTCGGCGGCCAGAAATACCTGCAACCTGGTCAGCGCCTGACCCTCTACATCGACGTCACCCGCCAATCCGGCAGCAGCTGAACGGCGTCGTCACCCGTCCCGGCCGGGCGAGCCCGCATATTCCACCAAGGCGGCCTTGAATGCGGAATTTTTCCGGTAGTTATCAAGGCAGTAATTCCCCATGCGAGCAATTGTGCCCTGTTACAGTTTGTGCCTGTTCGATTGACTCCGGATATCGCGGCCTGGAGGCCGCTCCTACAACATAATATTGTGCCGCCACGCCCCGTAGGAGCGGCCTCCAGGCCGCGATTGGACAATATCCGCGGGCGCGCATGATCGGCCAGCCTGCTTTGCCAGCTTCGCCCTGAGCATCGAATCCTTGGTGCAATATCCGGGCTAGGTACAACCGGTGGAAGGGTCTGAGCGCGACCGAAGGCGATTGGACGATGCCGCCGCAATCGCCTTCGAAACGAAAAAAACCGCCGACCGGTCAACCCGTTCGGCGGTGTAGGGTGGGGAGCCGCTGTAGCCGGCGCGGTCGCTCAGCGGTGACGGCGGCTCAACAGCGGCAAGCCGGCCGCCAGCAGCCAGAAGGTGGCCGGCTCGGGAAGGCGCTGCGGCGGCAGACCGCCAGGCCCGACCTTGCCCTTGATCCGGCTGCTGCTGAAATCGCTGGCAAAACTGCCGGCAAAAGTGGAATTCTCCAGCAACATGCTGACTGCGATACTGCTGTGGGCGAAATCACCGGCCAACGCCCCGCCGGTGGGGCTGAACAGGAAGTCCATGGCATCGATGGTAGCCGTGAGGTCGAGGTAGCCGAATTTCAGGATCTCGCCGCTGAGCAGCATCCCGCTGTACTCGGGGGTGCCATCCCCATCCAGGTCCAGCCGACCCAGCAGTTCGAAGTCGTTGCCGACACGCCCGCCGGTGACCTGCCCCATGTTGTCCAGCCGGAAACCCAGGGACAAGGCAGCCCCGGGGCCGAAGCGCACCGGGGTGCCGCCGAAGACCATGGCCAGAGGCGTACCGCTGGCCGTCAGCGACCCGCTGGCCGCATCGAAGTTCAGCCCCTCGCCCCGCAGGCTGCCGTAGATTGCGGTCGGCTCGCCCGGCGAGACACCCAGCAGCGTCGCACCCACGGGTGCAGCCCACAGCCCCGCCGCCAGCAGGCCGGCCGTCAGAAAAGATCCCAGCCTTTGTCTGTTCATGTCCTTCTCCCTGGACCCATGCACATCGCTAGCCATCACAGTTCTCGTTTCGGTCACGGTCAACCCGTGCCGCCCTTGGGTGTTGAAAAATTCAGCCTGCCGAACGTCGCATCACGCCAACCAGTCCCAGCAGACCGGAGCCGAACAGCCACAGGGCCGCCGGCACCGGCACCACCATCTTGGTATCGCCCATCATGCCGTTGATCGCGAAATCTTGGCTGAAATCCCCGCTGAAACCCTGCGCCAGGCCGCCGAGGATCATGCCCGCCCGGCTGCCATAGTCACTGGCCAGGGTACCGCCATCCACGTTGAGCAGAAACTCGAAGGTGGCGAAGCCCTCAAGCGTGGCATAGCCGAAATCCAGCAGCGTACCGCTCAGCAGCGTCGTGCCGTCACCGCTGATGCTGAAGCTGCCGCCGCTCAGGCTGCCGCTGGCATCGACGGTCGCGCTCAGACTCAGGCCGGGATTGCTGATCGCGGTGAACGCCGTGCCATCCTGACTGTAATCCATCAGCAAGGTCACCGACGGCTGCACGCTCAGGCTGCCGGTCGCCGCGGTATAGCTGACGTCCAGATCATTGGCCTGGATATCCGGCCAGCTGGTGACGAGATTCAGGGGCGCCGCCTGGGCGCCAGCGGTCAGGCACAGGAGGGCCAGCCCGCCCAACCATGCCAGGATGATGTTTCCTTTGGTTCGATTCATTTTTGATGACTCCCCCGCGCTCCATGCCTTGGATGGAGCGGAATTATAGTGCATGCGCCTTGCTGCCAAGCAATTTGTCTGCCAGTCGTGGGCTCTGCTTTAGTAACAATGAGTTATGAAGCGGATGAAAAAAGACCGAAGACCATTCTGTAAACCTGCCCGACAGATTTGCTGCAGGTTGCGCTCCAATCTCGTTGAAAAACACCAGATATCCAGCATATCTGTATGAATTATCTTGATTTCTCCTGCCCATAGACACAACCAAGCCTGGCAACCGGGTGTCAAAATCCCTGACAACCCCTCTGGCGCCAGGCGATCAACCGTTCAACGACGCTGCAGAAGGCATTTCACCCAGTGCCCGTCACCCACGGACACCGCTTCCGGATACTCGCGGCTGCAGGCCTCGGTGGCCCGGGGGCAGCGTGGGTGGAAATGACAACCGGGCGGCGGCTCGACCGGCGAGGGCAGGTCCCCCTGCAGACGAATGATCTCACGCTGGCCGTCGGCATCGAGCCGGGGAACGGCCGACAGCAGGGCCTCGGTATAGGGATGGGCCGGGCGGTTCAGCACCGCCTCCACCGGCCCCTCCTCGACGATCCGCCCCAGGTACATCACCGCCACCCGGTCGGCAAGATAGGCCACCACCGACAGGTTGTGGGTGATGAACAGATAGGACAGCCCCAGATCGTTCTGCAGCTGCTTGAGCAGGTTGAGGATCTGCGCCTGCACCGAGACGTCGAGGGCGCTGGTCGGCTCGTCGCAGACCACCAGTTGCGGATCGACTGCCAGGGCACGGGCGATGCAGATGCGCTGTCGCTGACCACCGGAGAACTCGTGCGGATAGCGGCTGATCTGCCCCGGACGCAGCCCGACCTGCTCCAGCAGCTGCGCCACCCGCGCCCGGCGGGCGGCGCGGTCACCGCCGATGCCCTGGGCCAGCATGCCCTCCTCGATGATGTCGCCGATCATCATCCGCGGATTCATGGACGAGAAGGGATCCTGAAAGATGATCTGGAAATCGCGCCGGCGGCGACGCAGCGCCTTGCCGCGCAGCCGGGTCAGCTCGACATCCGCGAAGCGCACGCTGCCCGCCGTGGGACGGATCAGCTGGAGGATGGCCTTGCCCACCGTGGTCTTGCCGCAACCGGACTCGCCGACCAGCGCCAGGGTCTGGCCGGCAGCGATCTGCAGATCGACGCCATCGACCGCGTGGACCTGGCCCACCACCCGCTTGAAGACACCCTTGTGAATCGGGAAGTGCACCTTGAGCCCCTCGACCTGCAACAGGGGGGCGCCCGCCGCCGGCGCCGTCCCCGTCTGCCGCGGCGCCTCGACCGTCCTGGCCGCGGCCGCCGGGGGCGAGAGTTCCGGATCGTACAGATGACAACGCACCTCGTGTCCCGGTGTCGGCTCGAACCAACCCGGCAGTCGCTCGCGGCAGGGCGGCCAGGCCCGGTCGCAGCGTGGCGCGAATCGGCAGTGATCGAAGATCTGGTCGAGGGGCGGCACCGTGCCCGGAATCTGGGTCAATGGCCGGTCGCGCTTGCTCATGTCGGGCAGGGCCTCGAACAACTTGCGGCTGTATGGGTGGCGGGGTTCGCGGAAGAAGTCGGCGCAGGGCGCCTGCTCGACGATCTGCCCGGCATACATCACCGCCAGGCGGTCGACCCGGTCCGCCACCACACCCAGGTCATGGGTGATCAGCAGCATGGCCATGCCGGTGTCCTGCTGCAGACGCTGCAGCAGTTCCAGCACCTGTGCCTGGATGGTCACGTCCAGTGCCGTGGTCGGCTCGTCGGCGATCAGCAGGTCGGGCTCGCCGGCCAGGGCAATGGCGATCATCACCCGCTGTTTCATGCCGCCCGACAGCTGGTGGGGATACTCTCCGGCCCGGCGGGCCGGGTCGGGAATGCCGACCGCATCGAGCAGCTCGAGGATCCGCCCCCGCTGTGCCGCGCCGGACAGGCCCCGGTGCCGGGCCAGGGTCTCGCCGATCTGCTGGCCAACGGTCAGCACCGGGTTGAGCGAGGTCATCGGCTCCTGGAAGATCATCGCGATGCGGCCACCGCGCACCCCGCGCATGGCCATCTCCGGCAACCCCAGCAGATCCTCGCCCTCCAGCTCGACACGGCCGCCGACGATGCGCCCGGCCGGTTCCGGCAACAGGCGCATGATGGATAGCGCGGTCATCGACTTGCCGCAACCGGATTCCCCGAGCAGGGCGAAGGTCTCGCCGCGGTGGATCTCGAAACTGACATCATCCACGGCGCGAATGGCAGACGGTCCCTCGCCGAGCTGCATGCTGAGATTGCTGACGGTCAATAGCGGTCGGGTCATGACGGGAGGCTTTCCGCGGTTTTGGGTTGGACAGGGAATCCGGCCATGGCGTTCACCGTCGCCTCAGCCGTGGATCGAAGGCATCACGCACCGCATCCGCCAGCAGATTCGCCGCCAGCACCAGAGTGAACATGAACAGGAAGGCGGCACACAGCGACCACCAGACCAAGGGGTCGCGGGCCATCTCCAGGCGTGCCCGGTTGATCATGTTGCCCCAGCTGGTCATGGTCGGATCGACACCGACACCGACGTAGGACAACACTGCCTCGGCCAGCACCAGACCGCTGAAGTCGAGCACCACCGAGATCAGCACGATATGCATGACGTTGGGCAGGATGTGGCGCAGGATGATGCCGAGGTGGGAGACACCGAAGGCCTGCGCGGCCTGGATGTAGTCCACCTCGCGCAGCTTGAAGGCCTCGCCCCGCAGCAGGCGACACAGCCCGGTCCAGCTGGTCACGCCGAGGATCAGGCAGAGGAACAGCAGCCGCAGGTCGGCGCGCTCGGCCATGGTCTCGAACAGCTCCGGGTGGCTGCCCATGTAGACCTGGAGAATGAGGATGGCGGCGGCGATCAACAGCACGCCGGGGATGGAGTTGAGGGTGGTGTAGATGTACTGGATGACATCGTCCACCCAGCCGCGGAAATAGCCGGCCATGATGCCGAGCAGGATGGCGAAGGGCAGCATCACCAGGGTAGTCAGGGTGCCGATCAGCAGCCCGGTACGGATGCTCTTCAGCGATTGGTAGAAGACGTCCTCGCCAACCTTGTCGGTACCGAGGATGTGATAGGCAGCGGCGAAGTTCCAGGCGAACAACAGACAGAACAGCAGGACCGCACTGGTGACCAGGAACACCCGCCACGGCAGTCCGGCCTCGCCGCGCAGGATACGGCGCGCCATGCAAAGCGGGCTGGCCCGGTGGCGCCGTGCCAGCCAGACGCTGAGCAGAGCGAGCAGCAGGACCACGGCGATCAGGGTCTCACCCAGGGTGAGCAGCAGGCGGGCACGGATGTCGGCGGCGCGCTGCGCGGGATCCGCCAGATGGGCCCCGCCATAACGCAGCCGGGGGTAACCGCGGCGCTGGCTGCCGTCCGGCAGCTCGATGGTCTCCTTGGTATACAGATGGGTGGCGAAAGGGGCCGAGTAGCTCTTCTCCACCTGGCTGCGCAGCGGGCCGGTGGCCAGATCGAGCAGACTCAGCACCTCGCCCGAGTAGTGCAGCTCGCCACCCTTGCCCCGCTCCGGCAGCGGCAGGCGGAAATGCACCGAGTCGAGCAGGCCGATCAGCACGTAGGCCAGCACCACCACCAGGGAGGCCATGCCCATCCGGCTGCCAATCACCCCCAGCCAGGGATCGTGCAGATGGCGCCGGCCCCGGGCATACCAGACGAAGGCGGCCACCACTGCCAGCAGCAGGAACACCAGGGCATCGGTCCAGAGGATCACCGGCCGGATCATGACAGCCGTACCCGCGGATCGACCAGGGTGTAGGAGAGATCGGTGAGGATCAGCCCC
Source organism: Thiohalobacter sp. IOR34 (assembly GCF_030406045.1). Classification (GTDB taxonomy): domain Bacteria; phylum Pseudomonadota; class Gammaproteobacteria; order Thiohalobacterales; family Thiohalobacteraceae. Next base: position 1,776,892 of record NZ_CP128988.1, read on the forward strand.
AGGATGTACAGCACCGAGCCGAGGAACACCATGGCACGGACGATGGCGAAATCCTGGGCGGCGATGGCATCGATGGTATAGCTGCCGAGGCCGGGAATGCCGAAGAAGGACTCCAGGATCAGGCTGCCCATGAACAGCAGCGGCAACACCACCACCGCCCCGGTGAGTATCGGGATCAGGGCGTTCTTCAGCACATGGCGGAACAGAACCCGCGGTTCGTCCAGACCCTTGGCACGGGCGGTACGCACATAGTCCTTGCCGATCTCCTCGAGGAAGATGGTGCGATACCAGCGCGAGCCGGAGCCGATCCCCGAGACGATGCCGATCAGCACCGGCAGGAGGATGAACTTCAGTGCCAGCCAGCCGGTGTCGTAGCCGGAAATGGGCACCAGCCTGAGCAGCTTGCCCATCAGATACTGGCCGCCAATGATGTAGAACAGGCTGGAGACGGACATCAGGACCACCAGCAGCACCACGGCACCGAGATCCAGATAGCTACCACGGAAGAAGACGATCAGCATGGCAAAGCTGATGTTGACCAGCAGACCGATAACAAAGGTCGGCAAGGCGATGGCCAGGCTCGGCCACATACGCTGGCTGATGTCGTAGGCGATGTCACGGCCGCTGTCGGAGCGGCCGAAGTCGAAGGCGAAGAGCCTCACCGACTTGTCGAAGAAGATGGTGTCGGTGAGGCTGTCCAGGCCCTCGGCCCCGGCGTTGTAGAACAGCGGCCGGTCATAGCCATGGTCGCGCTTCCAGCTCTCGATCGCCTCGGGGGTGACGCGCTTCACGCCCAGATGCAGGCGCGCCATGTTGTCCGGTGTGTTGACCACGAAGAACAGGGCGAAGGTCAGCAGGTTGACCCCGATCAGGATCGGCAGGGCATAGAGCACGCGGCGCAGCAGATAGGCGAACATCAGCCCTGCCCTCCCCGTGCCGACATGCGTTCGCGACGCCGGTAGCTGTACAGCGCCGGCAGCACCAGGGCGATCAGCAGCAGGGCACCGAGCAGCAGCGGCCAACGCACCGGCTGGTTCCACTCGGCACGCTTCGCGGCCCGCAGGTCGACCAGAACCCGCCGGTACTTCAGGGTGTTGCGCGCCATCAGGTTGGGCTTGGCGTTCAGGTACCAGGCATGGTGGAGACTGAACTGCTTGGGGAAGACACCCCACAGCCAGGGGCCGTCGCGGCGCAGGATCTCCAGCATCTCGTCGATCACCGCCTGCCGCTCCGGCCCGTTGGGCATATCCTTCATGCGCAGGAACAGGCGGTCGAAGTCCGGGTTGCTGTAGTTGGCTGCGTTCTCCCCGCCGTGCTCGGCCTTGCCGTTCTCGCCATAGAGCAGGAACAGGAAGTTCTCCGGATCCGGATAGTCGGCGTTCCAGCCCCACTGGAAGATCTGCGCCCTGCCCTTGCGCATCTTGTCCTGGAAGCGGTTGTAGTCGGTGGCACGCACCACCAGCTGGATGTTCAGCTTGGCGAACTGCTTGCGCCACCAGTCGAGGCGTGCCTTGTCGTCCGGACCGCTGCCGGTGGTGTCGAAATAGAGCACCAGCGGCCGGCCGCTCTTCGCGTCCCGACCGTCCGGATAGCCGGCCTCGGCCAGCAGCCGGCGAGCCTCGGCCAGCGGCTTGCGCCGCGCCCGACCATCGACCCAGTCGTAGACATAGCGGTTGAGGCCGGCCTCGCCCCCGCGATGGCCGAAGATGCCGGGCGGCAGTGGCCCCTGGGCTGCCACCCCACGACCGTTCATGAAGATGGAGATGTATTCCTCGTAGTCGGCGACGATGGCGATTGCCCGGCGCAGCTTGCGGGCCCGCTCGCTGTCGCCGCCGACCACCGGATCGAGCATATTGAAACCGAGATAGAAGACCGAGGCCGAGACCGCGGTATTGAGCGCGATACCCTTGGCGCGCATCGCCTCGCTGAGGCCGATCTCCCCACCGGCGCCGACCGAGATCGCCTGGTCGAAGCTGTCGGAAGAGAGCCCCGAGCTGTCGTAATAGCCCTGCAGGAACTTGTTCCAGTAGGGGATGTCCTCCTTCTCCAGGCTGAACACCACCTTGTCGATGAAGGGGATGGGCTTGCCGGCATCGTCCAGATAGCCGGCCTCGCGGTCGCCCGGCTCTCCCTCGCCGGGGTAGGTCTCGCCACGGAAGTTCGGATTGCGTTCCAGCACCATGCGCAGGTTGGGATTGTTCATGGTCAACATGTAGGGGCCGGTGCCGACCGGGTACCAGTCAAGGGTGATGTTGCGCTCGGCCATGCCGGGCTGGGTATAGAAGCGCTCCGCCTCCCAGGGTACCGGGGCGAAAAAGGGCATCGCCAGCCAGTAGCGGAACTGCGGATACTTGCCGCGGATCAGGACCCGGTAACGATAGCGGTCCAGCACCTCGGCCCCCTCAAGCGGCAGGGCATCGAGATCGAGATAGACCGGGTCCTCGCCAGCGGCCCGCCGCTGCCGGTACAGGGCCTCCAGCCGCTTGGCATAATCGTCAAGCCCGACGATGTAGTCGCTCATCAGGCCGAGGATCGGCGAGTGCAGTCGTGGATGGGCGAGGCGCTTGATCTGATAGACGAAGTCGGCCGCCACCAGCTCGCGGCTGCCCTGCTCGGGAAAATCGGCCAGGCGATGCACCCCCTCCAGGCGGACGGGATCGAGCCGGTGATAGAGGTAGCGACCGTCGGCATCGCGGGCAAAGGCGGGATGGGGCTGGTAATGGATCCCGGGACGGATGCGGATCTCGTAGACACTGTAGGCGATCCGCTCGACCGCGGCATCAGCGGGCAGGCGCCGGCCGGTGGCATCGAGATAGTAGGGCTCGGGTACCGACTCGGCGGAACGCGGAATCAGCTCGTAGGGGCGCTTCAGGTAATGGTACTGCAGCGGAGGCTCGTAGATCTGCTCGATGAACAGGGCCTCGTTGGAACTGTAGGAGCGGGCCGGATCGAGGTGCTTGGGGCGTTCGCTGAAGGAGGCATAGAGGATGTTCCGGTACTGCTCGGCCGCCCGATAGGGACTGTTCCAGGGCTGACCGTCGCAGCCACCCAGCAGGGCCGGCGACAGCAGCAACAGGGCGCGCAGCATCCACCGCCACCGGCCCCAGCGATCCCCCCTCCTCTGCTGCCTCTCCATGGCCGTCGATTATATAGGCGGCAGCGGCGGGATTCCCATGTTTTTCACCTCATTGCGGCTTCCCGCCGGGCCGCTTTTCGGGTACCTTACGGCCCAGTCGCAGGCCACCATCGAGAAGGACACTACCATGGGATTTCTAGCCGGCAAGCGGGCCCTGATCGTCGGACTCGCCAGCAACCGTTCCATCGCCTGGGGCATCGCCCGGGCCATGCACCGTGAGGGCGCGGAACTTGCCTTCACCTACCAGAACGACAAGCTCAAGGGACGGGTCGAAAAGATGGCCGCCGAACTCGGCTCGGACATCTGCCTGCCCTGCGACGTCGCCAGCGACGCCGAGATCGAGGCGGTGTTCGAGAACTTGGGGACACGCTGGGACGGCCTGGACATCATCGTCCATTCGGTAGCCTTCGCCCCGCGTTCGGCGCTGGAGGGCAGCTACATCGACAGCGTGAGCCGTGAGAACTTCGCCATCGCCCACGACATCAGCTCCTACAGCTTCGCCGCCCTGGCCAAGGCCGGGCGTGAGATGATGGCCGGCCGCAACGGCGCCCTGCTGACCCTCAGCTACCTGGGCGCGGAACGCGCCCTGCCCAACTACAACGTGATGGGCGTGGCCAAGGCCAGCCTGGAAGCCAACGTGCGCTACCTGGCCTACAGCCTCGGTCCCGAGGGCACCCGGGTCAATGCCGTCTCCGCCGGCCCCATCCGCACCCTGGCCGCCTCTGGCATCGCCAACTTCCGCAAGCTGCTGGACTATGCCGAGCAGAACTCGCCGCTCAGGCGCAACGTCAGCATCGACGACGTCGGCAATACCGCCGCCTTCCTCTGTTCCGACCTGGCAGCCGGCATCACCGGCGAGATCACCTACGTCGACGCCGGCTACAACATCACCGGCGGGGCACCCCAATTCGACGACGATCAATAGCCACGAAATCCACGAAACCCACGAAAATTCTTTCGGGTGTTACGGCGCCACGCGGAACGCCGTAACGATCTTTTTCGTGGCTTTCGTGGTCACCCTCCCACCACCTCACCCCGCAGAATCCCCCGTTCGCCCTCCAACCGCCCGATGATCACCGCGCCGCAGGAATCGCTGAACACGTTGACGCTGGTCCGGCACATGTCGAGCACCCGGTCGACGGCGAGGATCAGGCCGACCGCCTCCGCTGGCAGGCCGATGGCGGCGAGGATGATGGTGATGGCCACCAGGCTGGCGGCGGGAATGCCGGCGACACCGATCGAGGTGAGCAGCGCCACCAGGACGATCAGGAACTGCTCGGCGAAGCCCAGTTCCAGACCGTAGGCCTGGGCGATGAACATGGCGGCGACACATTCGTAGAGCGCGGTGCCGTCCATGTTGACCGTAGCGCCCAGCGGCAGCACGAAGCTGGTGGTGCGATTGGAGACCCCGGCATTCTTCTCTACACAGTCCAGGGTGATGGGCAGGGTGGCGGAACTGGAGGCCGTGGAGAAGGCGGTGAGCAGGGCCGGCGCCATGGCCCGGTAGTGACGCAGGGGATTGACCCGCGCCACCAGCACCAGCAGCAGCGGCAACACGATCAGGAAATGCACCGCCAGTGCCGCCAGGGTGGTGAAGAAGAACACCAGCAGTGGCTGGAAGGCGGCCAGCCCGGTCGAGGCCACCACCTTGGCGACCAGCGCGAACACCCCGAGCGGGGCGAAACGCATCACCCAGTCGGTGATACGCATCATCACCTCGAAGGTCCCCTGCCAGAAGCTGTACAGGGTCTCGGCATGGGGTTCGCCGATGCGGGTGAGAAAATAGCCGAACAGCAGGCTGAAGAAGATCAGCCCCAGCATCTGGCCCTCGGCGGCGGCGGCGACGATGTTCGGCGGCACCATGCGCAGGAAGATCTCCACCACATCGGCGGCCCCCTTGCCCTCCACCCGGGCAGCAACCTCGCTGCTGTCCTCGCTGAGGCCGATCAAATCCCGGGCCGGCTGACCATCAACCACACCGGGCTGCACCAGATTGACCAGCAGCAGACCGATGAGGATGGCCATGAGGCTGGTAGTGGCGTAGTACAACAGGGTCTTGCCACCGAGCCGGCCAAGCGCCCCGCCCTGGCCGATGCCGGCCACGCCGCTGACGATGGAGGCCATGATCAGCGGCACGATGAGCATCTTCAGGGCGTTCATGAACAGGGTGCCGAGGAACTCGTACACCGCGTAGAAACTGACCCCGAGCAGGCCACCGGTTCGCCCGCTGAGGCTGCCGGCCAGCACCGCCAGCACCAGGGCGATGAGGATCTGCCAGTGGAGCTTGAGGCGCGGGCCGCTCATCTGCAGCCGCCTACTGGATCGCCTGCAGATTCAGCTCGATCTCGGCCCCGTCCTTGAGTTGCTCGATCAGCTGCTTGGACTCCATGCTGCCATGCAGCTGGGCCAGACTGTCGCGGAAGGCGCGACGCTCCTCCTCCGGGATCTGGCTGGTATCGGCATCTCGCACCTCGTCGATCTCCAGCACCGCGTAATCGCCATTGGCCAGTGCCACGCCGGCCAGCGCCGGCCTGCCATCGGCACGCCGCGGCGCCCGGAAGGCCGCCATCACGATCTGGCGGTCGAGCTTGCTGTCGGTGCGCGACACGAAGCCGGCATCCTCGACCTTGAGACCATGCTGCTCGGCTGCGGCCTGCAGCGTCTCGCCGCCCTCCACCGCCGCCTGAATCGCCTCACCCAGCTTGCGTGCGGCCTCGACGGCCTTCTGGGTTCGCAACTGTGCCTCGATCTGCTCCCGCACCGCCTCCAGCGGCAACTGCCGGGGCGGCTTGCGCTCGGCGACGCGCAGCACCACGGCATGGTTCGGCCCCAGCTCGATGACCTTGCTGTTGTTGCCCTGTTCCAGTACGTCCTCGTTGAAGGCCGCCTCGACCACCCGTGGATCGGCAGCAATGCCCTCTCCGCCCTGACGGCTGATCCAGCCCGTTTCCTTGAGCGGCAGGCCCGTGGCCTCGGCCGCCGGTTGCAGGGAATCCGGCGTCTCGAAACTGGCATTGGCCAGGGTGTCCAGCTGCTCGTAGAACAGATCCTCCAGCTCGCCACGGGTGGCATCGCGGATCAACTGCTCGCGCAGCGAGTCGAAACTCGGTGGCTCTGGCTTGCGAATGTCGGTCACCTCGATGATGTGAAAGCCGAAGTCGCTGCGTACCGGATCGCTGATCTGCCCCTTCTCCTGGGCAAAGACCGCGGCCTCGAACTCGGGGACCATGGCCCCCTTGCCGAAGAAGCCCAGGTCGCCGCCCTGGGCGGCCGAGCCCGGATCGTCGGAATTGGCCTTGGCCAGTTCGGCGAAATCGGCACCCTCGCGCAACTGGCTGACCAGCTTCTCGGCCTTGCTGCGCGCCGCCTGCACCACCTCCTCCGGCGCATCCTTGGCCACCTGGATCAGGATGTGACGGGCGCGACGCTGCTCATCCGCGCTGAATTTGGCCACCTCGGCCTGATAGAGCTCACGCAGCTCCGCCTCGTCGGGCTGCCGGGCCGCGGCCAGGTCATCGAGCTTGAGTTCGATGTATTCGAGTCGAACTTTTTCGGGCTCCACGAAGCGCGCCTTGTTGGCCTGGTAGAAGGCCTCGATATCCGCCTCACCGACCTGGATGGCCTTGCGCTGATCGGCCATCGGAATCCGCAGGTATTTCAGGCTGCGCTGCTGCCCCTGCAGGCGCAGCCCCTGTTCGACGTCACGCCGGGTGGCCAGACCCGAGGTACCGATCGAGGAGATGAACTGGTTGATGAGCATGGATCGGCGCAGCGAGTGTTCGAACATGGCCGGACTGAGATTCTGCCGCGCCAGCAGCTGCCGGTAGCGATCTGCGGAGAACTGGCCATCCTCCTGGAATTCCGGCATTGCCTGGACCCGTGCCGCCAGCAGGCCGTCGCTGATCGCCATCCCGGCCGCCTCGGCCGCCTGGACGATCAGCTCCTCCTCCACCAGGCGTTCCAGCACGGCCTTCTTGAACTCCGGAGTACTGAACATCCGCCGGTCGAAACGTTCCTTGAGCAGGGAACGCATGCGGTTCAGCTGCTGCTGGTAACCGAGGCGGTAGTCCTTGACCGAGATCTCGACGTCATTGACCTTGGCGGCATAGATCTTGGCATCCGACTTCAGGTACCAGTCGATACCCCAGAGCGCGAACACCACGGAAATCAAACCGACTATCAGCCAGGCCACAACGCCTGTTATGCGGTCACGAATCGCCTGCAGCATGGTGGAATCCTAATATTTTTATGAAGGGAGGGGGCTAGCCCGCATATCGCACGAAGGATTCGAGTTTCAGGGCGAATCTGGCCAAGCAGTTTGTTCGATCGCCCGTAGAAGCATAGCCGTCGCTAGGGTTCAAGGGGGATCGGGCAAAATGCGACGCCAGATTTGGTCTGAACTCGAATCGGCACAAACTGTAACAGGGCACAATTGCTCGCATAGGGAATCACTGCCTTGATGAATACCGGAAAAATTACGCATTCAAGGCCGCCTTCGTGCAATATGCGGGCTAGCCCGTGTGCGGACTTTACAAAGTAAAAGGGCGCCCATCAAGGGCGCCCTTTCGGTTGTAGTGGCGGAGCGGACGGGACTCGAACCCGCGACCCCCGGCGTGACAGGCCGGTATTCTAACCAACTGAACTACCGCTCCGCGTATAAAACTGGTGGGTGCTGAGGGGATCGAACCCCCGACCCTCGCCTTGTAAGGGCGATGCTCTCCCAGCTGAGCTAAGCACCCTCAAGAGGCGCGCTAGTTTACGGCATCCTTGAGGGCTTTGCCAGCCTTAAATGCAGGTGCCTTGGAGGCCTTGATCTGGATGGCCTCGCCGGTCTGGGGATTGCGGCCGGTCCGGGCGGCGCGTTCCCGCACCTCGAAGGTACCGAAACCGACCAGAGTCACCTGCTCACCCTTCTTCAGGGCAGCGGTCACCGAATCCAGCACGGCGTCGACGGCACGGCCTGCGGCAGCCTTGGACAGATCCGCGGATTCAGCAACAGCATCGATCAAATCAGTTTTATTCATAATAGCTAATGCCCCTCATGAATTAAGTCGGGAAAAATAAACAGTCATTGGTACGAGAAAACAGGAGCCAGCGGCCGACTGTCGGTCAACCCCGTAAACCTGTTGAATGTGGCGTTATATGCTTGACGGGCTTTACGCAGGCACGCGGCATTTTATACAAGCGCCGTGAAAGGGTGTCAACTTGCCGGGCAGAAAAAAGCGCGCCGCCAGAGGCGGCACGCCTTGCCTTGGGCACTCGCGGACAGCCTCAGTGTGCCCGTACCGGTGACTTGGCCTTTGTCTTGGCAGACTTTTTCTTGGCCGGGGCAATCGCCTTGTCCTCACCACCGGCCTCGACAGGCCGCGGGCTCGGCATGTGCTGCAGTGCCACCTGCAGCACCTCGTCGATCCACTTCACCGGGCGGATGTCGAGCTTGTCCTTGACGTTCTTGGGGATGTCGGCCAGATCCTTCTGGTTCTCCTCGGGGATCAGCACGGTGCTGATACCACCACGATGCGCCGCCAACAGTTTCTCCTTCAGCCCGCCAATCGGCAGCACCTCGCCACGCAGGGTGATCTCACCGGTCATGGCGACGTCGGCCCGCACCGGGATGTTGGTCAGCGCCGACACCAGGGCGGTGCACATGCCGATGCCGGCACTGGGCCCGTCCTTGGGCGTCGCCCCCTCGGGGACGTGCACGTGGATGTCATACTTCTGATAGAAGTCCGGATCGATGTCCAGCATCTCCGCCCGACTGCGCACCACGGTGGTCGCCGCCTGGATGGACTCCTTCATCACGTCACCCAGCTGGCCGGTGTGCGTCCAGCGGCCCTTGCCGGGAACGATGGCGGCCTCGATGGTCAGCAGCTCGCCACCGACCTCGGTCCAGGCCAGACCGGTCACCTGCCCGACCTGATCCTTCTCCTCGGCCAGGCCATAGCGGAAACGACGGACCCCCAGGTACTTGTCGAGGTTCTTCGGCGTGACGTTGATCTTGCGACCGCCATCAGCCTTCAGCACCAGTTCCTTGACCACCTTGCGGCAGATCTTGGCGATCTCGCGCTCCAGGTTGCGCACCCCCGCCTCGCGGGTGTAGAAGCGCACGATGTCACGCAGCGTCGCCTCGCTGACGCCGATCTCGTCGTCCTTCAGTCCATTGGCCTTGATCTGCTTGGGCAGCAGGTAGCGCTTGGCGATGTTGATCTTCTCGTCCTCGGTATAACCGGGGATGCGGATCACCTCCATGCGGTCGAGCAGCGGCCCCGGGATGTTCAGCGAGTTGGCCGTGGCCACGAACATCACATCGGAGAGGTCGAAATCCACCTCCAGGTAATGATCGTTGAAGGTGTTGTTCTGCTCCGGATCCAGCACCTCGAGCAGGGCCGAGGAGGGATCGCCGCGGAAGTCGGTCGACATCTTGTCGATCTCGTCCAGCAGGAACAGCGGGTTGCGCACCCCGACCTTGGACAGGTTCTGGATCAGCTTGCCCGGTAGCGAACCGATGTAGGTACGCCGGTGACCACGGATCTCGGCCTCGTCACGCACCCCGCCCAGCGACATGCGCACGAACTTGCGGTTGGTGGCGCGGGCAATGGAGCGCCCCAGCGAGGTCTTGCCGACGCCCGGCGGCCCCACCAGGCAGAGGATCGGCCCCTTCAGCTTGCGCACCCGCTGCTGCACGGCCAGGTACTCGAGGATCCGCTCCTTGACCTTCTCCAGACCGTAGTGGTCCTCTTCCAGCACCTGCTCGGCAGCCGCCAGGTCATGGCGGATCTTGGTGCGCTTCTTCCAGGGCACGCTGACCAGCCAGTCGATGTAGTTGCGCACCACCGTGGCCTCGGCCGACATGGGCGACATCATCTTCAGCTTGTTCAGCTCGCTCTGGGCCTTCTCCTTGGCCTCCTTGGACATGCCGGCCTTGTCGATCTTCTGCTGCAGCTCCTCGATCTCGTTCGGCGCATCCTCCATCTCACCCAGTTCCTTCTGGATGGCCTTCATCTGCTCGTTGAGGTAGTACTCGCGCTGGCTCTTCTCCATCTGCTGCTTGACGCGGCCACGGATGCGCTTCTCGATCTGCAGGATATCGATCTCGGCCTCGATCAGGCCCATCAGGTGTTCGAGCCGGCCACGCACCGATTCGATTTCGAGGATGTTCTGCTTCTCCTCAAGCTTCAGTGACATGTGCGCGGCGATGGTATCGGCCAGCCGGCTGGGATCGTCGATGCCGGCCAGCGAGGTCAGGATCTCCGGCGGCACCTTCTTGTTCAGCTTCACATACTGGTCGAAGAGGGTCATCAGCGAGCGCATCAACACCTCGGTCTCGCGCTCGTCCTGGGCGGCATTGCCGTCCAGCGTCTCGATCTCGGCCGCGAAGAAGTCCTCGCTGTCCACGAACTGCCTGATGCGCGCCCGCTCGCCACCCTCGACCAGGACCTTGACGGTACCGTCGGGGAGCTTGAGCAGCTGCAGGATGCTGGAAAGCGTGCCGATCTGGTGAATGTCCTCGACCTGCGGGTCGTCGACGTCCGCGCTCTTCTGGGCCACCAGGAGGATCTTCTTGTCATTCTGCATTGCGCTGTCCAGGGCGCGGATCGACTTCTCGCGGCCCACGAACAGGGGGATCACCATGTGCGGATAGACCACCACATCACGCAATGGCAATACGGGAATTGTGTTCATCTCATTCATCTCGGGTTTCATCAGGTCATGCTCCATACTGGAGATCCTCACAGCGGTTGATTCGATTCACAGCCCTTGGCGGACCGCGCTGACGGAGATTCTGTCCGTCACTGTCGAGGCTATATAGGGGCGCCAAGATCCCGTTTCAATGTTGGCTACCCAGAAAAACAGGCAATTTCCACGCCAAGGGAGGGGAGGGGAAACAAGCCGGGAGGACGGGCCCGGCATACGCCGGGCCGGTGGGTATCAATCGGAGGCGACGCGCTTCTCGGCCGCATCAAAGACGATATAAGGCTTTGATTCTCCAGTGATTACACTTTCATCCACGACAACCTTGCTGACATCCTCCATGGAGGGCAGGTCGTACATGGTATCGAGCAGCACGTGCTCGAGGATGGTACGCAGGCCACGGGCACCGGTCTTGCGCTCCATCGCCTTGCGCGCCACGGCCCGCAGGGCATCCTCGCGGAACTCGATCTCGCAGCCTTCCATGTCGAACAGCTTGGCATACTGCTTGGTGATGGCGTTCTTGGGCTCGGTGAGGATGGTTACCAGGGCGTCCTCGTCGAGCTCCTCCAGGGTCGCCACCACCGGCAGGCGGCCGACGAACTCGGGGATCAGCCCGTAGCGGATCAGATCCTCCGGCTCCACGTCATACAGCACCTCGCCGACGCTCTTCTCGTCGTCCTTGCTCTTCACCTCGGCAGAGAAGCCGATGCCGCCCTTCTCGGAACGGCCGCGGATGATCTTGTCCAGGCCGGCGAAGGCGCCGCCGCAGATGAACAGGATGTTGCTGGTATCGACCTGCAGGAACTCCTGCTGCGGATGCTTGCGGCCGCCCTGCGGCGGGACCGAGGCCACGGTGCCCTCGATCAGCTTGAGCAGGGCCTGCTGCACGCCCTCGCCCGACACGTCACGGGTGATCGAGGGGTTGTCCGACTTGCGGGAGATCTTGTCGATCTCGTCGATGTAGACGATACCGGTCTGCGCCTTGTCGACATCGTAGTCGCACTTCTGCAGCAGCTTCTGGATGATGTTCTCGACGTCCTCACCGACATAACCTGCCTCGGTCAGGGTGGTGGCATCGGCAATGGTGAAGGGCACGTTGAGCAGCCGCGCCAGGGTCTCGGCCAGCAGGGTCTTGCCGGAGCCGGTGGGACCGATCAGCAGGATGTTGCTCTTCGACAGCTCCACCTCGTCCTTGCGGCCGCGGGCCTCGAGGCGCTTGTAGTGGTTGTAGACGGCCACCGAGAGCACCTTCTTGGCGCGCTCCTGGCCGATGACGTACTCGTCCAGTACCGCGTTGATCTCCTTCGGCTTGGGCAGCTTGTTGCCCTCGGCCGAGGCCTTTTCCTGCATCTCCTCGCGGATGATGTCGTTGCAGAGTTCGACGCATTCGTCGCAGATGAATACCGAGGGGCCGGCAATCAGCTTGCGCACCTCGTGCTGGCTCTTGCCACAGAAAGAGCAGTACAGCAGCTTCCCGTCCTCGCCCTTGCCGTTTCGATCGTTGCTCATATAGCCAATCCCCTACTCATCCGCCCTGCCGGACCCTAGAACTGTTGCCTCGCGGTGCGCGGGGACATGCCCGGCCCGACCTTGCTGTCCATTCAACTACGCTTTCCCTCCCCAGACAAGCAATACCCGAGTGTCCCTGTGGGTTTTTGCCCCTGCCGCCGACTAGCCCGCATATTGCACGAAGGCGGCCTTGAAAGCGCAATTTTTCGGTATTTATCAAGGCAGTAATTCCCTATGCGAGCAATTGTGTCCTGTTACGGTTTGTGCCTATTCGAGTTCAGACCAAATCTGGCGTCGCATTCCGCTCGATCTCCCTTGAACCATAGCGACGGCCATGCTTCGGCGGGCGATCGCACAAACTGCTTGGCCAGATTCGCCCTGAAACTCGAATCCTTCGTGCAATATGCGGGCTAGGCCTCCGCCTTGCGCGAGCTGAGCACCGTGTCGATCAGGCCGTAGTCGCGTGCCTGTTCGGCGCTCATGAAGTTGTCGCGGTCCGTGTCCTTCTCGATCGTCTCCATCGGCTGGCCCGTGTGCCTGGACAGGATCCGGTTGAGGCGTTCCCTGACCAGCAGGATCTCCTTGGCGTGGATGTCGATGTCCGTGGCCTGTCCCTGAAAACCGCCCAGCGGCTGATGGATCATCACCCGCGAGTGCGGCAGGCAGTAGCGCTTGCCGTGCGCGCCACCGGCCAGCAGGATGGCACCCATGCTGGCCGCCTGGCCGATGCACATGGTGCTGATGTCCGGCTTGATGAACTGCATGGTGTCGTAGATCGCCAGCCCTGCCGAAACCGACCCTCCCGGAGAATTGATGTACACGTGGATGTCCTTGTCCGGATTCTCCGACTCGAGAAACAGCAGCTGCGCCACCACCACGTTGGCCATGTAATCCTCGACCGGGCCAACGACGAACACCACCCGTTCCTTGAGCAGACGGGAGTAGATGTCGTAGGCCCGTTCACCCCGCGCCGTCTGCTCGATCACCATCGGCACCAGATTCAGTGCCTGCGTATCCATTGCCCCGCCGTTGTCTCTCATATCGGTCAACACACCTCTGTTCTTTAACTGTTGGCAGCCTGACGCATCTCGATCAACTCATCGAAACTGCAGGGTTTTTCGCTCACCTTGGCCTGACCGAGGATCCACTCCACGACCTGTTCCTCGAGTACCAGGGTCTGCGCGCTGGCCAGCGCCTCCTGGTTCTCATAGTACCACCTGACCACTTCCTCCGGCTTCTCGTAGCTGGCGGCGATGTTCTCCACCGTGCTGCGCACCCGCTCCGGATCGACCTGGATGCCGTTGCGCTTGACGATCTCGCCGATGATCAGGCCCAGGGTCACGCGGCGGCGCGCCTTGTCCTCGAACAGGCTGCCCGGCAGATTGAGCCCCTGGCTGTTGCCGCCGAGCTGCTGATGCATCTCCTCGCTCAGCCGCTGGATCTCTTCGTCGACCAGAGCGGCCGGAACCTCGATTTCATTAGCGGCCAGCAGCGCCTCGAAGGCCCGGTCCTTGACCACCGCCTTCAGCGCCGCATCCAGCTCGCGCTGCATGTTGCGCTGAATCTCGCTGCGCAGGGATTCCACGCTGCCGTCCTCGATGCCCAGCGAACGGGCGAAGTCCTCGTCCACCTCCGGCAGCTTCGGCTCGGCAACCTGGGTGACCTTGACGGCGAACTGTACCGGTTTGCCGGCCAGCTCCGACTTGCCATAGTCCTCCGGAAACTTCAGATCCAGGGTCAGCTCATCACCCGCCTTGGCTCCGACCAGACCCTCCTCGAAGCCATCGATCATGCGGCCGGAACCGATCTCGACCTGCATGCCGCTGCCCTCGCCGCCCTCGAAGGGCTCACCCTCGATGGTGCCCTTGAAGTCGACCGTCACCTGGTCACCCTCCTTGGCGGGACGCTCGACCGACTCCCAACTGGCCCGTTGCTGGCGCAGCTTGTCGATCATGGCATCGACATCGGCCTCGCTCACCTCGACGGCCGGCTTCTCGATTTCGACCCCTTCCAGGCCAGCCGGTTCGAATTCCGGGTAGACCTCGAAGATGGCCACGTATTCCAGGCCCTGCCCGGCCTGGATCTCACCGGGTTCGAAACGCGGCCCACCCGCGGGGCGCAGGTTCTGCTGACTGAGGGCCTCCTGGAAGCTGGAGCCGATCAGCTCATTGGCCACTTCCTGCTCCACCTGCCTGCCGAAGCGCTGCTTGATGACCCGCATCGGCACCTTGCCGGGACGGAAACCGTCCAGCCGCGCGGTGCGTGCCAGCGACTTGAGACGGTTATCGATCTCCTGATCGACCTGCTCGGCCGGCAGCTGCACGGTCATGCGACGCTCGAGCGGCCCCGTGTTTTCGACGGAAACTTGCATGGATTCACCTCGTTCAACACCCTGTCCATCCCTGGGGACGGCATTCGCCGCAACACCACCGCCTTCGGGATCCGGGATCAGTTAATGGAAAAAGTCAGGTAATGCCGTTGTAGACTGCGTTCAAGGCCGCCCCTGCAGCGCGGGAACGGCGTCAATTCCTCGTTATTGGTGCGAAAGGAGAGACTCGAACTCTCACGGGTTGCCCCACTGGAACCTAAATCCAGCGCGTCTACCAATTCCGCCACTTTCGCAGGCCCGGAGCAGCGCGGCAGCCGGGGCAGTAAATGACGCATTATAACCATTTGATATGCGCAGGCGTAGCCCCCGGGCGCTGGCAACCCGGCATGACGGAAGGAAAAAAGGGGAAGGGAAATGGTGGGCCGTGTAGGACTCGAACCTACAACCAATTGATTAAGAGTCAACTGCTCTACCAATTGAGCTAACGGCCCAGTGAAGGGCGGCTATTGCACCAGAAAACAGAGCCTGTTTCAACAGCCCCGGCCCTGCTGGCGACACCTGCCTGTATGGGGTGGACGATGGGACTCGAACCCACGACGACCGGAATCACAATCCGGGGCTCTACCAACTGAGCTACGCCCACCATTGAAACTGCCTCGTCCCTGCCGGATTTGGCGCGCCCGGCAGGACTCGAACCTGCAACCCTCGGCTTAGAAGGCCGATGCTCTATCCGGTTGAGCTACGGGCGCCAGGATCGGGATCGGACTCGCGCGAGGACCTGAACAACCCCGCTGCGGCGCCGGCCTCGCCGCCGCCGGTCCAGGTATCTGGTCGGGGTAGAGGGATTCGAACCCCCGACATCCTGCTCCCAAAGCAGGCGCGCTACCAGACTGCGCTATACCCCGCGTTCGGTGCACCGGCACCCGTTCGATGACCGTCCATGGACCGTCCGGGCACGCGGGGCGAGGGCGCAGATAATACGCGCTGCCCCCTGGAGCGTCAAATGGCTGTAGCGGGCAGCGCCGGCCATTGCCCGCTTGTGGCCGAGGGGGACGCATGCGAGAATCAGCGCCCGCCTCCCGGCCGAACAGACCGGCCGAACAGACGAACCCCGACGGATCATACAGATCATCATGACTGCACAACTGATTGACGGCAAGGCGATCGCGGCCCGCCTGCGCAGCAGCATCCAGGAGCGGGTCGCGGCCCGCCTGGCCGCCGGACAGCGCCCCCCCGGACTGGCCGTCATCCTGGTCGGGGAGGACCCCGCCTCCGAGGTCTATGTGCGCAACAAGCGTCGCGCCTGCGAGGAGACCGGCATCTTCTCCAAGTCCTACGATCTGCCCACCGAGACCACCCAGCAGGAACTGCTGGATCTGATCGCCACGCTCAACGCCGACCTGGCCATCGACGGCATCCTGGTGCAGCTGCCCCTGCCGGCCCACATCGACCAGGAGACGGTCATCGAGGCCATCCGCCCGGACAAGGACGTGGACGGCTTCCACCCCTACAACATCGGCCGGCTGGCGGTGCGCGCCCCGGTCCTCCGTCCCTGCACCCCCAAGGGCGTGATCACCCTGCTGCAGGAGACCGGCGAGAGCTTCTATGGCCGTGAGGCCCTGGTGGTCGGCGCCTCCAACCACGTCGGCCGGCCAATGGGCCTGGAGCTGCTGCTGGCCGGCAGCACGGTCACCGTCTGCCACCGCTTCACCCGCGACCTGGCCGAGCACGTCGGACGCGCCGAGATCCTGGTGGTGGCCGCGGGCAAGCCGGGCCTGGTGAAGGGGGAATGGGTGCGGCCTGGGGCCACGGTGATCGACGTCGGCATCCACCGCACCGAGGCCGGCAGGCTGGTGGGTGACGTGGAATTCGCGGCCGCGCAGGCACGCGCCGCCTGGATCACCCCGGTACCGGGCGGGGTCGGGCCGATGACCGTCGCCACCCTGCTGGAGAACACCCTGTTCGCCGCCGAACAGCTGCACCCGGAGACCTAGCGGAACCCCCCATCGCGGCCGGGAGGCCGCTCCTACAGGGCATGGCGGCACGATGTGTTTGCAGGAGCGGTCGCCAGGCCGCGATCCGGCGGAACCCCCATCGCGGCCGGGAGGCCGCTCCTACAGGGCATGGCGGCACAATGTGTTTGTAGGAGCGGCCTCCAGGCCGCGATACCCGGAGTCAATCGAAAACAGCCTGCACGCCGATCATGCGGGCCGCCTTCGTGCAATATGCCGGCTAGCCCCGTCGCCAGCTGGTGCCCTGGGGACCGTCCTCGAGCAGAATGCCCTGTGCCTTCAGCAGGTCGCGGATGCGGTCGGACTCGGCCCAGTCCTTGCGCGCCCGCGCCGCATTGCGCTGCTCGATCAGCCTCTCGATCTCCGCCTCGTCGAGCCCGGCCTCCGCCGGCTGGCCGCGCAGGAAGGCTTCCGGCGCCGCCTGCAGCAGGCCCAGCACGCCGCCCAGACGACGCAGAGTGGCAGCCAGATCGGCGGCCGTCGCCGGATCCTCCGCCTTGGCCCGGTTCAGCTCGCGCGCCAGTTCGAACAGCAGGGCAATCGCCTCCGGGGTGTTGAAATCGTCGTTCATCCGCTCGTGGAAGCGCGCCAGGGCCGCTTCCTGCACCCTCCCGCCCTCGGCGGGCGCATCACGCAGCGCCGTGTACAGCCGCTCCAGTGCACCGCGCGCCTGATCGAGGTTCTCATCGCTGTAGTTCAGCGGACTGCGGTAATGGCTGGCGAGGATGAAGAAGCGCACCACCTCCGGCTGGTAGTGGGCCAGCACTTCACGCACGGTGAAGAAGTTGCCCAGCGACTTGGACATCTTCTCTTCGTCCACCTGGATGAAGCCGTTGTGGATCCAGTAGTTGACGAATTTGCAGTCGCAGGCCGCCTCGGACTGGGCGATCTCGTTCTCGTGATGCGGGAACTTGAGGTCCATGCCACCGCCGTGGATGTCGAAGGACTCACCCAGACAACGGGTGGACATCGCCGAGCACTCGATGTGCCAGCCGGGGCGCCCCTCGCCCCAGGGCGAGGGCCAGCTCGGCTCGCCCGGCTTGGCCGCCTTCCAGAGCACGAAGTCCAGCGGATCCTGCTTGGCCTCGTCCACCTCGATGCGCGCCCCGGCACGCAGATCCTCCAGCCGCTCGCCGGACAGCTGGCCGTAGTGCTCGAAGCGGCTGACGTCGTAGTAGACGTCACCGTTGCCGGCGGCATAGGCATAACCCTTGTCGATCAGGGTCTGGATCATGGCGATGATGTCGTCCATCCAGGCGGTGGCCCGCGGCTCGATGTCCGGGGGCAGCACGCCGAGGGCCTCGGCGTCCTCGTGCATGGCCTCGATGAAGCGGCTGGTGAGCTGCTCGAAGGGCTCGTGGTTCTCGTTGGCGCGGCGGATGATCTTGTCGTCGATATCGGTCACGTTGCGCACATAGGTCACCTCGTAGCCGATGTCGCGCAGGTGACGGACGATGACGTCGAACACCACCAGTACCCGGGCGTGGCCCAGGTGGCAGTAGTCGTAGACGGTCATGCCACAGACGTACATGCGCACCTTGCCCGGTTCGATGGGCTGGAAGGGTTCTTTCTTGCGGGTCAGGCTGTTGTAGATCTGCAGCATGGTCGTCACCTGGTCAGGATTCGCAGAGTGCCAGCGCGGCGCGCAGGCGGCGTTCGATGCGGGGCCGGCCGAGCAGTGGCCAGAGCCGGCCGAGTTCGGGACCGTTGCGCCAGATACCGCCCCGCTCGGGATCGAGCAGCTCACCGGTCAGCGCGGCGCGCAGCGGCATGAACAGCCCCTTGCCCTTGACGCTGGCCGCCTTGCCGAGGGCGCGGCCGAAGGCACGGAAATCGTCAGCCGCCGTCTCCAGGCAGTCCAGCGCCGTGCGGTAGAAGGCAGCCCCGGCGTCGCGGATCACCTGTTTCGCATCCGGGTCCCAGTGCTCGGTTTCGGCAAAGAGGTCGCCCGCCCAGACATAGGCGTCGACCGGCAGTTCGATATTGTCGCGGATGGCGTGGACGAAGGCCAATGCCTGGTCCGCCGGCACCCGCTCCTCGATCGAACCACCGTCGGCGAAACGCCGCCCCTGCAGCCAGTCCCAGAGCTCGGCATCGCCGGCATGGGCGATGGCCTCCTTCTGCCAGTGCAGCAGCTGGCGCGGATCGTGACGTGCCGGCGCCCGGCCCAGACGGGCGACGGAGAACCCCGTCGCCAGCTGCTCCAGGGTCATGAAGCCGGGATCCCCCTCATAGGTGTGACCGAGCCGCGCCAGGTGATTGAGCAGCGCCGCCGGCAGGAAGCCGCTCTCACGCAGGGCACGCAGGCTCTGGCTGCCGTGACGCTTGGACAGGGGCGCGCCGTCCTCGCCGACGATCAGGGCGATGTGCCCGTACTGCGGTGCCGGCAATCCCAGGGCCTGCAGCAGCAGCAGCTGGCGTGGCGTGTTGCTTAGATGATCCTCGCCACGCAGCACATGAGTCACGCCCATCAGGGCATCGTCCACGGCATTGCCGAAGAAGAAGGCGGCACTGCCATCGGCCCGGCGAATGATGAAATCGCCGATGTCGTCGCTGGGAAAGCGCTGCCGCCCGCGCACCATATCCTCGAACTCGACCACCTCCCCCGCCGGCACGCGAAAGCGCAGCGTCGGCTGCCGGCCCTCGGCCAGACGCGCCTCGCGCTGCGCCGGGGTGAGACGGGCGCAGGTACCGGGATAGCGCGGCGGCCGACCGGCGTTCAGCTGGGTGGTGCGCGCCACCGCCAGTTCCTGCTCGCTGCAAAAGCAGGGATAGGCCAGATCGGCTTCGATGAGGGTGGTGAAGAAACGGGCATAGACCTCGGCCCGCTGCGACTGGAAATAGGGTCCATGCCCGCCCTCGACCCCCGGTCCTTCGTCCCAGTCGAGCCCCAGCCAGCGCAGATCCGCCTGCAGCGCCTCGGCGTATTCCGACCGGCAGCGTTCGGGGTCACTGTCCTCGATGCGCAGCAGGAAGCGGCCCGCCTCGTGACGCGCCAGCAGGAGGTTGAACAGGGCCGTGCGCAGGTTGCCGAGGTGCAGCTCGCCCGTCGGGCTGGGAGCGAAACGGGTTTTGGTCTCGGCGGCGCTCATGCGGCCGGCATCTTACACGCATGCGGGGGACGGCAAAAGCGGCCCCACCGGATACCGGTTCACAGCACTGGACCAAAACCGCTATCATGGCGCCCTGTTTCAGCCGGCATCGAGATCATCATGCACAGACTGCTCATTTCCCTTTTCGGCCTCTTCCTGCTCGCCGCCATGAGTGGCAGCGGGGCCGCCCCAGCCACAGGAGCCACCACCGTGACCGTACGCATGCAGACCAACAAGGGCGAAATCGTCCTCGAACTGGACGCCGACAAGGCCCCGGAGACCGTCGCCAATTTCCTGGAATACGCCCGCGCCGGCTTCTATGACGGCACCCTGTTCCACCGGGTCATCCCCGGCTTCATGATCCAGGGCGGCGGCTTCGAACCCGGCATGCAGCAGAAGCCGACCCGTGCCCCGATCAAGAACGAGGCGGACAACGGCCTGGGCAATGCCGCCGGCACCATCGCCATGGCGCGCACGCCCGACCCGCACTCGGCCACCGCCCAGTTCTTCATCAACCTCAAGGACAACGACTTCCTCAACTTCACCGCACCCACCCAGCAGGGCTGGGGCTACTGTGTGTTCGGCCGCGTGGTCGAGGGCATGGAGGTGGTGAACGCCATCGCCGGCGTGCCCACCGGCACCCACCCCAGCGGTCACCAGGACGTGCCCCAGGAAGACGTGATCATCGAGAAGGTCACGGTCGAGGACTAGCCCGCATATTGCACGAAGGATTCGAGTTTCAGGGCGAATCTGGCCAAGCAGTTTGTTCGATCGCCCGTAGAAGCATAGCCGTAGCTAGGGTTCAAGGGCGATCGGGCAAAATGCGACGCCAGATTTGGTCTGAACTCGAATAGGCACAAACTGTAACAGGGCACAATTGCTTGCAGAAGAAATTACTGCCTTGATAAATACCGGAAAAATTACGCCTTCAAGGCCGCCTTCGTGCAATATGCGGGCTGGGCATCTGGCCGATACCCTCTTCATCGCCGACCTGCACCTGGATCCGCAGCGGCCGGCGGTTACCGCCCTGTTCGAGAACTTCGTCGATGCCCTGACCCCGGTCGACTGCGCGGCGCTGTATATACTCGGTGACCTGTTCGAGGCCTGGATCGGCGATGACGAGGATCAGCCGGAGGCACGCCGGGTGATCGAGCGCTTGCGGGCGCTCAGCGATCGGGGCGTGCCCCTCTACCTGCTGCGCGGTAACCGCGACTTCCTGCTCGGCGAGGGCTTCGAACGCGACAGCGGCGGTCAGCTCCTGAACGAACCGGCGCTGATCGACCTCTACGGTGAGCCGACCCTGTTGCTGCACGGCGACAGCCTGTGCACCGACGACCTCGACTACCAGCGTTTCCGGCAGCAGGTGCGCGATCCCGACTGGCAGCATGCCTTCCTTGCCCGGCCGCTGGCCGAACGCCGTGCCATTGCCGCCGGGCTGCGCGAGACCAGCCGCGAGCAGACCGCCGTCAAGCAAGCGGAGATCATGGACGTCAATCCACAGGCCGTGGCCAGCCTGATGCGCGAACACGGCGTGCGTCGGCTGATCCACGGCCATACCCACCGCCCGGCGATCCACGAATTCGCGCTCGACGGCGCGCCGGCGACGCGCATGGTGCTCGGCGACTGGTATGAACAGGGCAGCCTGCTGCGCTGCGGCCCCGGCGGCTGCCGCCTGGAGTCGCTGCCGCTGGAGGGGGGCAACCCGGGCATGCCCTGACCCCTCGTCCCCCTGCGGGCACCGGGACGAAGCGGCTATCTCAGCTCGATCCGCTGCAGCCCGGGCGGCAGCTCGAACAGCCCGGCGTCGACCTCGGCCCGGGCATCGAAATCCATCAGCAGGCGACGGCGGCCGTTGCGGACCTGTTCCTGCACGGGCAGGCCCAGTTCCAGGTGGCGGGCATTGGCATAGACATAGTTGGCGAGGAAGCAGGGGGTGCGCTGCGCCGACGGTGTCATTTCCAGATCGCGGAACTGGCGGGCCGCCAGCACATGCTGGTATTCGGCGAGCGCGGCCGCCGCCTCGGGCAGCAGACCGGGCACCACCGAGGCCGTCATGCAGAGTTCACCGCCGGCCCGCACCGCCACGCTGGAGACGGCACGTCCGGCAATGCGCGGCGCTGCCGTCTCCACCTGCCGTTCAACGGCAATCGCCGGCGCCTGCCGCCCGTCGACCTCGGAATCACGGATCACCAGGATGGAAGCGTTGTCCTGCGCCACGCTGTAGACAGTCCGTTTGGCACGGTCGAGGAGCACGAAGTCGCCGCCGTCCTCCCCCTCGTCGATGCGCAAAAAGCCGGGGGTGACCAGGATGCGCACCGGGTAGACAGCCGTCCCTTCCTCCTGTTCCTGATAGATCAGCTTGATGGCCTGGAGCGAATCGGCCGCCAGCAGGGGCGGCGACATCAGCAACAGCAGGCCGGGCAACCAGCCGATGTTCCTCATCTTTCCTCTCCCGGGTGAGCGGCCGTATCCAGTGCGTCCAGCAGGGCCAGTTCCTCGGCAGTGAACCCGGCCCGGCTCCGTGCCTCGTAGTGGAAGGGACCACGGATGCGCCCTGCCATGTGCGCCTCGAGCAGGCGGCGGAAGGTGGCCGCCGGTGGCAGTCCACGCTCGCGACAGCAGTAATGGAACCAGCGGCTGCCGATCTCCACATGGCCGATCTCCTCGCGCAGGATCACCTCCAGCACCGCCACGCTGGCCTCGTCCCCCGCCCGGCGCAGGCGCTGCATGATGCCCGGCGTCACATCCAGCCCGCGCGCCTCCAGCACCCGCGGCACCAGCGCCATGCGCAGCAACACATCGTGACGGGTATCCAGGGCCGCCTGCCAGAGACCGTTGTGAGCGGGAAAGTCGCCGTAGTCGTGGTCCAGCGCCTGCAGCCGCTCGCGCAGCAAGCGGAAATGCGTCGCCTCCTCCGCTGCCACCCGGGCCCAGTCGCGGTAGAAGGCCTCGGGCATGTCCGGGAAGCGGCACACCGCATCCCAGGCCAGGTTGATGGCGTTGAACTCGATATGGGCGATGGCGTGCAGCAGGGCAGCACGACCGGCGACACTGCTCAAGCGCCGCCGCGGCAGGTCGCGCGGCGCGACCAGTTCGGGGCGCGGCGGCCGTCCCGGCGCATCGAGACTGGCACCGGCCTGCGAGGGACGCAGCCGCAGCCGGCCAGCAGCCAGCGCCTCCCAGGCCGCCAGGGTCAGGCGGCACTTCTGCTCGGCATCGCCGGCGGCCAGCGCGGCCCGCGCGGCATCGAAAAGATCGTCGGACTGCAGTGCATCGGCCGGTGCGTTCATGCCGCTATTGTAGGGGCAGCGGTGCCAGGACACATCATTCATCGCCGCCTTGCTGCGGCGACCGCTTGCAGGCAATCACCAGGTCGGTGACGTTGGTACCGGTCGGCCCGGTATCGATCAGATCGCCGGCAGCGGCGAGGAAGCTGCCGGCATCGGCCCCCGCCAGCGCAAGCCCGGCATCCAGGCCCTCAGCCTGGCCGCGCGCCAGGGTGGCGCCGTCGACCAGCGCGCCGGCCACATCTCCCGGGCCGTCGCCGCCATCGCTGCCCGCCGCCAGCAGCCAGACATCGTCCCGGCCGGCCAGCTCACGCGCGGCGGCCAGCGCCAGCTGCTGGCAGCGGCCACCCTGCCCCGGCGCGGGGGGCAGGGTCACCGTGACCTCGCCACCCCAGAGATGGATGCCGGGCGCGGCGGCTGCGAGGCGCCGCGCCAGTTCCCTTCCCACAGCCTCGGCCTCACCGGCCAGACGGGAGGCGTGCCGGTGCACCGTCTGCCCCGCCTGGCAGGCGGCCCGCGCCGCTGCCTCCAGGGCCTGGTCGAGGTTGGCGACGATCCGGTGACGGGTATCCCGGAAACAGGGATCGTCCGCCGCGGGCGAGGGGGGCGCCCTGTCCAGCCAGGGCCTCAGCCAATCGGGCAGAGCCTGCGGGAGACCGTCCTCCCCGGCCGCTGGCGGCGCCAGAGGACCGGAACCGATCAACGCGGGCTGATCACCGGGGACATCGGAGATCAGCAGCACCTCGGCCGGCGCGCCCCCCAGGCGCCTCGCCAGACGACCGCCCTTGATCAGAGACAGCCGGCGCCGCAGGGGGTTGATGACCTCGATGGGCAGCCCGCTGGCGAGCAACCACTGGTTGAAGCGCCGCAGCTCGGTGAGGCCGAGACCAGGTGGCAACACCTCGACCAGGCTGGAACTGCCGCCGGAGATGAGGAACAGCCAGTGGGTATCCGCCGGGGCCGTGTCGATAAAGTCGAGCAGCCGCTGACCGGCCTCCAGACTGGCGGCGTCCGGCAGCGGATGCCCGCCTTCCAGGCACAGCACCCCGGACAGCGGATACGACGGCAGGTGGCCGGCCTTGCCGATCAGGAGGCCGCCGGCGAGATCCTCGCCAAGACACTCCAGGGCACCCTCGGCCATGGCCGCCGCGGCCTTGCCGACAGCCACCAGCCGGGGCCGGCCGCGCCAGCTTTGCCCGGCCAGGGCCGCGGCCACGCAGCGTCGCCCGCCGACCGCCTCCAGCGCCGCCGCGTAGATCTCCAGCAGCCGTCGGCGGAATCTCTCCTGCCCCTTCATATAAATCTATCAATCATGATGATGGGAAATATAACTCATCCAGATTCTAGGATCAGACAGGGCGGCAGAACGCGCATTCCACGAAAGGTTTTTGACAGGCCGGTTTTTTTTGGTGCATGCTGCAGGGAGGCTAGGCCTGTCCGTAAGGGGGTTGTCATGGAACAACGTACCCACCTGCTGGAGATCTACGAACCCTATGAGTTCGACGGCAACAACCCGCTGCATATCACCGGCGGCGGCGTGCTGCGGGGCGCCAACGGAGCCTTCTACTATCTGGTGACCGCCAGCCAGGGGCTGTCGGTCGATGGCCAGGCCGTCGAGCAGTTGCTGCTGCTGCCCCGCTACAACGAGGATCCGATCAAGGCCGTGCAGGAGAGCACCTGCACCGTCAACATCGAACGGGTTCTGCCGGGGGTGCGGCTGGAACCCAACCACACCTTCTCCTACAACGACATCGAGCACTGGGGCGTCGGCAAGATCTCGCCCAACGGCAGGGACCGCGGCCTCTAGCGGCCCGTATATTATTAACCCGGCAGAGCCGGGGGATACTTACTAGCCCAGGGCATCCAGACCGCGTGCCAGGTCTTCCTGGATGTCGAGCGGATCCTCCAGACCCACCGCCACCCGGATCAGGCCGTCGCCGATACCGGCCTCCTGCCGCTGCTCGGGGCTCAGCCGGCCATGGGTGGTGCTCGCCGGATGGGTGATGGTGGTCTTGGCATCGCCCAGGTTGGCGGTGATCGAGAGCAGCTCGGTGGCATCGATCACCTGCCAGGCCGCGGCCTGACCGCCGACCACCTCGAAACTGACGATGCCGCCAAAGCCCGATTGCTGGCGGCTGGCCAGCTCGTGCTGCGGATGCGAGGCCAGCCCCGGATAGTAGACCCGGGCCACCGCTGGATGGGTCTCCAGCCAGGCCGCCAGGCGCGCAGCGGCGGCGCTGTGGGCTCGCATGCGCAGCTCCAGTGTCTCCAGCCCCTTGAGGAAGACCCAGGCATTGAAGGGACTCATGCTCGGACCGGCGGTACGCAGGAAGCCGTAGACATCCCCGCCCACCCGTTCGGCATCCCCCACCACGGCGCCGCCGATGCAACGTCCCTGGCCATCGAGGTACTTGGTTGCGGAGTGGATGACGATGTCCGCCCCCAGGGCCAGCGGCTGTTGCAGCGCCGGGGTGCAGAAGCAATTGTCGACCGCCAGCAGGCAGTCGTGGGCATGAGCCAGCTCGGCCAGTGCAGCGATGTCGCCCAGGGTGGTAAGCGGATTGGAGGGCGTCTCCAGAAACATGAGACGGGTCTCGGGACGAATCGCCGCCTCCCAGGCAGCCGGATCGTCCAGCCTCACATAGCTGGTATCGATGCCCAGCTTGCCGAGGTAGTTGTCGAACAGCACCGTGGTGCTGCCGAAGATGCTCTGCGAGGAGACGATATGGTCGCCGCTCTTCAGCAGGCCCAGGCAGGTGGCGAGGATCGCCGCCATGCCCGAGGCGGTGGCCACGCAGCAGGCCCCGCCCTCCAGCGCCGCGAGGCGCTCCTCGAAGGTGCGCACCGTGGGATTGGTGAAGCGGGAATAGATGTTGCCGGGCACCTCGCCGGCGAAGCGCGCCGCCGCCTCCTGCGCGCTGCCGAACACGTAGCTCGAGGTGGTGAAGATCGGCTCGGCGTGTTCACCCTCCCGGGTCCGTCGCTGCCCGGCGCGCACGGCCCGGGTGGCCAGTCGGTACTTGCTGAAATCCTGGGTCATGTCGGTGGTCTCCGGTCGCATCCGTGTCCTGGGGCCGGACCTGCTCGAGGGGGAACGGCGTCCGGCATCAGGGCGAGTTGTGCATCTCGATGACCCCCTCGGCATCGGCCTCGCGGCGCGCCTGCTTGACGGAGTCGTTGCGCAGCTGGCGCAGATGTTCCAGGTACTCGCCATCCACGTCACCGGTCACGTACTCGCCGCTGAACACCGAGGTGTCGAAGCGGCTCAGGCGGGCATTGCCCTTCTGCACGGCCTGCACGAGGTCGTCGAGATCCTGGAAGATCAGCCGGTCGGCGCCGATCTCCCGCGCCACCTCCTCGACGCTGCGGTTGTAGGCGACCAGTTCCTCGCGGGTCGGCATGTCGATACCGTAGACGTTGGGATAACGTACCGGCGGGGCGGCCGAGGCGAAGGATACGCGCCGCGCGCCCGCGTCGCGCGCCATCTGGATGATCTGCTTGGAGGTGGTGCCGCGGACGATGGAGTCGTCCACCAGCAGCACGTGCTTGCCCTTGAATTCGAGCTCGATGGCGTTCAGCTTCTGGCGCACCGACTTCTTGCGCTGCTGCTGGCCGGGCATGATGAAGGTCCGGCCGATGTAGCGGTTCTTGATGAAGCCCTCGCGGTACTTCACCCCGAGCAGATTGGCCAGCTGCAGGGCCGCGGTACGGCTGGTGTCCGGTATCGGGATCACCACATCGATATCGTGCTGCGGCCATTCGCGGCTGATCTTGCTGGCCAGGGTCTCGCCCATGCGCAGCCGTGCCTTGTACACCGAGACGTCATCCATGATCGAATCGGGACGGGCCAGATAGACGTACTCGAAGATGCAGGGTGAGTACTGGGGATCCTCCGCGCACTGCCGGGCGTGCAGCTCCCCGCCGAGGGTGATGACCACGGCCTCGCCCGGTTCCACGTCGCGGATCAGCTCGTAGCCGAGCACGTCCAACGCCACGCTCTCCGAGGCGACCATGTACTCCATGCCCGCCGGCGTCTCGCGCCGGCCGAACACCAGCGGGCGGATACCATAGGGATCGCGGAAGGCGACGATACCATAGCCGGTGATCATGGCCACTGCCGCATAGGCGCCGCGACAGCGCCGGTGCACCCCGGCCACGGCGGCGAAGATATCATCCTCGGCGATGCTCAGCTTGCCCTGGCGGCCCAGCTCATGGGCAAAGACGTTGAGCAGGACCTCCGAGTCGGAGTCGGTGTTGATATGGCGCAGATCCTCGCGAAACAGATCCATCTTCAGCTCGGTGGCATTGGTCAGGTTGCCGTTGTGGGCCAGGCTGATGCCGTAGGGCGAGTTGACGTAGAAAGGCTGGGCCTCGGCACTGGATTCGCAGCCCGCGGTCGGATAGCGCACGTGGCCGATACCCAGGGTGCCCTCCAGACGCAGCATGTGGCGGGTGTGGAAGACGTCACGCACCAGACCGTTGTCCTTGCGCAGGTAGAGACGCTGGTCCTCGCAGGTCATGATGCCGGCGGCATCCTGACCACGATGCTGCAGCACGGTGAGGCCGTCGTAGAGCGCCTGGTTGACCCGACTGCGAGCCACGATTCCGATTATTCCGCACATGTTCTAACCACCTCGCCAGGCACTAGCCCGGATATTGCACCAAGGATTCGATTCTCAGGGCGCAGCCAGATGCGTCCTGAAATCGAATAGGCACAACCTGTACCCCGCCGTGAGGAGCCATTTGCGGGCCTCCCGGCCTTGTATGTCAGTCTGCACTCCGATCATGCGGGCTAATCGAACCTGATGTTGTCAGCGATGTCCAACGGCAGGAAATCGCGCAGCCACAGGGCCAGGGCCTCGAAGTGCGGCAGCAGCTGCGAGTCGCGCCACCAGGGGTCCTGGGGCACCACCGTCATCCCCGCCAGCAACACCAGGATGGCCACGATCAGCACGCCGCGCACCACACCGAATACCGTGCCCAGCAGCCGGTCGGTCCCCGACAGGCCGGTCTTCTCCACCAACTGGCCGATCAGGAAATTGATCAGCCCGCCAAGCAGCAACACCGCCACGAACAGCACACCGAAGGCCACGATGGCGCGCACCGAGGGCACGCTGATCCAGTCCGTCAGCACGCCGGCCAGCTGCCCGGAAAAACCCAGCGCCACCCAGAAGGCGGCCACCCAGGCCAGCAGCGACAGGGATTCCTTGACGAAGCCGCGCATCAGGCTGAGCACGGCCGAGATCGCGATGATGGCGATGATGCTGTAGTCGGCCCAGTTCACGAAACCGCCTGCCGCGCCTCGGCGGACGCTGTGGGGAGACTCGATTGCATGGCCGCTATTCTAACAGAGGAGCATGGGGCGCAGAACGCTGGATTCAGCCGGGATAGCGGCTCACCAGTCCCTTGAGTTTGAATTCCTTCTCGATCCGCCTGAGCAGACGCTGGGCATTCTCCCGCTGCAGCTCGGGACCGACCCGGACCCGGTAGAGGATGCCCTTCGGGGTCTCGGCCCGTTCAACGAAGCTGGCATAGCCCTTGGCGCGCAGCCGGTCACGCAGGGCCAGGGCATTGGCCTGCTTGCTGAAGCTTGCCAGTTGCACCACCCAGCCGGTGAGGCGGGGATCGGCGGGTTGTGAGGTCTGCACCCGGGCGGGCGGCGCCGGCGTCTGCGCGGCCTCCGGGGCGGCCGCCTCGTCGCCGCTGGCGGCCGGAGCCGGCGTCGTCTGCTGCTGACCGGGCGCTTCTTCCTCCGGCGTTTCCACCACCCGATGCTGTGGACTCTCCATCACCGGCGGCGGCAGGATCAGCGGCTCGGCACGGTCGCGCACCACCTCCGGCGGCGGGGGCGGCAGGTTGCTGCCCAGGGTGCCCATGTCACGCCGCCCGTCCAGGAACATCGGCACCAGTATCACCGCCAGGGCCACCAGCACGGTGGCGCCGACCAGGCGCTGCTTGAGTTGCTTGTCCACGATCTCCGCCCTGTGTGGAAGGATCTTCGATTGTCCCGCCTGTTGCACCAAGGATTCGATTCCCAGGGCGGATCCGGCAGGCGCGGCCCGATTCGGCCTGAAATCGAACAGGCACAAAGTGTAACCCGGCTCCGCGGGCCTTGCATGGCCTTCCGCTTCCTGCACTCCATTGGTCCGGCAACCCAGTGTTTACAGGCCGAGGGCAAGGATCTCGGCCACGCTGTGAAAGGAACCGAAACCCACCACCCGGTCGCCAGGCCGGGCCGCATCCAGCGCCGTCCGCCAGGCCTGGGCGACGCTGCCGACCGCCTCGGCCTCGATGCCGGCCGCCTGCAGCCGTCCGGCCAGCTGCGCGGCGGGCAGACCCCGCGCACCGGGGGTACTGCCCAGCAGCCAGCGGTCGATCCGGCCTGCCAGGGCCCCGGCCACGCCCTCCACGTCCTTGTCGGCGAGCATGCCACACACGCCGAGCGTGCGTCCCGCCACCGGCCGCAGCGCCAGCAGGCCGGCCAGCGCCTCGGCCGCCTGCGGGTTGTGGGCCACGTCGACGATGCGCTCCACCGCTCCCTCCCGCCGCTGGAAACGCCCGGCCAGCCGCACCCGGCGCAGACCCTGCTCGATCGCCGCAGCCTCGACCGGCAACCGATCCCGCAGGGCAGCCAGCACCATCAGCGCCCCGGCCGCGTTTCGCAGCTGATGTTCGCCGGGCAGGGCCGGGAGCGGCAGATCGCGCCAGGCGCAGTCCGGTCCCTGCCAGTCCCAGCCGCCCGCCTGCCGGCGGAAATCGAAATCCTCGCCCAGGGCATGCCATTCGGCACCGATGGCGGCAGCCTGGCGGCGCACCGACTGCGGTGGCTGCGGATCGGCACAGACCGCCGGCGCGGCCGGGCGGAAGATCCCGGCCTTCTCCCGGCCGATAGCCTCGCGGTCGTCTCCCAGCCAGTCGCTGTGGTCGATGCCGATCGTGGTCAGCAACGCACAGTCGGCATCGACCACATTGACCGCGTCCAGCCGGCCGCCGAGACCGACCTCGAGCAGCGCCACCTCCACCTTCTCGCGGTGGAAGATGTCCAGCGCAGCCAGGGTGCCGAACTCGAAATAGGACAGCGAGACCTCGCCCCGGGCCTGGTCGATGCGGGCGAAGGACTCGATCAGGCCAGCGTCGTCGACCTCACGGCCGGCAAGGCGGATACGCTCGTTGTAGCGCAGCAGATGGGGTGAGCTGTAGGCACCGACCCGCAGACCGGCAGCCTCGAGGATCGCCTCCAGCAGGGCGAGCGAGGAACCCTTGCCGTTGGTGCCGGCGATGCTGATCACCAGCGGCGCGGGGCGGCGCACGCCGAGGATCTCCGCCACCGCGCCGACCCGTTCCAGGCCGAGGTCGATGGCCTTGGGGTGCAGCGTCTCCTGCCAGGCCAGCCAGTCGGCGAGGGTGCTAACCCGCATATTGCACGAAGGCGGCCTTGAAAGCGTAATTTTTCCGGTATTCATCAAGGCAGTAATTCCTTCTGCGAGCAATTGTGCCCTGTTACGGTTTGTGCCTGTTCGAGTTCAGACCAAATCTGGCGTCGCATTTTGCCCTGAAACTCGAATCCTTCGTGCAATATGCGGGCTAAAACGCATCGGGGAAGCAGGCCGCGGCACCGGCCGGTGCGCGCTCAGGCTGCGGGACGGTGGGTGAGGATGCCGAGCAGGCGGGCAACGCGCTCGCGCATCTCGCGGCGGTCGACGATCAGGTCGACGGTGCCGTGTTCGAGCAGAAACTCGCTGCGCTGAAAGCCCTCCGGCAGGGTCTCGCGCACCGTCTGTTCGATGACCCGCGGACCGGCAAAGCCGATCAGGGCATTCGGCTCGGCGATGTTGATGTCGCCAAGCATCGCCAGGCTGGCGGAGACACCGCCCATGGTCGGGTCGGTGAGCACCGAGATGAACGGCAGGCCGGCCTTCTTCATGCGTGCCAGCGCGGCGCTGGTCTTGGCCATCTGCATCAGCGAGAACAGCGCCTCCTGCATGCGCGCACCGCCACTGGCCGAGAAGCAGACCAGCGGCAGGTTGTTGTCCAGGCAGATGCCGACCGCACGCACGAAGCGTTCGCCGACCACCGAGCCCATCGAGCCGCCCATGAAGGCGAACTCGAAGGCGCAGGCGACCAGCGGCATGCCCTGCAGCTGACCGCGCATCACGATCAGGGCATCGGTCTCGCCGGTCTTCTTCTGCGCCTGGGCCAGGCGGTCCTTGTATTTCTTGCTGTCCTTGAACTTGAGGATGTCGACCGGCTCGACCTCGGCCGCCAGTTCCTCGCGCGACTCGGGGTCGAGGAAGCCCTCCAGCCGGCGCCGGGCACCAATGCGCATGTGATGCGAGCACTTGGGGCAGACCTCCAGGTTGCGCTCCAGCTCGGCGCGGTACAGCACCGAACCGCAGGCATCGCACTTGGTCCACAGGCCCTCCGGCACGTTGCGCTTGCTGCCGCCCTCGGTACGGATCCGCGAGGGCATCAGTTTTTCAAACCAGCTCATGGCACATCACTCGTGTTGGTTCAAAGCTCGCCGGCCGCGGCCTGCGGCACGGCATCCATGGCCGCACGCATCGCCGCCAGCACCTCGGCCACGGCGGCGTTGATCGCCGCCGGCCGGTCGGCCAGTTCGGCGATCCGCGACACCAGGGCGCTGCCCACCACCACGGCATCGGCGACCTGTGCCACGGCGGCAGCGGCTTCGGCATCACGAATGCCGAAGCCGACACCCAGCGGCAGATCGGTCACGGCGCGGATATGAGCCAGCTTGTCGGCCACGGCGGCGACATCCAGCCGGTTGGCTCCGGTCACGCCCTTGAAGGAGACATAATACAGGAAGCCGCTGGCATGGTCGGCGATGCGCTTGATGCGTTCGTCGGTGGTGGTCGGTGCAATCAGGAAGATGGGGTCCAATCCCTGGCCACGCAGGGCCTTGACCAGATCGTCCGCCTCCTCCGGCGGCAGGTCGACGGTCAGGGCACCGTCGACGCCGGCCTCGCGCGCCGCGCTGGCGAAGGCCTCGTAGCCCATCACCTCGATGGGATTGAGATAGCCCATCAGCAGCACCGGGGTGTGCTCGTCCTGGCGGCGGAACTCGCGCACCATGTCGAGCACGTCGTGCAGCGTCATATGATGCCGCAGGGCCCGCTCGCAGGCCGCCTGGATCACCGGGCCGTCGGCCATGGGATCGGAGAAGGGCACGCCCAGCTCGATGATGTCGGCGCCCGCCTCCACCATGGCATGCATCAGCGGCACCGTCACCCCGGGGTCGGGATCGCCGGCGGTCACATAGGGCACCAGTGCCTTGCGCCCCGCCTGTTTCAGGGCCTCGAAGCGTGCGGCGATGCGGCTCATACCTCGATTCCTTCCAGTGCGGCCACGGTGTGGATGTCCTTGTCACCCCGGCCGGAGAGATTGACGATGAGGATCCGGTCCTTGTCCATGGTCGGCGCCAGCTTGGCGGCATAGGCCAGGGCGTGGCTCGATTCCAGCGCCGGCATGATGCCCTCGATGCGGGTCAGGTCGTGGAAGGCCTTCAGCGCCTCGTCATCGGTGATGGCGACGTACTGGGCGCGGCCGATGTCCTTCAGCCAGGCGTGCTCCGGCCCGACGCCGGGATAGTCGAGCCCGGCGGAGATGGAATGGGTCTCGATGATCTGGCCGTCGGCGTCCTCCATCAGGTAGGTGCGGTTGCCGTGCAGCACCCCCGGCCGGCCGGCGCACAGCGGCGCGGCGTGCTGGCCCGACGCGATGCCGTGGCCGCCGCCCTCGACGCCGTACATGGCGACCTCGCGGTCTTCGAGGAAGGGATGGAACAGCCCGATGGCGTTGGAACCACCGCCGACGCAGGCGATGAGCGCATCCGGCAGCCGGCCCGCCTGTTCCAGGATCTGTGAGCGCGCCTCGCGGCCGATCACCGCCTGGAAGTCGCGCACCATGGCCGGATAGGGGTGCGGGCCGGCGACCGTGCCGATGATGTAGAAGGTGTTGTCGACGTTGGTCACCCAGTCGCGCATCGCTTCGTTCAGCGCGTCCTTCAGCGTCCTGGAGCCGGATTCGACACTGACCACCTCGGCACCCAGCAAGCGCATGCGGTAGACGTTGATGGCCTGGCGGCGGATGTCCTCGGCGCCCATGTAGATGACGCACTCCATGCCGAGCCGCGCCGCCACCGTAGCGGTGGCCACGCCGTGCTGACCGGCGCCGGTCTCGCCGATGACGCGGGTCTTGCCCATGTGCCGGGCCAGCAACGCCTGACCGACGGTGTTGTTGATCTTGTGCGCACCGGTGTGGTTCAGGTCCTCGCGCTTGAGGTAGATCTGCGCACCGCCGAGTTCGCGGCTCCAGCGCTCGGCATGGTAGAGCGGCGAGGGCCGGCCGACGTACTGGGCCAGATCCCGGTCCAGCTCGACCTGGAAGTCCGGGTCGTTCTTCAGTCTCTCGTAGGCCTGGCGCAGTTCCTCGATGGGCTCCATCAGGGTCTCGGCGACGAAACGGCCGCCGTAGGGACCGAAATGCCCGTTGGCATCGGGCATGTGGGTAAGGTCGTGCGACTCAGTCGCCTGACTGGCTGTGGACACTGTTGACTCCTCGTATGAAGGCCCGGATCAGCGCCGGGTCCTTGATGCCCTTGTCCGCCTCGACACCGCTGCTGACGTCGACGGCCCAGGGGCGGGTGCGTTCGATGGCCTCGGCGACATTCCCCGGATGCAGGCCGCCGGCCAGGACCACCGGTTTCGCCAGCTCGCGCGGGATACGGTCCCAGTCGAAGGTCTCGCCGCTGCCGCCCGGCACGGCCGGGTGCCAGGCATCGAGCAGGATGCCGGCGGCATCCGGATAGTCCGCCACCCGCGCGGCGATATCGACGTCCGGACGCATCGCCAGGGCCTTCAGGTAGGGCCGGCCGAACTGGCGGCAGAAATCCGCCGGCTCGTCGCCGTGGAACTGCAGCAGATCCAGCGGCACTCCTTCCAGCACCCTGCGCACCTCCTCGGCGGCCGGATCCACGAACAGGCCGACGCTGGTGACGAAGGGCGGCAGCCCGGCGCAGAGCGCGGCCGCCTGCTCCGCGGTCACTGCCCGCGGGCTCCTGGCATAGAACACCAGGCCGAGGGCATCGGCCCCGGCCTCGGCCGCGGCCCGTGCATCCTCCGGGCGGGTGATTCCGCAGATTTTAACGCGCACGCGCATGGGCAGGCCACCAGCGGGAAGATTCATGGGGTTGCGACAAGACGCCTATTCTGCCACCGCCGGCGGTTCGGCACTACTGCGGCCATCCTCAGCCGAACAGCGGCAACCGCGGCGCCAACGCCAGGCCATAGTCCTCGGGATAGTGGACATGCACGAAATACAGCCCGGCGGCCGGCGCGGTGACCCCGCCCAGGGTCCGGTCGCGGCCGGCCAGGACCTCGGCCACCCAGTCCACCGGCCGGTCGCCGCGCCCCACCGCCATCAGGGTGCCGGCGATGTTGCGCACCATGTGATGCAGAAAGGCGTTGGCCTCGATGTCCAGATAGATGAAATCGCCGCTGCGGGCGAGTTCCAGCCGGTGCAGGGTGCGCACCGCATGGCGGGCCTGGCAGCCGACGGCACGGAAGGCGGAGAAATCGTGTTCGCCGAGCAGCGCCCGGGCCGCGGCCTGCATCGCCGCCACGTCCAGCGGCCGGTGTTCCCAGCAGACCCGCTGGTGCAGCAGGGCCGGACGCGCCAGCCGGTTGAGGATCACATAGCGGTACTGCCGGCCCCGGGCGCTGAAGCGGGCGTGGAAATCCGCGGCCACGGCCTTCACCCAGGTGATGCTGACAGCGGGCGGCAGGTTGCTGTTGCCGCCCAGCAGCCAGGAGTGGAGTTCACGCACTGCCTCGGTATCGAAATGCGCCACCTGCGCCGTGGCATGCACCCCGGTATCGGTCCGCCCGGCACAGGTCACCTCCACGGGATGGTCAGCGACCCGGGACAGGGCCTGTTCGACCACCTCCTGGACACTGGGTGCGTGCTTCTGACGCTGCCAGCCGCAGTAACCGCTGCCGTCGTACTCGATCCCCAGGGCGATGCGCACCGCTCTTTCACCTCATTCTCGATTCCGGGCCGGAAACGAAAAGGCCCCGGGACACGGCGTGTCCCGGGGCCCCTGTCCCGCCACTCAGGACAACTGCTTGATCAGGGACTCGGCCTCGGCCTTCTGGGCCTCGTTGCCCTCGCCCAGCACCTCCTCGAGGATACTGCGGGCGCCCTCGGGATCGCCCATCTCGGCATAGGCGCGGGCCAGATCCAGCTTGGTGGCGACCTCGTCGCTGGCCGCCAGCACGCCCTCTTCCTCCAGCTCCTCGGTCGCCTCGGGCACCGTCTCCTCGCTGACCGGTCCGGTGAGATCGAAATCGAGGCCCTGTTCGGCTTCCGCCGCCGGCGCCTCGCTCCGGCTCTCGTCCTCGCTCTCGCCGCCGCCGGGGACCTGGATGTCACCCAGATCGAAATCGAGGCTGTTGGACTCGATCTCCTCGGCCAGGGTGCTGTCGGCCTCGGCCACAGGCTCGGCAGGCGGCTCGGCCGCAGTCGGCTCGCCGCTGAAATCGAGCGTCCCTTCCAGCTCGTCGACCAGGGTCTCCGGCTCCTGGCCGGCACCGGCCTCCACCGCGGGCGCCGCGGCCGGCTGGCCGCCAGCGTAGAGGGGATTGGCGGGATTGAGCTCGCGGCCCATCTCCGCCACCCGTTCCCACATGGGATCGTCGGCGCCACCCAGCCGGGCCAGCAGGGCCTCGGCCTCGACGTCGAAGGCCGTCGTGTTCCTGGCTGCGTAGTAGATCTCCAGCAGCTTGAAGTACAGCTCGCTCTGATCCGGCGACTTCTCGATCGCCGCCTTGACCAGTTCCTCGGCCTGCTGATAGCGGCCATAGGCAAGGTAGACATCGGCCTCGGCCAGCGGATCGGCCTCGGCCTCGTTCTGGATGGCACCCATGTCGCTGACGGCGAAATCCGTGAACAGCGAGGAATCGGTCTGCGGACCCGCGGGGGCAGCGGCCTCCGCAGCCGGGGCCTCGGCCGGCGCCGCCGGTTCGGCCGGTTCGGGGGCGGCAGGCTGGGCAGCCGCAGCGGCGCTGGCACCGCCGGCCGCGGCCGTGGTCGCGCCCTCCAGGATGCTTTCCTGGAAGTCACCCCCCTCCATGCGCCGACGCCGGGCACCGAGCCAGGCGAAGAGCCCGAACAGCACCAGCACGCCTGCGCCCGCGGCCTGCACCAGTGGATTGCGCAACAGGCCGCTCAGGCTGTCGTCCTCGGCAGCGGGCGACCGGGCCGCGACCTGGGTCTGGCCGGGGGCGGAGGCCGTGGCAGCGGGTGCCTGGGACGCGTTCGCCTTGGCCTGCAGGCTGGCCAGTTCGCTGTCCTTGAGCTGGATCAGGCGGTGCAGCTGACTGATCTGTTCCTCGAGGCGGCTCAGGCGTTCGTTCAGTTCCTGATTCTGCTGGCGCTGGGCCTCGACGGCCTCGACGGCCAGGGCCAGTTCCTGCCTCACCCCTTCCAGCGAGGCGCTGTCACCCTCGGCCTCGCCCGCGGCAGCGGCGCCGCCCTCGGCACTGGCGGTATCCGGAGCGACCAGCTTGAGCTGGGCCTCGTCGGCGGCCGGCTCGGTGGCAGCCTCGGCCTCCGTGGCCGGACCCTCGGCCGGGCCGGGCACCGTCTCGGCAGCGGAATCACGCTTCACGCTACCGCTGCGTGATGCGCCGCTGCGCCGTTCCCGCCATTCACGGTACTGGCGCTGCACCTCGCGCCGCGCCTCGGCGCGGCTGATGGCGGTCATCTCCTCACGGCTGGGGACGCGCAGCACATAGCCGGCCTTGAGGTTGTTGATGTTGTTGTCGTAGAAGGCCTCGGGATTGGCCTCCAGCAGGGCCAGCATCACCTGCTCCATACTGACGCCGCTATCGGGACGGAGCCGTTCGGCGACCTTCCACAGGGTATCGTTGCGTTGCGTGGGTCCGTACTCGCCGGGGGAGGCGACACGCGGTGCCGCCGGCCGCGGGGCAGTAAGCGGACGGGGTGCCGGCGCCGCAGCGCGCGGCTTCGCCTCAGGGACCGCCGTGACAGTCGCTGCCTGCGTCGCCGGCGCCGGCGCAGGCATCAGCACCGGGGGGTCGATGAGCACCGTGTACTCGCGGACCACCTGGCCGGAGCCCCAGCTCGCCTCGATGAGGAAATCCAGAAAGGGTTCGCGAATCGGCTCGCGGCTGGACACATGGACCACCGCCGTGCCGTCCTTGCGCCGCTCGACACTGAAGCGCAGCTTGGTATGCAGATAGATGCGCTCCAGGCCGGTCCGGGTATAGGCCTCGCTGGAAGCCAGACCGACGCGCAGCTCGGCAAGCTCCTTGGGGGTCGCCTCCAGCACCTCGATGTCGGCATCGAAAGGTTGATTGAGTGCGGAATGGAGATCGATTTCACCCAGGCCCAGCGCGTAGCTCTGACTGGTGAAGGCGCCCAGCATGGCCGTGACCAGGGCCGTTTTCCTAACCATGTTGCATCCTCTTATGGCCGATGACCCGCGTCCCGGTGCGGGCCACAAAGCTGTGGTCGTGATGAGATTAGTCGTGCAACTAAACGTTCTTACTGAAAAATTCCCCAAGCGGCTCCGGTCAACTATAGCTCACAAATAGTCTTTGACCAATATCTCAGCAATCTGGATGCTGTTCAGCGCCGCTCCCTTCCGCACATTATCGGCGACCACCCACAAATCTAAACCGCGCGGATGGGAGATATCCTCGCGGATCCGGCCGACGTAAACCGGGTCGTGGTTCGCACCTTCGGTCACTGCCGTCGGATAGCCGCCGTCCTCCCGCTCGTCCAGCACCACCACACCGGGTGCCTTGGCCAGCAGCTCGCGGGCCTGCTCGGCGCTGAGCTTGTCACGGGTCTCGATGTGCACCGCCTCGGAATGACCGTAGAACACCGGCACCCGCACCGCGGTGGGATTCACCTGGATGGACGCGTCACCCATGATCTTGCGCGTCTCCCAGACCATCTTCATCTCTTCCTTGGTGTAGCCGTTGTCCAGAAAGACGTCGATGTGCGGCAGGCAGTTGAAGGCGATCTGCTTGGGGTAGACCTTGCACTCGACCGGCTGGCCGTTGAGCAGCCGGGCGCTCTGCCCGGCCAGCTCCTCGATCGCCTCCTTGCCGGTGCCGGACACCGCCTGGTAGGTGCAGACGTTGATGCGTTCGATGCCGGCCGCATCGTGCAACGGCTTCAGGGCCACCAGCATCTGGATGGTGGAACAGTTGGGGTTGGCGATGATGCCGCGGTTCGTGTAGTCGGCGATGGCCTGCGGATTGACCTCGGGCACCACCAGCGGGATGTCGTCGTCATAGCGGAACTGCGAGGTGTTGTCGATCACCACGCAGCCCGCCTCGGCCGCCCTGGGGGCATAGACCTTGGACACCGAGGCACCGGGCGAGAACAGCCCGACCTGCGCCCTGGAAAAATCGAACTTCTCCAGGTCCTCGACCACCAGCATACGGTCGCCGAACTTGACCTGCTTGCCGGCGGAACGGCTGCTGGCCAGCGCATGGACCTCGCCCACCGGGAACTTGCGCTCGGCGAGGATCTCCAGCATGGTCTCGCCCACCGCCCCGGTGGCACCCACCACCGCCACATCAAACGTCTTGCTCATCTCTCAACTCCTGCTATTTGGCTAATGGCCACGAAACCCGCGAAATCCACGAAAAGGGATCCTTATTTTCGGAGCCCGCGCTTCGTGCGCGGCTCCAAAAAAATTTTCGTGGGTTTCGCGGCCATTCCCGTTCTCAGTCCGATCCCAAGGCCGCTACCACAGCGTCACCCATCTCGGCGGTGCCGACCTGGCGCTTGCCGTCCTGCATGATGTCCGGGGTGCGCAGGCCCTGATCGAGCACCGCCCCTACCGCAGTTTCGATCCGGTCGGCCAGCGCACCTTGATCGAAACTGTAGCGCAGCATCATCGCCACCGAGAGAATGGTGGCCAGCGGGTTGGCCACGCCCTGGCCGGCGATATCCGGCGCCGAACCATGGATCGGCTCGTACATGCCCTGGCCGTTCTCGTTGAGCGAGGCCGAAGGCAGCATGCCGATGGAACCGGTGAGCATGGCGGCCGCATCGGAGAGGATGTCGCCGAACATATTGGTGGTGACCATGACGTCGAACTGCTTGGGGGCCCGCACCAGCTGCATGGCGGCGTTGTCGACGTACATGTGCGACAGCTCGACGTCCGGATGATGGCGACCCAGGTCGGTCATCACTTCACGCCACAGCTCGGTGCACTCCAGGACATTGGCCTTGTCCACCGAGCAGACCCGGCCATCCCGCTTGGCGGCGATCTCGAAGGCCACCTTGCCGATGCGGCGGATCTCCGATTCCCGGTAGACCAGGGTATTGAAGCCCTCGCGCTCGCCGTCCTCCAGGGTGCGCACCCCGCGCGGCTGACCGAAGTAGATGCCGCCGGTCAGCTCGCGCACGATCATGATGTCCAGCCCCGCGACCACCTCCGGCTTGAGGGTCGAGGCCTCGGCCAGTTGCGGATAGAGGATGGCCGGGCGCAGGTTGGCAAACAGGTTGAGCCCGGCGCGCAGGCCCAGCAAGCCCTTCTCGGGGCGCACCGCGATGTCCAGCGATTCCCACTTGTGGCCACCCACCGCACCGAGCAGTACCGCATCCGCCGCGCGCGCCCGTTCCAGGGTCTCCTCCGGCAACGGCTGGCCGGTCTCGTCGTAGGCCGCGCCGCCGACCAGCCCCTGCTCGGTCTCGACCTCGAGACCGAAATCGGACTTCAGGCAGTCCAGCACCTTCAATGCCTCGGCCACGATCTCCGGGCCGATGCCGTCACCCGGCAACACCAATATCTTCTTCATCTCTGTCATTCCAGTTTGTTATGACCACGGAAAACACGGGAATAATCAATGGCCACGAAATCCACGAAAATGCCTTGTGTGTACGGCGCCGCGTGAAGCGCATGCGCCGCAAAAGTATCGTTCGTGGGTTTCGTGGATTTCGTGGCTATCCATTTCAAATGCCTTGAAACAGCCAGGGGGCCTCTTCGCGGCGCCTGGCCTCGTAGGCGCGGATCTCGTCCGCATGCTGCAGGGTCAGGCCGATGTCGTCCAGCCCCTCCAGCAAACAATGCTTGCGGAAGGGATCGATCTCGAAGGAAATGTTCTCGCCGCCGGGGGTGGTGATCCGCTGGTGCTCCAGGTCCACGGTGAGGCGGTAGCCTTCGGTCGCCTCCGTCTCGCGGAACAGCCGGTCCACGGTCTCTGCATCCAGGGCGATGGGCAGCAGGCCGTTCTTGAAGCTGTTGTTGTAGAAGATGTCGGCGAAGCTCGGCGCGATCACCACCCGGAAGCCGTAGTCGGTGAGCGCCCAGACGGCGTGTTCGCGTGACGAGCCGCAGCCGAAGTTCTCCCGCGCCAGCAGGATCTCGGCGCCCTGATAGCGCGGCTGGTTGAGTACGAAATCGGGGTTCAGCGGCCGCTGGCTGTGGTCCTCACCAGGTTCGCCGCGATCGAGGTAGCGCCACTCATCGAACAGATTGGGTCCGAAGCCGGTGCGCTTGATGGACTTCAGGAACTGCTTGGGAATGATGGCATCGGTATCGACGTTGGGCCGATCCAGCGGCGCCACCAATCCCGTAAAGGTCTCGAATTTCTTCATGGCCGTCCTCTTTGAACAGCCACGAAACTCACGAAAAAAATGCCTTGTGTTTCCGGCGCCGCGCGAAGCACGCGCCGCAAAAGGACCGTTCGTGGATTTCGTGGCAATTTCATTCCTCAATAACCCTTTTCGTGGGTTTCGTGGATTTCGTAGCTATCCATTAGAAATCGCGGACGTCGGTGAAGTGGCCAGCGATGGCAGCCGCAGCGGCCATGGCGGGGCTGACCAGGTGGGTGCGTCCGCCCTGCCCCTGGCGACCCTCGAAGTTGCGGTTCGAGGTGGAGGCACAGCGCTCCCCCGGCTCCAGGCGGTCGGCGTTCATCGCCAGGCACATGGAGCAGCCGGGCTCGCGCCACTCGAAGCCGGCGGCGAGGAAGATCTCGTGCAGTCCCTCGGCCTCGGCCTGCTGCTTGACCAGACCGGAACCCGGCACCACCAGCACCTGCCTGACATTGTCCGCCTTGCGCCGCCCCCGGACCACCCCGGCCGCCGCGCGCAGATCCTCGATGCGCGAATTGGTGCAGGAACCGATGAACACCTTGTCCACTGCCACCTCGCAGATCGGCGTGCCGGCCTCCAGCCCCATGTAGTCGAGCGCCTTGCGCATGCCGGCGGCCTTGACCGGATCCGCTTCCGCGGCCGGGTCGGGGATACGCGCATCGACGGGGATCACCATCTCCGGCGAGGTGCCCCAGGTGACCTGCGGCTTCAATGCCGAGGCATCCAGGGTCACCACCCGGTCGAACTCGGCATCCGGGTCCGACACCAGCCCGCGCCAGGCGGCGACGGCGCGTTCCCACAGCTCGCCCTGCGGGGCGAAAGGCCGGCCGCGGACATACTCGATGGTGGTGTCGTCCACCGCCACCATGCCGGCCCGGGCACCGGCCTCGATGGCCATGTTGCAGACCGTCATCCGCCCCTCCATGGACAGGCCGCGGATCGCCTCGCCACCGAATTCGATGGCATGACCGGTGCCGCCGGCGGTGCCGATCTCGGCGATGATGGCGAGCACGATATCCTTGGCGGTGACCCCGGCCGGAAGCGCGCCATCGACACGCACCAGCATGTTCTTCGACTTCTTCTGGATCAGGCACTGGGTGGCCAGCACATGCTCCACTTCGGAGGTGCCGATGCCGAAGGCCAGGGCACCGAAGGCGCCGTGGGTGGAGGTATGCGAATCGCCGCAGACCACGGTCATGCCGGGCAGGGTCGCGCCCTGTTCCGGACCGATGACGTGCACGATGCCCTGGCGTGGATCGTCCATGGTGAACTCGGTGATGCCGAAATCGCGACAGTTGGCGTCCAGGGTCTCCACCTGGATCCGCGACACCGGATCGGCGATCCCCTGGGCGCGGTCGGTCGTCGGCACGTTGTGGTCGGGCACGGCCAGCACCGAAGAGGTACGCCAGGGCTTGCGTCCGGCCAGGCGCAGCCCCTCGAAGGCCTGCGGCGAGGTCACCTCGTGGACCAGGTGACGATCGATGTACAGCAGACCAGTGCCGTCCTCGTCCATGCGCACCAGGTGCGCGTCCCAGAGCTTGTCGTAGAGTGTCTTGGCAACCATGGCATTCCTCTCTCCGTTCCGGGACAGTCTAGACACTCGCAATAAATAACTCTAATTCATATTTTTCATGTAATATATTCCTATATGGAATAACTGAATGTTGCAGCAATCGTGGATCTGAACAGTCTCAGGGCCTTCGTGGCCGTCGCCGAGGAAGGCAGCTTCTCCACCGCCGCCAGCCAGCTTCACCTCACCCAGCCTGCCGTGTCCAAGCGGGTCGCATCGCTGGAAACCTCGCTGGGCTGCGCCCTGTTCGACCGCATCGGCCGCCGGGTGGGCCTGACCGAGGCCGGCCAGGCCCTGCTGCCGCGGGCCCGGCGTATCCTGGCCGAAATGGAGGACAGCCGGCGCGCCCTGTCCAATCTGTCCGGCCGGGTCGGCGGTGTACTGCGGGTCGGCACCAGCCATCACATCGGCCTGCACCGCCTGCCGCCGGTGCTGCGGCGCTATACCGGCCACTTTCCGGAGGTCGAACTTGACCTGCGGTTCATGGACTCGGAGGCCGCCTGCCGCGCCGTGGAACGGGGCGAACTGGAACTCGCCATCGTCACCCTGCCGCCGTCTGCCGGCCCATCCCTGGAACGGATCGCGGTCTGGCCGGACCCCCTGAGCGTGGTGACCGCACCGGATCACCCGCTGGCGCGGCGCAGGCGCATCCGCCCCGCGCAACTCGCCGAGTACCCGGCCATCCTGCCGGCAGAGAGCACCTATACCCGGCAGATCGCGGAACAGGCCCTGCGGCCGCTGGGCCTGGATCTGCGCCTCGGACTGGCCACCAACTATCTCGAAACCATCAAGATGC
The DNA here is from genome assembly GCF_030406045.1 of Thiohalobacter sp. IOR34. Classification (GTDB taxonomy): domain Bacteria; phylum Pseudomonadota; class Gammaproteobacteria; order Thiohalobacterales; family Thiohalobacteraceae. Next base: position 1,819,976 of record NZ_CP128988.1, read on the forward strand.
TGGTCTCGGTCGGCCTGGGCTGGAGCCTGCTGCCACGCACCATGCTCGACGGCCAGATCCGCGCCATCCCGGTCACCGGCCTCTCGCTGCAACGCACCCTGGGGGTGGTCCGTCACCGCCAGCGCACCCTGTCCAACGCCGCCCAGCGACTGCTTGACCTCCTTCGAGAGGAGGCATGACCAATGGATCGGTTTCGCGTAGGGGAGGCGAACGGGTTCCGGTTCCCGTCACCCGCTTTTTCAGACCGCGACTGACCCCCATCAATGCAACCCGACCCAGGCTGTGGCAGGGTGCTCTCATCGACATCCATTGCAGGGAGGACGTGTCATGAGAGGAATCTGGTTCGCCATCGTACTGCTGTGCTTCAGCATCCCCGCCACGGCCGTGATCGTGCAGCCCTACAGCGACATCTACGTCTTCGGCGACAGCCTGTCCGACACCGCGACGCGGGTCACCAACGGCGACATGTGGGTGGAATACCTCGCTCCCCGCCTGGGGCTCAGCTACGACCCGGCCAAGAACTACGCGCTGTCGGGAGCAGACAGTGCCGACATCCTCAACCAGGTCAGCAGCTACGAAGCCGCCTACAGCGTCGACCCCGGGGCGCTCTATGTCATCTGGGGCGGGGCCATGGACATCTTCAACAACCCCCTGGATCCCTATGCCGTCATCGGCACCGCCACCACCAATCTGGCCAACGCCGTCGGTTTGCTGGCCAGTGCCGGAGCCAGCAGCATCCTGGTTCCCAATCTGCCCGATCTGGGCCTCACCCCCGCCGCCATCTCACTGGGGATCGTGGACCAGGCGCGGGCCGTCAGTCAGACCTTCAACGCCTCACTGGCCAGTGCCCTGGCTGGCTATGGAACCCTCGATCTCGACGTCTACAGCCTGCTGAACATGGTCGTCGCCGACCCCGCCAGCTACGGCCTCAGCAATGTCACCGGCAGCTGCGTCGACGACAGCATGGATCCGGCGTGCACCGGTTACCTGTTCTACGACGAGGTGCATCCCACCAGCCGCGGCCACCAACTCATCGGCGACGCCATGTACGCGGCCGTGGTCCCGCTGCCTGCCAGCGCCCTGCTCTGGTGGAGCGGCCTGGCCGCTCTGGCCCTGGTCGGCCGCCGCCGGACGGCGGCCTGAGCGGCAACCGCACTCAGTCCGAGAGGCGTCCCCGCCAGGCAAGCAACAGGGCGGCGCCGCTGAGCAGGGCGGCGGCATAGTAGGTGGCGGCGTGGCCGACACCGGCCCAGACGTAGCCGGCGGCCAGGCTGCCCGCAGCCCCGCCGGCACCGAAGCTGAGGCTGGAATAGAGCGCCTGGCCACGTCCCTGATTGCGGCCCACGAACAGCCGGTGCACCAGGTGGATGGCCACCGCGTGGTAGATGCCGAAACTCGCGGCGTGCAGGCTCTGGGCCAGCAGCACCAGCGGCAACCGGTCAGGAAAGGCGCCGATCAGCAGCCAGCGCAGGGTGGTCAACAGCAGACTGCTCAACAACAGCCGGCGGGCGCCGAAGCGCGGCAGCCAGCGGTGCATGACCAGAAAAACGCCGATCTCGGCGATCACCCCCAGCGCCCAGAGCTGGCCGATCTGGCCCCGTGAATAGCCGGCCTCCTCCATGTACAGGGTATAGAAGGTGTAGTAGGGACCGTGGCTGGCCTGCATCAGGAAGCACACCAGCAGCAGCACCCACACCTCACGCCGGCGCAGCACCCGGCGCAGCGGTTCGTGCTCGCGGTGATGGACGGCCGTCGGTGCCTCGGGCACGCCAAGGCTCGCCACCCAGATGGCGGCGAACAGGCCGAGCAGCACCCCGGGCAGCAGCCCGGCGCCGAAGCGATCGAGCAGCGGTCCCAGGCCGGCGACGGCGAGGATAAAACCGATGGATCCCCACAGACGGATGCTGCTGTAACGGTGGGTGGAGCTACCCAGATGACTGAGGGTGACCGCCTCGAACTGTGGCAGCGAGGCATTCCAGAAGAAGCTGAACCCGGCCATCACCAGGGCCAGTGGCCAGTAGCCGTGGCTCCAGAACACCGCGGCGAAGGCCAGCACCGAGAGCAGCGAGGCGCTGCGGATGATGGCCATGCGCCGGCCGCTGTGGTCGGCGATCCAGCCCCAGACGTTGGGCGCCACCAGTTTGGTGGCCATGAGGATGGCGATCAGCTCGCCGATCTCGGCGCCGCCGAAACCCAGCGCCTTGAGATACAGGCTCCAGTAGGGGACCAGGGCGCCAAGACTGGCGAAGTAGAAGAAGTAGAAGCCGGACAGGCGCCAGTACGGGGGCATCGCCCGGGATACCTGGCTCAGTCGTCGACGGCCGGCGCCGATGCGGGGATCACCGGGGTGGCCGATTGCACATCGAGATTCTGGGCCCGGTGGCGCAACAGATGGTCCATGAGCACGATGGCCAGCATGGCCTCGGCGATGGGCGTGGCACGGATGCCCACGCAGGGATCGTGCCGGCCCTTGGTGACCACCTCCACCGGCTCGCCCGCCAGGTTCACCGACCGGCCGGGCAGGCGCAGGCTGGAGGTCGGCTTCATGGCGATGCTGGCCAGGATGTCCTGCCCGGAGGAGATGCCGCCCAGCACGCCGCCCGCGTGGTTGGAGAGAAAACCCTCGGGCGTGATCTCGTCACGGTGTTCGGTGCCCTTCTGCTCGACGCTGGCGAAACCGGCACCGATCTCCACCCCCTTGACGGCGTTGATGCTCATCAGGGCATGGGCGATGTCCGCGTCCAGGCGGTCGAAGATGGGCTCGCCGAGTCCCGGCGGCACGCCGCTGGCGACCACGTTGACCCGCGCGCCGATGGAATCGCCCGACTTGCGCAGGGCGTCCATGTAGGCCTCCAGCTCCGGAATCATCGCCGGGTCGGGCCAGAAGAAGGGATTGGTCTCGATCGCGGACCGCTCGAACACTCTGGGCTTGAGCGGCCCGAGCTGCGCCAGGTAGCCGTAGATCTCGATGCCGCAGCGCTCGCGCAGGTACTTGCGGGCGATGCCGCCGGCGGCCACCCGCATCGCCGTCTCGCGGGCCGATGAACGCCCGCCGCCGCGGTAGTCGCGGAAGCCGTATTTCTGCTGGTAGCTGTAGTCGGCATGCCCCGGCCGGAAGCGGTCCATGATCTCGGAATAGTCCTTGGAACGCTGATCGGTGTTGTGGATGATGAGGCCGATGGGCGTGCCCGTGGTCCGCCCCTCGAAGACGCCGGAGAGGATCTGCACCTGATCGGCCTCGCGCCGCTGGGTGGTGTGGCGCGAAGTGCCGGGCCGGCGGCGGTCCAGGTCGCGCTGCAGGTCGGCCTCGGTCAGCGCCAGCCCGGGCGGACAGCCGTCCACGATACAGCCGATGGCGGGCCCGTGGCTCTCGCCGAAGCTGGTGATGGTGAAGAGTTTGCCAAAGCTGTTACCGGACATGGGCGCCTATTGTAGCGGCAAAGCACGGTGCCGTCCCCCTCGGCCGGCGTGGCCCGGGCCGGCAGGGGGTAAAGGCTGGACGCGGCGCGCCGATAGCCGGGTGTGACGCCCTTGCAAAGGGCGTCGAGATCCGATTCAAGCACAGGCTCACAGGGGACGCGACGTGAATCACAAAGACGCCCAGTTCGGACCGCAGATCGGCAGCTACATGGGCAAACCGATCTATGAATCCATCCAGGCCGCGGATGGCCACTATGTCTTCGACCGCATCGCCCGCTACATCGACGACGGCTATCCGCTCGATCAGCTGGCAGCCAACGAGATCATGTATCCGGAAGGCGTGGTCTACCGCCAGGACCGCTGACCGGCGGCCAGCAAGGCCCGACTCTCCGCGCAAAGCCGGTGAGGCAGGCCTGGCTGGCGTACCCGCAGGCCGCACGGCGGTCCGCTCAGATCACCTTCGAGAAGCGCTCCGGGCGACCGCCCTGCAGATAGCGGTCGAACTGCATGCAGATGTTGCGGATCAGCAGCCGGCCGCGTGGCAGCACCCGGATGCCGGCGGCCTCCAGCTCGAGCAGTCCATCGGCCTGGAAGGGCGCCAGCGCCTGCAGCGAAGAGGCGAAATACGCCTTGAAGTCGATGCCGTACTTGTCCTCGATGGCGGCATAGTCCAGCTCGAAATTGCAGATCAGGCGGGTGATCACCTCACGCCGCAGGATGTCGTCGGCATCCAGTTCGATGCCGCGGAACACCGGCAGGCGGCCGGCATCCAGCGCCTCGGCATAGGCGTCCAGCGCCTTCAGGTTCTGACTGTAGCTGTCCCCCACCTTGCTGATCGAGGTGGCCCCCATGGCCACCAGGTCGCAATCGGCATGGGTGGAATAGCCCTGGAAGTTGCGGTACAGGGTGCCTTCCCGCTGTGCCACCGCCAGCTCGTCGTCCGGCTTGGCGAAATGGTCCATGCCGATGTAGACATAGCCGGCATCGGTCAGCCGTTCGATGGTGTGGCCGAGGATGGCCAGTTTCTCGTCCGGGCTGGGGAGCTGGGCGGCGTCGATCTGCCGCTGACTCTTGAACATCTGCGGCAGATGGGCGTAGTTGAATATCGACAGCCGGGCCGGATCCATCTCGATGACCTTCTCCAGGGTGCGGGAGAAGCTGTCCACGGTCTGCAGCGGCAGGCCATAGATCAGATCCAGACTGGTGGAGCGGAAACCCTGCTCGCGGGCCGCATCCAGCACCGCCCGGGTCTCGGCCTCGCTCTGGATGCGGTTGACCGCCTTCTGCACCTTGGGGTCGAAGTCCTGCACACCGAGACTCAGGCGGTTGAAACCCAGTTCGCGCAACAGGGCAATGGTGCTGGCATCGGCCTCGCGCGGGTCGATCTCGATGGAGTATTCACCCGTATCGTCGTCGAGCAGATTGAAGTGCTCGGCGGTGACCGCCATCAGCTCGCGCATCTGGTCCTGGCTGATGAAGGTCGGGGTGCCGCCGCCCCAGTGCAGCTGCTCCACCGGCCGCTCGCGATCGAACAGCTCGCCCTGCAGGCGGATCTCCCGGTAGAGATGGTCGAGATAGGGCTGGGCACGCTTGCGGTTGGCGGTGATCACCTTGTTGCAGGCACAGTAGAAGCAGACCGTGTTGCAGAAGGGGATGTGAAAATACAGCGACAGCGGCCGGCGGCCCGCTGCCTGGTTGCTGCGTGCCGCCCAGGCACGGTACTCGGCCTCGCCGAAGGCCTCGCTGAACTGTACCGCCGTGGGATAGGAGGTATAGCGCGGTCCGCTGGTATCGTAACGGCGGATCAGCTCCGAATCGAATTCCAGTCTCTGTTGCATCAGTCGTCCTCGTCCACCGCCAGCCCTTCGCGGTGGGTGACATTGATGATCTGCAGCAGGTGCTTGAACGGCAGCAGCCGGTCGCTGGCACGGCGCACCTGTTTCATGAATGGCAGATCGCGATCCTCGAAATGATACACCCCATCGATCATCTGCTGCTTGAGCTGGCGGACGCCGCCCTCCAGCTCGCCGAGAAACTCCAGCGCGCCACCCATGGAATCGGCGTCGTATTCGGCGGCAGCGCGCAATTCCGCGATCTCGAACAGCGCCTCGTCGATCAGGGCCACGTATTCGTCGGCAGTCTTTGGCCGGTTGTCCACCACCATACTCTCAGCTCTCCTCTTGCTCTTGGAGCGCGGCCTCGAAGCGGGCCTGGTGTTCGGCCAGCTGCGCCGCGCTCAGTAGGAACACGCCCTGCCCGCCGCGTTCGAATTCCAGCCACAGGAAGGGCACCTCGGGGAAGCGCTCGACCAGCGCCGGCTCGCTGTTGCCAACCTCCACCACCAGGATGCCCTGCGGCGCGAGATGCGCCCCGGCATCGCGCAGGATGCGCAGCACCAGGTCCAGGCCATCCCCGCCGCCGGCCAGGCCGAGCGCCGGTTCGTGACGAAACTCCTCCGGCAGGCAGGCCATCTCCTCGGCGTCGACATAGGGCGGGTTGCTGACGATGATGTCGTAGACCCGCCCCTGCAGCGCCGAGAACAGGTCGGACTGGATGGCCTGCACCCGCTCCTGCAGGCCATGCCGGGCAATGTTCTGCTCCGCCACCGCCAGGGCTTCCACCGAGACATCGACCAGATCGACCTCGGCCTCCTCCAGATAGGCCGCGCAGGCGATACCGATGCAACCGCTGCCAGTACACAGATCCAGCACCCGCTGCACCTGCTCGGGATCGATCCAGGGCTGGAAGCGGGCCTCGACCAGTTCGGCGATCGGCGAGCGCGGCACCAGCACCCGCTCGTCGACATGGAAGGGCAGACCGGCGAACCAGGCCTCGCCGGTCAGATAGGGCGCCGGGATCCGCTCCAGATAGCGCCGCCGCAACAGGCTGAACACCACCCGCCGCTCCTCCTCGCTGAGCGCCGCATCCAGATAGCCGTCCGGCAACAGCGGCGGCAGATGCAGGGCATGGGTAACCAGCAGCAGCGCCTCGTCAAAGGCATTGTCGGTACCGTGGCCGAAGCACAGCCGCTGCTCGTTGAAGCGGCTCGCCCCCCAGCGGACGAAATCACGCAGGCTGTGCAGCCCGGCAGGCAGGCTATCGGCGGTATCCATGGGGTCGTCAAACCTCGCGAGTGAAGACGGCACATGATAAACCATGTCGCCCGGCGGGCGATAACCTTCCCCCGCCATTCCCGCGCGTCATCCAGTGGAATCCAGTTCCGCGGCCGGCTGTCCCCGGCGCAGCGGGCTGTGGGATAATGCCGCGGCATGCAACCCCTGCCCCACAAGCCACGCGGCGAGATCCGCATCCCCACCCTGCTCAGCCTGGCCGCCCTGATCGCGGTGCTCTATGTCGCCTTCGAGGCGCGGTCGCCGGCACCGCTGCCGGAAACCGGCCCGGGCACCCGCTGGCTGGAGGAACCGCGCAGCCTGCAGCCCTTCAGCCTGGTGCGTCACGATGAAACCCCCTTCACATCCGCCTCACTGAAGGGACACTGGACCCTGCTGGTCTTCGGCCAAAGCCACTGCCAGGCGATCTGTCCGACCACCCTTGGCACGCTGAATCAGGTGCTGCAGGCCATCCTTCGCGGCGGGGAACGGGCACCAGAAGTGGTCTTCGCCAGCCTCGATCCCGAGCAGGACACCCCCCGACAGCTGACCCTGTTCCTGGCCTATTTCAACCCGGCCTTCGTCGGCGTCAGCGGCAAGACGGCCGAGATCGAGGCCTTCGCCCGCCAGTTCGGGATCGAGCCGGGCCGGAGCGAGGCGGCGCATTCGGCCGGCATCCAGCTGATCGACCCCCAGGGACGATTGACCGCCGTCTTCCTGCCGCCCTTCGATGCCGCGCTCATCGCCCGCGACTTCCTGCGGCTGAGCCATTACCTGGGCCGCGGCCGGCAGGCGCCGCCTGCCAGGCCTGAGAGTCCGAGCCTCCCATGACCCGGCAGCCAGCGTCCAGCCCCGCCGAACAAGGCGCCAGTCTTGGCGACTATCTGCTGTCCCTGCCGCAGTACCTGTTGCCGCACCACGCCCTGTCGCGGCTGGTGCTGCGCGCCACCCGGGTGCGCCAGCGCGCCTGGAAGAACCTGCTGATCCGCCAGATCAGCCGCCACTACCGCATCGATCTCGAGGAAGCGGTATCGGCCGACCCCGACCACTACGCCAGCTTCAACGACTTTTTCACCCGCCCCCTCAAGCCCGGGGTCCGGCCCCTCGACCCGCGGCCGGACCGGCTGCTCAGCCCGGTCGACGGCCGGGTCAGCCAAGCCGGCACGATCGAGGCGACGCGCATCTTCCAGGCCAAGGGACGCGACTATTCACTGCTCGAACTGCTCGGCGGCCAGACCGACAGTGCCGAGCCCTTCCGCGATGGCCGTTTCGCCACCCTCTATCTGTCCCCCCGCGACTACCACCGCATCCACATGCCGCTGGCCGGCACCCTGCGCCGCACCATCTATGTCCCGGGACGTCTGTTCAGCGTCGCGCCGCACACGGTGCGCAGCGTGCCACGGCTGTTCGCCCGCAACGAGCGGCTGGTGAGCCTGTTCGACACCGCCGCCGGCCCCATGGCACTGGTCGCTGTCGGGGCGTTGTTCGTGTCCTGCATCGAGACCGTCTGGAGCGGGATCGAAACCCCGCCGCACGGCCACCGGGTACGGGTCCGCGACTTCCCGGCCGAGGGGCCGGGCTCGGTGCATCTGACCCGCGGCGCCGAGATGGGTCGCTTCAACATGGGCTCCACGGTGATCCTGCTGTTCGGCCCGGAGGCGGTGGCCTGGGAGGCCGGCGTGAGACCCGACGCGGCACTGCGCATGGGCCAGGCGATCGGCCGCCTGCTGCAGCCGGCAGCGACGCCTGATACCGGACCCTGAATCTGGTATCCTTTGCGGCCCCTCGACAACCGCTTCGGGTTTCGCCATGCACCCAATGCTGAACATCGCTGCACGAGCGGCCCGTGCGGCCGGCGACGTCATCGTGCGCCACGTCGACCGCCTCGACGAACTGACGGTCACCAGCAAGGACCGCAACGACTACGTCTCCGAGGTCGACCGCCAGGCCGAGGAGGTGGTCATCCGCATCCTGCGCAAGGCCTACCCCAGCCACGGCATCCTCGCCGAGGAGAGCGGCAGCCAGCCCGGCGACGAATACCAGTGGATCATCGATCCGCTGGACGGCACCACCAATTTCCTGCACGGCTTCCCGCAGTTCTCGGTGTCCATCGCCTTGCGCCACAAGGGCCGTCTGGAACAGGGCGTGATCTACGATCCGCTGCGCCAGGAGCTGTTCACCGCCACCCGCGGCGCCGGTGCCCAACTCAACAACCGCCGCCTGCGCGTGGCGCAGCGCAAGAGCCTGGAGGGGGCGCTGCTCGGCACCGGCTTCCCCTACAAGCACCACGACTATCTCAACCCCTACCTGGGCATGTTCCGCGACCTGCTGATGCAGACCTCCGGCATCCGCCGCCCCGGCTCGGCCGCGCTGGACCTGGCCTATGTCGCCGCCGGGCGCCTGGACGGCTTCTGGGAGATCGGTCTCAACATCTGGGACATCGCCGCGGGGGTGCTGCTGATCCAGGAGGCCGGCGGCATCGTCGGCGATCTGGCCGGCGGCCACGACTTCCTCGACAGCGGCAACGTGGTGGCCGGCAACCCCAAGGTGTTCGCCGCCCTGGTCAACACCATCCGCCCGCATCTGACCCCCGAACTCGGCGGCTAGGCGGCGCTTCGCGCCGCATCGCGGCCTGGAGGCCGCTCCTACGGGGCATGGCGGCACAATGTGTTGTCGTAGGAGCGGCCTCCAGGCCGCGATCGGGCGCCCCCCGCGGGCAATGCCCGGAGTCAATCGAACAGGCGCAAAGCCGGCTTACGAGTTCCCGGTCCATATACCAGCTTGCCCTGCGATCATGCGCGCCGCCTTGGTGCAATATCCGGGGTAGACAGCTCAAGTTCCGCCTCGGCCTCCCGCTAACCCGGACAACGGCAAGAGGAGGAAAGCGGGGTGTCCGTCGTCCATATCCGTAACCGGCACGCGCCGACGCTGGCGCTGGAACTGAACATGCGTGATGCCCTCCAGGGACTGGAGGAACTGGTACTGATGGATGCCGCTGCCTTCGATCCGGACTGCCTGGAGATCCTCTCCATCGAGCCGCCACAGCCGGCCGCCGCTACCAGCGCAACGCCGCTGCCCTCCCCGCGCCGGGCACGGGGCCTCTGAAGCCATCCCTTCAGGGGCGGTCGTCGACCTCGGCCCCTTCCTTCTTCACCGGCATCAGATCCTGCTTGCTGATACCCATCGACAGTACCGCCGAGCTGGCGACATAGATCGAGGAATAGGTTCCGACCACCACACCGATGATCAGCGCCAGGGCGAAGGCGTGGATCACCTTGCCGCCGAACACCACCAGGGCGATCAGCACCAGCAGCGTGGTGAAGGAGGTCATCAGGGTACGCGACAGGGTCTGGTTGATGGAGGTGTTCATGATCTCCATGGGCGTGCCCTTGCGCATCCGCCGGAAGTTCTCGCGGATGCGGTCGAAGACCACGATGGTGTCGTTCAGGGAATAGCCGATCACCGCGAGGATGGCCGCCAGCACGGTCAGGTCGAACTCCAGCCGGAACAGGGAGAAGGCCCCAAGGGTGATGATCACGTCATGCAGCAGGGCCACCACCGAACCGACCGCAAAACGGTACTCGAAACGCAACGCGACATAGACGAGGATGCCGATCAGCGCATAGAGCATCGCCAGACCGCCCTGCTCGGTCAGCTCCTCGCCGACCTGGGGACCGACGAACTCGACGCGCCGCATCTCCACCCCGGGATCCTTGACCTGCAGGGCCTGCAGCACCTGGCTGGACAGCTCGGCGCTGCTCGCCGTCTCGCGGGGCGCAATGCGGATCAGCACGTCACGCGCCGAGCCGAAGTGCTGCACCACGGCATCCCCGAAACCGGCCGCCCGCAGCGTCTCCCGCACCTCCTCCAGCACCACCGGCTCGGGATAGCCGACCTCGATCAGGGTGCCGCCGGTGAAGTCGATGCCAAGCTGCAGACCCTGCGCAAGCAACGAACCGAGCGAGGCCAGGACCAGGATCAGGGAGAACAGCATGGCCAGTTTGCGCCGGCCCATGAAATCGAAATTGTGCTTGCCCGCTAGAATCTGCATGGTTGTCCGTCTGCCTCAGTCTGCGCCAGTTTCATTCAGTCAGATGGAGAGCCGGCTCAGGCGCCGCCCGCCATAGATCAGGTTGACCAGGGCCCGGGTGCCCATGATGGCCGTGAACATCGAGGTCAGGATGCCGATGGAGAGCGTGACCGCAAAGCCCTTGACCGGTCCGGTGCCGAAGCTGAACAGCACCACCGCCGCGATCAGGGTAGTGATGTTGGCATCGGCGATGGTCGAGAAGGCCTTCTCATAACCGGCGTGGATGCTCGCCTGGGGACTGTTGCCGGCACGCAGTTCCTCGCGGATGCGTTCGAAGATCAGCACGTTGGCGTCCACCGCCATGCCCACGGTGAGCACGATGCCGGCGATGCCGGGCATGGTCAGGGTGGCCTGCAACAGGGACAGCACGGCCACGATCAGCACCAGGTTCATGCTCAGGGCAATGTCGGCAAACAGCCCGAAACTGCGGTACCAGACGAGCATGAATACCAGCACCAGGGAAAAGCCGATGACCACCGCCTCGAAGCCCTGCTCTATGTTGTCCTTGCCGAGGCTGGGACCGACGGTACGCTCCTCGACGATCTCGATCGGCGCTGCCAAGGCACCGGCGCGCAGCAGCAGCGCCAGGTTGCGCGCTTCCTGCGGCGAATCCAGGCCGGTGATCTGGAAGCGCCGGCCGAGCTGCTCGCGGATCCGCGCGATGTTGATCACCTCGCGGATCTGCTGCTTGTGCTTGACCAGCTTGCCGTCGACCTTGCGCGTCTCGACCTTGTTCTCGATGAACACCACGGCCATCAGCCGGCCGACGTTGTCGCGCGTGCCGTTGGTCATCTGCCGCGCGCCCTTGCCGTCCAGGTTGATGATCACCGCCGGGCCGCCGGTGTCCTGATCGAAGCCCGAAGAGGCGTCGGTGATGCGGTCGCCGCGCACGATCACCCGCTTCTCCAGCAGCACCGGCTGGCCGTTGCGTTCGTGCAGCAGGTCGGTGCCGGCCGGGATGCGCCCGCTGGCCTCGGCCTGCTGCGCATCGTGTCCTTCGTCGACCAGGCGGAATTCCAGGGTGGCGGTGGCGCCGAGGATCTCCTTGGCCCGGGCCGTGTCCTGCACGCCGGGCAGCTGGACCACGATGCGGTTGTCGCCCTGCTGCTGGATCACCGGCTCGGCCACGCCCAGCTCGTTGACGCGGTTGCGCAAGGTGGTGATGTTCTGCTGCAGGGCGAAGTCGCGGATCTGGCGCTGCTGGTCCTTGCCGATACGCGCCAGCAGCAGCCAGCGGCCGGGCTCGTCGCGGGCCTCGAACTGCAGCTCGCCGAATTCCCGGCTCAGGGCATCCAACGCCGCATCGCGATCGGCCTGGCTGCGGAACCGGGCGAGGATGCCACCCTGGCTGCGGCCGATGGTGATGTAACGGATCGGCGGCTCGTGCTTGCGCAGGAAGTCGCGGAACTCGCCGACATAGCGCTTCTCGGCCTGGGCCAGGGCCGCATCCATGTCGACTTCCATGAGGAAATGCACGCCGCCGCGCAGATCGAGGCCGAGGTACATCGGCTTGGCGTTCAGGGCGCGCAGCCAGTCCGGCTCGGCGGTGGCCAGGTTCAGCGCCACCACGAAGCGGTTACCCAGCGCCTCGCGCAGCTGGTCGGCAGCTGTCAGCTGGGTTTCGGTATCCTCGAAACGCACCAGCATGCGCCCCTCGCCCTGCTCGATCCGCTTGTAGCCCAGCCCCGCCTCCTCGAGGACCGCCTCGACCCGCTCACGCAGGGCCTCGTCGACCTGCTCCATGCGCGACGGCGAGATCTGCACGGCCGGATCCTCGCCGTACAGATTGGGCAGGGCATAGACGATGCCGAGCACGGCGATGACCACGATAAGGAGATACTTCCAAAGCGGATACTGGTTGATCATGGAGGGCTAGAGTCCTGCAGGATGGCTGAGGGCGTGGCCTGCCCCCCGCAGCGAGGGGCGGCGCTGCGCGGTTGTTCTGTGTCAGAGTTCTTTCATGCTGCCCTTGGGAACGAGGCTGGCGATGGCATGGCGCTGCACCTTGACCTCGATGTTGTCGGCCAGCTTGAGCTGCACGTAGTTCTCGCCCACCTCGGTGATCTTGCCCAGCAGGCCGCCGTTGGTGATGACCTCGTCGCCCTTCTTCAGGGCCTCGACCATCGCCTTGTGTTCCTTCACCTTCTTCTGCTGGGGACGGATCAGCAGGAACCAGAAGACGACGAAGATCACGATCAGCGGCAGGAAGCTCATCAGCGGATCCTGTTGCGGACCGGCCCCGGCCGGACCCTCGGCCCGGGCGGCGGAGATGAAGAAATTCAGCAGTGTTTCCATGGTGATGCAGATCCTTTTCAGATCAGTCGATTAGAGGATCGTCTCCGGGCGCGGCCCGGTAAAACGGCCGGTATTATGACACAGGCGGCGGGCTGCGGTCGCGCATGGCATGGAAATCGGCGGCGAAGGCCTCCAGCCGTCCGCCGGCGATGGCCTCGCGCAGCCCCTGCATCAGCCGCTGGTAGTAATGCAGGTTGTGGATGGTGTTGAGCCGGGCACCGAGGATCTCGTTGCAGCGGTCGAGATGGTGCAGGTAGGCACGACTGTAGTTGCGGCAGGTGTAGCAGTCGCAGCGCGGATCGAGGGGACCCGTGTCCCGGCGATGGCGGCTGTTGCGGATCTTCACCGTGCCGGCGTGGGTGAACAGGTAGCCGTTGCGGGCGTTGCGGGTCGGCATCACGCAGTCGAACATGTCCACGCCGCGGCGCACGGCCTCGACGAGGTCCTCCGGCCGTCCCACCCCCATCAGGTAGCGCGGCCGCTCGGCCGGCAGGGCCGGGGCGGTGGCATCGAGAATCTTCAGCCGCTCCGGCTCGGGCTCGCCGACCGACAGGCCGCCGATGGCATAGCCGTCGAAGCCGATCCCGGTCAGGCCGGCCAGGGATTCGGCGCGCAGCTCGGGATACATCCCGCCCTGGACGATGCCGAACAGGGCCGCCGGACTGTCGCCGTGCGCTGCCTTGGAGCGCCGCGCCCAGCGCAGCGAGAGACGCATCGACTCCGCCGCCTCCGCCGCCGTGGCGGGATAGGGCGTGCACTCGTCGAAGATCATCACCACGTCGGCGCCCAGGGCATGCTGCACGGCAATCGACTCCTCCGGACCGAGGAACACCCGGCTGCCGTCCACCGGCGAGCGGAACTCGACGCCGCGCTCGCTGATCTTGCGCATCTTGCCCAGGCTGAACACCTGGAAGCCGCCGGAATCGGTGAGGATGGGCCCCTCCCAGTGCATGAAACCATGCAGATCGCCATGCGCGCGGATCACCTCGGTACCCGGCCGCAGCATCAGGTGGAAGGTGTTGCCAAGGATGATCTCGGCACCCGTGTCACGCACCTCCTCCGGGGTCATGGCCTTGACCGTGCCGTAGGTGCCGACCGGCATGAAGGCCGGCGTCTCCACCGTGCCGCGCTCGAAGCTCAGCCGCCCGCGCCGTGCCAGCCCGTCCGTCGCCATCAACTCGAACTTCATTACTTCACCTCTCAACCGAGAGGCGTGAGAAGCGAGAGAGGATGGCCACGAAATCCACGAAACCCCCGAAAAGGATTATTGCGGCGCACGCGCTCTGCGCGGCGCCGTAAACACAAGACTTTCTTTCGCGGGTTTCGTGGATTTCGTGGCCATCATCCCCCTCACACCTCACGCCTCGGCAAAAACATCGCATCGCCATAGCTGAAGAAGCGGTAGCCCTTGGCCACGGCGTGGCGGTAGGCGGCCATGACCTCCTCATAGCCGCCGAAGGCGCAGACCAGCATCAGCAGGGTGGACTGCGGCAGATGGAAATTGGTCAGCAGCGCATCCACCACCCGGAACTCATAGCCGGGGGTGATGAACAGGCGGGTGTCGCCGCGGAACTCGGCCAGCTCGCCGCCGGCGGCAGCCGTCTCCAGGCTGCGCACCACCGTGGTGCCGACCGCTACCACCCGGCCGCCGGCGGCCCGGGTGCGGCGCACCGCCTCCACCGTGGCCGTCGGCACCTCCAGCCACTCGGCGTGCATGCGGTGCGCTTCCAGCCGTTCGACGCGCACCGGCTGGAAGGTGCCGGCGCCGACGTGCAGGGTGACCCGGGCACTCTCCACCCCTTGAGCCGCCAGCCGCTGCAGCATCTCGGCATCGAAATGCAGGCCGGCGGTGGGGGCGGCCACCGCACCAGGCCGGGCCGCGAATACCGTCTGATAGCGTTCACGGTCCTGGGGATCGTCGGCCCGCTCGATGTAGGGTGGCAGGGGCATGTGGCCGTGCGCGTCCAGCAGCTCGGGGAGCGGACGCGGGTCGAGGAAGCGCAGCCGGAACAGATCGTCCTCGCGGCCCAGCACCTCGACCTCCAGGCCGCCATCCAGCTCCAGCCGGGTCCCGGCACGCGGTGACTTGCTGGCCCTGAGCTGGGCCAGCGCCTGGTGGTCGTCGAGCAGGCGTTCGAGCAGCACCTCGACCCGCCCGCCGCTGGCCTTGCGGCCGTGCAGCCGGGCCGGGATCACCCGGGTGTCGTTCAGCACCAGCAGGTCACCGGGGGCCAGCAGGTCGAGCAGATCGGGAAAGCGGCGGTCGAGGGGCCGATCACCGTCCAGCACCAGCAGCCGGCTGTCGCTGCGCCGCACCGGCGGCTGCTGGGCGATCAGGCCGGGCGGCAGGCTGTAGTCGAAATCGCTGCGTCGCATGGCGCGGCATGGTAGCACAGCCGCTCTCCCGCCCCCCTGGCCCGCCTGGCGGCGGATACCGTATACTATCGGCCTGGTAACTGAATAAGCCGTGTTCAGCCGCCGTGTGCCTGTCTGCGGCAAGGCACACGGCGGCCGAACCCATTGAATCATGGAATGACCGGGGCTTCAGGCCTGTCCCGGTCCGGCGTTCCGGCCCTTGCCGGCGGGCCGCGCCTTGTCCCGGAACAGGCCTGAAGCCCTGAACACGGCATATTCAGTTACCGGGTTAATAGCACGCCTATGTCCCGGCCGGGATGGCGGAATTGGTAGACGCAGGGGACTCAAAATCCCCCGGTGGCAACACTGTGCGAGTTCGAGTCTCGCTCCCGGCACCATTCACTCCCGGCCGAGCAGGCGGGATGCAGTCGGCGCTGCAGCAGGCGCCCCCTTTCGCCCTATAATTCAGTTTTGCCCGGTACTTCCGCCGGCAACCACCCTGCACCCCGCGGGCAGGCTTCAACCGAGGTACGCACGACATGGCTGGTACGCGATATTCACTCGAGGTCCAACCCCGGCTGCCCGAGCGGCTGGTCCGGCTGCGGGAGCTTGCCGACGACCTGTTCTACAGCTGGGACCGCCAGGTGCGCGGCCTGTTCTACCGGCTGGACCCCGAACTCTGGGCGCAGTGCGGCCACAGCCCCAAGCTGTTCCTGCGCCGGGTCGCCCAGGAACGGCTGGACCGGGCGGCGGAAGACCGCATCTTTCTCGAGGACTACAACCGCACCCTCTCCGCCTACGACACCTATCTGGAGAAGCAGCTGCGCAAGGGCATCGAGGAATACCTCGACCCCGAGCAGGATCTGATCGCCTACTTCTGCGCCGAGTTCGGGCTGCACGAGAGCCTGCCCATCTACTCCGGTGGCCTCGGCATCCTGGCCGGCGATCACTGCAAGGCGGCCAGCGATCTGGGCATCCCCTTCGTCGCCGTGGGCATGCTCTACCGCCAGGGCTATTTCACCCAGACCATCGACGGCCATGGCAACCAGATCGCCCACTACACCCCCACCCATTTCGAGGATCTGGCGATCCATCCGGCGACGGTCGAGGGCGGCCAGGAGCTGCATGTCTTCATCGACCTGCCCGGCCGCCGGGTGATGCTCAAGGTATGGGAGGCCAAGGCCGGTCACATCCGCCTCTACCTGCTCGATTCCGATCTGCCGGAGAACCAGGAGGCCGACCGCGCCATCACCTACCAGCTCTACGGGGGTGACATCACCACCCGCATCCAGCAGGAGATCGTGCTCGGCATCGGCGGGGTACGCGCGCTGCGCGCCCTGGGCCTGAAGCCCAGCGTCTGGCACATCAACGAGGGGCATGCCGCCTTCATGGTGCTGGAACGCTGCCGGGAGTGGGTCAAGCAGTCCGACCTGGATTTCGCCAGCGCCCTGGAACTGGTCGCCGCCGGCACCGTGTTCACCACCCACACCCCGGTGGCCGCCGGTCACGACATCTTCGACCATGACCTGATCAGCACCTATTTCAGCGACTACATCAAGGAACTCGGTATCGAGATGGACGAGTTCCTGGCCCTCGGCGCCAGCCCCAACAACCAGGGAGGCTTCAACCAGACCACCCTGGCTCTGCACGGTTCACGCTTCCACAACGGGGTGAGCCGCATCCACGGTGGCGTCGCCTCGCAGATGGAGGCCTACGTCTGGCCACAGATCCCCCCGGAGGAGAACCCCATCCGCCACGTCACCAACGGTGTGCACGTGCCGACCTTCCTGGCCCGGGACTGGGCCAACCTCTACGACATCCGCTTCGGCCGCGAATGGCGCAACGAGCTGTTCAACCCCGATTACTGGTCGCGCATCGACGAAATCCCCGACCACAGTTTCTGGTCCCTGCGCCAGAGCCTGAAGGCCGATCTGCTGGAAGAAGTGCGGCGCCGCGTCACCCTGCAGCACCAGCGCAATGGCTGTTCCGACGCCCTGGTGGAGCGCCTGACCCGCTATCTGACCCCGCACGAGACCGACGTGCTGATCGTCGGCTTCGCGCGCCGCTTCGCCACCTACAAGCGCGCCACCCTGCTGTTCTCCGATCCCGACCGCCTGGCACGGCTGGTCAACGATGCCGAGCGGCCGATCATCTTCATGTTCGCCGGCAAGGCCCACCCCAGCGACATGCCCGGCCAGCACCTGATCCAGGTGATTCACGACTTCTCGCGGCGCCCCGAGTTCGCCGGGCGGATCATCCTCATCGAGGGCTACGACATGGCCCTGGCGCGCAAGCTGGTGACCGGCGTCGACGTCTGGCTCAACACCCCCGAATACCCGATGGAGGCCAGCGGCACCTCGGGCGAGAAGGCCGGCATCAACGGCGTGCTCAACCTGAGCGTGCTCGACGGCTGGTGGGGCGAGGGCTACAACGGCGAGAACGGCTGGGCGATCACCCCGCACGGCCCGCAGTACGACGCCGCCTACCGCGACCAGGAGGAATCGACCGAGCTGCTCGACATCCTGGAGAACCAGCTCATCCCGCTGTATTACGAGCGCAACGGCCACGGTTATCCCGAGGGCTGGGTGCGCATGTCCAAGGCCTCGATCCGTTCCATCCTGCCGCAGTTCAACTCGGAACGGATGGTGATGGACTATATCCGCGACTTCTATTCGCCGGCCGCCCGCCAGCAGCGCGCCCTGGCCGACAACGGCCATGCCGGCGCCCGCGATCTGGCCGCCTGGAAGCGCAAGGTCTGGGCCACCTGGCCGCAGGTCTCGCTGCGCCGGCTCGACCCGCCCGTGGCCGAGGTGACGGCCGGCTCGCCGCTGGAGATCCGCGTCGCCGCCCGGCTGCACGGCCTGTCGGCGAAGGATGTCACCCTGGAATGCGTGGTCGGCGTGGAGGACAGCCACGGGGAATTCCAGGTCCGCGAGTGCTTCTCCTTCGAGGCGGACGGCACCGGCAGGGACGGCGAGACGCTGTTCTGCCTGCAGCTGCTGCCGCCGCTGCCCGGCCTGCAGTACTACAAGCTGCGCATGTACCCCAGCCACCCGCTGCTCAGTCATCCCTTCGAGACCGGCTGCATGCTCTGGCTGTAGAACGCCGGGAGATTCAGCGGCCGTAGAGCGCGGCCAGCGCCCGCAGCCGCGGCGCCCGGTCCTCGCCGACCATCGACCAGTCGAAGCGCCAGCCCCAGTTGCCCTCTGTGACCCCGGGGGTGTTCATGCGGTGCTCGCTGCCCAGCTCCAGCACGTCCTGCAGCGGCACCACCGCAAGGGTCGCCACCGAAGCATAGGCGGCACGGATCAGTGCCCAGGGCATGTCGGCATCCCCGATCGCCAGATAGTCGCGCACATGGGCGCGCAGCGCCTCGTCGGCACTGCGGTACCAGCCGAGGCTGGTATCGTTGTCGTGGGTGCCGGTGTAGACCACGCTGAGCCGTTCGTGGTTGTGCGGTAGATAGGGGTTGTCGGCCCCGCCGCCAAAGGCGAACTGGAGGATCTTCATGCCCGGCAGGCCGAACTGCCGGCGCAGGGCCACGACCTCCGGGGTGATGGTGCCCAGATCCTCGGCCACCAGCGGCAGTTCACCGAACACTTCCTGCAGTCGGCTGAAGAAACGCGCCCCCGGGGCCGGCTCCCAGTGGCCATCGACGGCGGTCTCCGCGTCGCCCGGTATCTCCCAGTAGGCCTCGAAGCCGCGGAAATGATCGAGCCGGATCAGGTCGAACAGCTCGCGCTGGGTCCGCAGCCGCTCGATCCACCAGGCGAAGTCATGCGCCGCCAGCGCCTCCCAGTCGTACACCGGGTTGCCCCAGCGCTGGCCGGTCTCCGAGAAATAGTCGGGCGGCACCCCGGCCACCACCCGTGGCCGACCGGCCGGGTCGAGCTTGAAGTACTCACGATGGGCCCAGACCTCGGCGCTGTCGTGGGCAACGAAGATCGGGATGTCGCCGAACAGCAGGATACCGTGGCGGTTGGCGTGCTCGCGCAGCTCACGCCACTGGCGGAAGAACACGAACTGTTCGAAGCGGGCCTGCTCGATGCTCTCCGCCAGGCGCTCGCCGGCCGCCGCCAGCGCCGCCGGCTCCCGGTCGCGCAGCGGTTCCGGCCAGTCCACCCAGGAGCGGTTCTGCTGCTCTTCGTGCAGTGCCCGGTAGAGCGCAAAGTCCTCCAGCCAGCCGGCATGCTCGCGGCGGAAGGCGGCGAAAGCGGCACGCTGGTCGGCATCGGCGTGCTGCCGGAAACCGGCCAGCGCCGCCGTCAGAACCTGGCGCCGCCCGCCGGCCGGCGGCGCATCCAGCCAGCCCCAGCGCCGCAGCCGCTCCAGGCAGATCAGCTGCGGATCGCCGGCATGCACCGACATGCACTGGTAAGGGGATCGGTCCTCGTGGGTGGGACCGAGCGGCAACACCTGCCAGACACGCTGGCCGCCAGCGACCAGGAAATCCACGAAACGAAAGGCCTCGTCCCCCAGCTCGCCGCCCGGCAGCGAGGTGGGGTGCAGCAGGATACCGGCCCGCCGTTCGCTGAAACGATCCATCCTGGAATCTCCCCCGCGGCTCAGTCGCCGCCCGGCTGGCCATGGCGCATCACCCCGCCATGCGCCACGGCAGCCGTCGTGCCGCCGAAGGAGAAGGCATGGGCGAGATACTCGGGGGCGCTGCGGCCGAGGCGTTGATAGAGATTGGCCAGCTGCAAGCGGAACAGGCGGTCGAAGTCCTGCACCGTGCCCGAAGGGTTGTAGTCACCGAACCACCAGAACCAGTCGGAACCCTCGCAGATGGCCAGTTGCTCCTCGGCGGCACGCAGGGTCTCGGCATCCAGCCGCCCCTCGGCAACGGTCTCGTCGAAGACCCGCTTGGCCTCGGCCAGCATCTCCCAGCCACGGTTCTTGTCGGCATCGCCGATCCAGGTGGAGAAGGTGCCATAGACCCAGCTCCCCGCCACCAGCCGGCTCAGTGGCGCGGCCTCCACCCCGACATCCAGGCAGGCGCTGAAGGTGGTGAGATTGAGCCGCGGGTGCTCCACCAGCTTCTGGTAGAGGGTACTGAGGAAGTAGTAGCCGTTCTCCGGGTAGTATTCCCAGGCGTTCTCGCCATCGAGGATGATCGACACCACCCGTCGCTCCACGGGCAGGCTGCCCTCGGCGGCAGCGATGTTCTCCAGATGATGAATCAGATTGGCAACGGCATCGTCCGCATGCCAGTCGGAATAGGTGAAGCCGATGGCATCGGACAGGCCGTCGTCACGGAAGAAACAGGCCAGTTGTCTGCCTTGCAGATGATAGGGCCGGAACAGGCTGTCTTCCCGGCGCTGCTCCTGCTGGTGCGGGTCGCAGCGCAGGCTGTTGAACAGCACGCTCTCGCCGCTGGCCGCCCACTGGAAGCCGTGCTCCTCCAGCAGTTCCAAGGTCGCCTCGCTGACGCCCCCCTCCGAGGGCCAGCAGCCGCGGGCCTCGAAACCGAAATGGCGCCGGAAACAGCGCTGCGCCTCGCGCAGATGCCACTCGGCCCGTTGCCGACCACCGGGATAGGCCTCGATGCTGGGCAGACTGACCTCCGGCATGGCCTCGCGTGCCGCGTGCAGGTCGAGGAGCAGGGGCACGATGGGATGGGCATAGGGCGAGACCGAGAGCTCGATGCGGCCAGCTTCGGCCAGCCGACGGTAGCGTTCCACCAGGCCACCCAGCAACTCGCCGATGATGCCGAGCAGTTCGCGCCGTTCCTGCAAGCTGTAGCCGCGCGCCCTGTCCTGCAGGGCCTGGATGCGCCGGTCGCTGCGGCGCACCGTCTCGCCCAGCCAGGCCAGGTGGTACCAGACCAGGATATCGGTGAAGAACTGCTCGTCGAGATAGCCCAGGGTCTGCGGATGTTCGATACACCAGCGCGCCATGTCCGCCAGCGCACGGTAGGCGGGGAAGCGGTCGATGAACCGTTTCTCGTTGGCGCGCAGGCAGGCGCGCAGCAGATGCAGCCGCGATTCGTCGTCGACCGGCGGCGCCGGGTGGGCCAGGCTGTTCAACAGGCTGTCGTGGATCACCCCGCCGCCATGCAGGAAACCCTGCACCTGGGCGGCATAGTCGTCCAGCTGATCGAGCAGCACCGGGGCGAAGTTGACCACCGCGCGCGCCTGCGGATTGGCCTCCAGATGGGCGGCCATGTCGACATAGTCCTTGATGGCGTGCAGATAGGTCCAGGGCTGTTCGTACTGGCCGTTGTTGGTATCGCGGTACTGCGGCTGATGCATGTGCCACATCAGCACCACGTTGAGACGCCCCTCAGCGGACATGGTGCAGTTCCTGTCCCAGCATCTCCGGCGTGACCAGCACCACGCCCTGGGGCGTCAGGTGGAAACGCCTGGCGTCCTCTTCGGCATTCTCGCCGATGACCGTGCCGGGAGGGATATGGCAGCCCTTGTCGACCACGGCGCGCCGCAGCCGCGCCCCTTCGCCGATCTGCACGTTGGGCAGCACCACGCTGTCCCGCACCTGGGCATAGGAGTGCACCTTGACGTTGGAGAACAGCAGCGAATGGTGCACCGCGGCGCCGGAGATGATGCAGCCGCCGGAGACCATGGAGTCCACCGCCATGCCGCGCCGGTCGTCGTCGTCGAACACGAACTTGGCCGGCGGCAGCTGTTCCTGGTAGGTCCAGATCGGCCACTTCTCGTCATACAGGTTCAGCTCCGGGGTCACACCGATCAGCTCCAGATTGGCGGCCCAGAAAGCATCCACGGTACCCACGTCGCGCCAGTAGGCCTGCTGCCCGGTGCTGGGATCGCGGAACGGATAGGCCAGCACCTGATGCTTGCGGATCACCCGCGGAATGATGTCCTTGCCGAAATCATGGCTGGAGATGTCGTCATCGGCATCACGGATCAACTGTTCGAAGAGGAACTTGGTGTTGAACACGTAGATCCCCATCGATGCCAGTGCAACATCCGGCCGTCCGGGTATAGCCTCCGGCTCATCCGGCTTCTCGGTGAAACGCATCACCCGTTTGTCCGCATCCACCGACATCACACCATAGGCCCTGGCCTGTTCCAGGCCGACCTCGATGCAACCGACGGTCATGTCGGCATTGTGCTGCACGTGCTCGGCGATCATCGGCCCGTAGTCCATCTTGTAGATATGGTCACCGGCCAGGATCAGCACGAAGTCCGGATTGTGCAGACGGATGATGTCCAGGTTCTGGTAGACGGCATCGGCCGTGCCCTGGTACCAGGATGTCTCGATGCGCTGCTGCGCCGGCAGCAGTTCGACGAACTCGCCGAACTCGCCACGCAGGAAGTTCCAGCCGCGATGGATGTGCTGGATCAGCGAATGGGCCTTGTACTGGGTGATGACGCCGATGCTGCGGATGCCGGAATTGAGGCAGTTGGAAAGAGGAAAGTCGATGATCCGGAACTTGCCGCCGAAGGGCACCGCCGGCTTGGCGCGCCACAGGGTCAGCTGCTTGAGCCGGGAGCCGCGCCCGCCGGCGAGGATCAGGGCCAGGGTGCTGCGGGTCAAGCGGCTGACGAAACGTTGGGTTTGTCCGCTGTTCATGGTTCCTCCTGGAAGATCCGCCCTATCGGGTCTGGCTGCCGCCGCACCCTGCCCTGCAGCGAACCACCCCCTTCGTGGCACTATGGTAACATTGAGCCATGGGGTTTTCGTGACCCCGATCAAGCTGCCGCCTCTTGCCTCGGCCGGCCTCGACCCAGCGACCCAGACCGCCATGAGTTCAACGCTAGCACATTCCGATGACATCCTGCCCGTCGAACTCGAGCGCATCGCCGAGGCCCGTCACCATGACCCCTTCGCCATACTCGGCCGGCATCCCTGGGAGGACGGCGAGCAGGTGCTGGTCTACCTGCCGGGCGCGGACCGGGTGCGGCTGCTCGACATCGATGCCCCGCTGAGCCGTCTGGGAGATTCCGATTTCTTCCGCTGGCAGGGGCCGGCGGGGCGCCTGCCGGAACGCTATCGGCTGGAATGGCAGGACGCCCAGGGCAGCCATCAGGGCTACGACCCCTACTGCTTCCCGCCCCAGCTGGCGGACTTCGACCTGCACCTGTTCGGCGAGGGCCGCCACTGGCATGCCTACCGCTTCCTGGGCGCCCACCTGACGCGGGTCGACGGCATCTCCGGGGTCTGCTTCGCGGTCTGGGCGCCGAATGCCGAGCGGGTGAGTGTGATCGGCGACTTCAACCAGTGGGACGGGCGGCGCCATCCGATGCGGGTGCGCGGCGGCAGCGGCGTCTGGGAACTGTTCCTGCCCGGGATGCCGGCCGGCCAGTTCTACAAGTTCGAGATCCGCCACCGCAACAGCGGCGCCATCCTGGTCAAGAGCGACCCCTACGGCCAGCAGTTCGAGCTGCGCCCCGGTACCGCCGCCCTGGTACCCGCCCCCACCCAGCACCGCTGGGCCGACGAGGGGTGGATGCTGCAGCGCCGCGACGCGGACTGGCAGCAGCGGCCGATGTCGATCTACGAGGTGCATCTAGGCTCCTGGCAGCGGGGACCGGACGGCGGTTTCCTCAGCTACCGGGAGCTGGCCGAACGGCTGATCCCCTATGCCGCCGAGCAGGGCTTCACCCATGTCGAGCTGCTGCCAGTCACCGAGCATCCACTGGATGCTTCCTGGGGCTACCAGACCACCGGCTATTTCGCACCGACCAGCCGCTTCGGCAGTCCTGACGACTTCCGCTTTTTCGTCGACCAGTGTCACCAGCACGGGCTCGGCGTGATCCTCGACTGGGCACCGGCGCATTTCCCACGCGATGCCTTCGCCCTGGCCGCCTTCGACGGCGAGCCACTGTACGAACACGCCGACCCGCGACGCGGCGAACACCGCGACTGGGGCACGCTGATCTTCAACTACGGCCGCAAGGAGGTGAAGAACTTCCTGCTCGCCAGCGCCGTCTACTGGCTGGAGGAATTCCACATCGACGGCCTGCGTGTCGATGCCGTGGCCTCGATGATCTACCTCGACTACTCCCGCGAGGAAGGCGACTGGCTGCCCAACCAGTACGGCGGCAACGAGAACCTGGAAGCCATCGACTTCCTGCGCGAACTCAACCAGGTCACCCACGGCCAGCACCCTGGCTCGGTGATGATCGCCGAGGAATCCACCGCCTGGCCACAGGTCACCCGGCCGCCCTGGGTCGGCGGCCTGGGCTTCTCCATGAAATGGAACATGGGCTGGATGCACGACACCCTGGACTACCTGAGCAAGGACCCGGTGTTCCGCCATTTCCACCACGACCAGCTCACCTTCGGCCTGCTCTATGCCTTCACCGAGAACTTCGTGCTGCCCTTCTCGCATGACGAGGTGGTGCACGGCAAGGCCTCCATGCTGCACAAGATGCCCGGTGACGAGTGGCAGCAGTTCGCCAACCTGCGCCTGCTGTACAGCTACCAGTGGACCTACCCCGGCAAGAAACTGCTGTTCATGGGCTCGGAATTCGGCCAGCGCCCGGAATGGAACTTCGACGCCAGCCTGGAATGGCCGGCGCTGGACTACCCGCCGCATGCCGGGGTACAGGCCCTGGTCCGCGACCTGAACCGCATCTACCGGGAACAGCCGGCGCTGCACCGCCACGACTTCAGCGCCGAGGGCTTCGAGTGGATCGACTGCCACGACGCCGCCCAGTCGGTGATCAGCTACCAGCGCCGGGATGGCGAGGAACGGATCCTGGTGGTACTCAACTTCACCCCGGTGGTCCGCCACGACTATCGCCTAGGCGTCCCCCGATCCGGCTACTACCGGGTGCTGCTGAACTCGGATTCGGAATACTACGGTGGCAGCAACATCGGCGAGGCCGGCGCCCACAGCGAGGACATCCCCTGGATGGGCCATCCCCAATCCATCCGTCTCACCCTGCCGCCGCTCGGTGCCCTGCTGCTGCGCCTCGACTGAACGCCGGCCACAGGTTCAGGCGGCAGGTATCCGCCCCGGGTTCCGACTGAAACCGGAAATCAACAGGCACCCTATTTCTTCTTCGGCCGGAAGGCCTTGATCAACGCCTCGTCGGTCTCCAGAAAAGGGCCTTCCAGCAGGTCGATGCAGTAGGGGACGGCCGGGAACACCGCTTCCAGACAGTCACCGATGGCCGAGGGCTTGCCGGGCAGATTGATGAGCAGCGTCTGGCCGCGGATGCCAGCCGTCTGCCGGGAGAGGATGGCGGTGGGCACGTACTGCAGCGACACCGAGCGCATCAGCTCGCCGAAACCCGGCATCATCTTCTCGCACACCGCCTCGGTCGCCTCGGGGGTGATGTCGCGCGCCGCCGGTCCGGTGCCACCGGTGGTCACCACCAGGCAACAGCCCTGCTCGTCGCACAGCTCGCGCAACACGGCCTCCACCTGCGGCTGCTCGTCGGGCACCAGTCGGGCGACCGGCTCCCAGGGGCTCTGCAACACCCGCTCCAGCCACTCGCGGATGGCCGGACCGCCGAGATCCTCGTATTCGCCGCGGCTGGCGCGGTCGGAGACGGTGACGATGCCGATGCGGGCGACGGGGCTGTTCATCTCTGCGCTTCTCCCAGGCTGTGTTATGAACCCGGCATATTGGGTGGCCGGGTGGGTTAAGACCGCCAGTATAGCAAAGCCCCTCCCCTGCCAGTCGCCAGTCCAGTATCATCTTCCCCCATTCCGCTCTCATTCCCGAGGACAGCGAAACCATGATCAAGATTCTCTATTTCGGCTCCCTGCCCGACCTGCTCGGCCGCGGCAGGGAGGAGATGTTCCTGCCCAAGACGGTGAAGACCAGCCGTGATCTGCTGCACTACCTGGCCCAGCGCGGTGAGGAGTGGCAGCAGGGGCTGGACGAAGCGCGCATCACCCTTACCGTGAACCGCGAGTTCAGGGAGCTGGATGCCCCGCTGGAAGACGGCGACGAGGTCGCCATCGTCTCCAAGGGCCTGGGCCGGCTCTGAGAGACCCGATGCGCCCCCTGCACGCCCCGGCCGCCCTGCTCCTTGCGCTGCTGCTCAGCGGCCCGCTGGCGGCCGCCGGCTGGGACGGCCGTCTGGAACGGTTGCGCTTCGATATCCGCTGGCTGTTCATCCCGGCCGGCACGGCCATCATCCAGACCCGGACCGGGGCAGCGCCGGACGAGGTGCGGCTGCGCATCGAGGCCTGCTCCAACCGGCTGCTGGACACCTTCTACCCGGTGCGCGACCAGGTGCTGGCCGAGGCGCGACTGACGCCGGCCGGCCTGCAGCCACGGCGCTATCGCTACCGGCAGCGGGAAGGCAGCCATCACAGCGATCTGCAGATCGACTTCGAGGCAGGGGGGCGACTCGTCTACCGGGACCTGGAGAACAACGAGACGCTGGCCTTCGAGGTGCCGGCCGGCACCCTGGACATGGCCAGCGCCCTGTTTGCGACCCGCCGTCTGCCGCTGCAGGTGGGTGATCGCTATCGACTCCCGGTATTCGACCGCAAGCAGGCCTATTCGCTGGAGATCGAGGTGCTGCGCCGTGAGGCGCTCGACACCATGCTGGGAGACGCCACCCCGACCCTGGTCATCCACCCGCGCCTGCAGAGCGAAGGGATCTTCAAGCGCACCGGTGAAATCTTCATCTGGCTGACGGACGATGCCGCGCACATCCCGGTGCGCATGCAGTCCAAGGTCCGCATCGGCAGTGTGATCAGCGAACTGCGGGCCATCGAACGCCAGTCGGCCGAAGCGGCGGGGGACAGCGGTCTGCTTTGCGAGCGGCCGGGCAAGGGCCACTCGCCCAAGAGACGGGAGGCCCCAGACCATGCTGGATGAACTCCTCAGCCGCGTAGCCGAAAGCGAGGTCAGGCTTTGGCCGCTGGCGATCGGCTGGACCCTGGTATCACTGCTACACCTCTATGGCTGGCGGCGCCCCGCCTGGTTTGCCACGGCCGGCATGCTGATCGTCAGCTATGCCGTACTCTCGGTGGCACTACGCGGCTAGCCCGGATAGCTCTCCGGATGAAGGCAGGCACCGCGCCCCCTAATTCACTGGCGCGGCAGCGTGACGGGCGATGCACACCACCTATCTCGATCGCGGCCTGGAGGCCGCTCCTACAGGCACATTGGACCGCCATGCCCCGCAGGAGCGGCGGCCACGCCGCGATTGTGGCGGTCAAGCCCATCGCGGCCTGGAGGCCGCTCCTACAGGCATGTTGGGCCGCCAGCCCCCGCAGGCGCGGCGGCCACGCCGCGATTGTGGCGGTCAAGCCCATCGCGGCCTGGAGGCCGCTCCTACAGGCATGTTGGACCGCCAGCCCCCGCAGGCGCGGCGGCCACGCCGCGATTGTGGCGGTCAAGCCCATCGCGGCCTGGAGGCCGCTCCTACAGGCACGTTGGGCCGCCATGCCCCGCAGGAGCGGCGGCCACGCCGCGATTGTGGCGGTCAAGCCCATCGCGGCCTGGAGGCCGCTCCTACAGGCATGTTGGACCGCCAGCCCCCGCAGGAGCGGCGGCCACGCCGCGATTTGGCGGTCAAATCCATCGCGGCCTGGAGGCCGCTCCTACAGGCATGTTGGACCGCCATGCCCCGCAGGAGCGGCGGCCACGCCGCGATTGTGGCGGTCAAGCCCATCGCGGCCTGGAGGCCGCTCCTACAGGCACGTTTTATACCTCAGGAAAATCCACCAACCGGACCGGCAGGCGCCGCGCCCCCCAGTCGCCGGGCCGCTCCTCGAACACGCCGGCCACCGGTGTGCCACAGTCGGCGCACTTGCCGTCGTGAATGTTCCATTCGCTGAGCACGTACCAGTCACGACCGATCAGGACCTTGCCGCAGTTGTGGCAATAGGTGCTCTCCCCGGCCTTGTCGTGGACATTGCCGGTGTAGGCATAGCGCACGCCGTTCTCGAGGGCGATCTCGCGCGCGCGGACCAGGGTCTGCTGCGGGGTCGAGGGGTAGTCCAGCATCTTGTAGTCGGGATGGAAGGCGGTGAAGTGCATGGGCACGTCCGGCCCCAGATGCTCGACCACCCACTGGGTCATCTCGTTCAGCTCCTTGTCCGAATCGTTCTCCCCCGGGATCAACAGGGTGGTGGTCTCGACCCAGACATCGGTCTCCTGCTTGAGGTACTGCAGGGTGTCCAGCACCGGCTGCAGATGGCCGCCGGTGATCTTCCAGTAGAAACGTTCGGTGAAGGCCTTGAGGTCGACATTGGCCGCATCCATATGGGCGAAGAATTCCTTGCGCGGCTCCTCGCAGATGTAGCCGGCGGTCACGGCCACCGACTTGATGCCGCGTTCATGGCAGGCATCCGCCACGTCGATGGCATATTCATGGAAGATCACCGGGTCGTTGTAGGTATAGGCCACGCTACGACAGCCGAGCTGTTCGGCGACCCGGGCGATCTTCTCCGGTGATGCCTGGTCGGCCAGGGTGTCGGTCTCGCGTGACTTGCTGATGTCCCAGTTCTGGCAGAACTTGCAGGCCAGATTGCAACCGGCGGTACCGAAGGACAACACCGGAGTTCCCGGCAGGAAATGGTTGAGCGGTTTCTTCTCGATGGGATCGACACAGAAGCCGCTGGAACGGCCGTAGGTGGTGAGTACGATCTTGCCGCCCTGGTTGGCGCGTACGAAACAGAGTCCGCGTTGGCCCTCGTGCAGCTTGCAATAGCGGGGGCAGAGGTCGCACTGCACCCGCTTCTCGTCCAGTCGATGCCAGTAACGGGTCTCGACCGTGTTCTCGGCGATCAGTTCTCTGCTCATGACAGCCCTCCCCTCCGGCATCGCGCATGGCAGCACAGCCGTGCCGACCATACCATTATCGGGAAGTTGAGGGCGGCAACGGGATTTCTCAAGCCTGGGGACTTGCCCGAGTCACCTGCATGAAGCCCCCTCGGCCTTGAAAGCGGACGCCGGCACTCCGATATTCTCAATTATTAACCCGGCAACTAAATATGCCGTGTTAAGAACCCGGATATTGCACCAAGGATTCGATGCTCAGGGCGAGGCTGCCTTGCCAGCCTCGGCCTGACATCGAACAGGCACAAACTGTAACAGGGCGCAATTGCTCGCAGAAGGAATCACTGCCTTGATAACTACCGGAAAAATTACGCATTCAAGGCCGCCTTCGTGCAATATGCGGGCGAGCACCGGCCCGACCCGCAGGGAGCCATTGCCATGACCATCCGCCCCCCCGCCGTTGCCGGGGCCTTCTACCCCGATGACCCGCAGGAACTGCACCAGATGCTCCTCGGTTTCCTCGCCGAGGTGCCACGCGCCGCGAGCGAGGCGCCGAAGGCGATCATCGTGCCCCATGCCGGCTACATCTACTCCGGACCGATCGCGGCCCAGGCCTATGTCCGCCTGCTGCCCGCCCGCGAGCGCATCCGCCGGGTGGTGCTGCTTGGGCCCGCCCACCGGGTGCCGATCCGCGGCCTGGCGGCGAGCAGCGCCGACGCCTTCCGCACGCCGCTCGGCGACGTGCCCCTGGACAGGGCCGCCATCGACACCCTGCTCGACCTGCCGCAGGTCCAGCTGCGCGACGACGCCCACGCCCTGGAACACAGCCTGGAGGTACAACTGCCCTTCCTGCAGGAGGTACTGGACGATTTCGCGCTGGTACCGCTGGTGGTCGGCGACGCCAGCGACGCCGAAGTGGCCGAGGTGCTGGAACGGCTCTGGGATGGCCCCGAGACCCTGATCGTGATCAGCTCCGATCTCAGCCACTATCACGACTACGCCACGGCCCAGGCCATGGACCGCGCCACTTCCCAGGCCATCGAGGCCCTGGCGCCGGAACAGATCGCCCAGGAACAGGCCTGTGGCCGCATCCCCGTGGCCGGACTGCTGCAAGCGGCCCGCCATCACGGCCTGCAGGCACACACCGTCGACCTGCGCAACTCCGGCGACACTGCAGGTCCCCGCGACCAGGTAGTGGGTTATGGTGCCTATGCCCTCCAGTGAGCGGCGCCTCTCCGACGCCCAGCGCGCGGTGTTGCTGGCCGTCGCCCGGGACGCCATCCGCCACGGGCTGGAGACCGGCCAGCCATTGCAGCTGCGGCCGGAGGACTTCGATCCGCTGCTCCAGCAACCGGGGGCAGCCTTCGTCACCCTGCAGTCGCGGGGCCAGCTGCGCGGCTGCATCGGCAGCCTGGAGGCCCACCGGCCGCTGGTCGTCGACGTCGCCGAGAACGCCTTTGCCGCCGCCTTCCGAGACCCGCGCTTCCCGCCGCTGTCGCCGGCTGAATTCGACGACCTGGAGATCCACATCTCGGTGCTTTCGCCACCGACGCCGGTCGAGTTCTCCAGCGAGGCCGATCTGCTGTCCCGGTTGCGGCCGGGCATCGACGGCCTGATCCTGGAGGACAGGGGCCGGCGCGGTACCTTCCTGCCGTCGGTCTGGGACCAGCTGCCGGACCGCGAACAGTTCTTGCAACACCTGAAGCTGAAGGCCGGTCTGCCACCCGACCACTGGTCCGACAGCCTGCGTGTCTGGCGCTACACCACCGAATCCTTCTAGCCCGGATATTGCACCAAGGCGGCGTGCATGAAGGGGGTTCGTGCTGTAATACAGGGACGATATGGCCAGGAAAAGCCCCCTGGGCGGGTTACGGTTTGTGCCTATTCGAATGCCAGGCCGACTCTGGCTGCGCGTCCTGGGTGCAATATCCGGGCTAAAGGCGACCCGCATGATCGCAGGGCAGGCTGGTATATGGATCGGGAACTCGTAAGCCGGCAATGTGCCTGTTCGATTGACTCCGGGCATTGCCCGTGGGGGGGCGCCCGATCGCGGCCTGGAGGCCGCTCCTACGACAACACATTGTACCGCCATGCCCCGTAGGAGCGGCCTCCAGGCCGCGATGCGGCGCGAAGTGCCGCCTAGCCCGGCAGCAGCCAGCCCAGCGCCCCCAGGGTGAGGACCGCCAGCAACAACGGCCGCCACAGTCGCTGCCCGGTTGGCGCCTGCAGCAGCCGGTAGAGACGGCGGTAACGGACCAGGGCCGGTGACTCCGGCCGGCGACGGTCCCGCCCTCGGCGCTCCACGCCGCCGGCCACGACCATGCGCCGGGCAGGGAGACGTCGCTCCCGGCCGCTGCGCTCATCGACCCGGGCGCGCGCCGCGAGCAGGCGCTGGCGGCCGAGCGGGCCCGCGGCCGTCCTCATCACCGCCGGCAGCAACTCGGGGCGCAGCCGCAGCGGCCGCCAGCAGCGTTGATCCGAACTCAGTTCATCCTCCTCCCGCAGCCGGCCAAGCAGCATGTGCCGCTGCAGCTCCTCCAGGACAAAGGGTCCACGCACCTGGCCCTGACGCCGCGTGTACCACAGCACCTCACCCCTCGCCTCGATCCGTTCCGACATTCCGTTCGCCCCCCATTTGCTGCACACTGGAGATCACACTAGCTGCGCGAGAGACACTGCCCGATGTCCAGCTACCCTGGATACACCTGTGCTGGCGGCACTGCCCTTACCGCTTTAGCGGACCGACGGCGGGGATATTGACCCCCCATGCAACCTACCGGTCCCCGATTGCCGCCACTGCCGACCAGCCCCGGTTCAACCGGCCCCTCGCCGGGATTGCGCCTGCGGATCGGCCAGACACTGAACGCCGTGGTGCTCACCAGCCCGCGTGACGGCCGCACCCTGCTGCGGATCGGCGCCAACCAGGTCCAGGCCCGCACCGGCGCGCTGCAGCTGTCACCGGGCCAGGCCCTGAAACTGCAGGTGGTCCGCCTCGGCGAACAGCCGCTGCTGCGCCTGATCACTGCCCTGCGCCAGGATGCTGTCAGCGAGGCCCTGCGCCAGGTCCTGCCCCGGCAACGGCCGCTCGGCCCCATCCTCAGCGGCCTGGCCCAACTGGCTGCCAGACCCGCTGTCAGCCCCCTGCCGCCAGCGGTCCTGGCACGGTTGCGCGAACTCATCGACCGCCTGCCACGTCCCGGCGAACTGAGCAACCCGCGCGGCCTGCAACAGGCCCTGCGCGACAGCGGCACCTTTCTGGAGGCTAGGCTGGCCGCCGGCGCCCCCCCGGCCGACCCGGGCCTGGGCCGCGACCTCAAGGCCAATCTGCTGCGTCTGGCCGCTGCCTTGCGGCAGGCATCGGCCAGCGCCGCCCGGGCGGCCCCGAGCACAGCCTCACGTCCAGGCGCTGCCGCCCAGCCTCCCACCCCGGCCGCCGCCAGCGAGCCGGCCAGCGCAGCCGGCAAGCCACCGTCCCAGGCGGCCGGGGAAGCACAGCGGCCCGGCGCCAACCCCCTGCCGGCATCCTCCCGCCCCCCCCAGCCGCAGAGCACCCAGGGCAACCCGGCGGATCGGGCGGGACGCGTCGCACCCCCGCCCCCGCTGCTGGAGCAGGTCGAGGCGGCGTTGTCACGGGTCCGCCTGCATCAGCTCAAACCCCTCTCGGCAGAGCGGCCGCATGGGCTGGAATGGCTGTTCGAGCTGCCGGTGCGCCGAGACAGCGAGCACATCGACCTGTGGCAGTTGTACTTCCGGCGCGAGGATCGGCCTGGTGGCCAGGAAAAGGAGCAGACGGCCCGCTGGACGGTCCTGCTGAGCTTCGACCTGCCCGGTCTCGGTCCACTGCAGGCGCGCATCACCCTGCAGGGTGAAAGCCGTCTCAGCACCCTCTTCCTCGGCAGCGAGGAGGCTGCGCTGCCCCTGGTGGAGCGACACCTGCCCCGGCTCCGCGCCCGTCTGGAGCAGGCCGGACTGGAGGTCGAGACCCTCGGCTGCCGCCGTGGCCGGCTGCCCCAGCCCAAGCCGGCCACTGGCAGCGGGCCGGTAGTGGACGAAAAGGCATGAGTGGCCAGAACGACAACCCGTCCCCGGCACAGATCGAGCTGGCCATCGCATTGCAGTACAGCGGCGAAGGCGCACCACGGGTCACCGCCCGCGGCCAGGGCGCCCTCGCCGAGCGCATCATCGAGCTGGCGCGGGAACACGACATCCCGCTGCAGGAGAATCCTCCGCTGGTGCAGGCCCTGGCGCACCTGGAACCGGGAGAAGAGATCCCGCCGGCGCTCTATCTGGCCGTGGCGGAAATCCTGGCCTTCGCCTATCACCTGTCGGGCAGAGCGCCCGGGACGGTCGAGGACTGAGCCACCAGAGGCAAGAGCGGGGAATACGGGGGGTCAATGGGTGGCGGGCGGCAACCGCCCAAAGGTGTCAGCTAGCCCGGATATTGCACCAAGGATTCGATGCTCAGGGCAAGGCTGGCAAAGCAGCTTGGGTGATCGTCCGAAAAGTCATAGCCGTTGCTATGGCTTGAGGAGGATCACCCAAGATGCGAAGCCAGAGTCGGCCTGACATCGAATAGGCACAAACCGTAACCCGCCCAGGGGGCCTTTCATGGCCATATCGTCACTGGATTACAGCACGCCCCCTTTCATGCGCGCCGCCTTGGTGCAATATCCGGGCTAGCCTCGGCCAGGCCGCCATGGAGCATGAGGATCAACTCGGCCTCACCACGGGTCAGGCCACATTCCTCGATCAGGGTCTCGGCCGAGGCACCCTGCTGGACGCGCTGGATGGCATGTGAATAGGGGCGATCACCCGCGCCGCGCAACTCGGCCTGGTCCTGCCGCTCGGTGAGGCGGCGTACCCGGTATTCGAGCTGCATCAGATGGTCACCGGCACCGACCGAGGACTTGCAGAGACCGGCCAGATCCTGCCCCACACGCTCCAGTTCCCCTTCCAGGCGCTGGCAGTCGACGGCCAGGCGGCGGTGGCTCCGCAGCAACAGGCCGAGTCCGGTCGCCAGCGCCAGCACGGTACCGCCGAGTATCAGTGTCACCAGATCCAGTTCCATGTCGTCCGTCCTACCCCGCCCTCAGGCATAGTCGTCGATGTGCGGCCGGCCGTCGTCAGGCGGCGGACGGCGTTCCGGCTGCCGTGGCTGGCGCCGCTTCTCCCCGGTGGGCCGGCGCTTCTCCTTCACCCCGGGGTTCGAGCGCACCGGTGTCACGGGGGGCGGCACACCAATCTCGTGGAAATCCGCCACCGCCTGGCATCCCCTTCAGAACCCTTCCAGCTCCTGCCATTCCTCGTCGCTGAGCAGCTTGTTCAGGTCGACGAGGATCAGCAGATTGTCGTTGCAGCTGGCCACACCCTGGATGTACTTGGCGCTCTCGTCATTGCCCACGCTGGGCGCCGACTCGATCTCAGAAGTGTTCAGATCGACCACCTCGGCCACGGCGTCGACCTGGATGCCGATCACATGGCGGTCGGTCTCGATGATCACGATACGGGTCGAATCGTCCCGCTCCTTGGGCGGCAACCCCAGACGCATGCGGGTATCGATCACCGTCACCACGTTGCCGCGCAGGTTGATGATGCCCATCACGTAATCCGGCGCCCCGGGCACCGGCGCGATCTCGGAGACACGCAGCACCTCCTGCACCTGCATCACGTTGATGCCGTAGGTCTCGTCCTCCAGGCGAAAGGTGACGCACTGGAGCACGGCGTCGTTGCTGCTGTTGCTGGCCTGAGCAGTTTGATTCATGGTTTGCCTCTGTCTGTTGAGTGCACCGCCAGGGGTGCGACCCGCGGATCGTCAAACATCGGACATCCGCACCCTTTGCACGCATAACAAGCATTAAACATGCCATTCCCCTCGCCGCAGGGCGTCATGCGGACAGCCCTTCCAGCAGCCCCACCAGGGCCTCCACATCCAGCAGGGCACAGCTCCGGTCGATGGCCGTGCCGGCCAGCCAGGGGCGCGTCCCGGCGTGGCTGCGCCACTTGACCGAGGCCGGCGACAGGCTGATCACCTCGACGATGGCCTCGCAGGCCAGCCCCCAGCGACGGCCGCCGACCAGCAGCAGCTTGCCGAGACGGCGGCCGTCGGCCGGCCCGAGGGCGGCATGACGCTCGGCGGGCAACACCACCGCGGCCAGGTCGACCAGCCGCAGCTCCCCGCCGCGGTGCTCGCGCAGCCCGATGAGCGCGGCACCCTGCCCCGCCACGGCGCGGCAACGGGCGTCCTGCCAGGGAAGCACGTCGTCCAGCAGCGCCAGCGGCACGGCCAGATTCAGACCGGCCACGCGAAACATCAGGCAGCGGAATTCCTCCGCCGCCCAGGCGGGCCGCGGCCGGGACTCCTCTGCAGCGGCGTCCTCACGAGCAGCTGCCCTATCGGCGTGGGACGTGCCGCAGGGCCCGTCCTCGCTGGCCGCGCCATCCTCCGCCGCGCGGTTCACTGGCACGGCACTGTCGCCCGGCTCGGCCGGGGCCGTCTCGGGCACGGCCGGCTGCAACAGGGCATCGAGATAGGCCCCCAGCGCCTGTTGCGGATCCAGCATCTGCACGGAGGCCGGCTGATCGGGGGCGTGATTCATGCCACGCCTCCCAGTGGTTGCGGGTCGGCCGCCGGCCGCTCCAGCAGGGTGTCGAGCAGCGCCCGATAGGCCCGGGCACCGCGGGCGGCCGGCTGCCAGAGGGTCAGCGGGCGACCCACCCGGCTGGCCTCCCGGAACTGGGTATCGACCGGGATCAGGCCATCCCAGAGGCGGGCGGGATAACGCTCCTGCAAGGCACGCAGGGCGTCGGTGGAGGCACGGGTACGGCGGTCGAAGAGGGTCGGCAGGATCAGATACGGCAGTTCACCGCCGCGTGAGCGGCTGATCATCTGCAGGGTATGCAGCATGCGCTCCAGCCCCTTGAGGGCAAGGAACTCGGTCTGTACCGGGATCAGCAGCTGCTGGCAGGCAGCCAGGGCATTGACCATCAGCACGCCAAGCATCGGCGGACAATCCATGAACACATAGTCGAAACGGCCGGCCAGGTCGGCCAGGGTGCGCTGGATGACCAGGCCCATGCCCGGCTCGGCACCGAGCTGGCGGTCGAGGGTGGCCTGTGCCGTGGATGCCGGCAGCAGCCAGAGCCCTTCGAAGTCGGTGGCCCGGAGGATGGCATCGTAGCGCCTCTCCGGCCGCTTCTCGGCCTGATCCTTGAACAGGGTATAGACCGAATGCTCGATCGCGTCCGGATCCAGGCCGAAATAGGTGGTCAGCGAACCGTGCGGATCGAGATCGATCAGCAGCACGCGCTGCCCCTCGCTCAGCAGCGCGCCGCCCAGGGAGACGGCCGTGGTGGTCTTGCCCACGCCGCCCTTCTGATTGGCTACTGCCCAGATCTTCTTCACGCTGCCGCTGTCACTCCGCCGTATCAGGCCAACCTGCTGCCGCATCGTTCTCCCTTCCACCCGTCGTGAGGTTCCAGGCCACCGTCGTTTCGGCCCCCTCGGATCGATGCAGGATCGATGCCAGACGGAAACGCCGGGGGCAGCGAAGTCCTGCAAGCTCGTCGGAGCACGAAAAAGTCGATGCCGCAGGCGGCTTGGCGGCCTGTTGGCGACGGCCGATGCGGCAAGGGATCTGGCTGCCCCGGGCTACGATGTCAGTTTTTTGTCGCCAGAGCCCCGGCCACACCCGGCCGGCCGGCAACGGCCCTGGCCAGTGCCGGCCCGATCTCGGACAACGGCAGAACCTGGTCTGCCAGACCGGCCTCGACGATGGCGCCCGGCATGCCGAAGATCACGCAGCTCGCCTCGTCCTGCGCCCAGATCTCGGCCCCACGCGCCTTCAGGGCCCGCGCGCCCTCGCGGCCGTCGGCACCCATGCCGGTGAGCACCAGGGCCAGGACCCGGCCACTGAAATCGCGAGCCAGGGACTGGAAGGTGATATCGACGCTGGGACGGTAGTGCAGAGCGGGATCACCGTCCGCCACTCGCAGGCCGTAGCGTCCACCCCGTCCGCTGAGCGTGAGCTGGCGGCCTCCCGGGGCCAGATAGGCCGTCCCCGCTTCCAGTGGCTCCCCGTCCTCGGCCTCCTTGACGCGGATCGCACACTGCTGGTCGAGCCGCTGGGCGAAGGCCGGGGTGAAGCTGGCGGGCATGTGCTGGATCAGCAGCAGCGGCACAGGCCAGTCGCCGGGCAGGGCCTTGAGCACCTGCAACAGGGCAACCGGCCCGCCGGTGGAACAGCCGATCGCCACCAGCTGCGGAACACGGCCCCGGCCGGCCGGCGCGGCCAGAGGCGCGGGGCCGGAAAGCGGATGACGCACGGCAGAGGGGGCGGCCGGCACCTCCCCCCGTCCGCGGCGGCCGACGACGAGCACCCGTGAACAGAGCAGGCGCTTGGCGGCCTCCCGGTCCTGGGCGAACTCGTCGAAACGTTTGGGAAGGAAATCGACCGCCCCCGCCTCCAGGGCATCCAGCGTGGCCTTGGCCCCCTCGTAGCTCAGCGAGGAGAACATCAGGACCGGCGTGGGCCTTACAGCCATGATGCGACGCACCGCGGTGATGCCGTCCATGACCGGCATCTCGATGTCCATGGTCACCACGTCCGGCTTCAGCTCCAGCACCTTCTGCACGGCCTGCAGGCCGTCGGCCGCGGTGCCGACCACCTCGATGGCGGGATCGGCATCGAGGATCTCCACGATGCGCCGGCGGAAGAAGCCGGAATCGTCGACCACCAGGACACGGACTGCCATCAGGGCCTCCCGGCCGAGAAATCAAACAGCAAAGGCAGCAAGACAGGCGCGGCAGACATCAGCCGCCCTCAATAGCGCCGGGCGTATTTCTTCATCAGGCTCGGCACGTCGAGGATCAGCGCGATGTGGCCGTCACCGGTGATGGTCGCGCCGGCAAAGCCCGGCATGCCCTGCAGCATGGCACCCAGCGGCTTGATCACCACCTCTTCCTGGCCGATCAACTGGTCGACCACGAAACCGACCCGCTGGCTGCCGACATTGACCATCACCACATGGCCGTTGGTCTGGTCCTCGGCGACCACCTGGCCACCGCGCACCAGCCATTTGCGCAGATAGAACAGCGGCACCGCCTTGTCGCGCACCCGCACCACCAGCTGGCCGTCGACGACATTGGTCTGGGATTCGTCGAGGTCGAAGATCTCGACCACGCTGGCCAGCGGCAGGGCGAAGGGCTGATCACCCAGCACCACCATCAGGGTCGGCATGATGGCCAGGGTCAGCGGCACGCGAATGCTGAGCCGGGAACCCTTGCCCAGTGTCGAGTCAATCTCCACGCTGCCATTGAGCTGGCTGATGCGGGTCTTGACCACATCCATGCCCACCCCGCGGCCGGAGACATCGGAGATCTCCTCCTTGGTGGAGAAACCGGGCGCAAAGATCAGATTGAAGGCCTCGCGGTCGTCGAGGCGGGCCGCCGCCTCGCTGTCCATCAGTCCCTTCTCCACGGCGCTGCGGCGCAGCTTGTCCGGATCCATGCCCCGACCGTCGTCCTCGATCGACAGCAGGATGTGGTCACCCTCCTGTTCGGCCGCCAGCACCACGGTTCCGGTACGCGGCTTGCCGGCCGCCTCGCGTTCCTCGGGACTCTCGATGCCGTGGTCCACGGCGTTGCGCACCAGGTGCACCAGAGGGTCGGCCAGGGCCTCGACCAGGTTCTTGTCCAGATCGGTGTCCTCGCCCTGCATCTCCAGGTGGACCTCCTTGTTCAGGGTCCGGGCCAGGTCGCGCACCACGCGCGGAAAGCGGCCAAACACCTTCTTGATGGGCTGCATCCGGGTCTTCATCACCGAGGCCTGCAGGTCGGAGGTGACCACGTCCAGGTTGCCGACCGCCTTGCTGATCTCCTCGTTGCCCATGGTCGCCTTGAGGGTGGCCAGGCGGTTGCGCACCAGCACCAGCTCGCCGACCAGGTTCATGATGTCGTCCAGACGCTTGGTATCGACCCGCACCGTGGTCTCCGCCTGGGGGGCGGCCGGCTTGGGTGCCGCCTTGGGCGCAGGGGCCGGGCTGGGTGCCGCCGCCGGCTCGGCCGGGGTCGGCCTGGCCTCCGCCGGCGGCTGGCCGGCCGGCGTGGCGCCGGCCGCCTTGCCCTTGCCGTGCAACTCGTCCAGCAGGGCCTCGAATTCCTCATCGGTAATCAGGTCGCCCGAACCGGAGGTCTCGTCATCTGCAGTGGCGGGCTTGGCCACCTCCGCCCCAGGCGCCGGCTCGGCGGCCGCTGCGGCCTCCTCGACAGCCGGCTGCCCGGTCGGGGCACCGCCCGCGCCATGCAGCTGGTCGAGCAGGGCCTCGAATTCGTCGTCGGTGATCTCGTCGCCACCGACCGGTTCGTCCCCGGTCGCGCCGTCCGCTGTCGCCGGGGCCGCCTCCTGCGCGGCACCGGCCGCCTCCAGCAGGCTCTCGAACTCGGCGTCGGTGGCATCGGCATCCGCCTCGGCAGGCGCGGCTTCCGGGGATGCAACCTCGCCGGCAGCCGGCTCGGCACCGGCGGGGGTGGCATAACGCTCCAGCTCGGTGAGCAGTCCCGCCTCGGCGGGGCTCGGTTCCTGACCGGCATGGATCTCGCCGAACATGGCATTGACCACGTCCAGCACCCGCAGCACCACGTCCATCAGTTCGACATCGGCGATCCGTTCACCGTTGCGCAGCACGTTGAAGACGTCCTCCGCGCGATGACAGACCTCGACCAGATGGGTCAGGCCGAGAAAGCTGGCCCCACCCTTGATGGTATGGAAGCTGCGGAACACCGCGTTGAGCAGGTCGTTGTCCTGCGGCGACTGTTCCAGCTCGACCAGCTGCTCATTCAGCTGTTCCAGCAGTTCACCTGCCTCGACCAGGAAGTCCTGAAGTATTTCGTCGTTGGGATCTAGACTCATGGATGTTTTCCT
Source organism: Thiohalobacter sp. IOR34 (assembly GCF_030406045.1). Lineage (GTDB taxonomy): Bacteria > Pseudomonadota > Gammaproteobacteria > Thiohalobacterales > Thiohalobacteraceae. The sequence goes on from NZ_CP128988.1 coordinate 1,859,840, forward strand.
TTCGGTCGTTCTGCCCTGTCCGTCCGTTCAGAAACCCAGACTGGAAAGCAGCTCGTCCACATCGTCCTGATCGTTCATCACCTCGCCCTGTTCCAGACCGGGCACCTGGGGACCGAAGCCCCTGGACGCTTCGTCCTTCTGTTCCAGGCCGGTACCGTCCTTGTTCACCTGCTGGCCCGAGATGCGGATCAGGCCGACCAGTTTCTCCTCGACCTCCTGCACCAGGGTGATCACCTGGCGGATGATCTGGCCGGTGAGATCCTGGAAACCCTGGGCCATGAGTACCGCGGACAGATTGGTACTCAGGGCATCGGCATGGCTGCTGGTCATGTCCAGGAAGCGGTCGATCTCCGGAATCAGCGAGCGGAATTCCTCGGCGATCATGTCCCGGCGGCGGAAGCGCTGCCACTTGTCGTGCAGCTCGCGGGCACCCTGTTGCAGCTCCTCGGCGATGGGCAGACTGTCCTCCACCGCACTGAGGGTCTTGTTGGCGGCCTCCTCGGTCATGCTGATGACATGGTTGAGGCGCGCCTTGGCATCCGGGATATCCGATTCGGTAAGCGAGGCCAGACGCGCATCGATGTGGAAATTGCTCAGCGCCTCGTGCAGCTCGCGGGTCAGTTTGCCCAGTTCGCGGAACAGGCCTTGCTCACGCTGACGGGACAATTCGTCGAGCAGCTGGGCGACACGGGTCTCGTTGCCCGACTCCATCTCGGTCACCAGTTCGCGGGCCGTGGCCAGGGCGGTATCATCTAGCATGGTTGCTGGCTCAGACATCGACATTCCCCTCACCCGGTGGCCTGCAGTCGTTCGAAGATCTTGTCGATCTTCTCCTTCAGGGTCACGGCGGTGAACGGCTTGACGATATAGCCGTTGACGCCGGCCTGGGCAGCGGTGACGATCTGGTCCTTCTTGGCCTCGGCCGTGACCATCAGCACCGGCATCGAGGCCAGCTTGGGATCCGCGCGCACCGCCTTCAGCAGGTCGATACCGGTCATGCCGGGCATGTTCCAGTCGGTGACCAGAAAATCGAAGTCCCCGGACTGCAGCATGGGCAGCGCCGTGGTCCCGTCATCGGCTTCCTGGGTGTTGTTGAACCCCAGATCGCGGAGCAGGTTCTTGATAATGCGCCGCATCGTGGAAAAATCGTCCACGATAAGGATCTTCATATTCTTGTCCAAAGCGACCTCCCGATCAGCATGCTTTGAATGGCCTTGGTCAACCCGCTCAGGGTCCGTCTGCAGGCACCTGCCCGGCTCATCCTGTCGCTGTCCACGGATGGTCCGGCCCGGTGCCCTGGCGCGTCAGATCCACGCTGTTAGCAGTATCGGCACCGCCCCCGATTGCTTGACCCCGGAAGGCCGCAGGCGGCAGTGTCTTTTTCAACCGCCGGTCCACTCGCCCATCCGCGCCCGCAGGCGGATCAGGGCCTGGCCGTGGATCTGACAGATCCGGGATTCCGAGACCCCCAGCACCTCGCCGATCTCGCGCAGATTCAGCTCCTCGTCGTAGTACAGCGCCATGACCAGCCGTTCCCGTTCCGGCAGGCCGGCGATGGCCTCGCTGAGCGCCTTCTGGAAGTCCTCGTTCTGCAGGTTGTCCAGCGGCTCGTTGCTCTGCTCGCGGCCGCGCGCCTCGCGGTCCTCACCCATCGATCCCGGGTCGTCGAAGCTGAACATGCGCGCCCCGGTGGCGTCCTGCAGGATGCGGTGGTATTCGTTGATATCGATGCCCAGCAGCTCGGCCACTTCGTGGTCGCGGGCATCGCGCCCCTTGCTGTTCTCGATCTCGCGCACCGCCTCGGCCACCTGGCGCGCCTTGCGGTGCACCGAACGCGGCGTCCAGTCGGTACGGCGGATCTCGTCCAGCATGGAACCGCGGATGCGGATCCCGGCATAGGTCTCGAAGCTGGCCCCCTGACTGGGGTCGTAATTGCGGGCCGCTTCCAGCAGGCCGATCATGCCGGCCTGAATCAGGTCATCGGCCTGCACGCTCGGCGGCAGGCGGCTCATCAGATGATAGGCGATGCGCTTGACCAGCGGCGCATGCCGGGTGACCAGCTCGTCCTGGCCACGGTCCTGGGTTGCAGCGTACATGGCAGCTCCATTCATGGCTGAATCTCCATCTGTCCATTGGTCGACTGGATCAGCCGTTCGACAAAGAATTCCAGATGCCCTGCCGCCCCGCTGGGGATCGGCCAGTTGCCGGCCTTCTGGCTCAGGTTCCTGAAGGCCATGGCGGCACGCGAGCGCGGATAGGCATCGACCACCGCCTTCTGGCGCTTCACCGCCTTGCGCAGGTAATCGTCGTAGGGCACGGCGCCCATGAAATCCAGGGTCACATCCAGGTAACGTTCGGTGACCCGCGAGATCTTGCTGAACAGCTCGCGGCCCTCCTGGGCGCTGTGCGCCATGTTGGCCAGCACCCGGAAGCGCTGCACGCCGTATTCGCGGCTCAGCACCTTGATCAGGGCATAGGCATCGGTGATCGATGCCGGTTCGTCACAGACCACGACCACGACTTCCTGGGCGGCGCGGGTGAAACTGACCACGCTGTCGGCGATGCCGGCAGCGGTATCCACGATCAGCACGTCCAGCTGCTGGCTCAGCTCGCTGAAGGCGCGGATCACGCCGGCATGCTGCATCGGCCCCAGCTCGGCCATCGCCTTGGTGCCGCTGGAGGCCGGCACGATCTGCAGGCCGGCCGGTCCGTCGACGATGATCTCCTCCAGGGTGCGTTCTCCATCGATGACGTGGGAGAGGTCATATTCCGGATGCAGGCCAAGCATGACGTCGACGTTGGCCAGACCGAGGTCGGCATCCATCAGCATCACCTGCTTGCCGCTTTCGGCCAGGGATACGGCCAGGTTCACCGAGACATTGGTCTTGCCCACCCCGCCCTTGCCGCTGGTTACGGCGATCACCCGGGTCGGCGTGGGTTGGTTCATGTTGCGCAGACCGGCTGCCTGGTCGATATGCGGCCTAGGCATGGGCATGTGTGGCCAATCCGCCGAAGCGTTCTGCAAGGGTGTCGTCATCGGTTTCCTGCTCGACTTGTTGCATGAGGGAGGCGGCCAGAGCCACCAGTTTATGGGGTCGTGCCGGATGGAGGTCTTCCGGGACACGTTGCCCGTCGCCGACATAGGCCAGCGGCAGCTGCTGCTGCGCCGCCACCGCCAGGGCACCGCCGAGGCTGGCGGCCTCGTCCAGCTTGGTGAGGATGCAGCCGTCCAGGCGGCTGGCGCCGAAGGCACGCACCGCCTCCTCCAGCACCGGGGTCTGGGTGCTGGCGGCCATCACCAGGTAGCTGCGGATCGGGATGCCGGCCTCGCGCAGGGTTGCAAACTGCTCGCTCAGGCGCAGGTCGCGCTGGCTCATGCCGGCGGTGTCGATCAGCACCAGCCGCTTGTCCAGCAGGCTCTTCAGCGCAGTGGCCAGTTCCTCATGGTTGGCGGCGACCTGCACCGGCATGCCGAGGATGCGACCATAGGTGAGCAGCTGCTCGTGGGCGCCGATGCGATAGCTGTCGGTGGTGATCAGGGCCACGTTGCGCTGACCATGCCGCAAGGCATAGCGGGCCGCCAGCTTGGCCACGGTGGTGGTCTTGCCCACCCCGGTGGAACCGACCAGGGCCACCACGCCCCCCTCGGAGAGGATGTCGTCATTGGTGACCGGGATCTGCTCGGCGAACAGCGCCAGCACCTGGCGCCAGGCCTGCTCCGGTTCCAGATCGCCGGCGATGCGCCCGGCCAGCGCCTGGCACAGGGCCTGCGGCAGGCCAAGGGCGGAGAGCCGGCGCAGCAGGCCGGCGCGCAGCGGCTGGCTGCGGTTGAGTTCCCCCCAGGCAAGGTGGGCCAGCTGGTTCTCGAGCAGGCCGCGCAGTTCGTGGATCTCGTTCCGCATGGCGACGATGGCCGGATCCTGGGACCACTGGATGTCGGCGACCCTGGGCCCGGGAGAAGCTGCGGCCGGGGCCGGCCCGGGGTCCGCCTGCGCCTCCGCCCGAGAAGCGGCGCTCCCGGCCTCCACCTGCTGGTAGCGCGCCGCCCCAGCGGCATCCGCCGCCGGCTGCGGTTCGGCGACCTGCGGGGTGGCAGCCTGGCGCACGGCGGCCTCGTCGTAGTCCACGGCGGCGATGATCTCCACCCCGCCCTCGACCTTGCGGTTGGAAAGGATCACCGCATCGGGCCCCAGCGTGTCGCGCACCTTGCCGAGGGCCTGGCGCATGTCCGCGGCGAAGAACCTTTTTATCTTCATCGTTTCAAACCCCGTGCTTCACTCATGCCGTCGCCACCTGACCCAGACCGGCCGGCGCCTGGCCGACGGTGGCCACCACCTTGATCTGCTTGTTGTCCGGCACCTCGCTGTAGGCCAGCACATGCAGGCTGGGGATGCTGTGACGCACCAGCCGCGCCAGCCAGGCGCGGATCGGCGGAGCCACCAGCAGCACCGCCGGCTGTCCCCCCATCTCCTGCTGCTGCGCCTTTTCCGCCAGTGCCTGATGCATCTGTTCTGCCAGCCCCGGTTCGAGGCCGGCGCCTCCTTCCTGTGTACCCTGAATCGACTGAAGCAATATCTGTTCCAGCGCCGGATCGAGCGTAATTACTGGAAGTTCATTCGACAAACCATTGATATGCTGAACGATGGAGCGGCCCAATGCGGCCCGCACCGCGGCTGTCAAATTACCGGCATCCTGGCTGCGACCCGCATGCTCCGCCAGGGTCTCGGCAATGGTGCGGATATCGCGGATCGGCACCCGCTCCTCGAGCAGGTTCTGCAGCACCTTGACCACCACGCCCAGCGGCAAGGCCTTGGGTACCAGATCCTCGACCAGCTTGGGCGCGCTCCTGGCCAGGCCGTCGAGCAGGTGCTGGACCTCCTCATGGCCGAGCAGCTCGTGGGCATTCTCCTGCAGGATGTTGCTGAGATGGGTGGCGACCACGGTGCTGGCGTCGACCACGGTGTAGCCCATGGTCTGGGCGTTGTCGTGCTGCTCCGGCTCGATCCACACCGCCTCCAGACCGAAGGCCGGATCGCGGGTGGGGATGCCGGGCAGGCTGCCGAACACCTGGCCGGGGTTGATGGCCAGTTCGCGGTCGGGGTGGATCTCGGCCTCGCCCATCGGCACGCCGTTGAGGGTGATACGGTAGGCGTTGGGCGCCAGATCCAGGTTGTCGCGGATGTGCACCGGCTGGATCAGGAAGCCGAGCTCCTGCGACAGTTTCTTGCGCACCCCCTTGATGCGGTCCATCAGCGGCCCGCCCTGCTGACGGTCGACCAGCGGGATCAGGCGATAACCGACCTCCAGGCCGATGATGTCCACCGGCGCCACGTCGTCCCAGCTCAGATCGCGCGTCTCCGTCGGCTGCTCCTCATCCGGCTCAGGCGCGATCTCCTCCTCCGCCTTGCGTTCACGCTGCGACAGCCACCAGGCCCCCCAGCCACCGGCAGCGGCCAGGGTGAGAAAGGGCAGGTTGGGCATCCCCGGCACCAGACCCAGCATGCCGAGCACCCCCGAGGTCACGCCCAGGGCGGCCGGCTTCTCGAACAGCTGGGAAATCACCTGCCCGCCCATGTCCTGGGCACTGGAGACGCGGGTGACGATGATGGCCGTGGCGGTGGACAGCACCAGCGAGGGGATCTGCGCCACCAGGCCGTCACCGATGGTCAGCAGGGTATAGTTGTGCAGCGCGGTATTGAGATCCAGGCCGTGCTGCGCCATGCCGATCGAGAGGCCACCGATGATGTTGATGAACAGGATGAGGATGCCGGCCACGGCGTCACCGCGCACGAACTTGCTGGCACCGTCCATGGCGCCGTAGAAATCCGCCTCCCGGGCGATGTCCTCGCGCCGCTTGCGCGCCTCCTCCTGGGTGATGAGCCCGGCGTTGAGATCGGCGTCGATGGCCATCTGTTTGCCGGGCATGGCATCCAGGGTGAAACGGGCGCTGACCTCGGAGACACGGCCGGCACCCTTGGTGACCACCACGAAGTTGATGATCACCAGGATGGCGAACACCACCAGGCCCACGGCGTAGTTGCCACCGGCGACGAACTCGCCAAAGGCCTCGATCACCTTGCCCGCTGCACCGGTTCCGGTATGCCCCTCCAGCAGTACCACCCGGGTGGAGGCCACGTTGAGCGCCAGCCGCAGCAGGGTGGCGACCAGCAGCACCGTGGGGAACACCCCGAAGTCCAGCGGACGCAGCGCATAGACGGTCACCATCAGCACCACCAGCGCGAGGGCGATGTTGAAGGTGAACAGCATGTCCAGGGCAAACGGCGGCAGCGGCACCACCATCATCGCCAGCATCATGACCAGCAGGATGGGGGCGCCGAGGCCATTGCGGCTCAGTTCGCGAAGGTTCACTAGCAGGGTATTCTCATTCATGGACATGGTCTCTGCCGCGCCGGTTTGCCGACGCCTGGGGATAGGGATTCAAGAACCTTGCCAGCCCCTGTGGGCTCAGTCATCGGCGGTGTCGTCGACCGGCGGCCGGTAGTATTCGTCCGGAATCTGCAGATCGCCCGGCGCCTCCGGCACGCCTCCGCCATGGACACCGGCGGTCTTCAGCTGATAGACATAGGCCAGCACCTGGGCGACGGCGAAATAGAGGCCGGCCGGGATCTCCTGATCGAGCTTGGTGCTGTAATAGATGGCACGGGCCAGGGGCGGCGCGGAGAACAGGGGTACATTGCTGGCCAGGGCCCGTTCGCGGATCTGCGCCGCCACCAGGTCGCTGCCCTTGGCCACCACCCGCGGCGCACCCATCGCCCGCTCGTCGTATTTCAGCGCCACGGCAAAGTGGGTCGGGTTGGTGATCACCACATCAGCCTCGGGCACCGCCTCCATCATCCGCCGCTGGGCGGCCTCGCGCTGCAACTGACGGATGCGGCTCTTCACCTCGGGCTTGCCCTCGCTGTCCTTGGCCTCGTCCCGCACCTCCTGCTTGGTCATCTTCAGGTTGCGCCCATGGTCCCAGAGCTGGTAAGGCACATCGACCAGGGCAATGACGATCAGGGTCGAACTCAACACCAGGAAGGACCAGGCGAGTATGTGTCCGGCATGGCGCAGGGCCGAAGCCGTCGACTCATAGGCCAGCCCCAACAGTTCTCCCTCGAAGTGCTTCAGCAGGACGATGCCCACCGTGCCAACCAGACAGAACTTGGCCACTGACTTGACCAACTCCACCAGGCCACGCTGGGAGAACATGCGTTTCATGCCCTTCAGCGGATTGAGCTTGCTGAACTTGGGCTCAAGGCTCTCCAGGCTGAAGCTCAGCCCACCAAGCATCACCGAGGACAGCAGGGCGGTGATGACATTGATGGCGAAGAAGGGCAGCAACAGCAGCAGACCGGTGCCCAGCGCCGAGCCCATCGCCTCGATCATCCCCCTGCGGTCGAAGATGGCCCGGCGGTCGAGACTCAGGCCTTCTCCCAGCAGCTCCATGAAATAGCTCATGGTGTCGTCACCGAGGGCGATCAAGGCCGCTGCGCTGAACAGCGTCATCAAGGTGGTGTTGAGTTCCCGGGAACGGGGGATCTGACCCTTTCTTCGCGCCTCCTCGAGGCGCTTGGGAGTGGGCTCTTCACTACGTTCCTGACCGTCGTTGTTCTCCGCCATCTCAGCCTCCAGCGGCACTGCCGAGGCTGCCGAGCAGCCCCAGGGCATCCTCCAGCAGACCGGTAAACTGCGGCAGCAGGCCGGGCAGTGCGAAATTGAGCAGCACGAAGCCCAGGGTCAGGGTGATGGGAAAACCGACACCGAAGATGTTCAACTGCGGTGCGGCACGGGTGATGACACCGAAGGCGATATTGGTCAACAGCAGGGCGGTGACCACCGGCATGGCAATCAGCACACCGCCGGCGAACATCCTGCCAGCCCATGCAACCACCTCCCACAGGTCATTCCGTTGCAGCCCCTCGCCCCCCACCGGAAGACTGTGGAAGCTGTCGGCAACCACCTGGATCAGCGCCAGATGGCCATTCAGAACCAGAAACAGCAGGGTGGCGATGGTGATGAAATAATGACCGATGACTGGCACCGAGATACCGTTCTGGGGGTCGACCATGGACGAGAAACCCAGACCCATGCCCATGGCGATCAGATGGCCGCCGACGACCAGGGTGGCGAACACCAGTTGCAGCATGAACCCCATCACCAGCCCGATCAGCAACTGCTGGACGCTGATCAACAGGCCGGCTCCGCTCAGCGGATCCACCGCCGGTGTCTGCGGGATCACCGGCACCACCACCGCCGTCAACACCAGGGCGATGATCAGCCGCAACCGTTTGGGCACCAGACGCCCACCGAATACCGGTGCCACCATCAGCATCATCGCGATGCGCATGAAGGGCCAGAAGAAGTCGCCGACCCAGCCGACGATCTGTGCCGTGGTGAACACCATGGTCGCGCCGCCTGCCTCAGCCGATCATGCTGGGAATGTTCTGGATCAGCCGAACCGTAAAGGTCATCAGGCTCTTCAACAACCAGGGACCGGCCACCATCAGGACCACGGCGATGGTCGCCACCTTGGGGATGAAGGTCAGGGTCATCTCGTTGATCTGGGTGGCCGCCTGGAACATGGCGATGATCAGCCCCACCACCAGTGAGGAAATCAGCAGCGGCCCGGCCAGCAGGGTGGTGATCTCCAGGGCCTGGCGGCCCACGGTCATTACGGTCTCGGGTGTCATGCCCTCACTCCTCCGCGCAGGCCCTGGCCTGCCTGCATCAGGTAAAGAAACTCTGGGCCAGGGTGCCCATGATCAGCGACCAGCCGTCGATCAGCACGAACAGCATGATCTTGAACGGCAGCGAGATGATCATCGGCGACAGCATCATCATGCCCATGGACATCAGCAGGCAGGCGATCACCAGGTCGATGACCAGGAAGGGGATCAGGATCAGGAAACCGATCTGGAAGGCGGTCTTCAACTCGCTGGTGACGAAGGCCGGCAGCAGCAGCGAGAAGGGCACCTTGTCCACCGACTCCACCTGATCGACCTGACCGATCTCGGCAAACATGTCGAGATCGCTGCTGCGCGTCTGTCCGAGCATGAATTCCCGGAACGGCTCGGCCGCTCGCTGCAGGGCTTCCTGGGGCGCGATCTCCTCGTCCAGATAGGGTTGCAGCGCCTGGTCGTATACCTGGTCGAAGACCGGCACCATGATGAAGAAGCTGAGCAGCAGCGCCAGGCCGATGAGAATCTGGTTGGAGGGCGACTGCATGGTGCCCAGGGCCTGGCGGAGAATGGCCAGCACGATGATGATCCGGGTAAAGGAGGTCATCATCATCAACGCTGCCGGCAGAAAGCCGAGGGCAGTCATCAGCGCCAGCACCTGGATGCTGACCGAATAGGTCTGACCACCGTCGGCCCGGTTCTCGACGGTGATCGCGGTCAGCCCGGTGTCGGCCATGGCACCCAGCGGCAGCAGCAGCAACAACAGGGGCAGCAGACTGCAAAGGCGCTTCATGGCGTCCCGTCCTTGCCCAGTGCCGCCTTGAGACTGGCCGCGAAACCCGCCATCTCCTTGCCCGGCGCCGCATCCAGCGGCAATGCCCTGTCGAGCACATGCAGGGTCTGCACCCGCCCGGGGGCGACGCCGAGCAGCAACTGGGTGTCACCGACCTGAATCAGCACCACCCGTTCGCGGGTACCCATCGACAGTCCGCCCAGCACCCGCAGCGAACCATTGGCCACCGACTGCATGCGGGTCAGCCGCTTGAACAGCCAGCCGAAGCCGACGATCAGCAGCACCACCAGCGCCAGCCCCAGCAACATCTGCAGCAGGCTGCCCGCAGCCACGGGTTCCACCAGGGGCGCCGTCTCATCGGCCGCGACCAGTGTCTGCAGGGGCAGGAAAAGCAGCGCCAGGCCTGATATCCGGATACGCATGGCGACCTACTTCAGCTTTTTGACGCGTTCCGAGGGACTGACCACGTCGGTCAGGCGGATGCCGAATTTCTCGTTCACCACCACCACCTCGCCATGCGCCACCAGGGTACCGTTGACCAACACGTCCATCGGTTCACCGGCCAGCCGGTCCAGCTCCACCACCGAGCCCTGATTGAGCTGCAGCAGATTGCGGATGCTGATCCGCGTGCGGCCGATCTCCATGGCGATGGTCACCGGAATGTCGAGGATCAGATCGAGATTGACGTCCTCGTCCTGCACCACCGGCAAGCCCTCACTCTGCAGCTCGTCCAGCTCCGCCGGCTGAACCGCCGGGTCGCCGCCACCAGCCGCCTCACCACCGCTCTCGGCATCGGCCTGCTCGGCCATCGCCGCGGCCCAGTCGTCGGCCATGGCTTCCTGATCTACATTCTGTTCTTCGTCTGTCATGTCTGTCTCCGGGAACCCTTCAATGCTTCGGTACCAGATCGGTCACCTGACCCAGCGAGAGATCGGTCTTCTGGATGGCTTCGGTGATCTTGATTGCCCGGCTGCCATTGGATATGCCGAGTTTGCCGCGGAACAGCGGAACCTCCTCCGCCTCCAGCACCACCGTCTCCGGCAGGTCGATGGGGATGACATCGCCGGGCTTGAGCGCCATCAGCTCGCGCATGCTCAGGCTGACCTCGGTGAGGGTGCTGCCCATCTCGATGGTGGCATCCTTCATCTCCTCGCGGATGGCGATGCGCCAGCGCTCGTCCACCTCGGAGCGGTCGCTCTGCACGCCGGCATCGAGCAGATCGCGGATCGGCTCGACCATGGAGTAGGGCATGGTCACGTGCAGCGCCCCACCGCCTCCCTCCAGCTCGATGTGGAAGGTGGATACCACCACCACCTCGGTCGGGCTGACGATATTGGCGAACTGGGGGTTGACCTCCGAGTTCATGAATTCGAAATCGATGTCCAGCACCGGCTTCCAGGCCTGCTTGAGGTCGATGAAGGCCTTGTCCAGCATGCGCTGGATGACACGCTGCTCGGTGGGCGTGAACTCGCGGCCCTCGATCTTGGCGTGAAAGCGGCCGTCGCCGCCGAAATAGTTGTCCACCGCGCTGAACACCAGCTTGGGGTCGAACACGAACAGCGCCGTACCGCGCAGGGGGGAGATTCTGACCAGGTTCAGACTGGTGGGCACGAACAGGCTGTGCACGTATTCGCCGAACTTGAGCATCTGCACGCCGCCAACCGAGATCTCGCCCTGGCGGCGCAGCATGTTGAACAGGGTGATGCGGAAATGGCGGGCAAAGCGCTCGTTGATCATCTCCAGGGTCGGCATGCGACCGCGGACGATACGGTCCTGGCTGGTGAAGTCATAGGCCTGCGCCGTACCGTCACCCGGCCCCTCGTCGGTCTCGGTCTCTACATCGCCGCTGCCGACACCATGCAGCAGGGCATCGATTTCTTCCTGGGAAAGAAGATCGTTCACCGCGTCACCCCCTACTGCATCACGAAACTGGTGAAGTAGATGTTCTCGAGCTTCGCCTGACCGGTCAGCTCACCGAGCACCCGGCGGACCTCCTTCAGCGCCTCCTGTCGCAGCTTCTCCTTGCCCTCCCGGGTATTGAGCGCCTCCGGCGACTGACTGCTGAACAGCATCACCAGGCTGTTGCGGATCGCTGGCGCATGTTCCTTGACCCGTTCCAGAACGGCAGGGTCGTGGTCGGCGGCCTGCAGGGTGAGTTGCATGAAGCGCATGTCGGCATCGGCGCCGAAATTGACCACGAAGGGTGGATCCATCGGCAGGTAGAGCATCGGTCCCTTGGGAGCCGCAGTGGTCTTTTCCACCGCCTTCCCGTCGCCCTTCTCCGCTACCGGCGGTTCCTCACCGCCACCGAGTATGCCGGCGAAATACAGGGTGCCCAGGATCGCGCCGACCAGCAGGACCACACCGAGCACGCCGATGATGATCCATTTCAGCGACCCGCCCTTGTCGGGTTCTTCCTCGCCAGCGGTATCCAGATCCAGATCGTCAGCCATGTCACGCTATCCCTCTATGAGTCTCACTCCAGGGGTAGCAAGAGCTATGCCACGCGACGGGGATTTTTTTTATCTTGCCAGATCAGGCGGATAGAGAAGGAAAAGAAAACGCTGACGGGGAATTGGCGGCTGGATCACACCTCGCAGCCGGTTCTTTGGCGACTTCGGACGGCCTCAATGCTGCGGCAGTTCCCAGGAGGTCTCGTTCAGCCAGGCAGTGAAATGCTGACGCGACAGCGGCCCGCTGATGTGGAAACCCTGGGCCGCATCACAGCCCAGTACCTGGAGCAGCTCCCAGGCACCGTCGTCCTCGACACCCTCGGCCATCACCCGGAAACCGAGATTGTGGCCGATATCGATGATGGAGCGGACGATCACCGCATCGTTCTCGCTGTGGCTGATGCCGCCCAGGAAGGAGCGATCGATCTTCAGGGTGCCGATCGGCAGACGCTTCAGGGAGGGCAGCGAGGAATAGCCGGTGCCGAAATCGTCCACCGCGACGCCGATACCGAGATCGGCCAGCCGCTGCAGCACCTCGATGCCATGATCGAGATCGGCCATCAGGGTGTCCTCGGTGATCTCGATCTCCAGACAGTCACCGTCGACGCCGGCCTCGCGCAGGGCCCACTGGATGCGCTCCAGCAGGCGTGGCGAACGGAAGGAACGCGCCGATACATTGATCGAAACCGGCAGCTCGAGCCCGGCCTGGCGCCATTCGTTGCACTGGCGCAGGGCGGTGACCAGCACCCAGTTGGTGATGGGCGACATCAGTCCCATCTGCTCGGCAGTATCGAGGAAGCGCGCCGGCGCCACCAGCCCGTCCCGCGGATGTTTCCAGCGCAGCAGCGCCTCGGCGCCGCACAGGCGCCGGCTGTGCATGTCGACCTTGGGCTGGTAGTGGAGTTCGAATTCGTTGCGTTCCAGGGCATGACGCAACTGGGCGGAGACATGCAGCGGCCGGGAACCGCCCTCCTCCTCGCTGCCCTGGGTGTAGAACTGGTAGCCCGCCTCGTCGGCCTTGGCACGCATCATGGCGATCTCGGCCCGGTTCAGCAGGGTATCCGCATCGGCACCGTGTTCCGGATAGACGGCGATCCCGATGGCGGTGGTGAAGAACAGCTCCTCGTCGGCGAAGTGATAGGGTTCGCGGAAACATTCCAGCACCTTCTTCGCCACCCGCTCACCGGCGGTGTGCGCATCGCCCACCGCCGGCATGAGGATGGCGAACTCGTCGCCACCGAGACGGGCCAGGGTATCGGAGTCGCGCAGTGCGGCCTGCAGGCGGCTGGCCACCTGGCGCAGCAATTCGTCGCCGGCGGCCCGACCCAGGGTGTCGTTGACCATCTTGAAGTGGTCGATATCGAGCAGCAGCAGCACAACCTTGTGCAGCTCGTCGCGGCGGCAGCGGCTGATCGCCTGGTTGACGCGGTCGTACCAGAGGGTGCGGTTGGCCAGCCGGGTGAGCTCGTCGGTGGTGGCCTGTTGCTGGAGCTGGACCAGCGCCTGTTGCTGTTCGGTGACATCCTCCAGCAGGCAGTCGATGCGCACCACCTGACGCCGCGAGCGCGCCGGATGGAAGCAGGCACGGTAGCAGCCCTCGGGGCGGTCGTCCCCGGCGGTCAGACGGATCCGGGCGCTGGACGTCTCGCCCTCCAGGGCCCGCTGCCAGGCGGCCTGCAGGGATTCGCGGTCGTCCTCATGGGTCTCTTCGAGGCAAGGGATGGCATCACAGGCGGGGGCCAGGCCCAACAGGCGCTGCGCGGCGGGACTGGCATAGAGCAGCTCGTTGCCGCGCACATCGACCGACCAGAGGATCTGCGGCACGTTGTCGAGCAGCTGCTCGATCGTCCGCTGCGCCTGCTGAGCCGTCTCCCGGGCCTCGCGCAGCTCGCTACAGCGCTGTTCCCAGTAGCCCTGCAACATCAGGCCCATGTCGTGGAACACCCGCTTGACCAGGGTGTTCTCCAGCGCCAGCCGTTCCGCGTCGCCGATATCGGGAATGTCCTGAACCAGTTTCAGCAGATGGTCGAGATACAAGCGATAACCGCCCATCACCCAGAGCGGTTCGATACCATGCAGGCCATGGCGTTCCCCGGCACCGAAGGCACTAAGCTCCGGCTCCGGCGCCAGCAGGCCAAGCAACTGATTGAGATGGGCGCGCACCAGATCGCCGATGTTGCCACCACGCTGTTCCAGGGCGTAGAGCACATCGGCCATGGCCGGATTGTCGAACAGGTAGTTGTAGTAGACCTCAGCGAAGCGTGCCGCTCCCTGGCTCAGAAAGTCGTGATAGCGACGGATGATCTCGGCATCGGCGCTGCCCAGTTGCAGCACGTAACCGAAATTCTTCCGGTGCTCGCTCAAACGCTGCTCAGCGGCCGAATCGCTCGCTGCAGCCCCTCTCTGCCTCGATCTCGTGTCTCCGCTCATCTCTTATTGTTTTAAGTTGTTATTATCGATAATGGCGGACCGTAACATATTTATTACGGCCTGCCTACAACCCTGGCGGATATCGGCGGAAGGAAGGCGCTCAGGCGAACAGATCCACCCGGCCGGCGGCACCTGCATGCCTGGGCAGGAGGGTTTCCTGCGCACTGTCCACCTCCTCCGCAGCCTCCCCCGCCCAGCCAGCGCTGGACTCCCCGTCGGTATCGCCGGCCGCCTGGCGCTGCTCGGCGAAGGAGTGTTCGGAGATGTTCACGTCGAGCAGTTGCAGGCCGCTGTCGCCCAGCATCTCACGCAGCCGCGGGATGGCCGCCTCCAGGGCATCGCGGACCACGGCATGGTGGGCGGTAAAGCTGACCTGGGCCTGGTCCTGATGCATCTGGATGCGCACCTCGATGGGACCGAGCTGGGGCGGATTGAGCTTGATCTCGGCTGCCTGCAGCTTCTGACCGGTCATCCACAGCACCCGTTCGCCCAGCGCCTCGTCCCAGCCCGGCTGCTGCAGCGGCACGGCAAGGGTGGCAGACGGCGGCGACTGCAGCGGCGCAGATGCCGTCGGGGCGGGAGCGGCGGGCTGCGCCGAGGGCAGCGCCACGGCCAGCAGATCCGGCGTCTGCGGCCGGTCGGCCGGCAGCGGCGTCTGGCGAAGCCCCTCCTGCGGCGTACCGCGGCTGGCATGCAGAACCTCCTGGAGACGCTGCTGCAGGACATCCAGCGGCGGCCGGGGAAGATGCTCGGCGCTCGCCAGGGGACGGCTGTCGGCCGCTTCCGCCGCCTGGGCAGCCAAGG